>NZ_JAZFNF010000003.1:0-608709 GCF_050586165.1 Rhodococcus sp. 24CO | reverse complement strand
GTCGCAATTCCCATTCTCGCGCCGAGGACCAGCCCGTCTACTTCAGTCCTGCGTCAGCAACGTCCATACCCACAACAACTAGGCCATCCCGCCCCTGCCTGCCCCTCCCCGAGGAGCGCACCCCTGCCCCACCCGGGGTGCCTGCCCTGCCCCTTACCCAGGAGACCCTCCTGCCCTGCCCTGCCCTGCCCTGCCGGGAGGGAGGGAGGGAGGGAGGGAGTAACCCGGGGTGCCCTCCTCCCGCGCCCGGCAGCGGGGAGGAGGGAGGGCACAGGCCGGTAGCCGGGCCACCCTGGGGTCCACTGGGTCAGGCTGCGTTGTGCAGACGGATGACTCCAGCGGGGTTCGGGAATCCGAAGCCGACTCGTGCGATGCCACGAACAAGAGTGGCATCCGCAGAGAACGCAGCGGATCGATCCCGTTCAACGGTCGAACCCTTGCGGATCACGGTGAAAACCTGGGTCTTGTCCAAGCCCCAAACCTCGCCGTTCGCAACGTGCGGGGAGACGATCATCGGAATACCAGCCAGGAGAGTGCCGTCACCGGCAGACTCAAGGAGCCCACGGTTCGATCCCGTGGTCTCTTTCACCTTGGCGAGACCGGTCGCCACGTCAGGAGCGACAACGAAATGGCTCAGCTCTGCGCTGTTGGAGACTGCGAGCGCCTGAGCATCCACGAACGGATCGAGGTTCAAGTACGTGCCGTCAGTGTCGATCGAGGAAAACGCTACCGAAGCAAGACCGCTCGGCCCGTTCGCAGTCGTGGCAGAGAAGAACGCCTTGTCGATCGAACCCGCGATCTGACGGACCAGGGACTTGCCAACCAGATCAGCAACAGCAGGGTTGGTGTCGTCGGCCTGCTCATTCGAGATGCGGACGAGACCGGCAACCTTGCTCGGAACAACTACGATCTCTTCGGTTGCACCATCGGACAGCGCAATCTCGGTGTTCTCCGGGGTCCAGCCGACCGAGGGATCGGAGACCCAGACCGGCAGGCGCATGGTCTCCTTGTCGGTGGCGAGCACGGTTGCGACCTGAGACGCGACGGACTTCTCTGCAATCCCAAGGTCGATCAGCTTGCCGTAGTCCTGGGGCAGGAACGCGGCGGCGGTGGTGGAGTTAAGCATTGCCATTGGGCATCTTCTTTCTATGTGGGATGGTTTGCGCTACAAGCGCGCTCGGTCATCGGGCCGAGTTGGTCCGATGGAGATGGGTCAGGGGTGGAACAGTCCGCCCCAGGTCGGCTTGGACGGTTTCGGAACGCCGTTGCCTTGCCCCTGGCTTGGGTCCGTGGCGGGCGCGGGGCGTCGCAATCCGGGACGTTCGGTGATAACCGCAGCAACAGCGGCCTCGACACGGTCGGTGTCCACACTGCCGTCGTCGTTGATGTAGTCAGCCACGGTTGTACCGGTGAGCGTCAACAGGTCGGCAGGAACGCTCAACCCTGCGGCCAATCTCTCAATCTCCTTGGCCTGGTAGGTCTCTAGGAGCGCGTGAGCGGACGCAAGGCGCTCGTCGGTATTCGGGGATAGATCGTGGCTGTCCGAGCCGTCAGCATCTACTTCGTCCTGTTCAGCTTCGACAGGATCGGGGGTCTCGGTCTCGGTCATTCGGGCACCGCCGCAAGTGCGCCGATCGCAGCGAGCCGTGCGCGGTACTCGTCGCGTTCAGCAAGGATCGTGCCGATCTTTTCGAGGACTTCCTGCCATTCGGCTGGGATTTCGTCGGAGGTCATTGTTTCTCCTTCGTGATGTGGGCATGAAAAAACCCGCCTGGCTTAGCCGTAGGCGGGCTGAATTGCGTTGTAGGTAAGTCGGTTACGCTTGGGTGTCTCTGACCTGCCTCAGGGCATCCTGGCATCGCTGCCGGTAACGCCGTTGCGCCAGTCGGGAACACTGGGCGCACTGGCCGTTACGTCGTCGGTCCTGCGGCCCCCGGATCGGGTGGCCGCGCTGGCAATGGATCACTGGTCTCTCCTTCGATAGACATACTTCAAGGGTCGAAATGAAAAGCAGCCCAGCCAGATAGCTGGGCGCAATGGGCGTCGATGGAACGGAAGACCCCCGGAGTCGCCTGGACTCCGGGGGCAGTCCAACCCACCTACCAAAGGGCTGAGGTTGCGAAGCGCCCTGCCAGATAGGGGCGAACTGGCAGGGGCTCAACGCAAGTGGAGGGAGTTCAGTGGATCCTCCTCTCACTACTGATAGTGAATTGATCTCTACACCCCAACCAGCTCTCTCCCTTTACGCCTCTTCGCCCTCCACTTCCTCTGGTGCTCGTTCTTCGCCTTGCGTTTGCACTCGGGCGAATCACACCGTGTGCGTGGACGTCCAGCCTCGCGGTACTCGCGCTCTTCCCACAGTCGCCGGTTCATGCACCAATTGCACCGGCAGTCAGGTTCGGGCTCGGCTCCGAAGTAGACGAGTTCGCAGATCCAATCCTTGTCAGGCTGTGGCAACGAACCTCCGCAGAACCGGCAGACCTTTGTCACCGGATTCGATGGGACGGAGGTGACTGTCTGGACCACGTACCCGTGTCCTGCGTTCACCAGGTCGTAGACCTCTTCCGAGACCCTGACATGTTCAATGCGCGGACGACGCAGGCGTACCCGGTCATCCTGCGGGAGCGGAGCTATCCATTGCGCTTCCGACGCTTCGCCGGTGTAAGCGTCTTCGACCTCATGGTGCTCAAGTCCGAGAAACGTTCCGTTCTCTTCTTCACCCAGCGACGACATGTAGTCGTCAGCCGCTGGCGAGTGGTTAGCTTCTGTCAATTGTTCTTCTCCTTCTGGGTGAGCGGCGGCGTCTGCCGTCGCAAAACTCAGGCCCACTCCATGTGGACCTGTTGGTGGGTAAGGCGATTCGGGATCTGCGAACGGTGGCAGATCCCTTGAATGGACTTGAATGGATAGTCAGGCAGCCCCGCCAAAGGGCTGCCCTGAATTGCCTAGATCAGGCTCGGCCATTCAAGGCCGATCCTGGCTCTCAACCCCAACCGCAAGCGAAGCGACTTACGGTTGTTGCACGCGGGGGTGAATACATAGGGGGGTGTAGAAGTGTGCAACCGCTTCTGACCTGCGGAAATAGGGAGATTGTGAACGTTGGTTGCACAACAACCGAAACGCTCTGACCTGCGGTTATTCCGAAAGTTGCACACGAGGTACTCAGGGCTTCTTGCGCCATGCCCTATCCACGAACTCGCCTCCAGCCGCATCACAAGCACGTCTAAATGCTTGGGTCGCGGCCCGGTCCGTAGCGAACCTGGCAGGGTCGGCTTCATGCAGCCGACGCCCGATCTCCGACTTGTTGCTGAGCGCCCGCAACTCGGGATCTGCGGCCACTTGATCGAACAGCGAATGACGAGCTTCGTAGGTCTCCTCGGTCCGTTGCCGGGTATCTTCCTTCTCGCTCAACAGCTCCCACTCGGCAGACGCCCGACCCCAGTCGGCCCGTACCGTCAGATTCCGGTCTGCGTGATCGTTTGACCGAACCGTCAGTGACCGTGTGTTCGGCTCCGTCACGTCGTGAACGTGAAGGTTGAGACGCTCCCATGCTGAGTAGACCGTAGAACCCATCGAGCCAGTTGGGGTGTGCCGTCCCGATCCCGCCTCGAAGTTCTTCCCTGAGTGTGCGATAAGGACTACCGACGTACCGTTGTCCGCGATCTCCGAGAGCGGCGCAGTCAGTTCCCGAGCGGCGTCATCGTCTCGGACCGAACCCGATCCGAGCGACCCAAGTACGTTGTCGAAAACCAGTAATCGAGCCTGTTCGGCATGTTCGCGGTACTGCCGCCAATCGTCGGGGTTGTACCTAGCGATACCTACCATGTCCGACGAAACCCCATGTTCACGCATCCGCAGCCCCCACCTGTTCGACTCGCCGGGGTCGGTCGTGATGACCAGTACCGGGCCGTGATCGTTCACCCTGGAACCGCAGAACGAGCGGTCCCCCTTGGCGACCGCTGCGGCGATGCCAGCTGCAAGCCTGGTCTTGCCGACTGTCGGTTTCCCGCTGATCGTGTTGGTGGCGGCGTGAACCATGCCCTCCACCAGGAAATCGGGCGTTTCGTTCGCGCGGTCGGCCCAATAGTCAAACGGCATGATCGGTCCTCCCCAACGGCTCAATTCGGTGTCGAGCTGGTCAATTGTCAATGTGTGCATTCGTTCCTTCGTGTCATAGATTGAGATGAGGAACCCCCGGTGCCTCTTACACCGGGGGCTCTGTTGTCTACATGGGTAGATGCTGCGGTTACGCCGCAACGGCTCCGGGAATCCTGGGCCGGTAGGTCCACCGGTTGCCCTCGACAGCGACCGGCCACAGATAACCTGCCAACTGGAGCCGGAACGTCGCCTCTTCCGTCTCCTCGGTGGTCAGGTCCGCCTCGTGGGTGTCGCTGACCATCGCCAGTGCCGCCAAAAGGTCTGTGGCAGCGAAAAATTCGTCCTCTGCGATCTTTGTCAGCCACTGTTGCGTGTCGATCACTTTCTCTCCTCGTCTCTTGCCCGGTACGTCCGGGCTCATATCGAATAGACCATGACGCACCCCCGTCTGTCAACCCGGGTATGGCATACCGGGGTGTGTCGTGCGGTAGGGTGTGGATATGGAAGAGAACTTGGACGAGCCACGGAGTCCACGAGAACGAGTGCGCGGTTTAGGAGTTCCCTCGGTCGAGCAACAGATCGGACCGTGGGTGGTGACTTACTCGTGGCCGAAAGACGTAGGCCAGGGCGGTCCGTGGGCAGTCACAATTACACCTAGCCGCGACGCCACAGAGGAGGACGTGGCCGGTGGCATCGCGTCAACGCTGGTCCGCAAACTCGACTTTCGTGCCGCAAGTGAAGAGTGGAGGTCGAAGTTGGAACTCGTGGCCGAGCGTGACGAACGGGTAGGCAAACGGCAATCGGCTGAACTCCGGTCGCTCGTGGCAGTCGGGATCACAGACGAATACCTGGCAACGCTCGCACAGACCTACGTCCGGCTCGTCATGACCGGTGAAAAGTCCGTCATCAGGCGACTGGCCGAACTGGTGGACAAGAGTCCCGAGACCATCAAGATTCACTTGAAGGAAGCTCGGAAGCGCGAGCTTCTCACAACCGTGAAAGGTCGTGCAGGAGGGCACCTTACGGCGAAGGCTCGCCAGATCCTGCAGAGCGGGAAACCCGGAAGGTAATCAACGGCATGAAACGAAAAAGCCCCTCAGGATTGACCTGAGGGGCGATTGTCGTGGTCTCTATGACCCGAACATTAGGGAGCCTGTTGGTTGCGGCTCCGGTCCAACCCGCACGTCGTAGGACACGCCGTTCGACAGTTGTCCCATTACCCACCCTCCGCCTGGCGCTGGTTGACCGCACCAGCCAGTGAGGTCGTACACGCCCGGCACCAGTTCGGCGCGTGTCAGCTCCACTGTCTGTCCGGCCTGCGGCCATGCCGCAGCGTCCTCGGTGAAGGGTTCCAGCGAACGGGTGTGGTCATTGGGGTCGTTCACTAGCGGTCGCGGTGCGGACGAAATTGCAAGGGTGCAGATGCCCTGATCGTTCGGGTTCGTGATCGTTGCGGTGATCGATGAATCATCACTGACCAGCGACACTACCGGCGGTTGATACGGGAGCGACTGGGCGCTCGCCACAATGGGCACGGCCAGCGGGGCCAACAAAGCAACGGCAACAACTACGGATCTCATGCCCGATTAGTATCACGCCTAGTACCACGTCAAGCCCGGAACAGCTGCGAACTATCGTCCGATTTCATCACATCTTGATGGATCGCAAGGGGAACTCGACCCGGTCGCCGGACTTCGATGTGAACACCGCCTTGCCGTCGGCAATCTCGACACCGGCAATGCCGTTCTCGGTCATCGAGTCGAATAGCTCCGTGAACGTTGCAATCGAACCAGCGGCCTTGACCTCTTCAGCCATTCGATAGAGCTCTCCCAACTCCAGGTGAACCTTGAGCTCGTCCCGCTTGTCGAACCGGACACCTACACCCATCGACCGCAGATAGACGTTCTTCTCCTGCACTGACTGTTTTTCCCACCAGTCCGCGAAAGTCTCGCCGGTCGGCTTCCAAGCCCAGCCAGCCGGTCGGGTCGTGATCGCTGCGAGCTCATCGCGTCGGTGAGAGAGCTCGGCGATCCGTGCATCCAGGACCGCCCGCTGGGGAGTGCCGGCCCGGTACACGCCTAGACCGATCTGCCCAGCTAAGTCGGTCAGTGTCACGTCAAGGTCCGCAAGCTCGGCGGCATGGTCCTCGCCTGCCTCCCACACACGAGACATGCGTTCCGAGCTCCCCAGGAGGTCCAGAACAGCAGACTCCACGAGTTCGTCCAGCGTTGACTTCACGACGGTTCCGTTGCCGCATGTGCTCTTGTACTGAGCCGACGCACATCGGTACCGGGCTGATCTGCCTTGTCCGCCCTTGAGTTGGTAGGCGGGGCGTCCACAAACGTCGCAGTAGATCACCCGAAGCAGCAGCGCGCTGGTTCGTTTGGTTGGTTCCTTGCGGTTCTCCCGGTCAGCTAACTCGACTCCCACCCGATCGAATACCTCTCGAGTCAGGATCGGTTCTGCGCGTTGCACCGGAGACCCGTCCCGCCCTCTCAGGATCTCCTCTGGCCCGTACTGCTTACGTTCCCGAGAATCCCGAATGATGTTCGCGTGGGCATCTCGTAGCGGCTCACGTTTCGTTGCGTACCCGAGCATGGTCGGGGAGGTCATGCTCCGTTTCAGTCCGCTAGAAGTCCACTTGTACCCCTTTAGCTCTCGGCCCTGGTGGGCGTTCATCCGATCTTTCGCGGTTGGTATTTTTCGCTCGGTGAGGTCGTGGGAGACCGAGCGCAGCGGCTCCCCGGCTAAGACACGCTCTGCGACTTCGTGAATCACCGGAACGGCTTCGGCGTCCGGGAATAACCGCCAGCCGTCCTCGGTCTCCCGAGGGAGATAACCCCAGGGAAGTTGAGCTCCACCGGTCCACTTCCCTAGCTGCCTGTTGTGTTGGTAAGCCGAAGCGATTCGATCACTGATCGCTTCTAGTTCCATCTCCGCGAACGATGCGACTAGTTGGGCGATCACTCGACCAATCGGGGTGGACAGATCGAAGTGCGATTCTGTCGCTGAGACCATGTTGACGTGGTACCGCTCGGACCAGGTGAGCATCTGCCCCAGGTGGCGGACGCGCCTAACTAGGCGGTCCACCCGGTAGAACACGAGTACATCGAACTCCCCGGCTCGACCGGGGTCGGTGCCGTTCTCTCCGATCCACTGGGAAAGTGTGGGTCGCTGGAACGGGGAGGTGGTGCCAGCACTCACGTCGAGATCCTCGGCAACGCCGACTACGGTCCAACCGCGAGACTCGCACAGTTGCTCGCACGCTTCACGTTGGCGCTCAGGCGAAGTGGACTCGTCGGTCAGTCGGGAGAGCCTGACGACAACCAATGCTCGTAGCGGCTTGTGTGAAACCATCATGTGTGTAAAATACTCCTACCGAGTATTCTGCCGTGGACATACCGTCGTCCTCGGCCACGAGCAACGTCAACCTCGCTGACAACTTTCCCATCACTTCGAACATTGCTTTCCCCTCCTGTAAGACCACGACAGTTGTTCTGCCGTGGAAGAATTCTTGTCAGATAAGCCCATCGCCGAGTACCGACGACGCCAATCCGATCACCACGGGCACTATCCCCAGAGCGAGAAACGCAGGCAGGAAACAGAGTCCGAGCGGTCCACTGATCAACACGCCCGCGCGTTCGGCGGACGCCGCAGCTGCGTCCTCCGCGTCATCTCGTCGGCGTTCTGCAAGTTCCGCCATCGAGACGGACAGCGACGTCCCCGACCGTGACGACCGGCGCGCCAGTCGGGCTAGTGATTCGGTGTCGGGATCGCGCGCAGCTTCACCCCAGGCCACATCCGGATCGGCGCCCAGGGTGAGCAGATCCGATACACGCCGCAATGTGTCATCCATCGGCGCGGGCGCCGTAGCGGCAACAGCCCCTACCGCTTCCGCAACCGGTAACCCGCCGCGAAGACATGCGGCGAGAAGGTCGAAACTCGCTGCGACCGCTAGAGGATCGCCGGCCGGTGGCTCGTCCGGCAGAACTGCATCCACGGCACCACGATGGAGCATTGTTGCCATGCGTGGCAGTGACATTCGCGTGTCCGGAACTATCCACAACGACAACGCGATCGTCACTACTCCCAGCCAGATCACGAGGTGACCTTCGACGTGATCTTGTCGGTCCACAGCAGGCCGAGAGCTACCAACCCCGTTCCGACCACCAGCATCACTCCGCCCGCGCCACCCCCGAACAGCACTTGCAACGGAGCCGCCCCCATCAGCTCACCCAGTCCGATACCGAGGACCGGCAAACCCGCCAGTACCGTCGCGGTAGCTCGCGCGCCGGCCAGCCCAGCTTCGGTGCGCTGACGGAAACGATTGCGACCCAACATATCCGTCCGCACAGCTCCCAGAAGTTCGGCAAGCGCCAGACCGTATCGTTCAGCGACAGACCACGCTGACGCGACACGCACCAACTCGCGGTCGACGAGCGAGCCGCCGGATCGGAATGCGTCGGCTGCACTGCCGCCCAACCGAGCTCGCGCCGAACCGCGACGGAATACTTCCCCGACCGCGCCCGAGCACTCCTCACCGGCAACGGAACACGCGGACGCCGGGTGCGCACCGATCCGCAACTCTGCAATCAGGACCTCCAATCCGGCAAGCAGCAACACCAGTTCCGAGTCCCTTGCCGACGCTGCCTTCTTCCGCCGACCACGAAAGAGCGCAGTTCCCACTGCAATCGCGGCGGCAATCAATGCAGAGATACCTCCGAACAACGCCCCCAGTCCCAGTGGCAGTGCAGCGGCAATCAGCGTCCACGGCACGGTGAACGATGCCTTCACCTGCGAATCTGCGAATTCGAGGAGCCGGGAACGCGAATTCACCGTCGGAGCAACCATCATCGACAGCGCGCACAGTAGCAGCGTGGCGCTCATGCCGGCAGTCCGTCCCGATCACGGAGCCGCAGCATTCTTTCGAGGTGATCGCGCCCCGGACCAGCAGCCGGCCAGGCCTGGATGATGTGTACGAATCCGTCGGCGCCGCGGTTGATGACCCCGATCTGCTCGAGTCGCCGAGAACCGTCGGCGGAGCGGTGTACGTGCAGAACCACCTGGACGGCGGCTGCGAGTTGACTGTGCAACGCATGTCGATCCATTCCTCCCAACGCGGCCAATGCCTCCAACCGCGCCGGCACTTCCTCAGGCGAATTCGCGTGGATGGTGCCTGCCCCGCCGTCATGACCCGTGTTCAGGGCAGTCAGAAGGTCGATGACCTCGGCTCCCCGTACTTCCCCCACGACGATGCGGTCGGGTCGCATTCGCAACGCTTGCCGCACGAGATCACGTACCGTTACCTCGCCGACGCCCTCCACATTCGGAGCGCGTGCGACCAGCCGAACCACATGCGGATGTGGCGGCGCCAACTCGGCAGCATCCTCGACGCAGATGATCCGTTCCCTGGGATCAACCGCACCTAGCACAGCCGACAGCAATGTCGTTTTCCCCGCACCGGTGCCGCCGATCACAAGAAAAGCCAAACGGCACATGATGATTCGATCAAGCAGCGAGCGAGCCTCGGGTTCAATCGCCCCGCGGGCGCACAACGCGTCAAGGCCTTGCGTCGCAGGTCTGAGCACCCGTAGCGACAAGCAGGTCCCACCCTGTGCGACCGGCGAGAGAACTGCGTGCAATCGGACACCGAAATGCCCGTCGCCAACTCCGCGTAACCGGCCGTCGACCCACGGCTGCGCGTCGTCGAGTCGTCTTCCGGCCGACAAGGCCAAACGCGCAGCAAGGCGTCGCACCGCTGCCTCGTCCGCAAATTGCACGCTCGTTCGTTCCAGCCCCACCCCACGATCGACCCACACCTGATCCGGAGCAGTCACCAGAACGTCCGCGACTCCTGGTTCATGCAACAGAGACTCGAGCGGCCCGGCTCCGGTCAGCTCGGTCTGGAGAATTCGCACAACTTCGAGCAGATCTGTATCACCGAGCACTCCGGCGGACTCCGCCCGAACGGCGTCAGCGACCGTTGCCGCTGTCGGCTCAGCGGCCGTCGACGCCGTCAACCGATCGCGGACCCGATCGAGCAGTTCAGCCGTGACCAGCCCACTCATGCTGCAGCACTCCAGGAACGTGATCCCGCCGCGAGTCTGTCCAGAACCGCGTCCGCTCCGAGGGTCAGGGCGCACTTGCGTCGTAATTCCAGCCCGCCGCGTTCGAGCATCGACGCGAGCGAGCGGTGCCCCCGGACAACTGCGATCAACGGCAATCCGAGCATGTTCGCAACGTCGGCCCCGCGGAGACCACCCGGAGCCGGTCCGCGCACCAACAACCCGACATTCGAATTATGTTGCGCCGCCCACATTCCCACCTTCTCGGCAGCGACGCAGGCAGCCACCGTCGCGGGAACAACCATCACGACGGCATCCGACGCCTCCAATACGGCCTCACCCTCGAGGCCGCGACAGCCGGAAACATCACACACGACAAGACCGCCGGATCGTCGGCCCGCGTCGAGCACCGCCCCGAGCGCAGTGACCGACGGGCCACCGATCTCGCCGCGGCTGCACGAGAGCACCCGCAAGTACTTCCCCCGCGCGGGCAGAGCGTCACGAAGCGACTCCGCCGACAATCGCCCACCCTCGACCGTCAACGCTGCCCAGCGCACCCCCGGAACATTTTCGACACCGAGCACGACGTCTGCGCCGCAGCCAAGGGCGTCGACGTCGACAAGCATCGTCGGGATTCGACGGGCAGCGGAAGCCAAGGCGATCGCAGCGGCGCTCACCGAGGCGCCAGCCCCACCGCACGCGCCGACAACGGCTACAACGGTGCCCTCACCCCGGCTCACCGAGTGCTCGGCTAACACTGCAACCAGCGCATTCTCGTCCGTCGGCAGGGTGAACACCGCCTGGGCGCCGATCGAGGTGGCGTATTTCCACTCGTCGAGCGTCGGTTCGGACTCACTGACGAGGAAGACGCGTGATCGCCTCGGGTTGCGACTCGAGCACGCCTTGGCGTGTGCAATGTCCAGCACCACCGCGGACGCTCTGTTCCATTGTTGGCGCGATACCGGTTGCGGCCCCTCGTCCGCAGACTGATCAATGGCAGCAACGACGCGTCGCACGCTGGCAAGAACCAGCGGATCTTCGACCAACACAAGGACATCCGCGTCGACATGCCCTGATTCCCCTGAAGCATTCGAGTTCATGAGCACGAGCCTGAGCGTTGTAGCCGGGAAAGAACAGATACCCGAATCGAGCTGTGGACAACTCGGGTTCTGTGGATAACTCTCACTTGATGTACCCGAGAAACCTGATGTGGCCGAGAAAGTGGACAACCCCCGCCTGGGGGGAGACGGGGGTTGTCTGTCTGTTCAGCCCCGGGGGGTTGGGCTGAACACAGTCCGAGCAAGTCGAACTGCCGTAATCCTACACTGCAAATGTCCGGGAAATGCAAGCCTGAACAGCAACGATTCGTAAGCGTCGCCGTTCATTTCCCGGTTGTGGTGACGCAAGCGAACCGACCGTCGGACTATCCTCGGTAGCTGTGACCGACAAGCTTGGGAATGGACTGACAACCGGGCGGACTGCCGCTTTCTTCGACCTCGACAAAACCGTCATAGCCAAATCCAGCACGTTGGCTTTCAGCAGGCCGTTCTTCGCGCAAGGATTGATCAACCGGCGCTCGGTTCTCAAAAGCAGCTACGCGCAGTTCCTGTTCCTACTCTCGGGCGCCGATCACGATCAGATGGAGCGCTTGCGCGCACACATCACCGCGATGTGCGCCGGTTGGGATGTCGAACAGGTCAAGTCGATCGTCGCGGAGACTCTGCACGACATTGTCGACCCCCTCGTCTACGCCGAGGCCGCCGACTTGATCGCCGACCACAAGGTGCGCGGCCACGATGTCATCGTGGTATCTGCCTCGGGCGAGGAAATCGTTGCTCCGATCGCCCGTGCGCTGGGAGCTACACACTCCGTCGCGACGTCGATGAAGGAAGAGAACGGGCACTACACGGGCGAGGTCGACTTCTACTGCTACGGCCCCGGCAAAGTGGAAGCCATGGAGAAACTCGCAGCCGAGTACGGATACGACCTCTCCGCGAGTTACGCCTACTCCGACTCGATAACCGACTTGCCGATGCTCGAGGCCGTCGGGCATCCGAGTGCGGTCAACCCCGACCGCGCGCTTCGGAAGGCGGCAGCCGGAAACGGTTGGCCCATACTGACTTTCTCGAATCCGGTCTCGCTTCGCGCTCGGCTGTCAGCACAGTCGGGCACCGCTGTGGCAACTACTGCAGCGCTCGGAATCGGAGCTGTGACAGCCGGTGTTGTGACGTTTGCACTACTTCGCCGAAAACGGTGAAACTTCAAGGCCACAAACAAAAATTGATACTTGCTGTGAGCCGCAACACAGGGTACAAAGGAGTTACGGAAGAACGGAAGGCCAGGAACGGCTCGGAAGAGAAGGACCGTTTCCCCAACCCGGATTCCCAGCACGGGCACTAGGGCACCCACGCGGAGCACAAGCCACTATAAGGGCAGAAGTGTTGTGGGCCTGCGAGATTCGTTCAATTTGAGCGAGGACTCCGCACAAGTTGCGGGGACGACCTCAAAATGGCGATCCCTCGCCGAGGCCATCCACACAACCCACCGAGCACGCTTGGTAACGAGTAGTCCGTGCTAACGGGCGGCGAAGTCGATAATCGGCAGCGCCGCCCGTTTTGTGTGTGGAACCAGTCCGATGTGGAACCAACCCGGCGTGGTTTAGCTCGGACTCGCGGCGTCCGCAATCGACGTCGCCTCACGAGCACCAGCTTCGAGCGCGCCGCAACACAGGATCACCCAACTGCCGACACCTTCCGGACGACCGGAAGCAAAACCCGCAGCTCCATCGGAGTACGCCTGCGGCCTACGCAGCCAACTGACCTCAGGGACGCCGAGGTTATGCGGATCCAAACCGGACGACACCGCAACGAGCCGGGACGCGGCGCGCGCCACAATGCCGTCGGCGGTACCGAACGGGCTCAGTGCCAACAATTCGCCGTGCACGACTGCGGCCAGAACGGGAGCCGGCGCCGAGGTTCCGCCCGTCACCAGTTGGGCGAGCGCGTCGAGACGCTCGCCGACGCCCGGATCGATTCGAGGTCGTCCCAATTCGTCAGGATCCTCGACCAGATCGGCCGCTGCCAGTAGGTGCAACCTGGCCAAAGCCTGCAGCGGCGCCCGTTTCCACGTGGACTCCATGAGCGGCAGACCGTCACCGTCCAGCGCCTGCGCAACCCGCAGCGCTCCGGCAAGAATCGGATCACCGGCCATCCCCTCAGCCGGCAACTCCGTCGACCCGCCCGCCAAAGAAGCAGACGCCCGAGCGGCGCGAACTGCGGCTTCAGCAGCCGTCGTGGGCCATCCGCGTCGGTTGGTTTTATGCCGATGCACCTCACCGAGTGCGTCGCGCGCGTGATCAGCGGCGGCGCGTACGCCTGGAAGATCGACGAGGGGCTGCAAGGGGTCCGTCACGATCAACGACGGTACCCTTGCAGCCCCTCTGCGGACTTGCCTACCTACCTGTTGCGTCAGCTTCCCAGCTTGATTGACCCACCGGGAATCGCGTCGAGCAACTTGCGTGTGTAGTCCTGTTGCGGATTGCCGAACACGTCGTCGATCGGCGCCGATTCGACGATCGAGCCACGCGACATCACCAGCACGTTGTCCGCGATCTGACGAACCACGGCCAGGTCGTGCGTGATGAAGAGGTACGTCAACCCGAACTCCGCCTGCAGGTCGTTGAGCAGCGTCAAGATCTGATCCTGAACGAGCACGTCGAGAGCGGAGACGGCCTCGTCGCAGATCACGACCTCCGGTTGCAGAGCCAACGCTCGCGCGATTGCCACGCGCTGACGCTGTCCACCGGAGAGCTCGTTCGGGAATCGTCGCATGACCGACTGGGGCAGACCGACCTTGTCGAGAAGTTCGCGGACGCGAGCCTCACGTTCGGCTTTGGTCCCGACCTTGTGGGTACGCAGCGGTTCCTCGATCGTGCGGTAGATCGAGTACATCGGGTCGAGCGTGCCGTAAGGGTTCTGGAAGATCGGCTGCACTCGGCGACGGAACGCAAAAGTTTCCTTCGCACCGAGTTTCGACACGTCCTGACCGTCGAAGACCACGTTGCCTGCCGTGGGCTCGAGCAAGCCGAGGACCATCTGCGCGACCGTCGACTTACCGGAACCCGATTCACCGACGATCGCCGTTGTGGTTCCGCGGCGGACCTTGAAGGACACGTCGTTCACGGCTGTGAAGTCGGTGGTCTTGCGGAAACCCTTGCGCAGCTTGAACACCTTGGTCAGATGATCGACGACAAGAACGTCGTCGGTCGCCTTACCGAAGGACTCTGCCGCACTTTCCTCGGCCTTGACCGCTTCGGCGACCTCTTCCGCCTGTTCGCGAATCTCGGCGCGTGCCACTGACGAGCTGAGCCGCTTCGACGCCAACGACGGCGCAGCCGCGACCAGTTTCTGTGTGTACGGATGCTGCGGGCGCTTCAGAATCTCCAGTGCCGGACCGGATTCGACGATGCGACCCTTACTCATCACGATCAGATGCTCGGCGCGCTCGGCGGCCAAGCCCAGATCGTGAGTGATGAGCAGAACGGCGGTGCCGAGTTCCGTTGTCAGACCGTCGAGGTGGTCGAGAATCTGACGCTGGACGGTGACGTCGAGCGCCGACGTCGGCTCGTCCGCGATAAGAAGCTTCGGACGAGCGGACAACCCGATCGCGATGAGTGCGCGCTGTCGCATACCGCCTGAGAACTCGTGCGGGTACTGCCCCAATCGGCTCTCGGCCTCGGCGAGGCCTGCCTCCTCGAGCAGTTCTGCGGCCCGAACCTTGGCGGCTTTGCCCTTGGCGATCCCGTTGGCAGACAGTGCTTCCTCGATCTGGAAGCCCACTTTCCACACGGGATTCAGATTCGACATCGGATCCTGCGGAACCAAACCGATCTGGCTGCCCCGGATGTGGACGAAGTCCTTCTCCGAGACCTTCGAGATGTCCTTGCCGTCGAAGATGATCTCGCCTGCCGTCACCTTGCCGGTGCCGGGAAGCAGATTGATGATCGAGTGCGCGGTAGTTGACTTACCCGAACCCGATTCACCGACGATGGCAACCGTCTGGCCTGGATAGACGGTCAGGCTGACGCCTCGAACTGCCGGAACCGGACCGGAATTGGACTGGAACGACACCTCGAGATCACGAATCTCGAGCAGCGGAGTTTCCTCCGAGGTGAGAGTTTCCTTGGTGGTCATCGTGCTCACCGCTTCCGCGACTTGGGATCGAGGGCGTCGCGCAGCGCGTCACCCATCATGATGAATCCGAGAACGGTGATGGCCAAAGCCGTTGCCGGGTAGAACAGAATGGTCGATCCCTGACGCAGCGTCACCTGAGCGTTGCTGATGTCGCCGCCCCACGAAACCTCGGTGGACGGAAGACCGATACCGAGGAAGGACAGCGTCGCCTCGGCAACGATGTACGTGCCGAGCGAGATGGTGGCCACAACGATGATGGGCGCCAACGAGTTCGGAATGACGTGGCGGATCAGTGTCTTGAGCTTCGAGACACCCAACGCCTCCGAAGCCATGACGTAATCGTTGTTCTTCGCCGAGATCACCGCACCGCGAGCAATTCTTGCCATCTGAGGCCAGCCGAAGAGCGCCAGGACGCCGACGACGGTCCAGATGGTGCGATCGGTGAACAGCTGCATCAGGACGATGGCAGCGAGGATCAGCGGGATACCGAAGAAGATGTCGGCGACACGGGAGAGAACCGAATCGGTCCAGCCGCCGTAGAACCCGGACAGTGCACCGAAGATCACGCCGATCACCAACACCGACGCCGTGACGCCGACACCCACGAGTACGGATGCGCGAGCACCGTAGATGGTGCGCGAGTACACGTCACAGCCTTGGCGGTCGAAACCGAACCAGTGACCTGAGGTCGGTCCCTGCATGCTGTAGGTGAGGTCGCAGTACCGCGGATCGATACTCGTGAACAAGCTCGGAAACGCTGCGATGACGATGACCGCGAGGATGATGATCGTCGAGATGATGAACAGGGGACGCTTGCGCAGATCGCGCCACGCGTCGGTCCACATACTCGTCGGCGCCTGATCGAGTTTGACGGCGTCCGTCTCCCCCGGTGCCGCAACTTCGGGCGGCGCCACGAAATGGCTTTGCCGGACTGCGCGTCCGGTTTTCACGGTCTCAGACATAGCGGATCCTCGGATCGAGCGCGGCGTACAAGAGGTCGACGAGCAGATTCGCGATCAGGTAGATCACGATGAGAATGGTGACAAACGAAACCACTGTCGGTGCTTCACCTCTGGTCACCGCCTGGTAGATCGTGCCGCCGACGCCGTTGATGTTGAAGATGCCCTCGGTGACGATGGCGCCGCCCATCAAAGTCGCGAGGTCGGCACCCAGGAACGTGACCACGGGGATGAGCGAGTTGCGCAACACGTGCACTCGAACCACTCGTCCACGGGAGAGCCCCTTGGCGGTGGCTGTCCGCACGTAGTCGGCAGTCATGTTCTCCGCCACGGATGTTCGGGTGAGCCTCAGTACATATGCAAACGAAACCGAACCAAGAACCAGGGCGGGGAGCAGGAGATTCTTGAAGCTGGTGTTGCCGCCGACCGTCGGCGGGACGATGCCCCACTTGACGCCGATGAAGAACTGAGCCAGAAAGCCGATCACAAAGATCGGGATGGCGATGAGAACGAGGCTGAAAAGCAGGACGGTGCTGTCGAAGAACCCGCCCTTGCGCAGGCCGGCGATGAGACCGAAGCCCACACCGAAGACCGTCTCGACGATCAGTGCCATGAAGGCAAGTTTCATCGTGATCGGGAATGCCTGTGCCAGAACTTCACTGACAGGGCGTCCGGAGAACGACGTGCCGAAGTCCAGCGTGAAGATGCCCTTCAGATACAGCAGGTACTGCTGATAGAAGGGAAGGTCGAGGTGGTAACGCTCCCGAAGTTGCTGCGCAACACCTGGACTGAGCGCCTTGTCGCCCGCCAACGCGGCAATCGGATCACCGGGAAGCAGGAAGACCATAGCGTAGATCAAAAGAGTGGCCCCGAGAAAAACCGGGATCATTTGAAGCACTCGGCGACCGATGTACCAGAGCATCGGATCACCTCCTTGTCGATGATCGTGTACGTCAGCGGACAATCCGGCGTGAACACGAGTTCGGGACGGCAGGCAGAGCGCCTGCCGTCCCGAACTCACGTTTCAGATGCGGATCGTTCTACGCGTCAGTTCTTTTCGATGTCTTCGTAGACCGGAATACCGTTCCAGCTGATGGTGACATTGGAGACGTTCTCCGACCATCCACTGGCTGCGTTGCGGTACCACGTCGGAACTGCGGGCAGGTCCTTGAGCAGGACTTCCTGAGCCTGATCGAGCAGTTCCTGGGCCTTCGCCTGATCGGTCTGGCCGGCCGATTCGCGCAGGAGGCGGTCGAACTCGGGGTTGGAGTAGTCACCGTCGTTGGAGCTGCCGCCGGTCTGGTAGTTCTGCGCCAGGAAGCCGTACTGCTGCGGGTAGTCACCCTGCCAGCCGGAGCGGAAGGAACTCTGGATCGTGCGGTTGGTGGCTTCGGTGCGGATCTGAGCAAAGGTGGCGTACTGCTTGCCCTTTGCGTCGATGCCGAGGGTATTGCGGATGCTGTTCGACGCGGCGTCGACCCATTCCTGGTGTCCGCCGTCGGCGTTGTAGGCAATCTCGAAGCTGCCGGACCACGGTGCGATGGCATCGGCCTTCGCCCAAGCAGCCTTGGCTGCCTCGGGATCGAACTTCACGTTGCCGTTACCGGTCAGCGAGTCGTTCCAGCCCTCGATTGCGGGACTGGTGAAGTCGAGCGCAGGCGTCCTGGTCTTGTTGTAGATCTGCTGCGTGATCTGATCGCGGTTGATCGCCATCGAGATCGCCTGACGGCGGAGCATGCCTTCTTCGCCGCTGAAGTGCGGCAGGCGACCCGGGATCGTGAACGTCTCGATGGTTGCGGACGGCTGGTTGACCGTGCGACCGGGCAGGTCCGACTCGAAGGTCGTGACCGCGCTCGGCGGAACCTGGTCGAGAACGTCGACGTTGTTGGCCAGGAGATCGGTGTACGCCGTGTCGAGGTTGTTGTACATGATGAAGTCGACGCCGGCGTTCTTCGGCTTGCGGTTGCCGTTGTAATCCGGGTTCACGACCGTGTCGATGCGGACGTTGTGCTGCCACGCACCGGTTCCGTCGAGCTTGTACGGACCGTTGCCGATCGGATTCTCGCCGAATGCGGTCATGTCCTGGTACGCGACCTCAGGCAGCGGGTAGTACGCCGAGTGGCCGAGGCGGTCGGGGAATGCCGACTCGGGCTGCTTGAGTTCGATGGTGAAGGTGGAGTCGTCCACAACCTTCAGACCCGACATCGTCTGCGCCGTCGGGACCTCGGCGGCAACCTCGTCGTAGCCCTTGATCGGGTCGAAGAACGAAGCCTGAAGCTGAGCATTGGTGGAGAGAGCGCCGAAGTTCCACGCGTCGACGAACGACTTCGCGGTAACCGGGGTGCCGTCCGTGAAGGTCCAGCCTTCCTTGAGCTTCACGGTGAAGTTCTGGCCGTCCGTGCTCTCGATGGACTCCGCCACCTCGTTCTCCGTGCCGCCGGCGGCGGTGTACGAAACGAGACCGGCGAACACGGCGTCGACGACGCGGCCGCCCATGTTCTCGCTCGTGTTCGTGGGGATCAACGGGTTCTGAGGCTCGCCCGCCCAGGCGTTGACAACACCGCTGGACGATTCGCCCGACGAATCGCCGGACGAACATGCCGTGATCAGCACTGCCGTCATTCCGAGCGCGACCGCGCCGGTCGCTATGCGTGAGATACGCAAAGGAATTCCTTCCACATTTAATAGACCCCGAGCATGCTCGCGGCCTGCCGACAGCCGTAACTGCCGGCGTCGTGTCGCCTACAACTGAAGGTGAACGTAACTTCGAGTTGCGGTCGAATAATGGTTTGACAATAGACACATCAAGCTCGATGCGCGCACGCACCCATTGTTGAAAATTTGGGGGTAATTCGATTCGGACACATTCACTCGTCGGCGGAAGCGACCACCCGTCGCATCGATTCGACCGATCGTCGCAGGACAACGGGTTGCAACGTGATGCAACGGTGCGTTTGCGCAAGCTTGTGACTACCCTCACACGGAGTCAGAAAAGTGTCGATCAATGTGGAAAGAAGGCCGTCAGCCATGACAAGCGCAGCCGAAACAGACGTCCCCCAGGCATATCCGCCGAGCGCAGAGTTCGCTGCGGCCGCCAACGCGGGACCGGAGTTGCAGGCTGCCGCAGATACCGACCGCCTCGGATTCTGGGCCGATCAAGCCGAGCGCCTTCACTGGCACCAGAAATGGACCGACGTTCTCGACTGGACCGACGCCCCCGTCGCCAAGTGGTTCGTCGGCGGCAAGCTCAACGTCGCCTACAACTGCGTCGACCGCCACGTCCTCGCCGGCAACGGTGACCGCGTCGCCATTCACTTCGAAGGCGAACCGGGCGATTCCCGCGATCTGACCTACAACGACCTCCTCGCCGAAGTCAGCCGCGCGGCAAACACTTTCACCGAACTTGGCCTCGTCGCCGGTGACCGCGTCGCGATCTACATGCCGATGATCCCCGAAGCAATCGTCACCATGCTCGCCTGCGCCCGACTCGGCCTGACCCATTCGGTCGTCTTCGCCGGATTCTCCGCCACCGCCCTGCGCTCGCGCATCGACGACGCGCAGGCCAAACTTGTCGTCACCGTCGACGGCCAGTGGCGCCGCGGCGCCGCAGCACCCATCAAAACAGCGGTCGACGAATCCGTCGCCGGCGCCGACTCCGTGCAGAACGTGTTGGTAGTCAACAGGACCGGCATCGACGTCGAGTGGACGCCCGGCCGTGACCTGTGGTGGCACGAGACCGTCGCCCAGGCTTCACCCGAGCACGAAGCGCAGGCCTTCGACGCCGAACACCCCCTGTTCATCCTCTACACCTCCGGCACCACCGGTAAGCCCAAGGGCATCATCCACACCTCCGGCGGCTACCTCACCCAAGCGTCGTACACCCACCACAACGTCTTCGATCACAAAGCGGGACAAGACGTTTACTGGTGCACCGCTGACATCGGCTGGGTCACCGGACACTCCTACATCGTCTACGGCCCCCTCTCCAACGGCGTCACCCAGGTCGTCTACGAAGGCACCCCCAACTCCCCGAACGAGCACCGCCACTTCGAGATCATCGAAAAGTACGGTGTCTCCATCTACTACACCGCCCCCACCCTCGTGCGCACGTTCATGAAGTGGGGCCGCGAAATCCCCGACGCCCACGACCTGTCCTCGATCCGCCTCCTCGGCTCCGTGGGCGAGCCCATCAACCCCGAAGCGTGGCGCTGGTTCCGCGACGTCATCGGCGGCAACAAGGCTCCCATCGTCGACACCTGGTGGCAGACCGAGACCGGCGCGATCATGATCTCCCCGCTGCCCGGTATCACCGCCACCAAGCCCGGATCCGCGATGGCACCGCTACCGGGTATCTCCGCGAAGATCGTCGACGACGACGCCAAGCCCCTCGGTCCCGGCGGCAACGGCTACCTCGTCCTCGACGAGCCGTGGCCGGCGATGCTGCGCGGCATCTGGGGCGACATGGACCGCTACCGCGACACCTACTGGTCCCGCTACGCCGAAGAAGGCTGGTACTTCGCCGGTGACGGCGCCAAGTACGACGACGACGGCGCCCTGTGGGTCCTCGGACGCGTCGACGACGTCATGAACGTCTCCGGACACCGCATCTCCACCTCCGAAGTGGAATCGGCACTCGTCAACCATCACGGCGTCGCCGAAGCCGCCGTCGTCGGTGCCGCCGACGAAACCACCGGACAGGGCATCGTCGCGTTTGTCATCCTGCGTGAAGGCGTCGAAAATACCGGCGACGTTCTGATCGCAGAACTCAAGGCTCAGGTGTCCACCGACATCAGCCCCATCGCCAAGCCCCGTCAGATCACGATCGTTCCCGAACTGCCGAAGACCCGATCCGGCAAGATCATGCGACGCCTCCTGCGCGACGTCGCCGAAGGCCGAGACCTCGGAGACACCTCAACCCTGGTCGACCCCAAGGTATTCGACGCAATTCGCGGTAAGTAGGGCCTGCGGCCCCTGTGCGCCTTTTCGGTAGTCCCCGCTACTAGGAAGGCGCACAGGGGCGGAGCCCCTCACGCAGCTTCATTTCCTCTTTCGACGTCAGCCAGGACTCCTCGGCTACGCGAATATCTGCGGCAACCCGCTTGTGCAGAGACTTTCCGCGCGAGGAGAGAAACACGCGTACCTTCCGGCGGTCGTCCTCACCGACCTCGCGATAGATCAGCGCAAGCGAGACCAGCTTGTCCGCGACTCGCGTCAGCGTCGGGGCCGGTGTTCCTGTTCGATCACGCAGTTCAGCCATCGTCAGCCCCTCGGTCGACGCCAAGGCTTCGAGCGTCATCCAGTGATCAAGAGTGAGATTCTCGGCCGCCAGCGTCTTCTCCGCCGCTGCCGCGGCCATTCGAGCCGCTCGGACCAGCGCGGTCGTCAGCGAAGCCTCCAGAATTCCGGAGTCACTCTTTCCCACTGATCGCTCCCCGCTGTTGCGTACTTCACACTTCTCGGGCAATACTTTCAAATGAAATGATAGTAACCCAGGCCAGGCCGCTGGCTTCCGATTCCGGCGGCGACGCATGAGCGCTACCGGCGCGCTCGAACGCGCGCGCAGCGCGGTGTGGCGCCTGGGCATGGTGGTTCCCCTCCAAGGACCGGCCGGGCTGTTCGGTCCGTCATGTGAGGCGATCAGCGAATTGGCCGCCCGCGACCTCAACAACTCCGGCGGCGTACTGGGACGCGAAGTCCAGATCGAAGTGATCGACGGCGGCGCGTCGCCGAGCGCCGTCGCTGCCCGCGTGCAACAACTACTCGACGCGGGCGATATCGACGCCGTCAGCGGTTGGCACATCTCCTCGGTCCGCCACGCACTCGCACCGGTGGTCGCAGGCCGCATTCCTTACTCGTACACCTCGCTCTACGAAGGCGGCGAGGTCCGACCAGGAATCTACTGTTCAGGTGAAACACCACGACAGCAGATCGCTCCGGCACTGAAGTGGCTGCGCGACAACGTCGGAGCGCGCAAGTGGTTTGTTGTCGGCGACGACTACATCTGGCCACACAGCTCACTCGGGGCAGTGAGGCAATTCGCCACCGAACTCAACCTCACCCTGGTCGGCGGTTCGTTTGTCGACTTGGGGCGCGGCAACATGAAGCAGTTGGTCGAGACCGTCTCGAACTCCGATTGCGACGGCGTCATCATGCTCCTCGTCGGGCAGGACGCCGTCGACTTCAACCGCGCCTTCGCCCGCCGAGGCCTCGACGAGTCGATGATCCGGTTCAGCCCGTTGATGGAAGAAAACATGCTGCTCGCAAGCGGCCCCCGGGCAACCCGGAACCTGTTTGCCTCTGCGGCGTACTTCCGCTCGATGGTCGATGGCAACTCCATGGACCTGCTCGGGCGCTACATCGCACTGCACGGCGCGCACGCCCCAGCACTGAACAACGCTGCCGAGTCGTGTTACGAAGGGATACATACCCTTTCGGCTCTGGTTCGACGCGCAGACGACACACACCCGAACGCCCTGGACGCCGTCGTCGAAGGCGCCGCATACGACGGACCTCGCGGAACCGTCGAATTTCGTGATCGCGTTGCACGGCAGAAGATTCAGCTGGCCGTCGCCGACGGACTCGACTTCTCGATCATCGCCACCCTCTGAAATCTTCCCCTGAGATCCACCTCTTGACTTCTGTGTCGCGCATCACTTAGTTTCATTTGGAATCATTTCATTTGAAAGTAACCCGTCCCGAAAGGAACCGGAGGTGCCCGATGGGCAGTGTTGGTTTGCTTTACGTGGGAGCCGTCCTCTTCGTCAACGGACTGATGCTGCTCGGCACAGTTCCCGTTCGATCCGCCTCGGTCCTCAACCTCTTCGTCGGCGCGCTTCAATGCGTCGTCCCCACCGTCATGTTGATTCAGGCGCAGGGAGATTCGAGCGCCATCCTGGCGGCCTCAGGCCTCTACCTGTTCGGATTCACCTACCTCTACGTGGGAATCAGCAATCTCGCCGGCTTCGAACCGGAAGGAATCGGGTGGTTCTCACTGTTCGTCGCGTGCGCCGCGCTCGTGTACTCCTTCCTCTCGTTCACGGTGAGCAACGACCCCGTCTTCGGGGTCATCTGGCTCGCTTGGGCAGCACTGTGGACTCTGTTCTTCCTGGTGCTTGGCCTCGGCCGCGAGAACCTCAGCCACTTCACCGGCTGGGCAGCAGTCCTTCTGAGCCAGCCCACCTGCACTGTTCCAGCCTTTCTGATCCTGACCGACAACTTCCACACCACACCCGCGGTAGCCGCCGGCTGGGCCGGAGCGATTCTGGTTCTCCTGGGTCTGGCCAAGATCCTCGCCGCGCCCAAAGCCGCAGTACCCCAATCCCGTCCAGTCTTCAACTGATCCACACAACCAAGGAGTGAAAGACAATGCGACACGGTGACATCTCCTCGAGCAACGACACAGTCGGCGTAGCGGTCGTCAACTACAAGATGCCCCGCCTCCACGATCGCGCCGGCGTCCTCGAGAACGCGCGCAAGATCGCCGACATGATGATCGGTATGAAGACCGGCCTCCCCGGAATGGATCTGGTGGTTTTCCCCGAATACTCCACGCAGGGAATCATGTACGACGAGGAGGAGATGTATGCGACAGCCGCCACCATCCCCGGTGACGAGACCGCGATCTTCTCTGCGGCCTGCCGCGAGGCCGATACATGGGGAATCTTCTCCATCACCGGCGAACAGCATGAAGACCACCCGAACAAGCCGCCGTACAACACGTTGATTCTCATCGACAACAAGGGCGAGATCGTTCAGAAGTATCGCAAGATCCTGCCCTGGTGCCCCATCGAAGGGTGGTACCCCGGCGACACCACGTACGTTTCCGAGGGCCCCAAGGGGCTGAAGATCTCGCTCATCATCTGCGACGACGGCAACTACCCGGAGATCTGGCGCGACTGCGCGATGAAGGGCGCCGAACTCATCGTTCGCTGCCAGGGGTACATGTACCCCGCAAAGGACCAGCAGGTGATGATGTCCAAGGCGATGGCGTGGGCCAACAATTGTTATGTGGCAGTTGCGAATGCGGCAGGCTTCGACGGGGTCTACTCCTACTTCGGACACTCTGCGATCATCGGCTTCGACGGTCGGACACTGGGTGAAACCGGCGAGGAAGAATACGGAATCCAGTACGCGCAGCTGTCCGTGTCCGCCATTCGCGATGCACGCGAGAACGATCAGTCTCAGAACCACATCTTCAAACTCCTCCACCGCGGCTACTCCGGTGTCCACGCAGCAGGTGACGGGGACAAGGGCGTCGCCGACTGCCCATTCGAGTTCTACAAGCTGTGGGTCACCGATGCCCAGAAGGCTCAGGAGCGCGTCGAGGCCATCACTCGCGACACCGTCGGAGTCGCGGATTGCCGCGTCGGAAACCTGCCGGTCGAGAAGACCGTCGAAGCGTAAGGATCTCGCCGTGCCGTACATCACCGACAGGCTCCATGACCAGAATCGTGCAGCACCACCACCGGCCGAGGAACGAACCGAACCCGTAGCGGTCGGAGCCTTCGACGCACGAAAGCTCTCGAAAGCCCTGAGTTCCAAGATCGTCGGACAACAGGCCGCGGTCGATGCAGTGGTTCGTGCGATTTCGATCGCGCATGTCGGTGCCACGGATCCGACGCGTCCGCTCGCCAACATCCTTCTGGTCGGCCCCACCGGCGTCGGCAAGACCGAGTTGGTGCGGCGCGTGGCCGCGGAACTACGGTCAGGGCCCGACGACCTGTGTCGTATCGACATGAATGCTCTTGCGCAAGAGCACTATGCGGCATCGTTTTCCGGGGCGCCGCCTGGATATGCCGGCAGTAAGGAGTCCTTCACACTGTTCGACAAGAACACCGTCGAGGGCGATCCGTACACCCCCGGAATCGTCCTGTTCGACGAAGTGGAGAAGGCCGATCCCACCGTGCTGCGGGCACTTCTGCAGGTCCTCGACAACGGTGAACTCCGGTTGGCGAACGGTCAGCAGAAGATCTCGTTCCGCAACAGCTACGTGTTCCTGACCTCGAATCTCGGATCGGCAGCGGTGGCGGAGCACCGACGGTCCCGATGGCGACAGCTCACAGATCGCGTCCGAATCGATCGACCACGCCATGGTCATCACTTGGTGCAGCGCGCTCTCGAGAAGTTCTTCGATCCCGAGTTCTTCAACCGCATCGACGAAACCGTGATCCTCGACGAGTTCGACGAACAGACCGCGGAACAGGTGACTCGGCTCGAGATCCGGCTGATCACGACTCGTCTGGCCAGGAGAGGCGTCGACGTCGACGTGGACGACAGCGCCGTCGCTCTGTTGCAGCGGCGCGGATTCGATCCGGTGTACGGAGCACGTGGCCTGCGCCGGACCATCCGAAACGTCTTGGCCGACCCGGTGGCCGCTGTCGTTCTCGACCTTCGGCCGGTCGGGACGCAGCCACTCGCCTTGCAGGCTCGGGCAGTTGGTGATCAGATACAGGTCAAGAAAGTCCCATGAGTGCTCGCTCACGTTGCGGATCGAATCCGCAACGTGGGCGACATATTTCAAATATGTCCGCGTAACGCCACCTCCCTAGGTTGGGTGCCTGCACCACGAAGTGCACACGCACAGGCACCCAGGGGAAGTGACGTCATGACAGCAGTGAACGAGCAGGTGTCCGCAGGCGCGCCGAGCAAAGGCAAATCTCGCTGTGAACGGCGAGAAGCAGTACATCAGTTCCTTGGCGCTGAGTACCGATAAAACGGACGAACACATCTTGCCGGCCCAGCCCTGAAAACTGCTGTGCGCCTTTCTGGTAGCACCCACTACCAAAAAGGCACACAGGGGGCGTAGCCCTTATGTCACAGGGGCTACGCCCCTACGCCCCTACGTCATCGAGCGATTCGTCCTTCGTCTCTCGCATCACGAGCAATGCAACAAACGTCAGAGCCGACGCGACGAGTAGGTAGATCCCGACCCAGCCGACGCCGTAGTGGTCGACCAGGTAGACCGCGATGAACGGCGCTACTGCCGCACCGAGAATGCTTGCGGTGTTGTAGGCGATACCGGAACCCGTGTACCGGACGTTGGTCGGGAACAGTTCCGGGAGAACAGCACTCATCGGACCGAAGGTCAGGCCCATGAGGATCATGCCCACAACGAGGAAGGCCAACATGCGGCCGTCGCTCATACCGTCCGTCTGCAGGAAGAGTCCGAATGTGAGGCCGAACAGCATCATTGTAGCGGTGATGACGAGCAGCGTGATTCGTCGACCGTAGCGGTCGGCCAGCCACCCGGACACCGGGACGGCAGCTGCGAAGAACACAACCGCAATAAGCTGCAGGACAAGGAAATCGGTGTATTTGAAGCCCGCTCCCGTGCCACCTTCCGCAGCGGTTTTGCCGATTCCGTAGCTCAGGACCCACGTGGTCATGAGGTAGAACAGCGTGTAGGTGGCGAGCATGACAAATGTGCCGATGATCAGCTGACGCCAGCTTGTCTTGAAAACCTCGGCAAGGGGTGTCTTGACCTTCTCGCCGCGCTCGACGGCGCGCGCGAACACCGGTGTTTCTTCGAGCCGCAGACGCACGTACAGGCCGATCATCACCATGATTGCGCTGAGCAGGAAAGGAATTCGCCAGCCCCACGAGAGGAATGCGCCGTCGAGGTCCGGGTTGGCGCTGTCGTGGTCCATCATCAACGAGATGGCCAGGAACAGTCCGTTGGCAAGGAAGAAGCCGATGGGTGCGCCCAACTGTGGCCACATGGCCGCCCAGGCGCGTTTGCCTTCCTTCGCGGTTTCGGTGGCAAGCAGGGCCGCTCCGGACCATTCACCGCCGAGGCCGAGGCCCTGGCAGAAACGCATCAGCGCGAGTAGCGCGGGAGCGAGCAAACCGACCTGTGAATAGGTCGGCAGCAGGCCGATGAGGAAAGTTGCGACGCCCATCGTCAGGAGCGAGCCGACGAGGGTCGCTTTACGTCCTACCCGGTCGCCGAAGTGACCGAACAGAATCGAGCCGAGCGGCCGCGCCACGAAGGCAAGACCGAATGTCGCCAGCGACGCGAGGAGCGCGGTGGTGTCGTTGCCTTTGGGGAAGAACAGAAGCGGGAAGACAGACACCGCGGCCGTTGCGTAAATGTAGAAATCGTAGAACTCGATCGACGTGCCGATCATGCTCGCGACAACGATCCGTCGGCGAGGTACGCCGCCGACGGTTTCGCCGTCGGCGGGCGTCGGCGGGTTCTTACTCAGTGACGTGCTCACTCGTGGTGCTCCTGCAGCTGTACGAACATTGCGTTATACGAACATTGCCCAATTGGTGGGATGAATCTCAGTCAGTAGGAATTGAACACCCTGCGCGTTTTCTCGCGCAAATTCGGGTTCTGGACCTCATCCGCGATAAAATTCCGTAAAGGTGAGCCGGGAAGTCTGGTCGGCACGTGATTCGTCGCGTCCACATGTCTGCAAAACCGAACAAAGGCGTTGCTCCCGCGTGATCTCCACAATGCGTTCCGAACTGTCCCGATACTTACGCACCGAAACCGTTGGCGGCTCAATCCTGCTGATCGCCGCTGCCATTGCTCTGATCTGGGTGAATTCACCACTCGGCGACAGCTACATCGCGCTGCGCGACTTCCAGATCGGACCGTCTGCGCTGCACCTGAACCTCAGTCTCGGCACGTGGGCGCAGGACGGACTGCTGGCCATTTTCTTCTTCGTAGCCGGCCTCGAACTCAAGCGCGAACTGGTTGTCGGAGAGCTCTCCGATCGCAAAGCAGCAGCGCTTCCGATCATCGCGGCATGTGGCGGAGTTCTCGTTCCCGCACTCATCGCGGCATCGATCGGCTTCGGCACCCCGGGGATGGACAAGGGTTGGGCGATCCCCGTTGCCACCGACATCGCCTTTGCCCTCGGCATCCTCGCCCTGACCGGTTCCCGGATTCCAGCCAGCGCCCGCGTGTTCCTGCTCAGTCTTGCGGTAGTCGACGACCTCCTGGCCATCATCTTGATTGCGGTGCTCTTCACCGCGTCGATCGCGATGTTGTGGCTGCTCACCGCAGCCGCGGCGCTTGCGGTGTACGCCTACGCCCAACACAAACGCATCACGACGC
Source organism: Rhodococcus sp. 24CO (assembly GCF_050586165.1). NCBI lineage: Bacteria > Bacillati > Actinomycetota > Actinomycetes > Mycobacteriales > Nocardiaceae > Rhodococcus > Rhodococcus sp. 24CO. The sequence goes on along the minus strand of NZ_JAZFNF010000003.1, from coordinate 580,331 downwards.
CGTTCCTCTACGTGCCACTTGCCCTACTCACCTGGTACTCGATGCACGAGGCCGGTATCCACGCCACTCTCGCCGGCGTCGCACTCGGCCTGCTCACGCGAGTTGTCCGCGACAAGGACGAGGAATACGCCCCCGGCACCCGACTCGAACATCGCATCCAGCCGTACTCAGCCGGCTTCTGCGTTCCGGTGTTCGCGCTGTTCGCATCCGGCGTTCCCATCAACGCCGAGGTACTCGGCGACATCTTCACCGATCCCGTCGGGCAATCCGTCTTTGTCGGCCTCCTCGTCGGAAAAACTGTCGGAATCTTCGGAATTTCCCTGCTCGCGATCAAATTGGGCATAGCCACGAAACCCAAGACACTCGAACGCAGAGACATGTTTGCCCTCTCAGTGCTCGGCGGCATCGGGTTCACCGTTAGCCTGCTTGTAGCAGACCTCGCACTGGACGGGGTCGGCGATGGCAGCGAGGCCGAAATAGCGAAGGCCGCAGTTCTCGTGACATCGTTGATAGCGTCGCTGATCGGATCAGCGCTGCTGTGGCGACGTGGACGGGTTCATGCGGCGCGAGCCGAAGCCAATGCCATAGCCACAGACGCGAGAGAACTACCTGGAGAGGTCGACAAGTGAGCGTGACCAACGGAGAGAGCCAACGCTTCACCGGAGATGGGGTGCCGAACACGGTGTCGTCCATTCCTCTCACCGACGTAGACGCCCGAACACCGAGCGAAGCCTCGATCGGTGCGCTGGTCAGGGATGCGACGGCTCAGGTTTCGACACTGGTGCGTGCCGAGGTCGAGCTTGCCAAGGCCGAAGTCACCGGTGAGGTCAAGAAGGGGCTGCAGGGCAGCGTCTTCTTCATTCTGGCCTTCACTGTTCTGCTGTTCAGTTCTTTCTTCTTCTTCTTTTTCCTGGCGGAACTGCTCAGCGTGTGGCTCGAACGTTGGGCCGCTTTCCTGATCGTGTTCCTGATCATGGTGCTGACCACCGCGGTACTCGCGCTTCTCGGTTATCTGCGGGTTCGTAAGTTGCGGGCTCCGGAGAAGACGATCGAATCGCTCAAGGCAGCAAAGAGCGTCATTCCCGGCAGCCACGACGACACAAAGCCGTCGGTCGACTTCAACGCGCGCAGGTAACGAAGCAGCTGTGTCAGCCCCAGATCCATCCACCGTCAGATTCGACGGCCCCTGGATTCACCGGGACATTCATGCCAACGGCATCCGGTTTCACGTCGTCGAGGTCGGCGACGCTGATCCGGATGCCCCGTTGGTGGTTCTCCTGCACGGTTTTGCCGACTTCTGGTGGTCGTGGCGTCACCAGCTGACGGCTCTGTCCGCGCAAGGTTTCCGCGTTGTCGCCATCGATCTACGTGGCTACGGAGATTCAGACAAACCGCCCCGCGGATACGACGGTTGGACGCTGGCCGGCGACGTGGCCGGCCTGATCCGGGCGATGGGATACGGCAAGGCCACGCTGATCGGTCACGCCGACGGCGGCCTGGTGTGCTGGGCAACCGCGATCCTGCATCCGCGTCTGGTGCGGTCGATCGCTCTGGTGTCGTCGCCGCATCCGCACGCGCTCAAACAATCAGTCCTGCGCGACCGCTATCAGCGCAAGGCACTTTTCCCGTCGTTCCTGGCGAACCAGCTTCCGTTCCGCCCGGAACGGCGCCTGACTGCCGACAACGGCGCCGAGGTGGAGCGTCTGGTGCGTTCGCGCTCGGGTCCTGGTTGGCCCGAGCAGACCGAGTTCGCCGACGTTGTATCGAAATTGCGCTCCGCGATTCGCATCCCAGGGGTGGCGCATTCGACGCTGGAGTATCAGCGGTGGGCATTCCGAAGTCAGCTCCGCACCGAGGGCCGCCGGTTCATGCGTCTGATGGATCAGACTCTGCACATTCCGATTCTGCAGATACACGGCGAACTCGACCCGTACATTCTCACGCGGACAATACGACGCGGTCGGCGTTGGGCGCCCGGCGAACAGTTGCACCCCGTCTCCGGAGTCGGCCATTACGCCCACTGGGAAGCCCCACAGCGTGTCAATGACGCGCTCCGGGGCTTCCTGGCAGCCGACTAGCTACTCAGAGGATGCAGACGCCGGTGGAGACGGGCGTCGACGCGCTTTCCGCCATGGCGAGTTGGCGCGACACCTCATTGGCAGTGAGGACGAAACCGGTGTCAGTGTCGTCGATGGCGGCACCGAATACGACGCCGAGTACTTCACCCTGATCGTTGACCATGGGCCCACCGGAATTGCCCTGTCGGATCGATCCACGAACGGTGTACACCTCACGTTGTGTGGTGCCGGCCTTGTAGATGTCCGGGCCGTTGAGGTTCAGGATTTCGCGAACACGAGCCGCGCTGGCCGTGTACGGACCACCACCGGGATATCCGAGCACCAGTGCGTTGTCCCCGGTTTGAGCGGGCTGCGCGGCAAACGGCAGAACCGGCGCCTCGAGTCCGGGCACCGCGAGGATCGCGATGTCGACGGACGAGTCGAAGAGCACAACCTGCGCGGGTAGTGCACCCTGCATCGTGTCGACGGTGATGCTCTCGGTACCCGCCACGACGTGTGCGTTGGTCATGACACGCTCGGGCGCGACGATGAACCCGGAACCTTCGAGCGCGCGCTGGCAACTCGGCGCGACGCCGTTGATGCGCAGGACGCTCGGACGCAACTGCGCGGCCAGCGGGCTCGCCAGAACACTTGCGTCCGGCGCTTCCACTTCGGTGATGGGTGTGCGGCCGAACGGACCGATGACGTCGGGTAATCCCGATGTGTCGAGCAGCGCCGAGAATTCCGTCGGGATCTGCCGCAACCATTGCGGAGCGAGGTCGTCGACACCGGCCAGCACGTTCGACCCTCGGACTGCTGCTGCGACGTTGGGCTGAGACGACGACGTCAGCGGAATTGCCAAAAGCCACGCGGCAACCACCACGGCAACTGCTTGAAGCCCTGCGCCGACCACGCTGTCCACTGACCTTGCGGCCGGAGAATGCATACCGCTGCGCGCGGCTCGGCCCAGAACCATGCCGGCAACTTCGCCGATGATCACCAACACGACGATCAGTGAGATACCGGCGAGGATGCGCAGCTTGCCCTCGGTCACATGCACCAGAACATGCGGTGCCAGCAGGATTCCGGCAACAGCACCCAGAATCACGCCGACGAAGGCCAACGCCGACGCCACCGCGCCCTGACGCCACCCCGATGTCGCGGCGATGAGAGCCACCACCACGATCGCAAGATCGACCCACCGCGAACCTGTCATCGGGGAACCGCCGAATCTTCGATGTCTTCGCCCAGTTCTGCGAGCGCTGTGTCCAGATCACGCACGTCGTGATGATCCCAGGGGATTTCCCAACCGGACACCTCGAAGAGCCCGGCCAGTATTCCAGCAGTGAAACCCCACACGAGCATGCCGTCGGCCAGGAACGCCGGACCCTGATACCCGGCCTGGTGACGCACCTGGAAGCGGTTGTCGGGGTCGAGCAGAGTGCGCAGCGGAACCCGTGCGACACGGCCGACCTCACCGGAATCCTGAATGCCCACGGACACCGGATTTTCCCAATACGCGATCACCGGGGTCACGTCGAATCCGGACGGCGGAATGAATATTTCGGGCAACGTCGCCAGCGGGAGCACCCCACTCGGGTTGAGACCTGTTTCTTCCTGGGCCTCGCGCAGCGCTGTGCCGATCGGACCGTCGTCACCCTCGTCGGCGGCACCGCCGGGAAATGCGACCTGACCACTGTGCTGGCGCATGGTCGACGCGCGTTGTGTCAGTAGTACGTCAGCGTCGTCCGGCATCCCGCCGAGGCACAGGGGATCAGCTTCTCGGGATCCTCCGAAGAGGACGAGCACCGCAGCGGGCCTGGTTGTCGTCCCGCGCGGCGGGCGACGATCGAGCACGGGGTTGAGTCGATGTGGATCAGTGGGTTGGGTGCTGGCTACGGCACGTAACCATTCGGGAACCGATGAGCTCATACGACAACTCCCAAATACTGCGCCGTAGCGGCAGCTATCTCATCCGCACTGCGGAACGGTTGAGGCAACACCTTCGCGACGGTTCCGTCGGCACGAATGAGCACCGAGACCGGCAGCACCGGTGGCGCGCCGACGGCAATCTGCACCTTGCTCGAGCCGTCCTGAACTCCGGGTAGGCGAACGGAATAGTCGATCAGTCGGGTCAAAGCGTTTTCCTGGTTCGGGTCGGAATGCACGGTCAGCACAGTGATACTGTCCCCCGCACGATCCGCAAATTCCTGCAAATGCGGCAGTTCTTCGGCGCATGGCGCGCACCAGTACGCCCACAAATTCAGCAACGCGGGCTTACCTCCCAGCGCGGCAGCAAGATCAACCGGGCTTCCGTCGGCAACGCAGTCGAGCGTGATCCCAGCGAGTGCGGCGCCGGCCGGGGCTTCGGCGGTAGGCGTCGGGCACGCTGCCAGTCCGGCTTGTCCGCGAAGCTGATCGAGCGATTCGGATGACGGAGTGAACGTCGGCGGCCGATAAGCGGACGTCGAGGAACCGCCAGTCGAAACCGGGGTGTCATCTCCCCCTCGCGGCCAGATCGCAACAGCGAGCGCAACAACAACCGCAAGCACAACAAGGGACCACCGAGCAGCATTGGACATGTGGGTCACAACCCGGCCAGAGCGAGCAGATGCTCCGTCTCCGGGCCCTTCACCAGCGCAGCAGCTTCGATTTTGTCGGTGGGACCAAGACCGTACGACGGGCAGTCCTTGGCCAGAACGCACACGCCGCACGCCGGCTTACGCGCGTGACAGACGCGTCGTCCGTGGAAAATCACGCGATGTGACAGCAGGGTCCATTCCTTACGTTCGATCAAGGCCCCGACGGCATGTTCGACTTTGACGGCATCTTCTTCGTCCGTCCACTTCCATCGACGCACCAGACGCCCGAAGTGGGTGTCAACGGTAATCCCCGGGACGTCGAACGCATTTCCCAGAACCACGTTGGCTGTCTTGCGACCGACTCCCGGCAACGTCACGAGGTCTGCAAGTTTGTTCGGCACTTCGCCGTCATAACGCTCGAGCAGCGCCTGACCCAATCCGATCAACGAGTTGGCCTTGTTCCGGTAGAAGCCCGTTGACCGGATGTACTCCTCGAGCTCGGTCCGGTCGGCTTCTGCGTAAGCCTTGGCGTCGGGATAACGGGCAAACAGCGCCGGGGTGACCATATTGACGCGGACGTCAGTGCATTGCGCCGACAGGATGGTCGCCACCGTCAGTTCGAGGGGCGTCGTGAAGTCGAGTTCGCAGTACACATGTGGGAAGGCCACGGCTAGTTTCCGGTTCATCCGACGCGCGCGACGGACCAGCGCGAGATGGGATTCCTCGTCGCGAGCGCCGCCAGACCGGCGGGTCGCTGAGCGCTCGGTCGGGGTGGTCTGCACTCAGACAACTGTACGGATACTCCCCGACATGACATTTGGTCGTGTCGATTCCGAGATATTGGCCGTGTTTACTCTCCTCTATGCAAGGACTCGCCGTGATTCTCTTCCCAGTGCTGTTGATGCTTTTTGCGCTGGCCATGGAACGGGTCGAACGGAGACTGCGTCGACTCTCGGTTCGGGAGAACGAGGTGGCGGAGTTCCTCGACCAGGCCGGCCCCGACGACGTCGCGTCGCTGGCCACCGATGGGTTCCCACATGCGTTTGCCCGCTTCCACCTGCGCCGGAAGGGTCGACCGGCCAGCGCTCCGCGACAATCGGGCGGAGAAGAACTGCCCACTCGCTAAGGCGATCGAAGAGCCATACAAGGTAGTCACTTTTATTCGCCATCAGGATAATTTCGACGCTTTCGTGGCATCAATCACTCGTGCCGAGCGCGTGGGACGTAGACTTCGATGCCGTACCTGTTGTATTCAACACGGACTGTGTCGGACGCAGCGTCCCGCTCGCACGAGTGAAGGCCTGCGTCTGGGCGGTTCGTGCGTACAAACCAAGCACGACCGGGTACAAAGTTAGATAGCGCAAAAATGACACCACAAACGAACAAATCCCAACAAGGAGCGCACGTGGACGACGTCCTGGCAAGAGCCGGCATCTTCCAAGGAGTCGAGCCCTCAGCGGTAGCGGCGCTGACCAAGCAGCTGCAACCCGTCGACTTCCCCCGTGGACATGTCATCTTCAACGAGGGTGAACCCGGTGACCGCCTGTACATCATCGTGTCCGGCAAGGTGAAGATCGGTCGACGCTCACCTGACGGTCGCGAGAACCTGCTGACGATCATGGGTCCGTCCGACATGTTCGGCGAACTGTCCATCTTCGACCCGGGTCCCCGCACCTCGACGGCCACCACCGTCACCGAGGTTCGTGCCGTGAGCATGGACCGCGACGCTCTCAAGGCTTGGATCCAGCAGCGCCCCGAAATCGCCGAGCAGCTGCTCCGCGTTCTCGCACGTCGCCTGCGTCGTACCAACAACACTCTGGCCGACCTGATCTTCACGGACGTTCCCGGCCGTGTCGCCAAGGCACTGCTGCAGCTCGCGCAGCGCTTCGGCACCCAGGAAGGTGGCGCACTGCGCGTCACGCACGACCTCACCCAGGAAGAGATCGCCCAGCTGGTCGGCGCTTCCCGTGAGACCGTCAACAAGGCGCTGGCCGACTTCGCTCATCGCGGATGGCTGCGCCTCGAGGGCAAGAGTGTTCTGATCTCGGATTCCGAGCGTCTCGCGCGTCGCGCACGCTAGTTCTTCCTTCTCGACTCTTTCGGCCGCTCCCGCATTTCGCGGGGGCGGCCGAAGTCGTTTCCGGCGCTCGTCGCGACGGGTATAGCGCGCAACCACATAGGCATTTGTGTCACGTGTGAGCGCTGGCATGCTCGATGGAACAGCTACGACTCCAAGGGGATGCATGTCCGAGATAATCGCTTCCACTGCTTCGGGAAAGTTCCGTGGCATCCGACGCGACGGTTCGTTGTATTTCGGCGCGATCCCCTACGCAACCGCGGCCAGATTCCAACGGCCCGAACCTGCCGCGTCTCATACCGGCATTCTCGACGCCACCATGCCCGGCACCGTGTTTCCTCAACCACCGTCGCGACTCGAGCGCGTCATGGGAGCGCCGCACCCCGTGGCTGACCAGAGCGAGGACAGTTTCACCGTCACCGTCACGACGCCCTCGTTGACCGGTAGCCGGCCAGTCATGGTGTGGCTGCATGGCGGTGGATACTCCAGCGGCGGAGGTTCACTCGCGTGGTACGACGGCGGTGCGTTATCGGCTGAAGGCGATGTCGTGGTCGTATCGGTCAACTACCGCGTGGGCGTACTCGGTTATCTTCTACTCGACGGTGTCAGCGAGGGCAATCTTGGTGTCCACGATCAGATCGCGGCCCTCGAGTGGGTACGCGAGAACATCGCGAGGTTCGGCGGCGATCCCAATTCGATCACCGTGTTCGGCCAGTCCGCAGGCGCCCATTCGATTGTAAATCTATTGAACTGCAATCGATCCCGAGGATTGTTCCACCGGGCGATACTGCAGAGCAGTCCGCGACTGGATCTCAACTTCACCAAGACCGCCGCGATCGCGAACGGCGAGACCTTTGCCCGACTGCTCGACGGCGATCCGAATACCGCTCCCCTCCCCCGAATCCTGGACGCCTTCCGCGCCACAGCCGTCGAGTTCGGCCGACGGTCCGAAAATGTCGTTCAGCCACCCTTTGCCCCGATATCCGATGTTGCACCACTGACCGAAAGCCCGCGCAGCGGGGTAACGGAGGTAGTCATCGGATACACCCACGACGAGGGATCTGCCTTCGTCCGCGGGCTGCCCGGCGGCACTGTCACCGTCGAAACCATGTTGACACGGAACATGTTTGCCGACACAGCCGCAGAACTGGCCGCTGACTTCACGCAAGCGGGCACCCCGGTTTACACCTACCGATTCGACTGGACACCTTCCGAGAACATCTTCGGCGCTACGCATTGCATCGAACTTCCGTTCATCCTCGGCTCCGAAAAGTCTTGGCACGGTTCACCCATGCTGGGCAATGCCGATTGGACTACCGTCGACGATCTGGGTCGACGCATCCGCACGCTCTGGACTTCGTTTGCACATAACGGAAGTCCCGACAACGAGAAGACGTGGCAGAAGTTCTCGGCCGACAAACCGATCGGAATCACCTTCACCTGAGCAACTTCGGGCGGCAATCCCCGCTAGGATTGCAGATATGGACATGCCCAAGCTCCTCGACGGGCGACTCAAACTTCGCCACCTGCTTCTGGTCGACGCCCTGAGCCGTCAGGGCAGCGTGGTCGGCGCCGCTGCCGCACTGCACATCACACAACCCGTGGCAACCCGCAGCCTGCACGACATCGAGTCCATCCTCGGTGTATCCCTGTTCGATCGCGGACCACGCGGCATCACTCCGACAATATTCGGCGAGGCCTTCACTACCCACGCTCGGGCGGTCATCGCTCAGCTCACCGAAGCGGGCCGACACGTCGTCGAGCTGGCCGACGCACACCGCGGAACCGTCATCGTGGGAACACATCTCGCCGGTTCCAACGTCTTGCTGCCCGGCGCCATTGCGCGGCTGAAGGTCCAGCATCCGCTACTGACCGTGATCGTCCGCGAGGGCACTCCGGAGCAGTTACTCACCGACTTGGAGGCCGGTCGTATCGACCTCATCGTCGGCCGACTCACAGCACCGACAGACGACCGCGCCGTCAGACGCAATCTCTACGCCGAGTCGGTTGAACTTGTTACCCGAGTGGACCATCCGCTGACCAGTCGCGACGACGTGCAGCTCGACGAACTTCGTGAGTTCCCCTGGATCCTGCCCGGCGTCGAGACGGTGCTCCGACGCGAACTCGAGGAGTTCTTCGCCAGGAACGGTCTCCCGTTGCCCGAGAATCGAGTAGAGGCAACGTCTTTCCTCACCGTGCGGCAACTCTTGCTGGAAACCGACATGATCGCGGTCCTTCCGAGTCTGATTCATCGCGACGACACCCGTTTGACCACACTCCCGATCACCCTGGATCCCATCGGTCACAGCGTAGGTCTCACGTCATCAGCGACGAGGACGTCCAGTCCGTCGGCGCAGGCCCTTATCGCGTCGTTGCGCAGTTTCGCAGAAGAACTCATGAACCAGTAAACGTTCGAAAGCCCGCCCCTGGAGCGGGAGCGGGCTTTCGAATATCGTTATGCGTCAGGCGTTTTCTTCCACACGCTTCTCTTCGTGCTGCAATCCGCGCGATGAATCAGGCACCACTTTGAACAGCGCTATCGCTCCGACCAGACTGATCGAGCAGATAGCCGCGAGGTACCACGTCACGCCCACCGAGGATCCCGTGGCGTCGAGCAGAGCCGTCGCAATCATCGGAGCCAGTCCGCCGCCCAGAATTGCTCCACTCTGCAGAATCAACGACGAACCCGAGTATCGAACCTTGGCCGGGAACGTGTCGGCGATGATGCTTCCCTGAACGCAATGGGTCACCGGAATGATCAGGCCCATTCCCAGGAACGCCACGACAGCAACAACCTTGTTCTCGGTGTTCAGCAACGGGAAGAACACGATGCACCACAACAGGATTGCAGCGGATCCCCCGATGAACATGTGCCGTCGACCGTACTTGTCGGCCACCTTGGTCCAGATCGGGATGGAGAGGAACCACAGGACTGCTGCCGCGGTGACGCTGAGCACCAGGAATTGTTTGTCGTAACCCAGATGCTGAGTTCCGTACGAGAGCGTGAACACCATGAAGGCGTAGGCCACGGCAGAGTTCGCCAAACACGCGGCCAGCGTCAATGACAACCGCGGGAACCCGACCTTGAGCGACTCACGTAGCGGGAACCGGACGATCTCACCCTTCTCCATGATTCCGGCGAACGAGGGCGATTCGGTAACCCGCAACCGGATCACCAAACCAATCGCCACCAGAACGAAGCTGAGCAGGAAGGGTATGCGCCAACCCCACGACTCGAAGGCGGAGTCCGACATCAACGCACTGGTGGTCAGGAAGATGCCGTTGGCGAGAACAAGTCCGGCCGGCGTACCCATCTGCGGGAAACCCGCATACAGGTTCTTCTGCCCAGCGGGCGCATGCTCCATGGACATCAGGGTGGCGCCGGCGCCTTCGCCGCCGAGGCCGATACCCTGGACGACTCTCATCGCCACCAGGAGTACCGGCGCCCAGAAGCCGATGGAATCGTAATTCGGGATGAGCCCGATCAGCGTCGACCCGACTCCCATCATCACCAGAGAGACCACAAGCGTCGCCTTGCGCCCGATCCGGTCACCGAAGTGTCCGAACACCAAGCCGCCGACAGGCCTGGCGATAAAGCCCACCGCAAAGGTGCTGAAGGCTGCGAGCGTGCCGGCCGTTGGACTCAGGCTCGGGAAGAACTGCTTGTTGAAGATCAGCGCTGCAGCTGTTCCGTAGAGAAAGAAGTCGTACCATTCGAGGGTTGTGCCGGCGAGGGTTGCCATGGCAACCCGACTGCGGGCAGCTTTCTCCGGCAACGGCTTTCCGTCACTGGTTACGCTTGTGGTCATCGCGGATACCTATCGATTGGATGAGTGGCAGGATGGACGGTGAAATCTGTTTTCGCCGAGCGAGTTTCAAAGGTTGCCTGAATTATGCTCATTTGAGACATGACTCACAAATGCCGAAATCACCGTTCGTCATACCGGAAAGGGCATAGCTGAAAGGTCAGCCGATCCCCAGGAAGCGTTCGGCGTTGCCTCGCGAGATCAGTTGGCGCGCAGTTTCGTCCAGAAACTCGCTCTTGCGCACTACCTCGCCTACCGGTCGCTCGCCGAGGGGATACGGATAATCACTTCCCACCATCACCCGGTCTACGCCCACCGTGTCGACCAGTAGTCGCAGTGCGCGCTCGTCGAAGACGACGGAATCCACGTAGAACCTACCCAGATAGTGTGACGGCGGGAATTCCGATGTACCGATGATGTCGTTGCGGCCATGCCAAGCGTTTTCCATCCGGCCGAGCCAGAACGCGAAAGAGCCACCGCCGTGGGCAAATCCGATTTTGAGTCGATCGTCGATCTTGTCGAAGACGCCGCCGAGGATCAGTGCGAGTATCGACAGATGTGTTTCCGCAGGCATGGCGGTGAGCCACTGCGCCATCCACCGATCCAGGCGCGGTGAGGACGCCATGTCCCACGGGTGCACGAATACCGGAACATCCAGTGACGCGCAGTGCTGCAGGAATGTCACGACGCCTTCGCTGTCGAGATCGAGATCGCCGACGTGATTGCCGATCTCAACGCCCCGGTGCCCGTTGGCGATGCATCGTTCGAGTTCACGGCACGCGGCATCGGTGTCCTGCAACGGAACCTGGCAGAACGGGATGAGGCGATCTTTTGCCGGTTCGACGATCTCGAGCGCGAGGTCGTTGAAGATTCGCGAGATGCGACCGGCCTGCTCGCCGCTTCGGCCGTAGTTGAAGAATGCCGGAGTCGGAGAGACTACCTGCGTGTGAATACCGTCGGCATCCATGTCTCGTAGGCGCACCTCGGCGTCCCAGGCGTCGGACTGGATCCGTCGGAACTCCTTGGTGCCCATCATGATCATGGCTTCGGTTTCCGACTCCACTTTCAGCCACGGAGCATCCGGGCCGGCGTCGGGGGTGAGATCAGGCCACCCGTTGGGCACGTAGTGGGTGTGAATGTCGATCATGTTGCTCATCGCTCAGCCCTTGCCGGGATGGAGCGTGCCACAATTGTCACACGTGCGGGCGTCTTCACTCTCGTAGAAGGTGACGAAGACGGGCGGAAGGTCGGCCACGATGTCGCGTACCTGAAGTTCGACTTCGTAAATCTTGTGGTTGCACGCGAGGCAGTACCACTGGAAGTGCTCCAATGTTCCTTCCTGCCGCACCCTTTCGATCACCAGGCCGATTGATCCTGCGGTGGGACGCTGCGGTGAATGCGGCAGATTCCCCGGCAGCAGCCAGCTTTCACCCTCACGGATGTCGACCCGCACCGGTCCGTCTTCGGTCATGACGTTGACGTGAATGTCGCCCTCGACCTGGTAGAACCACTCCTCGTACGGGTCGAGGTGGTAATCGGTCCGCTGGTTCGGTCCGCCGACAACCTGCACGATGAAGTCGTCTCCGAGTGCCATCGTCTGGTTGTTGACGGGCGGCTGCAGAAGGTGGCGGTTGTCGTCGATCCATTTCTTGAAGTCGATGACGGGAGGAATGGTGGTCATGATGCGTTCTCCGTGTTCTCGATTGACAGCCGTCGGGCGGCGGGGTTCTCGATTGACAGCCGTCGGGCGGCGGGCACATATGCCACACCGGATATCTCGATGAGCAAGTGCGGGTGCGGCAATTGGTGAACTGCCACTGTGGTTCTCGTCGGGCCGTTTTCGTCGAACAATTCGGCGTACACCTCGTTGTATCCGCCGAAGTCGTTCATCGACACCAGATAGGACGTGACCTGAACCAGATCACTCAATTCACCACCCACCTCGGCGAGGATCGCCGCGATGTTCTCGATGACTGCGCGTGTCTGCGCCCGAATGTCGAGCGACGTGGTGCCCATCTCGTCGACCTCGACGCCCACAAACGTGTTGTCGGGCCGACGTGAACTGGTACCGGAGACGTGGACGAAGTCGCCGACCACCTTGACGTGCGGGAACTTTCCGCGCGGCTTTGCCAACTTCTCGATGACCTGCGCCCCGCTCATCGCCGCACACCATTCACCGAGACGGTACCCAGTCCGTCGATACTGCACTGCGCGACTCCCTCGTCGAGTCGCACGGCAGCAGTCGCCGCGCCGGCCAAAATCACGTAGCCGGCCCGGAGCGGAATGTGCCGACGGCGGGCGATATCCACCAAGGCATGCAACGCGCGCAGGGGATCTCCGAGTATTGCTGCCGTCGAACCGGTTACCGTTTCACTGCCTGCCTCCATGCGCACCACCAAGTTCGCGGCGCTGCGCATCGGCTGCCACGGACCGATCACATATCCGGCGGCACTGGTGTTGTCGGCGACAACATCGGTGTAGGTGAACCGGAAGTCGCGGTAGCGCGAGTCGATGATCTCCATCGCCGGAGCAACCGCGTCGACGCAGGATTCGATGTCCACGCTCGGGTCGTCGAGATCGACGTCCTTCGACAGTCGGTACGCAACTTCGGGTTCGATCTTGGGATGGATGAACGCCGACAGGTCCAGATCGCCACCGTCCTCCACCGCCATCGCGTCGGTCAACTGCCCGACGATCACTTCGGAGACACCCATCTGTGCCATCTTGGCCGCGCTGGTGAATCCGAGTTTGACACCGACGACGGATTCGCCACGAGCAGTGCGCCGTTCGAGGAGTATGTTCTGAATCCGGTACGCGTCGTCGATGTCGATGGTGTGATCGTCGGCGAGGCTCGGGGTGTCGGTGCGGCTCTGCGCAGCGTCGTCGAGGCGACGCGCGAGCGCGAATACGGTGTCTTCCGGGGTTGTCATCACTTGCTCATTTCTCGGGACTGAACTGGAACTACTGCGGGTTCGATGTTCACAGTTGCACACACACATTTGTCGGTTCGGTGTAGAAATGCAGCGAGGACTCGCCGCCCTCGCGACCGATTCCGGACAGACCCATGCCGCCAAACGGAGACCGCAGCTCACGGGTGAACCACGTGTTGACCCAGGAGATTCCGACGTTCATCTTCTGAGCGACGCGGTGTCCACGACGCAAGTCGTTGGTCCACACGGAGGCCGCCAAGCCGTACTCGGTGTCATTCGCCAGGGCGATCGCCTCTGCCTCGGTGTCGAACGGAATGAGTGCCGCGACGGGTCCGAAAATTTCCTCCCGCACGGCGCGATCCTTGTTGGTCAATCCCGTCCACAGCGTCGGCTCGATCCACGATCCGCCGGCCAGATCCTGCCCGAGATCGGGAATACCGCCACCCGTCAGCACTTTTGCACCCTCTTGCTCGGCGATCTCGAAGTAGTCGAGAACCTTCTTGCGGTGTGCCTGCGAGATGAGCGGGCCCGTCGTTGTCGCAGTGAGCGTCGGGTCACCGAGTCGCAATCCTGCTGCCCGCTCGACAAGTCCGCCGGCGATGTCGTCGAAAATGTTGCGGTGCACGTACACCCGTTCGGTGCACAAGCAGACCTGGCCGGTGTTGGTGAATACGGACTTGGTCAGACCCGTCAATGCCTCGTCGATGTCGACGTCGTCGAACACGATCGCCGCGTTCTTACCGCCGAGCTCGAACGAGACCGGACGCACCCGCGGGGCAACGGTTTTCATCACGTGCGAACCGGTGGCCGACGATCCGGTGAAGGTGACACCGTCGATACTGGGGTGGGTGGTGAGGAACTCGCCCGCGGAATTCGCACCGAAACCGTGCACGACGTTGTACACACCAGCAGGCAGACCGACTTCTTCGAGCACCTCGGCCAGCAACGACGCCGTCGCCGGGGTCTCTTCGGAAGGCTTGACCACCACGGAATTCCCGCATGCCAGCGCGGGCGCCACCTTCCAGGTCAGGAGAAGGAGTGGCAAATTCCACGGCACGATAACCGCAACCACACCGAGCGGTTTGCGGATCGCATAGTTCAGCGCCTGCTTGCCGCCGGCCAGATCCGTGACAAACGATTCCTGCCCCGCTGCGGCAACGATGTCGGCAAACGTACGGAAGTTCGTCAGGGCACGCGCAACGTCGAGTTCGCGTGCCTGCGTAATCGGCTTGCCGGTATCCGCCATCTCCGCGGCGACAAATTCCTCGAATCGCTCCTCGATCCGGTCGGCGGCCCGCCGCAGCAGCGCGGTGCGCTCCCGGACCGGTGTATCAGCCCAACCGTTGTCCAAAGCGCGTCTGGCCGAGGTCACGGCCCGATCGACCAGCGCCCGGTCGGCCTCGTGGACCTTGGCAAGAACACGGCCGGTTGCGGGGTCTACCTGATCGAAGCTCGACGACGCGTCAGGTTCGACATAGGAGCCATCCACGTAGTTGCGGATCCATCCGTCGCATTGTGAGGTCATGGACTAACTATTGGCCCCGGCCCCATATCAAACAAATGCAAAAACTGCCGCCAGCTATACCTCCACAGGCATAACGGGCACATCCCCCGTCGCTTCGCGCGCCCTGGCGGCAGTTCCTCTACACAGTTCAGCGACGCAGATAGGCCAACTGCACATTGACCGATTTTTCTGCCACCGGCCACAGTTTCGGATCGACATCCGAATAGACGTGCTCGACCACGTCGCGGACCGACGCCGAATCCCCGAGCGAGACCAAAGCCGCCCGCACCTGATCAAGCCGCTCTTCGCGATGCGCGAGATAGTGCTTCGAAATCTCGTGCAGGTCAGGCAATTCCGGACCGTGCCCAGGCAGAACGGTTCGCCCGTCACCGAGTTCGATGAGCGCCCGCAGCGATGCGAGGTAGTCCCCCAGATCGCCGTCCGAATCATCGAGAACCGTTGTGCCACGGCCGAGTATCGTGTCGCCGGTCAGCACACTGCCCTCGTTCTCGATGACGATCGAGACGGAGTCCGCGGTATGACCGGGAGTGGCCACGATACGCAGGCGCAGCCCCGCAACCTCGATGAGTTCGCCGTCGACGAGCGTCGTACCGTCGCCGCGCAAGAACTCGGGAGAAACGGAACGCACTGGCGCCGAAGTCAATTCGTGAAGACGGCTCACACCACCGGTGTGGTCGAAGTGCCGATGCGTGATCAGGACCAACGCCACTGGGCCGACTCCGGCCACTCGCTGCAGATGTTCTTCGTCGTTGTCACCGGGATCGACAACTACATACTCGTCACTGCCCGGCGCCCGCAGAATCCAGGTGTTGGTGCCGTCGAGGGTCATCATGCCCGGATTGTTCTCGAGCATGACCGACGCGATGTCGGTGACGCGGCGAAGCTGCGCGTATGCGGGGTGAACCGTGGTCATCAGCGAACTTCTACGATCAGTTCCACCTCGACAGCAGAGCCGAGGGGAAGTTCTGCAACACCGACAGCGGAGCGGGCGTGAATGCCCTCGTCACCGAAGACCTCGACGAGGAATTCGGACGCGCCGTTGATCACGCCGGGCTGACCGGTGAAACCTTCAGCCGAAGCGACAAATCCGACGACCTTGACGACACGAACAAGGTTGTCGATGCCAACCAGGGCGTTGATCGCGGCTAGAGCGTTGAGCGCACAGACACGCGCGGCCGCCTTTGCATCCGCATCCGACGCATCAGCACCGAGCTTGCCCGTCAGCGACAGCTTTCCGTCGACAAAAGGCAACTGGCCCGACGTGTAGACGTGATTGCCACTACGAACCGCAGGGACGTAAGCAGCGACCGGCGCCGCAACCGCGGGCAGTTCGATGCCGAGTTCCGCGAGACGCGCTGACCAGGTCTGCGTTGCTTCGGTCATGCGCCGGCAACCTTCGGACGCTTGAGGTACGCGACGTGCTGCTCGCCCGACGCGCTCGGAAGAACCGTCACCAGCTCCCAACCGTCGACGCCCCAATTGTCGAGGATGGCCTTCGGGTTGTGGACCAGCAACGGAGTAACGGTGTATTCCCAGGAAGTCAATTCACTCATGTGGTGAGCCTATCCCGCGCACATCTTCGGCCCCAGACTTATAGGCTCGCGGTGTGGTTGCATCCCAAGATGAGCTGAGCAAGAGCTGGCCGGAGTCCGCATCGAAGGCCCGCCTGCATTTTGTGTCGGGAAAAGGCGGGACCGGTAAGTCGACGGTAGCCGCCGCCTTGGCGCTTGCGTTAGCCGAAGGTGGCCGACGCGTTCTGCTGGTGGAAGTGGAGGGCCGCCAGGGAATTGCGCAGCTCTTCGACGTGCCACCGCTGCCCCCGCAGGAAACTAAAGTCGCAGCTGCCGAAGGTGGCGGCGAGGTGATGGCGTTGGCCGTCGATATCGAGACGGCTTTCCTCGAATATTTGGAGATGTTCTACAACCTGGGCTTCGCCGGCCGCGCGATGCGCAAGTTCGGCGCCATCGAGTTCGCCACGACCATTGCCCCTGGCCTACGCGACGTGCTGCTCACCGGCAAGATCAAGGAGTGCGTCATCCGCACCGATCGAGCCGGGAAGCGGGTGTACGACGCCGTCGTCGTCGACGCCCCGCCGACGGGCCGGATCGGCAGTTTTCTCGACGTCACGAAGGCTATGGCCGATCTCGCCAAGGGCGGGCCGGTGCATTCACAGAGCGAGGGCGTCGTGCGGCTGCTGCACTCACCCGAAACAGTGGTGCATCTCGTGGCGCTACTCGAGGCTCTGCCAGTGCAGGAAACCGCGGATGCCGCCTCGGAGTTGGCGCGCGACGAGCTCAATCTCGGCGCGATCATCGTCAACCGCACCAGCCCGAAGTTCCTGCCGGAGGGCACTCTGGCGGGTGCTGCGGCCGGAGCGATCGACGCCGCATCCATCCGGTCCACGCTCACGGATGTCGGTCTCGAACTGTCGGACGACGACTTCGCCGGATTGCTGACGGAGACCATCGAGCACGCGTCCGTTCTCGAAGCGCAGGAATCCAGCGCGGAGAAACTGCAGGAGATCGACGGCGCCCGACTGCACTTGCCGGCTCTGGCCGACGGCGTCGATCTGGGTGGCCTCTACGAACTGGCCGAATACCTCATGGAACAGGGTGTCCGATGACCGAAACCACCGAAAACGCGGTCACTGACAACGTCATGGCCGGCAGTTCCAGAACCGGCCGTCGCAGCGCTCCGGTGCTCGACATCTCGGCGATCATCAACGATCCGACCGCACGAATTGTGGTGTGCTGCGGCGCGGGCGGCGTCGGCAAGACCACCACCGCGGCGTCGTTGGCGCTGCGGGCGGCTGAGCAGGGCCGACGCGTCGTCGTTCTCACGATCGATCCCGCTAGGCGGCTGGCTCAGGCTCTGGGTGTCGCGGAACTCGACAACACACCGCAACCGGTGAAACTCGGTCCGGAAGCAACGGGCGAGCTGCACGCGATGATGCTCAACATGCGGCGCACGTTCGACGAAATGGTGCTCGAGCACTCCAGCCCGGAGAAGGCTCAGCAGATCCTCGCGAACCCCTTCTACCAAACCGTTGCCACATCGTTCTCCGGTACTCAGGAGTACATGGCGATGGAGAAGCTGGGTCAGCTTGCGTCGAACGACAAATGGGACCTGGTGATCGTGGATACTCCGCCGTCCCGGAACGCACTCGATTTCCTGGACGCTCCGCAGCGGCTGGGAACGTTCCTCGACGGCCGGATGATCCGGTTGCTCTCAGCTCCTGGCCGGGGTTTGACCAAGCTTGTTGCCGGAGCGATGGGATTGGCGCTCAAGGGTGTGTCGACGATTGTCGGAAGCGCGATGCTCGCTGACGCGTCGGCGTTTGTTCAGTCGCTCGATTCGATGTTCGGTGGCTTCCGTGAGCGCGCCACGAAGACGTACGAACTCCTGCGTCAGCCAGGCACCCATTTTCTGGTGATCGCCGCTGCGGAACCTGACGCGTTGCGGGAAGCGGCGTTTTTCGTGGACCGCCTGGCCGGAGATTCGATGCCGCTGGCCGGGTTGGTGTTGAACCGAACACATCCGACTCTGACCGCACTGCCAGCTGATCACGCGGCAACGGCCGCGGACAAACTCGCAGCCAAGGAGAACCCGACCGATGCCGAGGCATTGACGGAGGCGGTACTACGCATTCATGTTCACCGCGCAGCAATCGCCAAACGTGAGGTGGCGCTGCTGAGCAGGTTTACCGCAGCTCATCCGAGGGTGCCGCTGATCGGCGTTCCGTCACTGCCGTTCGAGGTGTCAGACCTCGAGGCACTGCGCGCTGTGGGCGATCAGCTCACTCGGAAGGGCTAGGTCAGACGGCAGTTGACTGCTGGTGTCGTCGGTCCTCGAAGAATTCGGACCACGAGTCGACGTCGGGGTGCTGCTTGAGGAGAGCGCGTCGCTGGCGTTCGGTCATCCCGCCCCACACTCCGAATTCGACGCGGTTGTCGAGAGCATCGGCGCCGCACTGCATCAGGACCGGGCAGTGTCGGCAGATTGTTGCTGCCTTACGTTGCGCGGCACCTCGAACGAAAAGCTGATCCGGATCTACTTCGCGACAGCGTGCCTGCGTTACCCAGGCAATACGAGCCTCTGCTTGTTCGACATCCAAACGGCTACTCGGGGTGGCTGTGTACATTCTCTGGTCCCCTCTACAAAGTATGTCCGTCGCCCCGAGGGCGAGCAGCACAACATCTCCGCTCCGTCGCGAATATCACGACGAAAGCTGAGACACATTCGTGATCGAGTGTTATGTCAATCACACCGTTCACACAATTTAGGTAAAGAAACGCCCAGACGCAAGACGGGCGTCCACCTTTTTTGGTACGGCAGTACAAACCGGGTGTTCAGGACGTTTTATTCGGCACGAATTCTTCGCGTGCCACGTCCTTGGGGTGCACACACGTACTCTGTAGATCGTGTCGATTGCAAAAACAGTGGCGAAGCTCGCCGGAAGCTCCGCGTTGGCCGGTGTCCTCGTTGCCGGAGTGATGTTTCCGCTGGCAGGCGGACTCGGATTCGCATCCAATCGAGCCGCGGACACGGTCGACAACGTTTCTGCGGAGTTGGTCGACGGCACGGTCCCCGCGGTATCGACGATGGTCGATTCGGCGGGCAATCCCATCGCCTGGCTGTACGAGCAGCGTCGGTTCGAAGTCCCGAGCGACGAGATCTCGAACAACATGAAGTTGGCGATCGTCTCCATCGAGGACCGCAGATTCCCCGATCACAAGGGCGTGGACTGGCAGGGAACGCTGCGCGCCTTCCTGACCAACACCACCTCCGGTGAGGTCCAGCAGGGTGCGTCGACGCTCGATCAGCAGTACGTGAAGAACTACCAACTGTTGGTCGTCGCAAAAACCGATGCCGAGCGCCGCGCCGCGATCGAGACCACTCCGGCTCGCAAGATCCGCGAAATCCGTATGGCGCTCACGCTGGACAAGGAACTCACGAAGGACGAGATCCTCACCCGCTACCTAAACCTGGTGCCGTTCGGTAACGGTTCCTTCGGAATCCAGGATGCCGCTCAGACGTACTTCGGTATCGATGCCAAGGACCTGAGCGTTCCGCAGTCCGCGATGCTCGCCGGCATGGTCCAGTCGAGTTCGGCCTTGAATCCGTACACCAACGTCGAAGGTGTCACCGAGCGCCGCAACACCGTGCTCGACACGATGATCACCAACATTCCCGATCGGGCCAACGAGTTCCGGGCGGCCAAAGACGAACCGTTGGGTGTTCTACCCACTCCCAACACACTCCCGCGCGGATGCATCGCAGCCGGTGACCGCGGATTCTTCTGTGACTACGCACTCAAATACCTCTCGGACGCCGGGATCAGTCGCGAGCAGATCAACGAGGGTGGCTACCTCATCAAGACCACGCTCGACCCGACGGTGCAGGCATCCACGAAGGCCGGACTTAACGCGAACGCCAAGGCCGACCTCGACGGTATCGCCAACGTCATGAACGTGATTCGTCCCGGCCAGGACTCGCACAAGGTTGTGGCGATGGCCAGCAGCCGCACGTACGGTCTCGACGCCGACGCCAGCGAAACAGTCCTGGCTCAGCCGTATTCACTCTCCGGTGACGGTGCCGGCTCGGTGTTCAAGGTCTTCACCACCGCCGCCGCCATGGAGAAGGGCCTCGGCATCGACGCGATGCTCGACGTTCCCCGCCGCTTCGACGCCAAGGGCTTCGGTAGTGGTGGTGCGGCGGGATGTCCGGTGTCCACGTACTGCGTCGAGAACGTCGGTAACTATCCGGCGACGATGTCGGTGACCGATGCTCTCGCGCAGTCGCCGAACACCGCGTTCGTAAAGCTCATCGCGGCAACCGGTGTGACGCCGACCGTCGATATGGCCGTGCGTCTCGGCCTGCGTTCGTACGCGGAGCCCAATACGTCGGGCTTCGACGATCGCAGCATGGCCGACTTCCAGAAGGAACAGAATCTCGGCTCGTTCACGCTCGGCCCGACGTGGATCAATCCGCTCGAACTGTCGAACGTCGCGGCAACATTGGCGTCGCACGGCAAGTGGTGCCCGCCCAGCCCGATCGATTCCGTCGTCGACCGCTACGGCAAGCCGGTGGCGGTCACGGAACAAGCCTGCGAGCAGGTAGTCGAGCCCGGCTTGGCCGATACCCTCGCCAATGCGCTCAGCCGTGACGACGTGGGTGCAGGTACCTCTGCGGGTGCTGCAGGCAGCGCTGGATGGACCCTGCCGATGTCCGGTAAGACCGGTACCACGGAGACCCACAAGTCTTCGGCGTTCCTCGGCTTCACCAACAACCTGGCAGCGGCCGTCTACATCTTCGGCGACTCCCCGACCCCGGGTGAGATCTGCTCGACTCCGCTACGCCCGTGCTACAGCGGAAACCTGTACGGCGGTACCGAACCGGCGCGAAGTTGGTTCGCCGCGATGATGCCCGTTGCCAACAATTTCGGTCCCACGGCGCTGCCGCCGATCGACCAGAAGTACGCACGCGGCTCGCAGAACGGACAGGTTCCCGAGGTTGTCGGACTGAGCCAGTCCGCTGCCACCTCCCGCTTGCAGGAGTCGGGATTCACCGTCAACGCGGTGACGTCCGCATCGGGCGCGCGTGCCGGAACTGTCACCGGCGCGTCTCCGTCGGGCTCGGCGATACCAGGATCCACCATCACGATCTACGTCAGTGACGGGTCGGTACGTGCGCCGGTAGCACCGGACGGCTCACCGGCCCCGGCCTCCCCGGCACCCGATTCGCCGGCACCCGGAGCGCCGCCACCGCGCTGACACCGACATAAAAGAACGGCCGCACCCTCTCGTGAGGGTGCGGCCGTTCTTTGTGTCGGTGGAGCTGACAAGCGCTGTCGGTGACGCCTACAGGCGAGACTTCACGGCAGCGGAGATACGCGCGCCGTCAGCCTTACCCTTGGCCAAAGCACTGGCGGCCTTGATGACCTGACCCATCTGACGCATACCCGGACGCTCGCCGAGCTCCTCGGCTACCTGCGCCATCGCGGTGTCTACGACGTCGACAAGTTCCGCGTCGGTCAACGGCGTCGGCAGGTACTCGTCGATGATCTGCGCTTCGGCGCGCTCTTTCGCGGCCAGTTCACCGCGGCCGTTCTCGGTGTAGATTTCGGCGGATTCCCCGCGCTTCTTCGATTCCTTGGCAAGAACCTTGATGATTTCTTCGTCGGTGAGAACTCGCGCTTCCTTACCTGCAACCTCTTCGGTCTGAACTGCTGCGATGAGCATCCGGAGGGTGCCGGTGCGAAGCGGATCCTTGGCCTTCATGGATGCGACCATGTCGGAACGGAGTTTGTCTTTGAGCGTTGCTGTCGTGTCGGACATGGGGGAAACGCTACGCGCACGCCCCGCCTCCCGTCCCCTTAGTTATATCCTTGACTGGTGTCTGACCAGTTCCGCACCAACCTGACCCGCACCGCACTTGGTGCCGCGGGCGTCGCTGCACTCGGAATCGGGTACGCATCGGGCATCGAACGCAATGCTTTTACGTTGCGCGAGGTGACGATGCCGGTACTCGAGCCGGGGTCGTCGTCGCTGCGGGTTCTCCACCTCAGTGATCTACACATGATGCCTAACCAGCGGTTGAAGCAAAACTGGTTGCGTGAGCTCGAAAGCCTCGACCCGGATCTCGTGGTGAACACCGGAGACAACCTCTCGCACCAGCGCAGTGTCCCCGCAGTTGTCCAGGCACTCGGCGACCTGCTCGCCCGCCCGGGTCTATTCGTGTTCGGCAGCAACGACTACTTCGCTCCGAAGCCGAAGAACCCGCTGAGCTACCTCTTCGACAAGAAGAAGCGCATCACGGGCGATCCTTTGCCGTGGGGAGACCTCCGGGCTGCATTCACAGAGCGCGGCTGGCTCGACGTGACGCATGTGCGACGCGAACTCGAAGTGTCGGGCATCAAGATCGCCACGGCCGGCGTCGACGATCCGCATCTCAAGCGCGATCGCTACGACACGATCGCGGGCCCGCCCAACCCCCTGGCTCAGCTCAAGCTCGGTTTGACGCACTCCCCCGAGCCGCGGGTGCTGGATCGGTTCGCCGAGGACGGCTACGACCTTGTTCTGGCCGGCCATACACACGGCGGGCAGCTGTGCCTGCCGTTCTACGGCGCGCTTGTCACGAACTGCGAGTTGGACCGTTCCCGGGTGAAGGGGCCGTCCAAGTGGGGTGCCCACACCCAGCTTCACGTGTCGGCCGGCATCGGAACGTCGCCATGGGCTCCGGTGCGTTTCTGCTGCCGCCCCGAGGCAACTCTGTTGACGTTGGTGCCGTCTACCGGCCGCGAACCGGAGCACTCCACCGAGCGCGGTTCCGCTCACTCTGTTGCACCGGTTCTACGCAACTGACCTGCGGATTTAATGCCTGCCGACTTCGTGCTGTAAGCTAACCGAGGTTCGACACGGGGTGTGGCGCAGCTTGGTAGCGCGCTTCGTTCGGGACGAAGAGGTCGTGGGTTCAAATCCCGCCACCCCGACAGTGAAGAACTTGAAGAAGGCACTTTCTCCTCGCGGAGAAGGTGCCTTCTTTTGTTGTACCGTGCTCTCCAGGAGGTGGTTACCCATGGGCAAGAACGAGGACTTCGCACACAACGACATCGCCAGTCGCAGTCGACGGGAGAAGGCGGTGGGGCTGGCCAAGTTCGCGTGGAATCGTGGGATCACCGCCGCCGAACTACTGGACATGCCCGACGACCGGTTACGTAAGTTGGCTCGGTCGGCCGACGCGAATCCCCCGAGCACCCGGGAGACGTGGACCATCGCGGCCGGTCTCATCGACGAAAAGGATCAGTGGGCGGCGGCGCACCCTGATCGCGCCGAGGCGCAGCGCACGCACGCCGACGAGAAGATCATGTGGGTGAAGAAGCCTATTGAGCCGTGGCTTTAGAGTTTCGTCCCTCGAGGCAGGCCTGGACGCGGGCTGCATTCTTTTCCAGAACAGCCGCGTAGACATCGATGTCACCGCTGTCCGGAGTTCCGCTGAGCACCGAAATGCTGAGCATGTCCCCCACCGAATAGATCCCGTGGTTGAACGGGCTCCGCGGCGACACGTACGGAAATGACGTGGTCGACAAGATCTTCGACGGGCCGAGAGTCATGACGGCCGGCCCACGGTTCACACTGCTCGCGACAGTTCCCAGTTTCGGCTCGGTCGACAGCTTAGGTTTGACCGCAACAGCCGGAAGTTCGTATTGCAATGCACGAACCGCCCGATACGCGTCGGGATATCCAGCTTTGCCGTGGTTGTTGTTTGCGGTGATCGAAAGAAGTCGTCCCGCAATATCTTCTTTGTCCATCGCCAAATCGACGTGATAACAACCCATGTGATTTTGACCGTGCACCTCCGCGCCTGCGGGTGCACCCGACATCACCTGCATAGAGCGTGGACTCTTGTCACCAAAATGTTCTTCCAGCGACAACGAAATGATCGTCTGGGCGATACCGGTCACCGTCACTCCTGGCCACATTTTCTTGGCCTCTCGAATCGGTGCCAGATCGAGTATGAGCGCCGTGGCCGAACGCTTACCGGTGAAGGCGACGACGCCACCGCCGGAATCCGGTGCGTCGTATTTCCGGGTCTCCGGTAGAGCGCGAAGTGCGCGGACATACCGGCGCGGAGTTCCGAGGATTCCCTTGACGGACGACCACCACGGGTTCGGCGCCGTCAATTCCGGAACGAAATCAGGTAAGGGCTTCGACGAGAACAGGTCGTGAACAATAGCGTTGTAGACCTGCCCGTCACCCAACGCATGAGAAGCCTTCAGGATCACCACAGTTGCTTCGCCATGCACCCCTGGGGCATCGCGGACACCTCGAACGACGTGCAGTCGCCACAGGCATTCGTAGGGGTCGACGATCTGCGCGGCAATGTCGGCAAAGTATTCGAAAACACCTTTCCACGAAGATATTTCGACATTGTCTTCGACATGATCGGCAATATCGAAAGGTTCGGTGTCGATCCAATACGGAAACCCGAACCCACCGGGAACTGTGGTCACGGTCCACCGCAATTGCGGAATCCTCGAGGCGCGGACACCGAGGAAATCGAGCAGTTCCTTCTTGTCCAGCGGTGTCGAACTACCCGAATCGAACAGGAAAATCGTCAAGACATCCGTAGAGCGGTTTGCCATATTTGCCGGGATCAATTCGAAATCCACCGAAGTCAGCTGTTTGGTAGGCACGACAAATCTCCGATACGTGATTCTCGAAACAAAGCGGGCATGAAAAGAATAGACACCCGTTACCTGCTTCGCGAAATGTTCACCCGGACGTTTACACCCCAGCGACGGTTTCCTTTGCCCAACGGTAATCTGCTTTTCCGCTCGGCGAGCGGTGGATCGCCGGAACAAGAACAATCGAACGGGGAATCTTGTATCCCGCCACATGAATCCGGCAGTGCTCGGACAGGGCGTCTGGTTCCACGCCTTCGAAACCTGGCCTGATCTGGACGACCGCAGCCACTTTCTCGCCGAACCGTGAGTCGGGTGCACCCGCCACCACAGCGTCGAAAACCGCTGGGTGAGTTTTGAGCGCCTGTTCCACCTCTTCGGGGTACACCTTCTCCCCACCCGAGTTGATGCACATGGAACCGCGCCCGAGCAGCACGATCGTGCCGTCCGCTTCCATCCTTCCCATATCGCCGGGGACTGACAGTCGTACGCCGTCGACAACGGGGAACGTGACGGCAGATTTCTCGGGATCTTCGAAATACGCAAGTGGCACGTGCCCGGCGCGGGCGATATAGCCGATCGCGCTCGATCCCGGCTCGATCCTCCGGAATTCACTGTCGACCAGGATCATGTTGGGGTTGGAGCGAATTCGCTTGGTTCCGTCTTCCCCAAATTCGAGAACGCCGTCGTGGCCCGACTCGGAGGCACCGAAAGCATCGTTGATGACCAGCCCGGGGAACCGAGCTTTGAACTCTTCCTTGAGGTTCGGCGAGAACAGCGCGCCACCGGATCCGATCAACTTCAAAGAGGAGAGATCGTACTTACCGTCGGATGCGGCAATCGCGTCCGCGATAGGACGCGCGATGGCGTCGCCGACAACGGTGATGCCGCTGATCTTCTCGGCTTCTATGAGCCTGGGCACGTCTTCGGCGTCAAAGTTCCTGGTCAGCACTCGCGTCGCCCCCATCAGAAACGCAGCGAGAAGCGAGTAGATGGCCGCGCCGTGCATCAGCGGCGGAATCAGTAGGAGCACAACAGGATTGGTATTCGCAATTGCTCCATCGACTACTTCTTCGACACTACGATGCGGCGGCCCACCGAAGTTTGCACCACCGAGTGCCGCGAGGAAGAAATCCTCGTGTCTCCAGACGACACCCTTGGGCATACCTGTAGTTCCGCCGGTGTAGATGATGAAATGGTCGTCGCCTGAGCGAGTCTCGAAATCCCGGGCGTCGGACGCTGCGGCCAGTGCGGTTTCGTACTCGTCTCCGACGACCAGAACGTGGTCGATCTCAGGGCACTGCGGCACAACACCCAGCGCAATCTCCGCGAATTCGTCCTCGACCAGCAATGCCACCATCTTCGAATTGGTGTACACGTAGGCGAGTTCGACGTCGGTGTAGCGGAAGTTGACGTTGATCGGAACCGCCCTGATCTTCAGGCAGGCCAGTAGCGCTTCCACATATTCGACGCAATTCCTCATGTGGATTCCGACGTGCTGCCCCGGTTCGACGCCGACGGACCGAAGGTGGTGTGCCAATCGGTTGGACCGTAGTTCGAGCTCCCGATAGGTGAGGCGCCTTTCCTCGAGAATCAGCGGTGTTCGATCGGGAATTGCATCGGCAACGGCCTCGAACAGATCGGCAACGTTCAGGGTCATCGAGTTCCTCACGTGTCTTCGCTCACAATTGGCAGGTCTTTCGCGAAGCTAACACTTTTACCGAGTCACCGAATGCAAATTGCGGAGTAGGTTCCGTTCGTCGGGATTACGACGCCACTCCCGCAGCCAGCTAAAAGTGCTCAATATCACCAGCGTAGCCTTACCTAATGCTCCCTCGTACTTCATTCCGGACCCGCACGTCGGTCCGGATCGCCATGGTTGCGCTGGCGACAGTATTTGCCGCAACTGCCTGTGGAACTTCCGACGCCGGAAGCAACGCCAACGGAAACACCGACGTCGCGACCGGCGGCAAGCTGTTCAGCACCGCCGACACGGAAACCGCGAAGCTCGGTAGCGACGCCGCTCCCGGCGAGTTCCCGCGCACGGTCACGCATGCACTGGGCGAGGTCACACTCGAGACCAAGCCGACGCGCGTCATCGTCCTGGACAGCGGAGAGTTGGACGAAGTCCTCTCACTCGGCATCACCCCGGTCGGTATCGCCAGCCCGGAAAGCGCAGCCGGCCAGCCGTCGTACCTCGCCGACAAGTTGGTGGGCGTCCCCGATGTCGGCACCACGAACAATCTCAACCTCGAAGCCATCACCGCGCTGAAGCCCGATCTGATCCTCGGCAGCAAGCTGCGCCAGGACAAGCTGTACCCACAGCTGTCCGCGATCGCACCGACAGTCTTCAGCATCCGTCCCGGATTCCCGTGGAAGGAGAACTTCCTCCTTGCCGGTGACGCGCTGGGCGAAGAGACGAAGGCCGAGCAGATCCTCAACGACTACCAGACCCACGCCGACGAGGTCAGCGCGTCGATCGACGGTTCCCCGACCATCTCACTGGTCCGCTTCATGTCCGGCAAGCTGCGTCTGTACGGAAACCTGTCCTTCATCGGCGTCATCCTGCAGGACGTCGGACTCCCCCGTCCTGCAATCCAGGACATCGACGAGCTGGCCGTCGAGGTCAGCCCGGAAACGATCACCCAAGCCGAGGGCGATCAGATCTTCTACTCCAGCTACGGAAGTCCCGCTGACACAGGTCAAACCACCGTCACCGCCGGTCCCTTGTGGGCAACGATGGACGCCGTCAAGGACGGTCGCGCCAGCGAGGTCAGCGACGAAACCTGGTTCCTGGGTCTCGGCCCGACAGGCGCCGGCTTGGTTCTCGACGACCTGCAGGCCAAGCTCGGCAAGTAGTTGAAACAGAAGACGGCGAGGGGAATTGCTATTCCCCTCGCCGTTTTTCATTCAGCCGATGGTTAGGGTGTTCTCGTGCCTCTTCTCGGTCCCGAAGATCGCTTGCCCGGGTGCCCAAAGCGCGTTCTCGTAGCGGGAACATCCGGTTCCGGAAAAACGACCTTGGCCTCCCGCATCGGAGCGCTCCTCGGCATCGAACACGTGGAGATCGACGGGCTCTATCACGGCCCGAACTGGACACCACGTGAGCAATTCCTGGTCGACGTCACAACATTCAGTTCTGCGCCGCGGTGGGTGACGGAATGGCAGTACAGGTCCGTGCGCGATCTACTCGCCGATGAAGCGGACCTCCTGGTGTGGCTGGACCTGTCGCGGTACACAGTGATGCGTCAGGTTGTAGCGCGCACGGTGCGGAGGAGGGTGCGTCGCGAAGTCCTGTGGAACGGAAATATCGAGCCACCACTACATACTTTCTTCTCCGACCGCGACCACATCGTTCGCTGGGCCTGGAACACGCACCGTACAAGTGCACTCCGGATCGCGGCGCTGCGAGACCGGCGGCCAGACCTCACGATCATCCGTTTACAGACCCACGCCGACATCGAACGGTGGATCGCGGGTCCGCTGCAAACTACGCCATGAACCGGTCGATGAAGGTGTTACTGAAGACTCGGTGCGGATCGTATTTGTCGAAGGTCGCAAGGGCGGAGTCCCAATTTCCGTCTCCGCCTGCCCGGAAGGTGGCCGGGATTGTGCGCGTGAGGAATTCATCGTCCTGATAGGCGGCGTCGTCGGTGAATGCCCATCCCTTCGACCATTCGGGCCGGAAGGTGGCGTAGTCGCCGGAGTAGTTCGCGACCATCCACCTTTCCATGTCCCGAAGGAACGCCGGCAAACCCGGAGTTCCGGGAATGGACACCACATTCATCCAGATGGCGGTGTCCCAGTCGTCGCGATCCGACCGAGGGCGCACGGCCGATAGATCTGGCACGCCGGCACTGTCCACCAGGACTTCGCCGTTGTCGTCGACGCCGCACAGTCGCACTTCGAAGGGCATGTTCACGGGATACTGCCCCATCGACGCGAGGTGCGTCATCCGCTCGTTCAGCCACGTTGTCATCTCGTGGATGACCCGAGCGATGTTGGAACGCTTGGTGATGACCGCCCCGCCGCCCGCGACAACTCGCACCGTAGTGTGCCGCAGGTAGAACAGCACGTCCTTGGACCAGCCCCACAGGTCGTCGGTATCGGTGAGCACCAATCCGGCTGCAACGGCACCGAACTGCGAAGCACCGAACACCGGCGTCGCCGCTTGTAATCCCTTGGCCACCATCCCCAGTGGGGTGGTGACTGCTTCGGGGAGAGCGTCGGAGAAGAAGTAGTTGTACGGGCCGTGCACTTCCCTCGACTCGGGCGGTTTGACGGGCGTCGGTGTCCAGATTTTCAGCCACGGAGTTGAGGTGAAGGGGAACCAGATTGCTTCGACGCGTCCGGACGCTTCGACAAATCTCTCGTAGGTGCGCCCCGGCGATCCGGGCGGCGCAAAGAGTTCCTGCCACGGAATATCGGTGAAACTCTGACAGCGCAGCCGGTAGTTCTCGCCGGCCTGCAGGGTGACGGACGTGACGAATGTGCGCCCGAGATGGGTCAGAAATGCTGTGCTCTCGACATCGGAGCGGGCGAATTCGCGGAGCGTGTAACTACCCGAGCCGCTGTCCCACACCACGACGGTCATAGCCGTGACCAGGTTGCTCAGTGACCCGAACGACTGTCCGGGGGTAATGGCTTCTCCCGCGGCTGGATAGGTCGCGCCGTGGGCTCCGATGGCGAGCGCGCCGGCAATGGACAGATCCCCGATGGCCGGAGAGTTGGCCCAACCCAGCCCCCGGTCCTGCAGCGCTGTGAGGATTGACTCGATGCTGGCACCGGCCCCGGCGGTTACGACGGATCGCTCTCCGTCACTGTGCACCTCGACGGAATTCAGGTGAACCATCGTGTCCACCAACAGCACTCGATCTACTGGTGCACCCGGGACCACTGTCAGCGGGCTCCAGCCGTGCATCGTGCCGCGGGCGCGGACGGTGTACCCGTTGCGGTGCGCCCAGTTGGCAAGGGTCACCACGTCATCGGAGCTGCGAGCCGTTGCCGTCCACACATGATCGAGAACGATCTCCTTGGACCAGTTGGCGTAGGCCTGCTGGGAGAGCGGGATACCGGCCGGGAAATCGGGCGGCGGAGCGAGCGTGGATTGTGGACCCCACGGCACCGCTCCGGCCGGCGACCAGGTCAGGCCTGCGAGCGCAGCGGCGCCGACCCCGGCTGCCAGGAATCCCCGCCTGCTGACGGATCCGCCGTTGGATGGTCGATCCACTGCGCTTTGTTCCCCTGAACCGCTGCGTTCCACGGACTACTCGTCTCTGCCGAATCGGACTTACGTTAGAGATGAACCTAGAACAAGTTCCATTACGATGCCAGTGGTTCCGTAATAAAAGTTACGGAGTCGGTGAGAACACCGCATAGATGGCTTCGGACGCACCGTCGAACGCACCCACGATCAACCAGACCGTGAGAAGCGTGAGCGCCGGGCCGATCAACACCTTTTCGAGGTTGCCACCCGCACGGATCGACAGGAACGACGGAAGTCGCTGTTCCCACCACCGTTTGCCACCCAACGGAATGAGCGGCGCAAGAAACGGCACACCTTCCTTGGTGATGGCATCACCCAGACAGTGCGTCGCACATCCGAGCGCAACTGCGACGCCCAATCCGGTGGACCCAGCCTCGCTCGGATACTGCTGCCACGTCACCGCCGACAGAACCAGCGCCAACGCGGAGACGACCAGCCAGCCCTTGTCCTTCGCGAAGTCCCCCGCGAGACCGCGAATCGCCAACCCGAGGCAGAAGAACAACGTGATGATGATCGCGGGCTTTCCGAACTGGACAACCAGCGCGGAAACGCCGGCACCTAAGCCGGCCGCAAACAACGCCGTGTGGGTGAGTGTCCGGTGACCACCACGTCGCTTACCGTCCTTCTTGCCTTTCGTGATCCGGTAGAAGGCAACCGATACCGCGTCAACACCCTGCGCCAGTGCCTTGCTCAGTGGCCCGAACGACCGGGAAACCGTCGACTGACTCGTGTCGAGATCCGGAAGCAGCGCAGCTCCCGCACACACCCCGGCAAACGTCAGGGTTTCGGCAGTCGAGGTAGGCCCACCCCAATCGAGGGGCAAGAGTTCGGCAACCACCAGACCCACAGCAGCACCGGACATCGCGTGGGTGGGGCCCATGACCATGAAACACAACACCTTTCGAAACGCGCCCTGCGTCTAGTCCAGAGGACTCGACACCAGACACCACACACATGACGCCGACGGCGACGGCCTCGGCATGCTCGCCGAGACCGCCACGAACGTAGCAAGTGCTACCGACAGACTTCACCAGCGTCGGTCCCGAGTTCAGTACGGACGTACCGTTCCCGATCAAAGCGGTTCATGCGGAACTCCTTTCGCATGTCACCCCGCTGAGTTCTTTCGCGTGTCACCCCGCGGCGACAGCGCAAGACAGAGCCACCCCTTCCACCAGCGGAGCGACGCCGGCCACGTCGAGTACCTCTGCCGGAACACTCTCGATCGTCGGGGCCCACTCGACGGTCGGCAGTGACGGCATCCCCTCACGCGCAGTGAATGTCGCAGCTTCGCTCGGTACTTCAATCGTGATTGCGGCCGTTCCGGCCTCCTCCGCACGCACAACCTTGCCCTCGTCGACGAGCCTCTGCAGCTCCTCGTCGGAAATCGGTGTCACGGCACCACACATTGCGTCCGGAGCCGTCCCTGACTCGGACGGAGCGGTCACGATTGATCGCACAGCCACCGGCGATCCGTCGGCAATGGGGTTGGAAGCCCAGGCGATTCCCGGCGTCACGGCCAGGCCGAGTACCGCCACGGACGCCACCACCACACCGGTCTGCCTAGCCCGCTTGGCGTTCACAGTCAATCGCGTCATCGTTGTTCTCCTTGATCGAACGTTCTCGAATTCTCGGCGCGGTCGCATCCGAGAAACCCGAGGTTATGAAGCCAACACTGCAGATCTGTTGTCGGTTTCTTAGGAGTTGATGAGAATGCGGTGACCCTCGCTCAGCGCGAAGCCATCCACCGAAACCCGGTGGCACTATGGCTGAGGTGAGTACACGCGAGCGCATCCTGATCGTTGACGACGACGCGAAGGTACTGAATTCGCTCGAGCGTGGACTGCGACTGTCCGGCTTCGACACGGCAACAGCCGTGGACGGCCGATCTGCCCTGGCCTCGGTGAGCAAGCAGTGCCCGTCTGCCCTCGTTCTCGATGTCAACATGCCCGGCCTCGACGGTGTCGGGGTGGTGACAGCCTTGCGGGCGATCGGCAACGAGGTTCCGATTTGTGTACTCAGCGCCCGAAGTTCGGTGGGTGATCGCATTGCCGGGTTGGAGGCAGGCGCCGACGACTACCTCACCAAACCCTTCGAATTGGCGGAGCTTGTTGCCAGACTGCGCGCCTTGCTACGACGCACGACGCGAAGCGCCCCGGCCCTCGATCACCCGATCGCGGTTGGACCTCTGACGGTGGATCTCCGTGGTCATCGAGCCCATGTCGACGGCCGTCGAATCGAACTCACCAAACGAGAATTCGACCTGTTGTCCGTCCTCGCCGAGCATGCCGGCGTGGTGCTGAACCGGGCACAACTCCTGCGACTCGTGTGGGGCTACGACTTCGCTGCCGACACCAATGTCGTCGACGTCTTTGTCACCTACTTGCGCAAGAAACTCGAGTTCGACGGGGCGCCACGCGTGATCCACACCGTGCGCGGAGTCGGCTTCGTATTGCGGGCCGAACGATGAAGCGGCCGCTGTCATTGCAGACCCGGGTAGCCATCGCGTCGGGCCTTGCCGCCGGCATCGTCATTGCCGCGATCGGCATTGCGTTTGTGGTGTTCTTGCGCGTGGGCGGCTCCGAGCAACTGGAACGCACTCTCGATTCCGTCACTCTCGGCATTGCGTCGAGTTCTCCGGCCGCAATTGTGGTGGAGTCACCCACCGCAACAACGGAATCGATGGTCGCCCCCGGCTTCAATGCCACGGGCATCAGCGCATTGGCTACTACCGACGTCCGCAGTCGAGATGTTCTTCTACCGGGTGACAGCGGCGTCGCTTTGGCGGTCAGTGTTCCCGAAGATCCACTCGCGCAGGCAATTCGCCAGCAGCAATTCCAGGTTGCCGCTGCGGCAGTCATCGCTATTCTCGCCGCGGCCGGCCTCGGCTGGTTCCTCACCGGCCGAGCTGTCCGCCCCCTGCAGCAATTGACCGAGACCACCAGCTCGATCGGCAACAATCTCGACGTCGAAGGATTGTCCCTCCGCGCACCGTCTGTCCGTGGGACTCGCGAGGCCGAGGAACTGTCAGAAGCCATCCACAGCATGCTCAGTCGGATCGAAAGCGATCGAAGCCGCACCGAGCAGGCGTTGGAGTCGGCTCGCGATTTCGCACGCGTCTGCGCTCATGAACTCCGCACGCCACTGACGTCGATACGCACCGATCTGGAAGTCCTCGCGACATTGGAACTCACGGAGGATCAGCGTCGCGAGCTCGCCGGCGAGCTGTTGGCCGCTCAACGGCAGATCGAGTGCACCCTCACCGATTTGGAGACACTTGCCCTGGGCGACGTAGCCGATCCCGAGGATTGTGATGACGTCGATCTGGTCGAGGTTGCCGATCGCGCCGTCGCAGATGTCGCTCGACTGCACCCTCAGGTCGATTTTCGTCTGAGCGCACCGGACGAGCTTTCAGTCCACGCCTATCCAGCCGGAATCCGCTTGGTGTTGACCAACGCGGTCACCAACTCCGTCCGGCACGGCGACGCAGACTCGGTCGAGATCACCGTCCGAGCCGGGGTAAGCGCGGGGTCCGCCACTATCTTCATCGACGACAACGGCGCCGTGATAGCCCCGACCGAGAGGGAAGCGATGTTCGAACGCTTTGTTCGCGGAACCGGCGCAGGCGAGTCCGGGAGCGGCCTCGGACTTGCCCTCGTCGCTCAACAGGCTCAATTGCACGGAGGCAGCGCACGACTCGACGCAAGCCCCCTCGGCGGAACCCGATTGACCTTCTCTATCAACCCAATTCGACGTGCAGTGCCTCCAACAACGGTTTTGCAGCCTCGTCGAAAAAGCGGTCTTGCGTATCGCCGCCGATCTGCACCAGCGCTACATCGGTGAAGCCCGCATTCTTGTATGCCTTGACCGCTTCGACGATCGCGTCGAGATCGGGACCACACGGGATATTCTCTGCCACATCTTCTTTGCGGACGAACTGCGACGCCGCAGCAAACCCGGCCGGGGTCGGCAGCTCGGAGTTGACGGGCCAGCCGAGACCGAACCATCGGAATTGCTGATGCGCCCTGGCGATAGCGACGTCTCGATCGTCATCCCAGGAAATCGGAATCTGACCGATTGCCGTGCGCGCCGGGGGAAGTCCGAACGCGCGGCCATGAACATGCTTCCATTGATGAACGAGCCGCGGATCAGGTTGCACACCGATCAGATCGTCCGCCATCGGCCCGAATCGCTCGACGGACTTGTCACCGGACATCGCAATCGCGAGTGGGACAGGAATTTCGGGTAGGTCCCAGATGCGGGCCGACTGAACGTCGAAGTACTCGCCTTTCCAACTCACCAGATCTCCGGAGTGCAGCGCCCGAATGATGGCAACCGCTTCCTCCAGCATGTCCATCCTGGCATCGATCGACGGCCATCCGTCACCGACCACATGCTCGTTGAGACACTCGCCGGTCCCTAATCCGAGCGTGAACCGCCCGTCCGCGAGTATCTGCATCGTCGCGGCCTTCTGGGCGATCACCACCGGGTGATACCGAATACTCGGACACGTCACATACGTCATCAGATCAACCGATCCGGTGGCGTGCGCAATCGCTCCGAGAACGGACCAGGCGTACGGGGCGTGACCCTGTTCCGTCAGCCACGGCGAGTAGTGATCACTCATCACCTCGAAGTCGAACCCGGCATGCTCGGCCCGAACCGCATGTCGGACCAGATCCTTTGGCCCAGCCTGCTCCGTCATCAACGTGTAGCCGATACGCATCATGGCCGATCATCTCCTGAACCCGAGTGCCGAAAGGGCTGTGTCGCAGTGCCGGAACAGCCGCACCGACAGTCCTACGACTCGACTGCCCGCCGAAGCCTCAGTCGAAACAGTGTCGGCAAGCGCGGATCATGGAACGTACGTCGAAGTGAAGGAGAATCGTCGTGGATTTTGTCGTCGAATTCATTCTTGCAACGCTTTTCTACTGGTGGGGGCTTCTGTAAAACGAGAAAATGCGGGCCACTGCAAGGCGTTGGATTCCCTTGCAGCGGCCCGCATTTTTTTACGTGCGAAGCTCGCCCGTCACTGACCGGCGCGCACACCTTCTTCGACGCGCTTGCCCAGATCGGCGTCCACGTTCTTCCAGTACTCGAAGACGCGCAGCAGAACTGCTTCGCTTACTCCGGCGCTCGCGTGGCCGACGATGTTGCTCACGAGGCGCTCACGCGCAGCGTCGTCGAGGACCTCACGGACCAAGGTGCCGGCCTGAGTGAAATCGCCGTCCTCGGCGTGTTCGATGTATCCGGCGCGAACTGCTTCACCATCGAACGACCACAGGCCTTCGTCACCGGCAACCGACGGATCGGCGTGCGGTCCGCCATACG
The DNA here is from genome assembly GCF_050586165.1 of Rhodococcus sp. 24CO. Taxonomy (NCBI): domain Bacteria; kingdom Bacillati; phylum Actinomycetota; class Actinomycetes; order Mycobacteriales; family Nocardiaceae; genus Rhodococcus; species Rhodococcus sp. 24CO. Next base: position 544,577 of record NZ_JAZFNF010000003.1, on the reverse strand, counting down.
AGTTCGGCGCGTACACCGGCGTCGACGGCGAGTTGAAGCTGTAACGCATGGCGCCCTCCTTGGAGTAGGAGTTCACCTCGTTCTTCGGTGCGTTGACCGGCAGATCTGCGTAGTTGGTGCCGATGCGGTAACGATGTGCGTCGGCGTAGGAGAACACGCGGCCGAGGAGCATCTTGTCCGGGCTGAAACCGATGCCCGGCACCACGTTCGACGGCTCGAACGACGCCTGCTCGATCTGCGCGAAGAAGTTCTCCGGGTTGCGATTGAGAGTCCACTTGCCGACCTCGATGAGGGGGTAGTCCTTCTGGGACCACACCTTCGTGAGGTCGAACGGGTTGAAGCGGTAGCCCTCTGCCTCGTCGACCGGCATGATCTGAACGTTCATGGTCCAGCTCGGGAAGTTGCCGGCTTCGATGGCGTTGTACAGATCCGCGCGATGGTAATCGGGATCGCTGCCCGCGAGGCTGTCAGCTTCTGCCTGCGTCAGGAACTCGATGCCCTGATCGGTCTTGAAGTGGTACTTCACCCAGAAACGCTCACCGGCAGCGTTGACCCACTGGTACGTGTGCGAACCGAAACCGTCCATGTTGCGCCACGTCTTCGGAATGCCGCGATCGCCCATCAGCCATGTCACCTGGTGCGCGGTCTCGGGACTCAAAGTCCAGAAATCCCACTGCATGTCGTGATCGCGCAGACCCGAACCCGGCAGACGCTTCTGCGAACGGATGAAGTCGGGGAACTTGATGGCGTCCTTGATGAAGAACACGGGAGTGTTGTTGCCGACGAGGTCGTAGTTGCCCTCTTCGGTGTAGAACTTCATGGCAAAACCGCGCGGGTCGCGCCATGTGTCCGGAGAACCTTGCTCACCGGCAACGGTCGAGAAACGCACCAGCGACTCGGTCTTCTTGCCGAGCTGCAAGAAGTTGGCCTTGGTGTACTTGCTGACGTCGTTCGTGATGACAAGTTCACCAAAAGCGCCGCCGCCCTTGGCATGCACAATGCGCTCCGGGACGCGCTCACGGTTGAACTGGGCCAGCTTCTCGATCAGGTAGTGGTCGTGAAGCAGGACCGGTCCCTGAATACCTGCGGTCAACGACTCGTCGTCGCTGGCTACCGGAATACCGAAGTTGTTCGTGGTGGGCTTGGTCATGGCGAAGCCTCCTAAAGTCAAATGGGCTGTGCGGCAATATGGGCCGTACTGTTAGCGGGCTGCATCGTGATTCTGTGAAACCGCGTCGGAAACAACGCCCGACTCGGCAGAACTCTTCAGGCAATCGTTGCAACGGCCCCAGAACACGACCTCGGCTTCGTCGATCTCGAAGCCGTGATAGTCGGACGGTTCAAGGCAGGGAGCTTGGCCGACAACACAATCGACGTCGACGACCTTGCCGCAGCTACGACAAACGAGGTGGTGATGGTTGTCCCCGGTTCTCGTCTCGAACCGTGCGGGTGAACCCGCCGGCTCGATGCGTCGTAGCAACCCTGCGCTTACGCATGCCTTCAGCACATCGTAAACGGCCTGGGTGGATACGGATCCCAACTGTTGCCGCACCTGCGCTGCAACAGAATCTGCGTCTGAATGCGGTTGGGCTGTAACCGCATTCAGAACTGCGAGACGAGGCGCAGTGACTCGCAACCCGGCCGCACGCAGTTGCGCCCGGGGGTCGAGATCCTGCCCGTCGTCTTGCATGACTCCAGTATCCGCCTTTTCTGGAATTAGTCAAGAAAAGGGTTCCCTAACCAAATAAGTGACGCGGCTCATAACCCTGACCAGGGAACAAAACAGCTCCGACGTCCGTTGATCACTCCGTCGGCGCCCGAACAAGCCCCGGGCCCCACCCCATTGTCGCTGCGAGCGACCTACCGCCGAGAGGCGCCTGTGGGGCGTCGACACCGAAGGCCGTACAGCATTTTGCTGTACGGCCTTCAACATTTTCTCGGTCTATATCCGCTTGGCGGGGCCGGTCCTCATCCTTCCCGCCGTGATGACAATTCCGTGGTGCGAGCCTGCTACCAGCCAGTTCGGCAACGTCACCCCTTCGGATTCGACAACGACGCGCGCGTAACGGAACGTGCCGGTGAGCCGCGCCGACGCGAGAGCCAACCGCCCGCCCTCAGTGGGTTGCGCAAAGCCCAGAGCTCCCACGATGGGCAGGCGCGGCCCTTTTGCCCGCGCAGTGGTGTTGACCTGCCAACCGTCCCCCTGCGCGGCCACACTGCCCAGGACATTCCCGTCGAACTGCGCAAGAACCTTCGGTAGTTCCCAATGAGTGCGGCCACCGTGCACCGAAGATTCCGAATCCACCGCGATGAAGGGCACCGCCATCCGAGGCATCGGCCCGATCCGCCTACCCGGCGCCCGCAGCACCGGACTGGCCAGGATCTCTCGATACGGCCCCACCGGTGAGTCCAGATAATCGACCATCATCGCCAAGGTCATCGGGATAGTTCGGCCGTCCGGCCCGAGTTCGCGCGCCGCCGACGTGCTCCGATGCCACCACAACGTGGCCTGAACACGGGCCGGCCACGGCGGCGGATCGCTCGCCGGCCAGTCCGTGCGTTCGCTTGCAGATTCAGGGACGCTCCACATCGGACACCTTCTCGGTTGGGAAAATCAGGGGAAGTCGCAGAGCGCCAGGAGCATGCTCGGGCACTACCGGATCGGACGGCTGCGTCGGGACGAGCCGGACGTACGCATCACCTACAGCCGGCCGGGCGTCAGGTGTGCCGGCGTTGGGCCACAGCGCGCACGCCCGCTCAGCTTGCGCGGTGATGGTCAGCGACGGGTTCACACCAAGATTGGCGCTCACCACCGAGCCATCCATGACGTGTAACCCGTTGTGCCCGTACGCGCGCAGATAAGGATCTACCACGCCAGTCGACGGCGAATCACCTATCGCGCATCCACCGAGGAAGTGTGCCGTCATCGGAATATTCACGATTTCGGCGATGGAACCACCCGGATCACCGTCGATCTTCTGCGCAACTTTACGAATAGCAGTGTGACCTTGCGGAATCCACGTCGGTGGCGGATCACCCGGACCAGGGCGACTGGTCAGCGAACGCCCGAACCTTCTCGAATTCTTCGACAGTTCGAGCGAATTGTCGTCCGTCTGCATGACCAGCGCGATGACGGTCCGCTCGGACCAGTTCCGCACAGATAAAGACCGGGCAAAAGCGCCCGGGTGACGTGCGGCCACCGCCAGGGTCTTCAGAATTCGCGGCACCTTGCCGCCGCCGTCGCTGAGAACAGTCTGCAGGAGACCTATTGCATTGCTGCCCTTGCCGTATCGCACGGGTTCGATGTGCGTGTGATCGTCCGGATGGAATGACGACGTGATGGCAACACCCTGCGTGAAATCGCGTCGGCGGGACTTCGAGGTTGCCGCAAGCACCGCTTCGGAATTAGTGCGAACCACAGTGCCCAGTGCATTCGACAGGTGCGGCAGCGCCCCGGATTCCTTCATCCCGAGCAACAACCGCGCTGTCCCGTACGTGCCGGCGGCCACTACCACCTGGTCAGAGGTGAAAACCTGTTCGCGCTTTCGAATCCCGTCGGTCCGCCGCGCGAGAATGTGATACCCACCGCCCTTGCGCGGCCGAAGTTCCCGCACAGTGGTCAGCGGATGAACTCGCGCCCCAGCATGTTCGGCCAAGTGCAGATAGTTCTTGACCAATGTGTTCTTGGCACCGACACGGCACCCCGTCATGCAGCCACCGCATTCGGTACACCCGGTTCTCTCCGGTCCTTTGCCTCCGAAGAACGGATCGGGCACCGACACTCCGGCGTCCCCGAAGAAGACGCCCACAGGGGTAGACGTGAACGTATCGCCCACACCCATTTCTTCCGCGACTTCCTTCATCACGGCGTCGGCGGGAGTGAACGACGGGTTGGTTCGCACACCCAGCATCCGTTTTGCCTGGTCGTAGTACGGTGCCAACTCGTCATGCCAGTCGGTGATGTGCGCCCACTGCCGGTCCTCGAAGAATCGCTTGGGCGGCTGATACAGGGTGTTGGCGTAGTTGAGCGATCCGCCGCCAACTCCGGAACCTGCCATGACCAGAACATCCGGGAGCAGGTGAATGCGTTGAACCCCGTAACACCCGATCCACGGTGCCCACAGGTACTTTCGCAGACGCCAACTCGTTTCGGGGAGCTCGTCGTCGGAAAATCTGCGACCCGATTCGAGCACTCCGACGCGATAGCCCTTCTCCGTCAGGCGAAGAGCGGCGACGCTGCCGCCGAACCCCGACCCGATGACGATGACGTCGTAGTGCGTTGCCGTCATGCCTCTACACTTTCGATGTTCCGGGCAGAGTAATTCTCTCGATCGAAATTGCCCAGCAGTGAGCGGAATTTGAAAGTAAACGTCGGCCACTGCACCGAGTTACGTCCCTCCGCGTCGATGTACCAACTCGAACAGCCACCCTTGTTCCACACGGTGCGTTTCAGCTCGTGCTGAACTTCCTTGTTGTAGTGCACTTGTGCCGACTCATCGACGTCGAGTGCGTCGAGTCGCTCCCGCTTCATGGTGTTCAACGCACCGTTGACGTACTCGGCCTGGGACTCGAGCATGTACACGATCGAACTGTGTCCGAGATTGGTGTTGGGACCGTACATGAGGAACAGATTCGGGAAGCCGCTGACCGTCGTTCCCTTGTATGCGCTGGGGCTACCGTTCCAATGCTCGGCCAGCGTCGCACCCTGCTTCCCCGTTATCAGATGTGCGACAGGTGGTTCCGTCGGTGTGAATCCCGTCGCGAAAATGATGGTGTCGACTTTTCGCTCGATCCCGTGCCCGTCGACCACTCCGTCTTCGGTGACCGAGACCAGCCCACTGTCGACAAGGCTGACGTCCGCTCGATCGAGGGTTCGCAACCAGTCGTTGGACAGGAGCATTCGTTTGCAGCCGATCGTGAAATCAGGGGTTAGCTTCCGGCGCAACTCGGGGTCCTTCACCTGCCGCCGCAGATGCGCCTTTGCCACCATCTCGAAGGCCGGCAACACCCAGGTGGCATGCGACATCGCCGCACCCAAGGCTTCCCGAAAGCCGTAGACAGTCCCTCGAACAGCCTTCTGCGCCGCGGGAACCTTGGCGTACAGAGCCTTCTGAACTGAGGGAAGTGATCTGTCCGCCCGCGGAATCACCCAGGCGGGAGTTCGCTGGAACACTGTGACATGAGTTGCCTCCTCCACAATTTCGGGAACGAATTGCACCGCCGACGCACCGGTACCGATCACCGCGATGCGCTCGCCTCGCAAGTCGTGCTCGTGGTTCCACGTCGCCGAATGGAAAGTGGTCCCGGAGAACCGGTCGAGACCGGGAAAGTCGGGAACCTTGGGCGTGGACAATGCTCCGGTAGCAGCGACCAGAGCCTTGGCCGTCAGCAACCCCTGGGAAGTCTGTATGTGCCACAGCGACATTCCCTCGTCCCAGACCGCGGCTTCGAGTTCGCAGTTCAGAACCACTCGATCTCCGACGCCGGTGTCAGCGGCTACCTTCTTCAGGTAGGCATAGATTTCGGGCTGACGAGCAAAGGTGTGGCTCCAGTCAGCGCTCGGCGCAAAGGAATACGAGTACAGCGCCGTCGGCACGTCACACGCACAACCGGGGTAGGTGTTGTCTCGCCACGTGCCACCGACATCGGCGGCGCGCTCGATCAACACGACATCCGCTGCCGGGTCGTCGCGAAGCACTCTGGCCGCCAAGCCCATACCGGCGAACCCGGCGCCGACTATCAGCGTTTCTACATGTTCGGGAAGTTTCACTTGTTCTCCACTCGGGATTGCCAGGCCGGTAGCAGCCGCGCGCGCAGCGCTTCGTCGGCTTCCGGGGTACGGAACAGGGCGGACACCGCAAGCCCTCGGACAAGTTCGACAGTCAATTCGACTGCCTCGGAATCGAAGCGATCACCGAAGACTTCGGCGCTACCGAACTCGAGTGCCTCACTCACCTTGCGCTCGAGTGGCACAGTTGCCGCATGCAGTGCGGGGTCGGTACGCGCCGCCACCCACAGTTCGAGGGCTGCGTAGAAAAGTGGACCGGAAAACGCGTCGGCCAGTACCTCCAGTCCGCAGCCACTGTCCACCTCCGCGGAAAGGATTTCAGCCAGTCGTTTATCCACCAGATATTCGACGGCGGCGACGACCAGCGATTCCTTGGTCGGGAAATGATGGAGCTGAGTACCACGAGATACACCCGCTCGGCGAGCGATCTCCTGGGTGCTCGTCCGTGCGTAACCCAGTTCGACCAGCGATTCAATGGCCGCGTCGAGTAGTCGCCCTCGCATCGTCGCCGTACGTTCTGCCTGTGTACGGCTTACTTTCACATCGGAAGTGGTCTCGGTCACATAGCAACTGTAGATCGAAAATCAAAAACAGTCCAGGCTGACTTCAAAAGTTTTCGTGGTCAGTACCATACGGTAGGGTATGTTCAGGTCGGACATCTCGACTCTGCTATCAGGCGGTGACATGACAGCAAGTGATCGAACACCTACGGCATTCCTCTACTGGGAAGGCATACGCAAACCCGGAATTGCTCGCGCACGGACAATTGTCAAAAAGCTGACCGGTGGTGACATCTTCCCGACTACCGAACAGGCGCAACACTTCTGCAATGACCTTTTCACCGGAGACCCCGTCGCCGAACGGTTTGTCGAAGAGGTCCTTCACGGTGAGAACGGGCCGACGCTCGGACGGGCACTGCTCGAAACGGCCCTCACCCATGGCATCGACGCCGTGCCTGACGCTCCACAATCCATGCGCGCACTGTTCGAGGAATTCGAAACGGTGCCGGATTGGGTTGATCCAGAATTGCTTGAGCAGGGAGCCGCGATCTGGCGGCGCTGGGGCACAATGCTGTTCAGTTTCGCGGGTGCGGAAACACTGGAAATCTACACCGAATCAGCAGTTGCCACTCCACTCTCCCTCGCCGGCGGGTATGCGGGCGACAACGCACTACGACGGTTCCTCGAGACCTGTCGATTCTGGATCGACGTCTCCCAGTCGGGAGCACTGCTCCAGCCTGGATCTTCCGGTCGTGCAACGGCTCTCAAGGTTCGTGTGATGCATGTGTCCGTGCGGTCGCGAGTAGCACGCCACCCGGAATGGGACACCTCGAAGTGGGGGCTTCCGATCAGTCAGAGCTACATGCTCCTGACCTTGATTGCCGGTAGCGTCACCCCCGGCCTCGCACTGTGGACACTCGGCTACCACACCACGTCGTCCGAGATCCGGGCTCTGATCCACTTCCAGAAATACATGGGGCACCTTTTGGGGGTGCGCACCTCGTGGTATCCGGAAACCGCCACGGATTCCCTACGCGCACTGGCCATGACAATCGTGTCGCGGTCCTACGACTCCGGCAAGAACGGCAGTGAGCTGATCGAGAGCTACCCGAAGGCTTTTGCGCCACGCGACGGCCATCGCGGACTCACTCGGATACGAGAGGCGTACAACTTTCGCATCAATTCGGTGTACGCCGCGATGTTCATGGCCCCGGGTACTCGGCGCAAGTACCGGATGCCCGGTGTCATTCCGTGGATACTCATTCCCATCCTGAGATTCCCCCTCATCACCGTGATGGAATTGATCAGACGCTTTGTCCCCGGCGCCGGCGCGATCGTGGAAAAGGTGATGGTCAAGCACCGCGAAAACTGGTACCGCGCTCAAATGAAGGGCCGCGAGGCCACATTCGATGCAAGTGGCGCACTACGTCGATAGGAGTCGCTCGATGACCACCATGAATATCGTGGAAGCGTGGAACGGACCGGGACGCAAAGACGGTGAGATCACTCGAACGCACCCGAGTGACAACGGCGCGCATCCGTCAGACAACAAATTTGCTTTCGAACACTGGTACTTCGACGCTCATCTCGACAGTGGGCACATCGTTGTTGCGATGCTACAACTGCGCGAACTCGTCAATCGTAAACCCGGAATCGAAATCCATATCTACTCGCCGGACGGTACGCGCCGCGAAGTCGTCACACCGTATTCCTCCGCCGAGGTCAGTGCATCAACGGAAAAGTGTGATGTTCGGATAGGCCCGAACACCGCTGTAGCCGAATTCGATTCGGGAGACCTGCCGGTACACAGAGTGCATCTCGAAGAAGAAGACATTGTGTTCGATCTCGAATTTCGCAATGAGGTACCGAGCTGGATGCCTGGACGCGGCCAGACCACCTACGGGGACAGCGAGTTCTTCGCCTGGGTTGTCGGCGCTCCGCGTGCATCAGTGACGGGCACCGTCACTATTGGCGCCACCACACTCGATGCCCGTGGTCGTGGCTATCACGACCACAACTGGGGCGTCGGGGACATGAAGCGAATCATCGATCGCTGGTACTGGGGCCGGTTGTATGTCGACGACTTTTCACTGGTCTACGCCACCGTGCACACCCAGAAGAAATACGGCGAGCACTGGTCACTGCCGCTGATGCTGGCCCACGGCGACAGTGTCGTTCTGAGCAACGGTGAGCTGGAGATGACCGAAGGGCCAACGGTCTTCCACGACGTGGCGAATCGATCGTTTCCGTCGACACTGCGTCTGCAAATTCCGGGTTCGGTGGATCTCACGCTGACCGTGCGCGAGGTAGTTCATGCGCACGACTTCCTGGCCGACGTTCCGGTAGCCCGAACCCGACTGGTCAAGCCCCTGCTGAACCGGCTTCTCGGTCGCCCCGGATATTTTCGTTTCCGTTCCGACTTCGTTCTGAAAGTGACGATCGACGGGGAAACAATCGAGCGGACGGGATCAACTCTGCACGAGATGGTTGCACTCAAGTGAGCGAGTACGCGTTCGAGCGTCGGAGTCAGGCCATCAGATTTTTTGCGTCAGCAGCGTGAAGATCTTTCGGAGCTCGGCACTGGTGGGTGTCGGGAGACTGCCGCGGCCGTGCACAAACCCGATTCCGGCATACACCAGAGCACCTGCCCGCAGGCGCGCACCTTCGGCGTCAAAATTTAACTCCAACAGTGCTTCCTGGATGATATCGAAGATTCGTTGATCGAGCTGACGTACAGCCTCGGCTACTTTCTCGTCGCTTCGCGCCCATTCTCGTACCGCGATCTCGACGGACCAATTGCGCTCGTCGATCAGCAGTTGGGCCATCATCTCGAATCGCTGCTCCACCGGAATGGATTCGATTGCCGCGAGCCCTCGCACAGCGTCGTTCTGTGTGCCGCACCAATAGTCGGCCATCGCTTCCATCAGTGCGCCGATATCGTCGAAATGCCAGTAGAAGCTGCCTTTGGTGACTCCGAGTTCATCGCACAACGTGGAGATCTTGACCCCGGAAACCCCCTCTCGTACGAGGAGATCAAAGGCCGCATCGAGCCAACTCTCGACGCTCAGGCGGTTGGCCCGCGCCATCAGAGCGGGCCGTTCTCACGGGCGCGTTCAGTTCTCACTCCCACACCTCGATCATAGATGCCTACGATTGGTCCATCGCATCACTGCATGTCACTACGTCCGCCTTCGCAGAGCCAGTCCGCTTCCGGACAAGAGTCACGCGAGTTATGAATTCTTCTGCGCCTAACCGTATTTCATCGAGCGATAGACAAGATCGCCATCCATACCATACGGTGCGGTATGGAAGTCGATTCGCGGAGGAGGTGCGATCGGTGAGCCAAAGGTTCACGAGGCGTGCTTTGTTTCGTGCGTTCGGCCTCGCTGGAATCAGTGCGGCTTTGGTGTCGGCCACGCGTACTCCGACCCGAAGCGAACTAAACAGTCCACTGATCTTCCACTCGCCTCCCATGACGCCCTTCGTCGACGAACTCCCCCGGCCGCGTGCTATTTTCGGAGCAACTCTCTCACTCGACGCCGCTGTACAGCGTCACCAATTCCACCGAGATTTCGATGCCGTGCCTTCGCTGGGCTTCGGTGGTGACAGCTACCTGGGCCCCACCATCGAATGCCATGTCGGAGAGGCACTCACACTGAACTTCACCAACCGACTCGAACGCCATCCACTGGCAGCCGACATGGACACCAGCGTCCACGGCGTCACCGAGGATCACCGGCTGGCTCCCCCGTCGTCGCTGCATCTTCACGGCGGTGTCACACCACCGGGCAGCGACGGGCATCCGCTTTTGGCCATTGCTCCCGGACGCAGCATCACTCACCATTTTCCGAATGAACAGCACGCGGGCCATTTGTGGTACCACGATCACGCCATGGGTATCACCCGCTTGAATGTCTACGCCGGGTTGGCCGGTCAGTATTTCCTGCGCGACGAATTCGACACCGGCCGAGCGGGAAACCCACTAGGGCTACCCGCCGAAGAGTACGAGATGCCCCTGATTCTCCAGGAGAAGATCTTCACGGCCGACGGGTATCAGTCCGTTCGTTCCACTCCGATTGTCCCGCAGGGTTCCTGGGAGGGCGGCGCTGTCGGGGATGTCGGAGTGGTCAACGGCAAGGTATGGCCGCGAATGCATGTCGCACGCGGGTTGTACCGTTTCCGCATCATCAATGCCGGGTCGTACAGCGTGTGGAACCTGCACTTCAGCAACGGAATGCACTTCGCTGTTATCGGCAACGAACATGGCCTCCTCGATGCTCCGGTCCGCACAACAAGCTTTCGGCTTTCACCCGGCGAACGCATCGACGTGCTCGTGGACTTCTCCGGCTTCCGCGAAGGTGATGCCGTCGAATTGATCAACGACGAGCAACCACCCTTCCAAGCTGCAATGCTCGGCGAGGTAGTAATGCCGGTGTTCTGCCGGTTCGTCGCCGATTCCCGTCGCGGGTTCACCGGTAGTGTGCCGAATTCGCTTCGCGGCGGCGCACGGCAACCGGCGGCGCTTGCGCCGCTCGAGGTTCCCACGGTGATCCGGACCGTCACCGTCTCTCAGCCGTACGCACTTCGCCTGCCACCTGCCATCATGTCTCTCAACAATCTGCGCTTCGACAGTACCGACATCGAAATGCCCCGCCAGGGCACCGTAGAACAATGGGACATCGTCAACGTCACACCCGATCCACATCCCATCCATCTTCACCTGGTGATGTTTCGTGTTCTCGGACGCGCACCCTTGAAGACTCTCGAATATCAAGCGGCCCATCCTCAACCGCCTATCGGTTCGAAGTGGACGCCTGCCGTCGACGGATTTCTCGGGGGCCCCTTGATCGCGCCGGCGCCATGGGAGTCCGGATGGAAGGACACCGTGCGGATCGACGGTGGCACCGTCACCCGGATCATCGTCCGGTTTCCCACCGCCGAGGAACTCGGATTCGATCCGGACGCATCATTCAGCCCGGACGACCCAGTTCACACTGGCCATCACACTGCGGCACAACAGATCCAGGGTTATGTGTGGCATTGTCATATTCTCGACCACGAGGACCACGACATGATGCTCAAATATCGTACGGTCCGATAACCTCGACGCGCCCGCTACCTGATCCGGTCACCCGCCCGCAGGAGGTTGCTGGGAACGCCATGTCCCACAATTTCCTCCGCAACGCCTGCCGCGCGGATGGACGCGTCCAGATCGATGCCCGTCGAGATACCCATGTCTTCCAGCATGTAGACCAGTTCTTCGGTAGCGATGTTTCCGCTGGCGCCGGGAGCGAACGGGCAACCACCCAGCCCACCCGTCGACGCGTCGAGGTTCCGAACTCCGCGCTGCACTGCGGTCAGCGCGCAGGCAAGACCACTGCCGCGTGTGTTGTGGAAATGAGCGCCCAGGTTGAAATCGCCGACACGAGAATCAACCGCATCGATCAACCGTCCGACGCGCCCCGGAGTTGCCGTGCCGATGGTGTCCGCGATCGAGAACTGATCGGCGCCGAATTCCCTGGCCTGCTCTGCAATCCGCAATACCCGATCAGGATCGGTAGGTCCGTCGAACGGGCAGTCCCACGCCGTAGCGACGATGACCTCGACCCGGCCTCCGGCGTCGTGAACAATCTTGACTACCTCCCCGATACGCTCGGTGGCCTGCTCCGTGGTGGATCGAGTATTGGCTTCACTGTGACCGTTCGACGCCGAGACAACATATTCGACGGTTCCCATACCGGCTGCTACTGCCCGTTTTGCGCCACCGATTCCGGCGACCAACGCGGAGAACTCGACCCCTGGCCACCGATGCAGTTCTGCTGCCAGTGCTTCTGCGTCGGCTAGAGACGGCACGGCCCGCGGTGACACGAAGGACGTAGCCTCGATGCGCGGAACACCGGTTGCAACAAGAGCTTCAACAAGTCGAAGTTTCTCCGACAACGGCACCGGGGCCTCGATCTGGAGCCCGTCGCGTGGACCTACTTCACGAATGTTGACTTCGGTAATCGTCATGTCAGATCACTCCCTTCTCGAGCAAAGTTGCCTGCTCGTCATCCGAGAGTCCGAGGAGTCCACCCCAGACGGACGCGTTGTCCTGGCCCGGCGACGACGCTCCCGCATTGCGTACGGAACCTGGTGTTTCACTGAAGGTCGGCACAACACCCAAGCCCAGGACGTCCTCACCGATCCGGTCGTCGTAGTGACCGACCAGCATTCCGCGCTCGATCAATTGTGGATCCTTGACCACGTCTTCGACGGTATTGATCGGTCCGGCAACAACTCCCACCTCTGTGAGACGCTCAACCAGACTGTCGGGGTCCTGCAGCGCGACCCACGCACTGATCAATTCGTCGAGCTCGTCCTGATGTTTGCCGCGCGCAACATGATTGGAGAATCGGTCGTCCTGCGCCAGTTCGGGTCGACCCATGATGGTGCACAGACGCACGAAGAGTGTGTCCTGATTGGCCGCGATCACCACCCAGTTTCCCTCTGAGGTCTGATAGATGTTGGAGGGCGCGATCCCTTCGAGCCTGGTCCCCGAGGGTTGACGGATGATGCCGCCGCGATCGTAATCGGGAATCGTCGATTCCTGCACTGCCAGACACGATTCCGTGAGTGCAACGTCCACAACCTGGCCGCGGCCGGTTCGCTCACGGGAAAGCAGCGCCGCCAGCACGCCTTGTACGGCAAACATCCCGCCGAGCGAGTCCCCGAGCGAGAGCGCGATACGCGGCGGCGCCTGGCCGGGATAACCGTTCAGGTGCCGGAAACCGCTGACAGCTTCGGCCACCGAGGCATACCCGGCGCTCTTGGCCTTCGGCCCGGTCTGCCCGTAGCCGGATACCCTGGCCAGCACCAGTTTCGGATTGCGCTCGCTGAGCACGTCGAAGCCTAGACCCCACTTCTCGAGGGTGCCCGGGCGGAAGTTCTCGACCACGACATCCGCGTGCTCGACCAGATCCAGAAACAGTTCCCGACCCCTGTCGACCCGCAGATCCAGCGTCACGCAGCGCTTGTTGCGGGCGTGGACCGTCCAGAAAAATCGGTGACCGTCCTGCTCCGCTTGTCCCCAGGTGCGCAGCGGGTCGGGGCGATCCGGTGACTCGATCTTGATCACGTCGGCACCCATGTCGCCGAGCAGTTTCCCGGCGAAGGGTCCGGCAATCAACGTGCCGAGCTCGATCACCCGATATCCGTCCAGGGGCCCGGTGGGCGCACCTTCCGACACAGCAGCCTCCTCGTGGGAACGTCTCTCCCTACGAAAGGTTACGTCACCAGCCGATACCTCAACATCATGTCGTGATCCTCGTGATCGAGCATGTGGCAGTGCCAGACGTACCCTTGCAGGTCTCCTGATCCACCGCCGTGCCCACTGTGTTCCTCCATCGCAGGGTCCGCCATCGCAGCTCGGGGGAACGTGGCGTCGGGGTCGAAGCCCAGTTCGTCGGCCGTCGGAAAGCGCACGGTGATGCGAGTGATGGAGTTGGCATCGACGATGACGGTGTCCTTGGCGCCCGTCTCCCACACTTCCGGCGGTCGCATCGGCGAGGTCACGAAATCATCCGCCGACGGCGTCCAGCGCGTCCCGAGATCAGGCAATGGATACGCAGCCGTGTACGCCGGGGTGTTGATGCTCTGCCTGCCCAAAACCCGAAAAGTCACCAGGTGCAGGTGAATCGGATGCGGTTCCGTCGTCACGTTGATCAGATTCCACTGCTCGACGGTTCCCTGACGCGGCATTTCGATATCCGAGTCGGTGTACCGCAAGTTGTTGAGCGACATGGTGATCGACGGATAGCTCGACGGGCGGGAGAGTTGCATGATCGTCAGGTTGCGGACCACATTCGGCGCGGCGGGCGGCGGAGAAGCGGCACTCAGTTGCTGCGGCACCGGCCCGGTAAACCCCTTCGCTCCGCTCACATCGAACCTCGCGAACAGGGGCATCACCTGTGTACCGCGTTGCGCCACAGCCAAAGGCACCGGTTCGTCGTTGCGCAGTTCCACACTGGTACCCGCTTCGAGCACGCTAAAGTCGACCAGGAGATCAACCCGCTCGCCCGGACTCAGGCGCACATGATCCGTCGGCGCCGACGCTGCGAGCAGGCCGGATTCTGAGCCGATCACCCAGAACCGCATACGATTTCCGAAATACAGATTCCACACCGAGTACGACGCCGCATTGAGCACGCGCAGGCGATACAACCCCCGCGCCACTTCGATTCTGGGCCACACGACGCCGTTCACCACGCCCACGTCACCGGGTGTCGCGGGATCCCAGGCACCCTGCGGTGTTGTCCACGTCGACCTGACGCTTTGCCGTCCATCGGACGTGAACACTTTGTCCTGCAATATCAGTGGCAGTTCGAACTCACCGGACGGCAAGCCGAGCGGATTACCGGCCGCCCCGGTGTCATAGTTGTCGCGAAGCAGGTACATCCCGGCCAGGCCCGCGTAGACGTTCAGCCGAGTCATCCCCATCGCGTGGTCGTGATACCAGTGATTACCGCTACCGCTGGGATTCTCGTTGCCGGGGGCATTCCCGAACTCGTGCACCAATCCTTCGCCCGGACGCTGAATCAACTCGGGATTCCCGTCGTACTGCGGCGCGGTGACGCCGCCGTGCAGGTGCAGCGACGTGGGCACCTGCGTCCGATCGTTGTCGCTGAGACCGTGCAGTCGCGAATCCACATCAGCGGCAAGAGGATGCGTGGTGATGTCGTTGGCGTACCGCAACGTCAACGATTGCTCGACATGAGCCTCGATCGTCGGTCCGAGGTAGTCCATCCCGCCGTACCCCAGCGACGGCGACGGCGGCAGGTCCGGATGGAACCGGTGCATCGCCGACGCTGCCCGAAGCTCGAGGTCGCTACCGGCCAACGTCGGCGGAAATACCAGTGCCTCGCGAAAAGGTTCCAGCCGTGGCGAAGGCAATTGGAGCGGCCGCAGCGGGTCGATGTCAGGCAGAGCTGCGTACGCAGATTCCCGAGCTGAAGCGGACCCCACCGACAGTGCGCCAAGTCCTGCCATCAATCCCAAGCCCTGCAGCACCGCGCGTCGACGGATCTTGTGCGGCTTGTTCACCACAGGCTCATCCACTACAGGCCCCCTATCGCTGACGGCATCCGGACCGGGTTACCCCTGCGGCCGCGAGGTCAAACACGGACTGCCTTCCTCCGATGACTCGAAATCCTGATCGACGGAATCGAGTCGAGAGTTAGAGAAGACTCTTGAACTCGAAACTGTGTTCGACTAAAATGGGGTGATGCGGATCGGGGGATCCGAATCGGGGGAATTCAATGAGTATCGATACGTCAGATGTGGTTTCCGGTTCTGCCGTGGGATTACGTTCCAGGTTGTGGCAAGCGCCGGTAGCCGATCTTCGTTCGGCCGCAATCGAGGCGAGCGCGGAGATTCTACGACTCGAAGCGATCCGCGTGGCCGTGGTCGACGAACTCTCGCTACGCCCGGACGATCAGGTGCTCTGCTACCGCGGCGTCGGTCGATGGTTGGCGGCAAATACGATGCTGCAGATCCCTGCCGGAAACAAGATCGCCGCCTTGGGCGTCGCATTGCGGGCGTTTCCCGCAGTCGCACAACGCTTCGACGCCGGGGACTGCTCGTTCGATCATGCGGCATTGATCATTTCGTTCTGCGAGTCTCCACCAAAAGGAATGCCTGCCGAGGCACTTCCCTCGTGCATCGACGTTCTCCTTGCTGCTGCATCAGGAGTCGACGCGACAACAACCAAGCTGCGGTACGCCATCGCCACGTTGGAGCGAATGTTCGAGTCCGACAACATCCCACCGGCAGAAGACGTGGACCGCAACGAACTACGCATCGCAGCGACCTTGAACGGGCGGGTTGTCATCCGAGGCGATTTCGACGCTGTCACAGGCGAAATGCTTCTCTCTGCCCTGTCGAATCTGACCATGCCCACCCCAGCACCGGACGGAACTCCTGATGCCCGTTCGGCAGCCAAACGCACAGCGGACGGATTCACCGAACTGATCCGTCGCTATCTCGATTGCGCAAAAACCGGTATCGACGGCGGCCAGCGGCCACATCTGAACGTGCACATCAATGCCCGAGATCTCGCCGAGCATCGAGACTGCGCGGCACAGGAAGCCGTTCCGGAGGAAGAGGCTTCACTCGATCTGGACCTCTCCGATCTCGACGTGGGCCACATGCCGTGGATGGGACCGTTGTCGGTCTCGCAGACCAGACTGCTCGGCTGCGACTGCTTCCTGTCGACAGTCCTTCTCGACGACCACGGAGCGCCACTGGATGCGAGACCCGGAAAACGGTTAGTGACAGCCGAACAACGCGTCGCATTGATCGCCCGGGACAAAGGGTGCGCCTTCCCAGGCTGTGAGTGCGTGCCGGCCTGGACCGACGCGCACCATATCCGCCACTGGTCGAACGGCGGGCCGACGGTGATGAACAACCTTGTCCTGCTATGCCGTTCACATCATCGGCTGATGCACCGCAAAACCGGATTTGTTGGCAAATGGGAGATTCGGATGGGCGCCGACAACAAACCCTGGTTCATTCCGCCGCCGGCGATCGACCCACAGCAACACCCGAGACCGGCGAACAACACCTATCAAACCTGACGGGCGAAAGCCTTTCGGATACAACAGAACATAGCCCGGCACCGCATCGAAGGATCCTCCGATGCGGTGCCAACAGTCCGTGGATTCCGTCAGGCTGGTTGCTGCATTGTGGTGTCTCGCGGGAATCGCTCCCGAATCTCCGCTGAGGTGACAACCCTCGGGTCGAGGGGTTGCTCGTCACGCAGGTGACGTTGCAACACCTTGCCGGGCATCGGCGCCCGGCGGCGTCCTACACCGGAACCGTCGGCGCTTTTGTCGACGCCGTGCTCGAGAATCCGACGCGGTGGCGGTTGATCCTCACTCCTGCGGAAAATGCACCAAGCGAGAATCACGGGTCAGCGACCCCGAAACCTATACCCGAGAACGACTTTCCAGCTTTGCTGTGGCCCTCGCCCAGTCAGTCGGTCAATAGAAGAATCTAAAACCTGTCGGTCGGATCTGCTTCAATGCACGCATGACATCACCATCGATCGCACCTCTGCAGCTTTTCGAAACGTCACCGGGAAACTGGTCACTGATGCTCACCGACCAGCACTTCGGCAAAGTAGCAGCCGTATTCGAGCAGGTAGAGGGATTCGAAGGCTCCGGTTACGACTGGGCTTCGGTCGCCCACGCCGTGGTAGGTCGCGACGCCCCACATTTGGAAGGCCGATTCGGCACCGATCCCGAAGCAGGCATGTTTGTTGCGTACGGCGGCGACAACGAGGCCCTCGGTGAACTCGGTGTGCTTCTCGCCAAGGCCTATTCGGACGCGGAGTACCTCGGCGGACTCGTCGCCATTTCCGAACTCGACTAGAACTCCACCTGAAAACTCCCCGAAAAAACGACGCAGGCCCCGCACCGTGAAGTGCGGGGCCTGCATCCAACAGAGAAGTGCCTAGCCGACCAGCAGCTCGGCAATCTGAATCGTGTTGAGCGCGGCACCCTTACGCAGGTTGTCGCCCGACACGAAAAGCGCGAGTCCGCGGCCTTCGGGGACACCCTCGTCCTGACGGATGCGACCTACGAGCGACGCGTTGCCACCGGCAGCGGCGAGCGGCGTCGGAACCTCGACCAACTCGACGCCCGGGGCGTCGGCCAGCAGTTCCTTGGCGCGAGCAACCGAGAGGGGGTTGGCGAATTCTGCGTTGATCGCGAGCGAGTGCCCGGTCACGACGGGAACGCGCACGCAGGTGCCCGAAACCAACAGATCAGGAAGCCCGAGGATCTTGCGGCTCTCGTTGCGGAGCTTCTGATCCTCGTCGGTCTCGCCGCTACCGTCGTCGACCAGCGAACCTGCCAGCGGCAGAACGTTGAACGCGATGGGGGCGACGTAGTTGTTCGGGGCCGGGAAGTCGACAGCGCTGCCGTCGTGAACCAGCTTCTCGGCGTCACCGACAACGGCGCGCACCTGGCCGAGGAGTTCCTCGACGCCGGCGATGCCGCTACCGGACACAGCCTGGTAGCTGGAGACGATCAGTCGCTGCAGACCGGCTTCGTCGTGCAGAACCTTCAGCACCGGCATCGCTGCCATGGTGGTGCAGTTGGGGTTCGCGATGATGCCCTTGACCAGGTTCTTCGCGTCCTGCGGGTTGACCTCGCTGACCACGAGGGGAACCTCGGGATCCTTGCGCCACGCGGAAGAGTTGTCGACAACCGTAGCGCCGGCAGCGGCAAAGCGCGGAGCCTGCGCACGGGACAGCGTCGCACCGGCAGAGAAGAGGGCGATGTCGATGCCCTTCAGATCCTCGTCGGACGTTGCAGCGGCATCCTCGACAACGATCTCTTCGCCGCGGAACGTCAGCTTCTTACCGGCAGAGCGTGCCGATGCAAAGAACCGCACCTTGTCTGCGGGGAAGTTACGTTCTTCGAGCAGAGTGCGCATGACGATGCCGACCTGACCGGTCGCACCGACAACAGCGATTGTTGTCATCAGAAATTACCGTCCTGTTCCTGCGTGTACTACAGCTTCTTCGTCGCCACCGAGACCGAAGGCCGCGTGGATAACGCGCACGGCGTCGTCGAGTTCGGTGTCCTTGACCAGCACGGAGATGCGGATCTCGGAGGTCGAGATGAGGTCGATGTTGATGTCTGCCTTGGCCAGTGCCTCACAGAACGTGGCCGTGACACCCGGGTGGCTCCGCATTCCGGCGCCGACCAGGGAAACCTTGCCGATGTGGTCGTCGAACAAGATCTGCGTGAAGCCGATGTCTTCCTGACGCTTGGTCAGGATCTCGACGGCGCGGGGTCCGTCGGCGGTCGGCAGCGTGAAGGTGATGTCCGTCTTGTTGGTCTCCACCTTGGAGATGTTCTGCAGCACCATGTCGATGTTGATCTCGGCATCGGAGACAGCACGGAACACCTTGGCAGCGTGTCCCGGTGTGTCCGGCAATCCGACAACGGTGATCTTGGCTTCGCCGCGATCGTGCGCGACTCCGGTGATCAGGGCCTCTTCCACAGGAATGTCCTCCATCGATCCGGACACGATTGTTCCGGGCTTGGTGGTGTATGACGAACGGACGTGCACAGGCACGTTGTAACGACGGGCGTACTCGACGCACCGGAGCATGAGCACCTTGGCGCCACACGCTGCGAGTTCGAGCATTTCCTCGAAGGAAACCGTCTCGAGACGGTGAGCGTCGGGGACGATGCGCGGATCGGCGGAGAAAACGCCGTCGACGTCGGTGTAGATCTCGCAGACGTCGGCGTTGAGTGCAGCTGCCAACGCAACGGCGGTGGTGTCGGAGCCACCGCGTCCGAGCGTCGTGATGTCTTTACTGTCCTGGCTGACGCCTTGGAATCCGGCGACCAGAACAATCGAGCCTTCGTCGAGCGCTGTGCGAACACGGCCGGGCGTGACGTCGATGATCTTGGCGTTTCCGTGGCTGCCGGTCGTGATGACTCCGGCCTGTGAGCCCGAGAACGAACGAGCTTCGGCGCCGAGAGAATGAATTGCCATCGCAACCAAGGAGTTGGAGATGCGCTCACCCGAGGTCAGCAGCATGTCCATTTCACGGGCCGGCGGGGAAGGGCACACCTGCTGAGCCAGGTCGAGCAGCTCATCGGTGGTATCGCCCATCGCTGACACCACGACGACGACATCATTGCCGGCCTTCTTGGTCTCGACGATCCGTTCAGCGACTCGTCGGATGCGCTCGGCGGTTGCCACCGAGGATCCGCCGTACTTCTGGACGACGAGAGCCACGCGTTTCTACCTCCAGGTCGAAATTGTTTACAGATACCAGAGGTCGAGCTTACCGACGTGGTCCTGGGACTTCCCGACGCGTACTGACCTCGGCCCTTACCTCGGGCTCGGATTCACGCCCGAAGTGTTGCGAGATCCCATTTCGCATTGACGTCGCGGAACGCGAACCACTGGCAAGGTAACCCACCACCGCGACGGCAACACCGCAGGCGAGGAGGACGTGGATGCTGCTGACCAGTGAACTCGCGACGGCGTCGAACACCGCAACGGCCGCATCCGTGGACACGATGTCTTGATTGTGTAAATAATCCCGGCGCACGACGGTCAGCGGCGCGTTCGAGCGCGTTCGAGTAGCGCTGCGCCGCCACCAGCTCGTCGGATTGCAAGATCTCGAACTACGGATCGAATGTCGGGGTGCTCAACGCTCCGGTCACGATCAGGACACAGCAGAGTATCCATCGCAACGCTCGGGTCACGGGCGATTGCCGCGAGTGGGCCGAATCTTGGCCGTGATGCGGTGGATACGGAGGTCGTCGGGAGGGATCCGGAAGGTCTCGTGCACGTTCACCGTCATCAGATTCTTGCCGAACAACCCTGCGTCGAGGAGGTACTCGGCTACGACATTATCGCCGTCGACGCTCCACTCCACATCTCGAATCGCACGCACCAGACGAAACTGGGGACCGCCGGACAGGCTGCGCCGCAAGTGATTTCCCGAAAATCCGGTTTTGATCCCCGCCTCGTGCCGCACTGCATCCGGAGCCAGCGGCACTGAATTACCGTCGTGCGAGAGAAGCGCATCGAGGTATGCGTGCGCCACAGCAATTCGAGGATCATCCATGCGATCAGTCGATCATTTCGGAGCACGAAACAACAGCACCGTTCAACGACAATTTCGGCACGTCGCCGATACCCCACCTCATTCGCCGACATTCCAGGGGTAGAGTGCAGTGCATGCAGCGCGCACTCCTTCTTGGTTGCCGCGACGGGGTCTGATCCAGACTGGCCTCCCGTCGCGGGGTTTTGTGTGCGCCGGTCGACCAAGCCTTCCGGACTTTCGGTCATGACCAACAGGTCATCAGGCCGGGTCCACAATCGTTGGAGATCACCCCATGTCCCCCGCTGACGCATTCACCACCGGCACTCGCATCATCACGCCTCCCACCAAGCCGGCACCGGCCGACCAGCCTGCGTGGAACACGCAGAAGAACTCGTCGATGCCCACGTTCCGTTACCGGCCCTTCTCCGAAGAAGTCGAAACGGTCACGCTGCCGGACCGCACCTGGCCGGACAAGGTCATCGACCGCGCCCCGCAGTGGTGTGCGGTGGACCTGCGTGACGGCAACCAGGCCCTGATCGACCCGATGAGCCCGGCGCGTAAGCGTCGTATGTTCGATCTGCTGGTCCGGATGGGGTACAAGGAGATCGAGGTCGGCTTCCCGTCGGCAAGCCAGACGGACTTCGACTTCGTCCGCGAAATCATCGAAGACGGCGCAATCCCGTCCGATGTCACCATTCAGGTGCTGACGCAGTCGCGTCCCGAGCTGATCAAGCGCACGTTCGAGGCGTGTGAAGGTGCCGAGAACGCGATCGTGCACTTCTACAACTCCACCTCGATCCTGCAGCGTCGTGTTGTCTTCCGCGCCGACAAGGCCACGATCAAGAAGATCGCCACCGACGCCGCCGAACTGGTGCTCGCCGAGTCGAAGAAGTACCCGGACACCAACTGGCGCTGGGAGTACTCCCCCGAGTCCTACACCGGCACCGAGCTGGAGTACGCCAAGGAAGTATGTGACGCCGTCACCGAAACCCTCGGTGCCACGCCGGCTAACCCGGTGATCCTGAACCTGCCCGCGACGGTCGAGATGGCCACGCCCAACGTGTACGCCGATTCCATCGAGTGGATGCACCGCAACCTGGCCCGCCGCGACTCCGTCATCCTGTCGCTGCACCCCCACAACGACCGCGGCACCGGCGTCGCTGCAGCCGAGCTGGGCTACCAGGCCGGAGCCGACCGCATCGAAGGCTGCCTGTTCGGCAATGGCGAGCGCACCGGCAACGTCTGCCTGGTCACCCTCGCCCTGAATATGTTCACGCGTGGCGTCGACCCGCAGATCGACTTCTCCAACATCGACGAGATCCGTCGCACGGTGGAGTACTGCAACCAGCTGCCCGTCCACGAGCGTCACCCGTACGGCGGCGATCTGGTCTACACCGCGTTCTCCGGCAGCCACCAGGACGCCATCAACAAGGGCCTCGACGCCATGAAGATCGACGCCGACGGCCAGAACGCCGACGTCGACGACATCGTGTGGCAGGTTCCGTACCTGCCTATCGACCCCAAGGACGTCGGCCGCAGCTACGAAGCCGTCATCCGCGTGAACTCGCAGTCCGGCAAGGGCGGCGTCGCGTACATCATGAAGGCCGATCACGGTCTGGTGCTGCCGCGCCGTCTGCAGATCGAGTTCTCGCAGTCCGTCCAGAAGATCACCGACGGCGAGGGCGGCGAGGTATCGCCGAAGGAAATGTGGGACGTCTTCCACGAGGAGTACCTGGCTCCCGTCCGCCCGCTCGAGCGCATGAAGCAGAAGGTCACCGCGTCCGAGGAGGACGGTGGCACCGATGCGATCACCGCGATCGTAAAGGTGAACGGCAAGGAGCAGGAGATCTCGGGAACCGGTAACGGCCCGCTCGCTGCCTTCGTCGACGCTCTGGGAAGCATCAACTTCGACGTTCGCGTTCTCGATTACTCCGAGCACGCCATGTCCGCTGGTGACGACGCTCAGGCCGCGGCCTACGTCGAGTGCGCCGTGACCGGCCCCGACGGTCAGAGCACCGTCGTCTGGGGCGTCGGTATCGCTACCTCGATTACGACGGCGTCGCTGCGAGCAGTGGTTTCGGCAGTTAACCGCGCTAGCTAGGACAACTGTTGAGTGTGGCTCCTATCCATTCGGATAGGAGCCACACTTGTCTGAACTGCATATCGAATTCACATGAACGACGAACGTCCTGAACTGGATTTCAAAGAATTCATTACGGTTATTTCATCCTTTGTGGATGATGCGGATGAGGTCACAGCGTGAGATAGTTCATCTCAGACAAATCCGACCTGCGAAATGGGGCTCGACAATGGATTCCTTCTGGGATTTCCTCTGGGTGATACTCGTCAGTTTTGCGTTCGTCGCATACCTGATCCTGCTGTTCTCAATCATTACGGACCTGTTCCGCGACCACAAGACTTCAGGATGGAAGAAGGCCATCTGGGTATTCTTCCTCTTCGTCATTCCGTGGCTCACCGCGCTCATCTACCTGATCGTCAAGAGCGACGGCATGGCTCAGCGCTCCATGGAAGCAGCGCACCAGGTCAAGCAGGCACAGGACAGCTACATTCGTGAGGTAGCGGGCAAGTCTCCCGCCGAAGCAATCGCCGACGCGAAGGCACTTCTCGACGCCGGCACCATCACCGAAGACGAATTCGCCTCCCTGAAGGCCAAGGCTCTGGCAGCCTGATTCATCTTCAGCGCAATTGCGGGTTGCACCACCAAAGCGGGAACGGCACTAATCGTGCCGTTCCCGCTTTGTTTATTCTCCGACGGCCCGTGCAACGTCTCGGAACGCCGCGAGCACCACTGCGATCGCCGGACTTCGGTCGGCATGCAATCGCGTCGCCAATTCATAGACCCGGGCAGCACGCACACCGGCGATAGGTTTCCTCGACACTGCGGGATGTGTGATCGCGTGTCGCGGCATCAACGCAACTCCGTGGCCGGCTGCGACCAGCTCCTCGATTACGCGGAAATCGTTTATCCGATGTCCGACGCGAGGTTGCACACCGGTAACGGCCGCGACTGACATCAGAACGTCGTCGACCGGGAATCCGCCGCGCACACTGATCCAGTTCTCGTCCACCAACTGATCCAACCGAACCGAATCCTGCTTTGCCAGAGGATGATCCGGCCGCAGCACCAAGTCGATGGGTTCACGCATCAGGGACTGCACACTCACCCGGGGAAACGACGTCTCCGCAGCGCGTTCGTCGCGATGGGTGAGGATCACGTCGTGATCGGCCAGTAGCCGCGGCACCGCCGACGCCGGCTGATCCACGTCGCACGCATCAATGGAGACGCCGGACCCTTCGAGTGCCGTCAACACCCTGGGCAGCAGCAGCGCCGCCCCGGACGGGAAGAACGCCACCCGAACCTTTCCGCGCGGCGAACCCCGGTACGACGCCATCTCCGCGTCCGCGCGTTCGAGAGCGGCCACCACGTCGTCGGCGCGCAGAACCAACGCACGGCCGGCGTCGGTGAGCCTGAGTTTGCGACCGTCCGGTTCCAGAAGCGGCACACCGGCCTCGCGGGCGAGGATCTTGAGCTGCTGGGAGACCGCGGACGGCGTCATGGAGAGTGCCTCGGCGGTGCCACCGACCGTTCCTCTGTCCGCCAGCTCTCGCAGCACTCGCAACCGGGTTGCATCCATGTAGAAAAACTACATCAATGGTCCATCTTTATTCGCTTGTCCTGATGCTTTACACAGCTCACGATTGACGGCATGACTCCTCGCGACCGCCTTCTCGGATTGACCGTCGCAATCATGTGGGGATTGAACTTCCTGGCGATCCGGGTCGGCCTCGACCACTTCCCGCCGTATTTCTTCGCCGCGCTGCGCTTTCTACTCATCGCGATCCCCGTGGTGATCTTCGTGCCGCGTCCCCAGGTTCCGACGCGATGGCTGTTGCTCTACGGCTTCGGTTTCGGCTTGGGCCAATTCGTGTTCCTGTACTGGGCAATGCACACGGGCATGCCGACCGGCCTCGCGTCGTTGGTCCTGCAGTCGTCCGCCCCTTTCACCGTTCTACTGGGCGCGCTACTGCTGCGCGAAAAGCTCAGCGTGTGGCAGGTGTCCGGGATCGGCGTTGCCGTGGCGGGTATGGCCCTGATCGGCTGGGACCGCTCGCACCAGGCCGCGTTGCTACCGGTGATCCTGACGCTGCTGGCCGGCTTGTCCTGGGCTTTCGGCAACCTCGGTAGTCGCCTTGCCGCAGCCGGTACCGTCGGCGACCCGAAACCGATGCAGCTGATGTTGTGGATGTGCGTCATTCCTCCGCTGCCGATGCTTGCCCTGTCCGCTGCGGTCGAAGGTCCGAGCGCGGGCTGGGAGGCCCTCGGAACCTCGTTCAGTGCCGACGGGTGGCCGGCGCTGATCGGACTCGCGTACATCGTGTTGATCGGCACCATCGCCGGATCGGGCATCTGGACCATCCTGATGGGACGCTATCCCGCAGGCACGGTTGCACCACTTTCGCTGCTCGTCCCGGTAGTGGGAATCGGCGCATCCTGGCTGTTCCTGCACGAGAATCCCAGCGCGTTGTCACTGGTGGGAGCCGTCGTCGTGATCACCGGGGCAAGCGCCGCCCAGATACGACGCACCCCCAAGGCCGCTGTTCCGTCGAACACACCCGTACGACAAGCACCTGCACGACTCGAAGTCTGACGGCGCGCTGTGCCAAACTCGGGCCGTGGGAACTGGACTATCGATCACGACACGCGGAAAGCTCGCCCTGCGCGCTGCCGCCACAGCCTCCTGGGCATCGCAGAAAGCCGGCCGCGGCAAGGGCTCCATGATCGGTGGGCTCATCGCCCTGAAGATCGACCCGACACTGATGACCCAACTCGGACGCGGGAAGCGAACCGTTGTTGTCACCGGCACCAACGGCAAGTCGACAACAACGCGCATGACGGCGGCGGCACTCGCGACGCTTGGTGACGTGGCAACGCAGGCCGACGGCGCCAACATGGACGCCGGAATCGTCGCGGCACTGGCAAACCGGATGAACGCGCCGGTTGCGGCTCTCGAAGTCGACGAACTTCACGTTCCCCACGTCGCCGACGCCGTGAACCCGGAAGTGATCGTGCTCCTGAATCTGAGCCGCGATCAGCTGGACCGCGTCGGTGAGATCAACATGATCGAACGCAAACTGCGGGCGTGCGTCAACGCGCACCCGAATGCGGTCATCGTCGCCAACTGTGACGACGTACTGGTTACCTCCGTGGCGTACGACGCCCAGAACGTCGTGTGGGTTGCGGCCGGCGGCGGCTGGGCGAGCGATTCCGTCAGCTGCCCGCGTACCGGCGAACCCATTGTTTGGGAGGGAAAGCACTGGCGCAGTACCGGTTCGGACTTCGCACGGCCCGAGCCGGCCTGGTGGCTCGACGACGACAATCTCTACGGCCCTGACGGTCTGAAGATTCCGATGACGTTGACGCTGCCCGGAAAAGCCAACCGCGGCAACGCAGCTCAGGCCGTCGCCGCTGCAGTGGCCTTGGGCGCAGATCCGGTCGGCGCAGTTGCCGCAGCGTCGACGGTCCAGGAAGTTGCCGGGCGATACAGCACCGTGCAGGTGGGCTCCCATTCCGTCCACATGCTCCTCGCGAAGAATCCCGCCGGCTGGCAGGAAGCTCTGTCCATGATCGATCCGTCCGTCGACGGCTTGGTCATCGCCGTGAACGGGCAGGTCCCCGACGGCGAGGATCTCTCCTGGCTGTGGGACGTGAAGTTCGAACACTTCGAGGGCGTCAAAGTGGTTGCGGCCGGTGAGCGCGGAACCGACCTCGCGGTGCGCCTCACCTACGCCGGCGTCGAGCACACCTTGGAGCCGGATCCTTTGCGCGCCATTGCTTCCTGCCCGCCCGGTCGCGTCGAAGTTCTTGCCAACTACACGGCATTCCGCGATCTGAACACCGCAATCGCCAAGGAGACTCGCGATGTCTGATTCGACAGTGCGCATCGGGCTTGTCCTCCCCGACGTCATGGGCACCTACGGCGACGGCGGTAACGCCCTGATCCTGCGTCAGCGTCTGCGCATGCGCGGCTACGACGCCGAGATCGTCGACATCACGCTCAACGACCCGGTGCCGGATTCACTCGACGTCTACACCCTCGGCGGCGCGGAGGATTCTGCGCAGCGCCTCGCTACCCGGCATCTCGGCAAATACCCCGGACTGCAGCGCGCAGCCGAATGCGGCGCACCCGTTCTCGCTATCTGCGCAGCCATCCAGGTTCTGGGCAACTGGTACGAAACCTCGAGTGGCGAGCGCGTCGACGGCGTGTCCATGCTCGACGTCACGACCGCGCCGCAGGAAAAGCGCTCGATCGGTGAAGTCATCACGAAGCCCTTGATCAAGGGGCTCACCGCACCGCTCTCGGGTTTCGAAAACCATCGTGGTGGAACCACTCTCGGCGCCGACGCATCCGGCTTCGCACGCGTCACGCACGGCGTCGGCAACGGCGTCGGCGACGGACTCGAGGGAGTCACCCAGGGTTCCGTCATCGGCACGTACATGCACGGTCCGGTTCTCGCGCGCAATCCCGAGCTGGCAGACCTGTTGCTGATGCGCGCTCTGGGCGTGGACTCACTCGCGCCCCTGCACTTGCCCGAGGTCGATCAGCTTCGCAAGGAACGACTCTCGGTTCGCTAGGTACATCATGTAGCTAGGCGGGCTCTTTACTTCCTTCGGTAAGTACGAGCTCTACCGCCAGCAATGCCGCGCAGGCCAGACCGGCCACCAATTCCGGGACGGCGGTGAAAGTGCCGCCCAGGATCACCGCAATAGCCACGCCGAATGGCACGAGGGTTCGCGTCGACGAATCGTGCAAGCGGATGTGAATGAACCACAGTGCCGCCAGGATGACGGCTACCGGCACAGTGACGGCCGCACCGGTCACCAAGGCGCTGCCTTCGGCGTGGCCGGTCCAGTAGTCGACGCGGGAAGCCAACCCGGAACCGATGGCAGCGGCGGCGGCAAAGATGAAGTAGTGCCCGAAGCCCCAGACGAAGGGTGAGACGTTGTCGCCGCCGAGAGCGTCGCCGGCGTTTCTCTGGAAGTACAGCCACCACAGGCTGAAGACGATCAGGATTCCGCCGACAACGACGTACGCCACTTTGGCCGCCGGATGTTCCCCGGACACCGCGTCCTGAATCGCGACGGTGGTGGACAGAATCGTTTCGCCGAGAACGATGATGAAGAACAGTGAGTACCGTTCCGCGATGTGGTGTGGGTGCCAGGGCGTCATTCCCGGCTTCTCCGACCACACCGGCACGGCAAATTCGCACAGCACCAGGAACAGGAATGTCGGGACGTAGATCGCGGCCGGTACAAAGTAGAAGCCGATCCAACCGAGTTGAACGAGCACGATGCCGAGGGCGTACCTGCGGGCGGTGAGTGCGTGTTCAGGATCGTTTCTCGACACTCGAACCCATTGAATCACCAGGGCTATTCGCATAATTACGTAGCCGAGAATGATCAGCAGCGGGTCGTTGTCGAAGAATCGCGGAATCCCGGCAGCGAGTACCAGCGCGCCCAGAATCTGGAAGATCGTCAGAAGTCGCGCAATGCCGTCGTCGTTGTCGTAGGCGGAGGCAAACCACGTGAAGTTGAGCCACGTCCACCAGATCGCGAAGAACGCCATCGCGAAGTGCCCGACACCCGTGGCCGCGTGCCCTTCACTGATCGCATGGTGAAGGCCCGTGGCGGCCTGGGCAACTGCCACGACAAAGCACAGGTCTGTCAGCAGTTCGAGTGGTGTGGCCACTCGATGTGCCTCATGCGGATCACGGGGAACCAACGGCCGGATGAACGAATTGATACGACTCACGGTTGGCAGAGTAGCGCTCCGATAGTGGATGCGCTGGGCCCACTCAGCGAGATTGTCCGCTATAGCCGGGGTTGTCGTGATACGTGTAGAGGGAACAACTCCTGTCTGCGGTAGTCCTGCGGCAGTGACAATCAGCCTGCGGGCTCAGTCGCGTAACGAGGTAGTTCTCCATGTCTATTGCACTTTCCGAAGACCAGCGCGCTCTTGCGCAGTCGGTTCGCAGCTATATCGCGCGAGCGGACCCGCTCGCCGAGGCCCGCGAGAGTCTCGACAACGCGACGCACGAATTGCCGTCGGGGTGGTCGACTTTCGCAGAGCTTGGCTGGCTAGGTGTCCACCTGCCGGAAGAATACGGTGGCGCCGGGTTCGGCTTGGCTGAATTGTCCGTGGTGGTGGAAGAATTGGGATCTGCGGTCACTCCCGGGCCACTGCTACCGACGGTGTGGGCATCGGCGGTGATTGCCGCGGCGGGAACCAACCGGCAACAAGCCGAACTACTTCCCGGTTTGATCGACGGAACCGTTGTCGCAGCAGTCGGAATCGCCGCACCAGCCACCCTAGCGGGCGTCAGTGTCGAGATCGCCGAACCTGTCGAGATTCTGTGCGCCGCGATGGCCGACATACTTCTGGTCTCGATCGGCGAGGACGTTGTTGTACTACGCCGCGAACAGGTACAGATCACCGACGCTCCGACGCTCGATCCGACGCGCCCCCTCTCTGCGGTGACCACAAACGGTAGCGTCGACGCCGTCGCGGTTCTGCTCGGCGCAAGTACTCACGCGGTGTCGATCGGGCGCACCCTGGCAGCTGCCGAAGCCGCGGGCGTGATCACCGCGTCCACGAACCTGGCTGTCGAGTATGCCAAGGCCCGCTTTGCTTTCGGCCGCGCAATCGGCTCGTTCCAGTCGGTCAAGCACATCCTTGCCAACATGCTCGTGGACCGCGAAATGTCTACCGCTGCTGCGTGGGATGCCGCTCAGGCAGCCTCCGACAACGAGGATCAGAGCGCCCTCGCAGCAGCCGTTGCCGTGGTGAGCGCGCTCCCCGCAGCCATGCGGGTTGCCCAGAAGTGCATCCAGGTGCACGGCGGCATCGGCTACACATGGGAGCACGACGCGCACCTGTATCTGCGCCGCGCAGGCGCGTTGAACGCCACCTTCTCCCCCGTTGTCGCCCGCGCCGACATTGTCGACGCCACCGCCGCTGGGATCCGACGCGAATCGAGCATCGAACTGCCCGCCGAAGCCGACGAGTACCGCACGCAGGCCCGGGCATTCGTGAAGGAGGCCGTTGCCGCTCCCGCTGATCAGCTTCGACGCCTACTCGTCGACTCGGGTTATGCCGTTCCCCATTGGCCGAAGCCGTGGGGCCGCGGCGCGGGCGCCGTCGAGCAGTTGGTTCTGGAAGAAGAACTATCGGCACTCGAGTTGCCGCAGTACGGAATCGGCGAATGGGTGCTCCTCACCGTTGTCGGACACGGCACCGCGGAGCAACACGAACGCTTTGTCGACGCCAGCCTCATGGGTACCGTGAAATGGTGCCAGTTGTTCAGCGAGCCTGGTGCCGGTTCCGATGCAGCCGGCATCACTACCAAGGCTCGGCGCGTCGACGGCGGCTGGATTGTCAACGGCCAGAAGACCTGGACCAGCGGCGGAGTGACCTCCACACATGGCATGGCTACTGTTCGCACCGACCCGGAGGCGCGGAAGCACAAGGGCATCACCATGATGCTGATCGACATGTCTGCGCCAGGAGTGCAGGTACGTCCGATCAAGCAGATCACCGGCGATTCGCATTTCTCCGAGGTTTTCCTCGACGACGTGTTTGTTCCCGATGCCGATGTGCTCGGTGAAGTCAACGGCGGCTGGGGAGTTGCGCGGTCCGCACTCGGAAACGAGCGTGTCACCATCGGCCGGGAGCGACTCGGTCTGGGCGTCACCTACAGCATCCACGACCTGTTCACCGTGGTGCGTCAACAGAATTCCGGTATGGACGACACGGTGGCCGACCTGGTTGCCGAGGATCTGGCGCTCCGGGCATTGACCACCCGAATCGCGGAACTCGCGGTCCTCGGTGCGGGACCAGGTCCCGAGGGCGCGGTACTGAAACTGGTCGGCAGCGAGCACGGTCAGCGGCTTGCCGACGCCGGACTGCTGCTCTCCGGCTTCCTACCGGCAGGCAGCGAGCTGAAAATACCTGTCCATCACAGTTTTCTGGAAGTGCGCTTCCAGACCATCGCCGGTGGTACGTCGGAAATCCTCCGCAACCAGATCGGCGAACTCATTCTCGGACTACCCAGGGAGCCAGCTCTTGCCTAACTCACGTGATACCTCGCTCACCGGCCGCACCGCCGTCGTCACCGGCGCTGGAGCCGGCTTGGGCCGCACCGAAGCACTCGCATTGGCCTCTCGCGGTGCGAGTGTCGTGGTCAACGACATCGGTTCTGCTGCAGACGATGTCGTGCGCGAAATCGAGGCTCTCGGATCGCGCGCTATTGCGGTGACCGGCGACGTCAGCGACTGGTCGCTGGGAGATCGGCTGGTGGAAGCCGCGGTCGACACCTTCGGCAGCTTGGACATCGTGGTCAACAACGCCGGAATCACCCGCGACGCGATGCTCTTCAACATGACCGAGAAGCAGTGGGACGACGTCATTGCGATTCATCTCAAAGGCCATGCGGCGCTCTCCCGCTCGGCTGCGGTGCATTGGCGCGCCGCGGGCAAGGCCGCCGGTGGCCCGGTGTACGGTCGCGTCATCAACACGGCGTCCGAAGCGTTTCTGCTCGGCGGCGCTGGTCAAGCCAATTACGCTGCGGCCAAAGCCGGCATCGTCGCGCTGACGCTGTCCACCTCGCGTGGACTGGCGAAGTACGGTGTCACCGCCAACGCGATCTGCCCACGTGCCCGCACCGAGATGACGGCCGGCGTCTTTGCCGACGGTGAGCCGGATACGGGGCTCGACATCATGGCACCGGAACGTGTTGCCACCTTCGTGGCGTTCCTGGCAACTCCGGCAGCACAGACGATCAACGGCCAGGTATTTGTGGTCTACGGCGACATGGTGGCGCTGATGGCCCCGCCCACGGTGCAGCAGAAGTTTGTCGCCGCGGACGGGGTCTTCACAGTAGAGGAGTTCGCAGATCAGCTGGTGCCCTATGTCGCCGAACTGCCTGCGGGACAGACCTACTCCGCGAGCAGCATCATCGAACTGGACACAACGGGCACCTAACACTGTGCGCCTTTGTCAACCGCCTGCGGTTGACAAAGGCGCACAGCACGCTAGCTCGGCAACATCGCCAACCGGCCGTGCGTGCGGAATTCCGCCTCTATGGCGTCGCGGCCGGCATCATCGAGTAGGACGTACTCACGCGTTCTTCCCACCCTGGTGTACACGGAATCGTCTGTGGCCCAGGCTGCGCGACGCAGCGGAGCCTTGTTGACCTTGTTGCTTCCGGTCAGGGGAATCCGGTCGATAACGCGAACGAATCGTGGCCACCACTTTGCGCCCATGTCAGGCTGTTCGTCGAGGAAATCGCCGAAGCTCTTGGGGTCGAAGCTCACGCCGTCTTCCATCTCGACCACAACCATGACCTGGTCACCGGTCCGCGGATCCGGAACGGCGAAGATCGGGGCTGCAGCCACTCCCGGAACCCGTTGCAAGACACGTTCGACCGGTGCGGCCGAGAAGTTCTCGCTGTCCACCCGCAACCAGTCGGAAGACCGCCCGGCAAAGTAGAAGTAGCCGTCGCTGTCACGGTAGGCCAGGTCGCCGGACCAGAAATCGGCGCCCTTCACTCGATCCGCCATTGCCCCGGGGTTCTTGTAGTATCCCTCGAACGTGTGGGCCAAGCCGATTGCGACCATCTCACCGATCGCTTCGGCGTTGATCAGACGACCGTCGCTGTCGAATTCCGCAGGCGGGCATTCGATACCTGTTGCTTCGTCGAGAACCCGGATATCGAGACCGTTCTGCGGAATACCCAGGGAGTCCCGGGGCGTCTGCGGTGTGCGCCCGATTCGGAACACCCCTTCGCTGAGCCCGTAACCCTCCATCACGGTGCATCCATACCGCTCGGAGAACCGCCGGACGTCGGTTTCCGACGCCTCGGTACCGAAGGCCAATTCCAGCGTGCTCTGCGCGTCCCGGGGATCCTCGGGACTGCTCAACGTGTACGACAATGCCCGACCGACGTAGTTGACGTAGGTGACGCCGTAGCGGTGGATGTCCGGACCGAACTTGCTGGCCGAGAACTTCCTGGTCATGGCAACCGACGCGCCGACGCACATCGCCGGGGCCAGGTTCAACATCACCGCGTTGCCGTGGAAGAGCGGCATGCACAGGTACGTCACGGAATCGCGGCGCATCGATACCCGATCGACCATGGCAGCTGTCAATCGTGCCAGCCGTCCCTGCCCGACGATCACGGCTTTCGGCGCACCTGTCGAACCGGAACTGAAGAGCAGCAGGGCTTTTTCTTCCGGTGTCGGCACGGTCTCGGGTAGCGGTGCTCCGCGGAACGGCGCCAAGAACTCGCCGTACTCGGGGCTGTCGATGTTCAGGATGCGCTCAGGCGGCAGACCGTGGCCCGTACCGTCGACGAGATGCGCCAATGCATTCTCGGTGATGACGACGTCCACGTCGCCGTGGCTGATGTCATGTGCCAGCTCCGCGCCGCTGCGACTGGCGTTGATACCGACAACCGCCGCGCCGGCCAAAGGTCCGGCGCCGAGCCAGAATACGAAGTCGGGAACATTCTCGAGTAGGACGCCCACGTGGATCTGACGGTCGCTTGGCCGCGGCACCAAGGACGTCAATGCCGCTGCGCGATCGGCACTTTCCTGAACGACCTCGCGCCACGACCACGACTTGTCCTCGTATCGAAGTCCAACGTTGTCGTCCTCGGCGCGGCTTCGAATTATTTCTGCGTATGTATCCACGTCGCTCCTTACTTCAGTAGTTCAGCCGGCACCGGGGCGGGCGGGTTGAAGGTGAGATAGTCCCCAGGGAAGCCGTCCTCGTCCAGGTCGTCGGGCTGCCAGCCGGCGAGCAGACCGCTGCCGTCGAGCGCGCGCACGGAACGCCCGAACTCTTTGAGCAGGGGAAGACTGTATGCAACACGGCCGGTTACCTCGGACGGTTCAGCAGTGCAGAGCAGGAGTGCCGCTTCGGCCATCGTGTCCTCGGGCTCGGACGGCCAGCCGGGAACCGCTGCGGCAGCGTGCTCGGTTGCGACGCCACGGTTGGGCGCAAGCGAATTCACCGCAATGTTGTCGCCGTACAGCTCCATCGCGGATCCCGTGCTGATCCGGTCCATCATCGCCTTCGTTCCGCCGTACAGAACTGAACCGGCCAGCGGATGCGGCGCAAAAGGCGGCCCGACGCGTGGACCGGCCTGCCGGGAAGAGATGTTGACGATCCACCCCGCGCCGTTCGCGCGCATGCTCGGGATGACGGCCTTCATCAGGTCCCAGGTGTTCCACACGTTTGTTTCGACGGAGTCGTAGAACCACTCTCGCGGCATGTCCGCAAACAGTGTCTCGTATCGCCGCGACGCAGCCACGTTGTTGACGAGGATGCTCACCGGTCGTCCGAACCTGTCCTCGATCCGGGCGATCAGTGCGGCGCGATCGAGTTCAGGAGTCCCCAGATCGACGGCAAAGCTCTTCGCGGTTCCTCCTGCCGCCGTGATCAATTCGACGGTTTCCTGGAGCGAGCCTTGGAGACTTCCGTCCCCTGCCCGCAATGTGCGCGAGACTGCCGCAACCGGTATTCCCTCTGCTGCAATGCGTCTCGCAATCGCCCGGCCGATTCCCCGGCTGGCTCCCGTGACGACCGCGAGGCCTGTGAATGTGGTGCTGTCATTCGTCATGCGTTACACCTTCCATTTCCCCGACCACCTTGTCGGGCTGGGTTCCTTGACGCGCCACTACCTGAGAACTTGTGGCGCCTGACCAAGTTGTACAAGCTGACGGCCGCGGTTCCGGCCGGTCAGAACGTTTGCCAACGCCCGCGGGGCATTCTCCAACCCGACTACGACGTCCTCGCGATAGCGCAACTGCCTTGCGTCGAGTTGTTCGATTGCCCACTCGCGGTAGCGCGGGTAGTGCTCGTAATGGTCATACACGACAAAGCCTTGAATTTTCAGTCGTTTGCGAAGAACCGGGCGCAATGGTGGGCCGAAGTCGGCTTCGGCGCCGTTGTATTCACTTGCCATGCCGCACACCACAACCTGACCGAAGTCGTTGAGCCGCTCGAACACCGCAGCCAACGTCTCGCCGCCGACATTGTCGAAGTACAGGTCGACGCCGTCCGGGCAGGTCCTCGCCAATCCTGCAGCGATCGTCTCGTTCGCTCGATCGATGCAGTCCGCAAATCCGAGTTCGTTCACGACGTAGGCGACTTTGTCACCACTTGCGATGCCGACGACGCGGGCGCCGGCCAGCGCAGCCAATTGTCCGGCTACCATCCCGACCGCGCCGCCGGCAGCCGAGATCACCACCGTCATACCGGCTTCGAGCGTCGACGCGAAGTGCAGTCCGCAGTACGCCACAAATCCCGGCCTACCGAGTACTCCCAGTTCCGCTTCCAGTCGAAATCCCGGACGTGGCTCCAACAAGTCCAAGTGCTCGCCTCGGACCGTGTGAAAGACCTGCCACGTATTTCCGCCACGAACCAGGTCCCCTGGCACAAAATCCGGGTGCCGCGACGTGACAACCTCGCCAACCAACGCACCGTCGAGGCCTGCCTGTGGTGGGCTCACCCCTGCCAGCACGATGTCGCCGATCCCGGCCACCGCTCCGAGCGGTCCTGGGCGTCCGTCAGCGGAAGGTAGGCGCCGCCTGGCGCTGGGATCGATCGCCAGATAGCAAGCCCGGAACAACACCTCACCGTCTTGCGGCTGCTGAATTGAAGCCTTCTCGACCGAAAAGTCTTCCGCCTGTGGAAGACCCTGGGGTGCGCGCAGGACGCGCACCGCCAGGTTCTCCCCCGTGGTCATACAGGTGCGCCGATCGAAGCACCCTTCTCCAGAACATTGCCCAGTTCCATGCCGATCGCGCCCGCGCTTCCCAGGGAGAAGGCGATCTGACGCCCCCACAGGAAGTAGCGATGGATCGGGTAGTCGACATCAGCGCCGATACCGCCGTGCAGATGCTGCGTTGCGTGAACAACTCGGAGTCCACCGCGCGATGCCCACCACTTGGCCACCAGTGCAGCAGCTTCCGCTTCACTCTCCACTCCGGTGTCCATCAGCCAGGCTGCGCGTTGCGCGGTCAGTCGGATGCTCTCGGTATCGAGATACGCGTCGGCGGCCCGGACGGACACAGCCTGGTTGGTGGAGATGGGTCGACCGAACTGGATACGCTCCGAGGTGTACTTTGCTGCCATGGCCAGCGCCTCTTCGCACACACCAACAGCCAAGGCTGCCAGAGCAACCCGTGCTCGGCGCAGCGTCCATTCGTAAGTGGTAGTGCCGTCACCAGGCAGAACGTCGGCAGCACTGACGGTAGCGCCGTCGAACTGCACAGTGCTGTTGCTTTCACGGTTTGTCACGTTCAACGTGGTGCGCGAAAGACGATCGGTGGGCACGATCATCACGCTCGTGGTGCCGCCGGGCATGGCCACCGGAACTACCACGGCGTCGGCGACGTCAGCAGCGGACACCGAATCGACGGTTCCGCGCAGCGTCCATCCGTCACCCGTTGCCTCGGCGCGCACGGGAAGGTTGGCACCGTGTCCGATGTCGAACGCGCCGGTGACAATCACGGAACCGTCGAGCAGTCCCGGAAGCCACGACGCTTTCTGCTCCGTGCTGCCGAACTCGGCAATCGGCAGCGCCGCGGTTGCGACGACCGACCACAGCGGTACCTGCGCAACGCGTCGACCCTGCTGCTCGAGAACTGCGGCGAGCCCAAGCATTCCGAGCCCCGCGCCGCCCACCTCTTCGGGCAGGGCGATTCCCAGAACGTCGGAATCGGCCAGCACCTTCCACAGGTCGGCGTCGAAGCCGCCTGCGCTCTCCACCGTACGTAGTCGGTCGACTCCGGACTTCGCAGCAAAGATCGATTCACTCAGATCCCGCACCGCGGACAGATTGTCGTCGAATTCGAATTCCATGTCAGCTCTTTTCGTTCGGTGTTGCAGCGGGGCGACGACGCGCAGCAAGCGTCATCCCCAGGCACTTGGCCGCGACAATTTCACGCATGACTTCGTTGGTGCCGCCGCCGAAGGTGTTGTTCTGAGCGCGTCGGCCGAGGTTCTCGACGCGGCCTTCGAGCACTGCACCCGGAGTTCCCGGACGCAGCAATCCCTTGGCTCCCAGCACTTCCTGCAGCATTCCGTACGTAGTCACGACGGCTTCGGTGCCGAAGATCTTGGCGGCAGCAGAATCACCACCGCCCAAGGTGTTTGCGGCAACGTCGGCAACGAGTCGCAAGTTCATCAGATCGGCTGCACTGAGCAGCGCGTAGACCTCTGCCAGCTTTTCCCGAACCCAGGGGATGTCGTAGACGTGGCCGTCGCCGGCCGGTTCCGTCTTCGCCCACTCGACCACCTCGGCAAAAAGCTCGTTGGCGATACCACCGCGGGCGGCCAAGGCAACCCGCTCGTGGTTGAGCTGGTTGGTGATGAGCTTCCAACCCTGATTGAGTTCGCCGACAACGTTGGTGAGCGGCACCCGCACATCTTCGTAATAGGTTGCCGAGGTGCTGATTCCGCCAACGGTGTGGATTTCCGTTACGGAGAATCCGGGAGCGCTCGTCGGTACCAGTACCACCGAAATCCCCTGATGTGTCGGGGCATCCGGATCGGTGCGCACGGCCAGCCACACCCAGTCGGCAAAGACGCCGGCGCTGGTGAAGATCTTGTTGCCGTTGATGACAAGCTCGTCGCCCTCGATGCGAGCTCGCGTTTCGAGAGCAGCGAGGTCGGTACCGGCGTTGGGCTCGGTGTAGCCGATGGCAAAGATCAACTCGCCGGCCAGGATCGGGCGCAGGAAGAAGTCCTTCTGCGCCTGGGTTCCGTGCTTGATCAACGCGGGGCCAACCGTGTTCAGCGTGACCAGCGACAGCGGCGCATTGGCGCGAATCACCTCGTCGTAGAACACGTACAGAGCTTCGGGGTTCTCCCCGCGGCCACCGAATTCTTCCGGCCACCCCAAGCCCAACCAGCCGTCCTTGCCCATCTGGCGCAGGATGCGATCGAAGACGGGTCCGCCTTCGGTCTGATCGACCAGCGCGCGGCGATCCTCGTCGTTGATGATTTCGGCGAAGTACGCGCGCAGTTCCTTGCGCAGAGTCTTCGACTCCTCTGACAAATCCAGGTACATGGGTAAGACTCCTCGAGAATATGGCTAGGAGCGCGGCAGGCCGAGAACGCGCTGCGCGATGACGTTGAGTTGAATTTCGACGGTTCCGCCGCCGAAGAGAATCGATGGCAAACCGATGTGATCGATGCCGTAGTTGGCACGGGAATCGACCACTGCCGCACGTGGGCCCAGCAAGCGGAGCAGGTCTCGTGATCCCTCACGCTGGGCCAGTGCGTTGTATACCTTGGAGACGCTGATCTCGGCGCCGGGTTCTTGACCGGCCAGTCGAGCCGAAACGCCGCGCAGGTTCATGGCGGATAGTGCCAGTTCGCGAGACATACTGCGCCCCAGACCTTCCACTGCATCCTCGCGCGAGCAGTCGTGACTACCGTCGGCGATAACCTGACGGAACTGATCACTCGAACCGTGATGCAGACGCGAACCCATGCTCAGACGTTCGTTGGACAATGTTGTCGCTGCAAGTTTCCAACCCTGTCCCGGTTCGGCAACCAGGCACTCGTCCGGGACGAACACGTCGTCCAGGAACACCTCGTTGAACTCCGACTTGCCGGTGGACTGCTTGAGCGGCCGGACGTCGACGCCCACCGACGTCATGTCCACCAAGAAGTACGACAGCCCACGATGTTTCGGAGCATCCGCGTCGGTGCGAGCGAGGCAGACGCCCCAATCCGCCTCGTGCGCACCCGAGTTCCACACTTTCTGCCCCGAAATGATCCAACCGCCGTCGACCTTGCGCGCCTTGGTGCTCAGTCCGGCCAGGTCGGAGCCTGCTCCCGGCTCGCTGAAGAGTTGGCACCAGATGATGTCTGCGCGCAGAGTCGGATCGACGAACCTGTCCTGCTGCTCGGCATTGCCGTGTTCGAGAATCGTCGGAAGTACCCATTCGCCGATCACGGTGGACGGTTGCGCCCATCCACGCGTGGCGAACTCGTGGGCGATCACTGCCTGTTCCTGGGGACCGGCGCCCAAACCGTAGGGCTCGCGGTAATGCGGGGCAACCAGTTTGGCCTCGGCGAAACGAGCACGCCTGGCACTTCCCTTGGCCGGAGCCCAACTCGCGTCGGTGGTTCCGTCGTCCGGCAGTAGTTCCACGTCGGCAAACACCCGACGTACTTCAGCCCGCAATTCCGGCAGCATGTCGGGATCGACAAACGAGAAGTCACGAACCGCGTCAGCGGAGCGCTCACCCAGTGTGTGCGCCCATCGCTCCTCTGCGCCGACCACCGCCGCGATGCTGAGCGCGCGACGCCAGTACAGATGCGCGTCGTGCTCCCAGGTGAAGCCGACGCCGCCGAGCAACGTGACACATTCGAGGGCGTTCTCGATGCCGACGGGTAAAGCGGCCAACGCAGCTTGAGCCGAGACAAGTTTCTGCTGATCCTCGTCGTGGTCCTCGGATCGCGCAGCATCCCACGCTGCAGCACAGGCAATTTCGGAACGCACGAGCATCATGGCCGCTTTGTGCTGCACGGCCTGGAAGCTGCCGACCGGGCTACCGAACTGAACCCGAGTCTTGACGTACTCGACCGCTGTGCGCAGCGCCCAACCCGCAAGCCCGCTCGCCTCCGCGGCGTACACGGTGTTGACGATCAGCTCGACCAGATGTGGCACAAGACCATCGACAATCTCCGCGTCCGACACCTGATGCTCGGTCAGCGTCAACGTGCCGACGGAGCGCGTCAGGTCGATTCCGTCCTCGACCTCGACTACCGCGGTGGCTGCCGGCGTGAGCCGAAACCACAGCGCACCGTCGCTGCTACGAGCCTGTACCAGAACGACATCCGCGCCGGGCAGGCCCAGGGCGGGGTCGGCTGTACCACTGACAGTCCACCCGGCGGCCGCGCGCTCCGCAACCAGCGAACCACCGCAGACCGCACCGGTGGCACCATTTCCCAACTCGCCCAGCATCGTTGCCGCACCGCTACCGGAACCGGACGCAAGAATTCCGCCCGTGATGACAGTCGGAACATACGCTCCGGGATAGAGCGCCATTCCCAACTGCTCGACGACCACCGCAAGTTCTGCGAGACCGGCACCGTCACCGCCGTATTCCTCAGGCAGATGCACCGCGTGCAGACCCTGGCTGACCAACGCCTTCCAGGAATCCGGCTGTTCGCCGGCTGCGTAGCGCGTGAAATTGGCTCGGGTGTCGGCGACTGCGCTGTTGCGGGCCGCAAACGCGGCTACCGCTTCGGCGAGATCACGGTGGTCTTCGAGCAGGGACAGTGCCATGGTGGGTTCCTCAATCTTCGGTTTCTACTTCGGCGTCAGATACGTTCGAGAATCAGACAGGTGGTTGCGGCCGACGCGCAGATCGCGATGAGGGCGATGGACTTGTCGCGTCGTTCCAATTCGTCGATCGCATTGGCCAGCAGACGAATACCGGTTGCCCCGGCCGGGTGACCGAGCGCAATGGCTCCACCGTTGACGTTCAGCAGGTCGTGGTCGACGCCGTGTGCTTGCGCAAAGGACATGGGCACCGAGGCAAACGCTTCGTTGACCTCGAAAAGATCGATGTCGGCGATCGTTAGGCCCGTGCGTTCCAACACGATGGACGCGGCGTCAACGGGACCGTCGAGCATGAACTCGGTGTCGCCGCCGATGACGCACTGCGCCAGTATCCGGGCCCGCGGGCGCACGCCCAGTGCCGAAGCGCGAGTTGCCGACATCAGCAGAGCCGCACTCGCACCGTCGGAGACCTGCGAAGACGTTCCAGCGGTGTGCAATCCACCCTCTTGAACGGTGCGCAGCTTCGCCAGACCTTCCAGGCTCGACTCGCGCAGTCCCTGATCACGGTGAACCGGGGAGTCCGACCCGGGAACCACCACGTCGATGATGTGCGAGTCGAATCGGCCGGCGTCCCACGCCGCCGCGGCCCGCTGCTGCGAGCGCAGCCCGAAGGCGTCGAGATCCTCGCGGCTGAAACCCCGTTTGACAGCGATTCGGTCTGCTGCGGTGTATTGGTCGACGGTATCGAGTGACCACGACTCGGGCCGCGGCGTTCCGAGACCTGTACCCACCTTGTAGGTGAGCGGAGCCCGCGACATCAGTTCCACGCCGCACGCAACGCCCACGTCGACGGCACCGATGGCAATCTGACCCGCCAGCAACTGCACCGACTGCTGCGCAGTTCCGCACTGAGCGTCGATCGTCGTGCAGCCCGCCTTCAACGGAAGGCCGGCATGCATCCAGGACGTCCGCACGATATTGCCGAACTGTTCTCCGAGTGGCGTGACACAGCCGCCGATGACCTGGTCGACGGTATTCGCATCCACTCCCACCCGATCCAGCACACCGGACTGCGCATAACCCAACAGTTCCGCCGCGTGAACACCGGACAGCCATCCCTCGCGCTTGCCGAACGGTGTTCGTGCTGCGTCCACGATGACGGGCTTCATGCCAACTCCTCGGTTCGTATTGCTGTCAAGTCCGGTGATGCTGTCAAGTCCGGTAATGCTGTTGTTTCCGGTAATGCTGTTCCGTCCAGACCGCGCACGGTCAACGCCCACTCGTCGATCAGGTCCAAGCTGACGCACGAGCGCGCGGTGAACTCGGTATCGCAATCACACAGCGCTGTGACCGCTTCCACCATTTGTTCCATAGATTCGACCTGATCCGGCCGAATAGTCTCACCGACCAGGACTCTTGCGCCCTCACTGAGCACCGCTGCTCGCGGTTCGATCGTGTTGACGCGCACGCCCTCGCCGTAGAGTTCGACACCCATTCCGTTGCTGATGCGGTTCAGCGCGGACTTGGAGGCGCCGTACACGGTCATCGCGGTTCCCGGTTCGATCAAAGTGAACGGCGGACCTTGCCACTGTTTCGTGGTTCCGCTGGACACATTGACGATCCAGCCGTATCCGTTTGCCACCATGCCGGGTATCACGGCTTGCATCAGATCGAGCGGCGCGTGGACGTTTGCCTCGAAGACCACACGCCGCCGACGGAGCGGATACTCGGACAGCGGCGCGTATATCGCTGCTGCCGCGTTGTTCACCAAAATGTCGATAGTCCCGCCGAGCTTCTCGATTGCCTGCGACACAACGGTGTCGCGCTGCTGCTCGTCGGTCAGATCCGCGACCACTATCTCGACCTTGGTTCCGTACTTCGCAATTCGAGCGGCAGTCTCCTCGAGACTGCCAGGCAGGGTGGCGTGGGCGCCGAGCGTCCGAGCCACGAGGGCCACGTCGGCACCCTCCGCTGCCAGTCTTTCTGCGACGCCCGCACCGATTCCACGACTGGAACCGGTGACAAGCGCCCGGCGGCCGTCAAAGCGCCTCGTCATGCTATTTGAACTTCGAGGCGAAGCGATTGATGCTCTCCGCAATCCGGGCAACTTCGTCGTCACGTAGGCCGTGACTCATGCCGAGTGTCATTCCTCGGGCAAAGACCGCGTCGGCTTCCGGCAATCCTTCGGCCGGCTGACGGAACTCGATGTTGTTCATCATCGGGTGACGAGTGACGTTGCCGCTCCACACAGTTCGTGTGTCGATGCCGTCGGCCTCGATGGCTTCCTGCAGGTCGCTACGCGTGAAGGGTGCGTTCTCGTTGATCATCACGGGGTAGCACAGCCACGCCGTGTCAAGACCGTCGAGTTCTACCGGCGTCGTGAAGAATTCGGGGTGAGCGCCATATGCCGCAGTGAAAGCCGCAAACGTGGCCTTGCGTGTCTTGTAGTTCTCTTCCAGCTTGTCGAGCTGCACGACGCCGTAAGCTGCGCCGAGCTCGGAGGGCTCGAAGTTCCACGACATGAGCTCGAAGATGAAATCGTTGTCGTAGTCGACGCCGTCGAGTGTTTCACGGAAGACGCGGCCGGACTTGGTGCTGCCGAACAGGTTCGGCTCGCTACGACGTCCCCAGCGGCGAAGCAGCAGAGCCTTGTCGCGGCTGGCTTCGTCGTCGACGCACACCATTCCACCGGTTCCCGCGCACGTGATGATGTGCGCCATGGAGAAGCTGGTGACGACGATGTCCGCCCGGGAGCCGGTCGGAGTGCCGCGGAGCGTGGCTCCGATCGCGTCACACGAATCTTCGATCACCTTGAGTCCGTGGCGATCTGCGATGTCGCGAATGACATCCCAGTCCGGGCAGTTGCCGGCCAGGTTCGGCATCAGGATGGCACCGGTCTTCTCGGTGACCATGGCCTCGATCTTGGTGACGTCGACGTTGAACGTGTTGGGTTCCACGTCCACGAACACCGGCACCAGGCCGGCACGCACGATCGGCGCGATGTCGGTGGAGAACGTCAACGGCGATGTGATGACCTCGCTACCGGCCGGGAGTCCGAGCAGCTCGACTGCCAAGTACAGACCCGAGGATCCCGAGTTGCACATGACGCCGAACTTCTTGCCTGCCAGGGCCGCGATGCGTTCTTCCATCTCGAAGACGTTCTTGCCGATGCGCAAGCCCTGGTGACCGCTTCGCAATACGTCGACTACTGCCTGGATTTCCTCTTCACCGTGGGTAGCCCGCGCGTAGGTGATCCGCTCACTCATGTTTTCCTGCTTTCGTAAAGTGGTCTGCGGATTCAGTGATCCGCGGAGAGGACAAGCGCGCTGTGCGGGACGGGCGAACCGCCGGTCACCAGCACGTTGTTCAAAGTCTTGGTGGGTTGGTTGGTGGAGGTGCCGCGGATCAGGCGAACGCCTTCGGCAATTCCGTTGACGCCGTGGATGTATCCCTCACCGAGTTGGCCGCCGTGAGTGTTGATCGGCAGGCGGCCGTTCAGTTCGAGATTGCCGTCCGCGATGAAGTCCTTGGCCTCGCCGCGTCCACAGAAGCCGTATTCCTCGAGCTGCAGCAGCACCATCGGGGTGAAGGCGTCGTAGAGAATCGCGGCGTCGATGTCGTCCGGGCCGATACCGGCCTGGTTCCACAACTGACGAGCGACCAGTTCGACCTCCGGCATGCTGTCGATGTCGTCACGGTAGTAGCTGCTCATCGAAATCTGTTGTGGACCAACACCTTGTGCTGCTCCGGTGATGATGGCGGGCTTGTGCGGCAGATCCCGTGCGCGCTCCGCACTCACGATGACCAACGCCTGCCCGCCGTCGCTCTCCTGGCAGCAGTCCAGCAGACGGATCGGATCGGCGATCATGCGCGAGTTCTGATGATCCTCGATCGTGATCGGCCGCTCGTAGAACCAGGCTTTGGGGTTGTTGGCAGCGTGCTTGCGTGAGAGGACCGAGATCTGCCCGAAATCCGCACTGGTTGCACCGTACTTGTGCATGTACAGCTTGGCCAGGAACGCTTCCTGCTGAGCGGGAGTGAGCAATCCGTACGGGTTGATCCAGTTCCGGTATTCCTGATCGGTCGACTGGTTGTATGCAAAAGGCGGTGGGCCGGCGCCGAATCGATGGCCCGACCGTTCGTTGAAGGCGCGGTAGACAACCACGACGTCGGCAACACCACTGGAGACGGCAAGCGCCGCCTGCTGAACAGGCGCGCAGGCACCGCCGCCGCCGTGCGGGATCCGGCTGAAGAAGCTCAGTTCAGGGATGCCGAGGGCGCGCGCGACGGCGATCTCGGGGTTGTTCTCCATGGTGAACAGAGCAAATCCGTTCACCTCTTCTGCCTCGATCTGAGCGTCGTCGAGCGCGGCGATCACCGATTCGCACGCCAACTGCCATTCGCTGCGCCCGGAATTCTTGGAGAACTCCGTGGCTCCGATGCCGGCGATTGCCGCTTCTCCGGAAAAACCTCGACTCATGCCGACACTCCTTCTACCGGTGCCACGGTCACCTTGGCACTGACGTGTGTTCCTCGTTCGTTGCGTCCGACCACGGCGATCGTGACGGCCGAGCCGTCCTTCTCCACTACCTCGCCCGTGAAGGTCATCGTGTCACCGGGAAAGTTCGGAACTCCCAGCCGCAGTGAAGTTTTGACGATTCGAGAACTCGGTCCCGACCA
The DNA here is from genome assembly GCF_050586165.1 of Rhodococcus sp. 24CO. Classification (NCBI taxonomy): domain Bacteria; kingdom Bacillati; phylum Actinomycetota; class Actinomycetes; order Mycobacteriales; family Nocardiaceae; genus Rhodococcus; species Rhodococcus sp. 24CO. The sequence continues at coordinate 499,606 of NZ_JAZFNF010000003.1, read as the reverse complement.
ATCGGTGATGTACCGGTCGATGAACCCGTTCGTGGAGTTGATGCTCATGAAAATGTCCGGGGTGCCACGTTCCTGGGCCTTGCCAGGATCGTGGTGCACATCCTCGAAATCCTGCGACGAGATGGCCGCCGCGACAATGAGCGTCCGGTCCAAAGGCAGTTCGAGCGTGGGAAGATTCGAGCCCACATCACACTGGGGGAAGGTCATCTCTCACGCCTCCCCGCGGCGACGAAGCTGCGGCAGGATCTCACCGTTAGCGTGCTCGGAGAAGCCGACTTCGAGTTCCATGCCGAATGCCAAGTCGTCGTGGTCGATTCCGGCGATGTCGGCAACCAGACGGGTGCCTTCTTCCAGGTCGACCAACCCGACGGCAAGCGGGTACTCGAACGCGGGATCCTTGGGGTGGTGAATAACCGTGAAACTGTGCAGTGTGCACCGACGCGTGGATTCGACTGTGTCCCAACTGAACGAGCGGCACGTCGGGCAGGCTGGCGCGGGTGGGTGGCGAAGCGTCTTGCAATCGGCACAACGCTGAATCTCGAGACGGCCTTCCTTGGCTGCCTCGAAGAAGAAGTCGTTGTCTCCGGTGACGGTCAGCCCCGGCACCGAGGTCCGGGGAACAGGTACTGCGTTGGTCGATGTTTCGGCCGCGCTCATGCGGGCACCTCCTGCGTGTCGGGGTTGAACCTCAATATCCGAAATCGCTCTTCCACCAAGGTCTTGCCGTTGCCGTCGACGTAGTTCTTGAACAACGTGATGAAACAGCCGTGCCCGAGGCCGGTCTGCTTGAAAGGCGAAATGGATTCGATCGTGAAGTGAGCGGTGACGTGGTCGCCCGGATTCAGTTCCGCGAAGTACTCCTGCTCCACATTGGTGGCGACAACCGAGGTGTAGCCGGCTTCGTCGAGCAGTGCCAGTAGGCGCGAGTAGGAAAAGTCCTCGGTGACGCCATCGGCGCGGAGCTGCTGAACCTCGCGATAACGCCGGTACCCGGACATCACCCAGGTCGAGATCATCGCGGGCGGGCAGACGACGTCGCGCCTACCGGTCGACCTGGCCGCGTCGGCGTCCACGTAGACCGGGTTGTTGTCCTCGTGTGCTTCCACCCAGTTGCGAATCATCGCCTCGTTGACGGCGTAACGCGCGACTCGTGGCGGTTCGGCCTCCGTCCCGATGAATTGCGGGAACTGTGCCTCCAAGCTCTGCACTGAAACCTCCAGTAGGGTTAGAGTTGATCAAGCGCTTGATCCTGAAGTTAGCATAGGAGCCGGAAAGTTGAAATACGGCGCCGGATCACACCTGATCGGGTAAGAACTCAGGCCGTCAGGCAGGATTGCTCGAAAGAGAACACCTGCCCGAAACGGGACAGATCAGCAGCGGAGAGCATGTGGCAGCCACACCCGATCGTCGAGACACAATCTTGGAAAGCTCGGCCGAACTGTTCGCGAAGAAGGGCGTCGCATCGACGACGGTCCGCGACATCGGCGAATCAGCAGGCGTGTTCTCCGGAAGCCTGTACCACTACTTCAAATCCAAGAACGCGATTGTCGCGGAACTGCTCCGCGTCTTCATGGCGGATATTCAGGAACGGTTCAACCAGGTCGAGCGCTCGGCCGACGGGCCAGAGGACGTGTTACGGGGCCTCATCCGGGAGACCCTGATCGTGATCGAACTGCATCCGCACCCCACCGCGATCTACCAGAACGAACGGACATACCTTCGCGACAACGACCTTCTGCAGTCCGTCGACGGCCCCTCGCGCGAGGTCCGCGAGCATTGGCTCAAAGCCATTGCGGAAGGCGTCGAAGCGGGGATCTTTCGCAAGGACATCGCCCCCGAGATCTTCTATCGGTCGGTGCGCGACACCCTGTGGTCGACAAACCATTGGCCGGACCGCCAGCGGTACACCACCGAAGAGTTTGCCGATCTGATGATCACGCTCTTCCTCTCCGGCTTCCGAATCCCGCCTAAATCCTGAGTTCCGGTAGCTCGATGTCGATCGAGGTGCGGCCTTGCGGGAGCAGGAACGACACTCCGAAGACAACCACCGCGCACGCAGCGCACACCAGATAGGCGACGGCAAAACCTGCCCACGACGTCGAATGCTCACTGCCGGCGACAACATACGCGGCCAGGATAGTTGCCACTGTCGCACTGCAAAGCGTGCTGCCGGAGGTACGCAGCAACGAGTTGACCCCGTTTGCCGCCGCAAGGCGCTGACGCGGTACCGCTACGAGAATGAGCAGCGAGAGCGTGCTGTAGACGATCGCGGTTCCGATCGCCGTAATGAACAACGCGACAACCACTCCCCACAGGGGTTTACCCGCAACAGCGTGAATTCCGTAGCCGCCGGCAAGAAATGCAGCGCCGGTCAACATCGCTGTCCGCGAACCGAATCGGTCGGTGATGCGCACGGCGACTGGCGAGAACAGAACCATCGCAATGCTGGCAGGAATCTGGCACAGCGCCGCGGCGATGATGGTCAAACCGTATCCGGCCCCAGGACCCTGCGCGCCTTGCAATAGCTGCGTTGTGATCAGCGTGTTGCCGAAGAACGCAAAGCCGACAAGAAGCGCGGCGATATGCGGGATCAGCACCGCACGCTTGACCAGAGCCCGAACATCCACCAGAGGATTGACGTTGCGCCGTTGCTGAAACACCCAGAGCGTGAAGAGAACCGCCGACGCCGACAGCATCGAGATCACCGAACCACTCGCCCATCCCCAACTGCTGCCCTGCGTCATCGGGACAAGCAGCAAGACGAGCGCGGCGCTCAGGCCCACCGCGCCGACCCCGTCGAAGCGGCCGGACGGACTGGCCTCCGACTCACGGATGAACAAGGCCGCGGCAAGCGTCACCGACAACCCGATCGCCGTGGTGATCCAGAACAGCACATGCCAGTTCGAGTATTGAGCGATCATCGCCGAGAACGGAATGCCCAGGGCAGTGCCAACTCCGAGCGTCGAACTCATCATGGCGACGGCACCGTTGACCTTGTTCCGGGGCAGTTCGTCACGCAGCAGTGAAATTCCGATAGGGATGACAGCGGCGCCTGCACCTTGGAGAGCTCGCGCAAAGATGAGCACGGAGATATTCGAGGACACCGCGCACAGCATCGATCCGAGTGTCATCAAGAAGAACGCGACCAACAACATTTTCTTCTTGCCGAACATGTCGGCCAGGCGCCCGAAGATGGGCGTGACGACAGCGCCGACCAGAAGCGTCACCGTCACAAGCCAGGACACCGCTGTGCGACTGGCGCCGGTGAAGTGCGGGAGTTCGGGAAGCAGCGGAACTATGACGGTTTGCAGGACGGCCTGAAAAACAGCGCCTGCGGAAACGATGGGGAACAGGAAACGGGAGCGCGCTACAACCGGCGAGACTACTGGTGCACGGTCCAGCGTCGTCAACCTACCGCCACCTGTTCTCTAATAGTAAATATCCGTTCACCTACAGTAGGTGAACGGATATTTACCCCGCAAGTACAGTGACTACGATCACCCGTCGAGAAGCTTTTGCACCAACGGCGCATAGATCGCGACAACCTCGGCCTGAGTACCCGTCGCGTGACCAGCCAACATCCGTCGACGCATGACGGCCACCCCGGCCACCATCGACATCGCCAATTCAGCACGTAGTCGCGCGTCCGGCCCCGACAAGCGGGCCGCCAGCGCGTCGATCATCTGCGTCGAATAGTTCTCACGCAGTTTGCGGTTGCTTTCCTCACTAACCCCACTCATGAAGAGAAGGCTCACCGACAACGGCTTGTACGGTTCCTGCGGTTTGGTGAACAGCGACACCATCCGCTCACCGAGAGTGTCGTTCGGCGCATCGAAAACGGTATTCGCCGCGGCCCGGAAGTCGACCAACTCGTCGTACAACTGCTCTTTCGAGCCGAAGTACTTGATGATGAGAGGTGCGCTGACCCCGACGTCTTCCGCGATGTCCTTGAGCGTGATTTCTCGATAGGGCCGCGTCGCGAAGGCCTTGCCGGCAGATTCCATGATCTGCGCGCGCGTCTCCTCCGAACTACGACGCCCCGACCGCGTACTCGTCATCAGGCGTTCCTGGACAATTCGCGACGTCCGGACAATGCCCTGCCCAACGTCAGCTCGTCCGCGAATTCGAGATCGCCACCCATCGGCAGACCGGAAGCCAAGCGCGAGACCGTCAAACCCGGGATGTCGCGCATCATCCGAACCAGATACGTCGCCGTTGCCTCCCCCTCGGTGTTGGGGTCGGTCGCGATGATCACCTCGGACACGTCCACGCCATCCTCTTGGTTTGCGATGCGAGCCAACAACTCCCGAATGCGGAGCTGATCCGGCCCGACGCCGGACAACGGATTGAGTGCTCCACCGAGAACGTGATAGCGCCCCTTGAACTCCCTTGTCCGCTCCACCGCCTGAACGTCTTTCGGCTCTTCTACGACGCAGATCACCGTTCGGTCGCGACGAGAATCCGCGCAGATCCTGCACTTCTCCTGATCGGACACAGTTCCGCACACCGTGCAGAACTGAACGCCGTCGCGGATGCGCTGCAGTGCATTCTTCAACCTGTCGATTTCCGGCGGTTCAACCGACAGAAGGTGAAAGGCGATGCGCTGGGCGCTCTTGGGACCGACCCCGGGGAGTTTCCCGAGTTCGTCGATCAGATCCTGAACGGGACCTTCGTACACGCGGACTCGTCTCTAGAAACCGGGGAGACCGGGAAGGCCTCCGCCGAGTCCGCCGGCCAAGGGGCCGAGCTTCTCTGCTGCAACATCCTGAGCCTTGCGCGATGCATCTTCGATGGCGCCGATCACAAGATCCTGCAGGGTTTCGACATCGTCGGGGTCGACGACCTTGGGATCGATCTGCAGACCGACCACCTCACCGGTGCCCTTGACCGTGGCAATAACCAGTCCGCCACCGGCCTGGCCGGTCACCTCGGCCTGTGCCATTTCCTGCTGCGCAGCCATCAACTGCTGCTGCATCTGCTGAGCCTGAGCCAGCAATGCGGACATATCGGGTGCTCCACCTGGTTGCACGTGCGGTCCTTTCTCCAGAGTTATCCCCACCAGCGTAGTCGGTGCGCGCTACCGTGAGCGGGTGCGCCGAAACCCGTCAGAGATCACAAAACTGCCTAATCGCCGTAGCCTCACTCTTGGTGTGGCTCTCGCAGCTACCTTGATCACGGCTGGATGCACTATCCCGACAGGCACGGCCGAGAGCGCTGCTGCGGTCACGCCGGCAGCCGCACCTGCACCTGCGCCCGCCGCCGAGTCGCTCTCAGGCAAAGTCGTCTTCCTCGATCCCGGACACAACGGCGCAAACGACGACACCATCAACACCCAGGTCCCCACCGGCCGCGGCGGCACCAAGAACTGCCAGACCACCGGCACCAACACCGACGCCGGATTTGCCGAACACACCTTCAACTGGGAAGTCACGAGCCTGGTCAAGAGTGAACTCGAAGCCGAAGGCGCCACCGTCCTCCTGAGCCGGCCAGACGACACGAGCGTCGGATCCTGCGTCGACGCCCGAGCCGAGGCAGCCAACGCGTCCGGCGCCGACATCGTGGTCAGCATTCACGCCGACGGGGCCGACGCGAGCGCCGAAGGCTTTCACGTCTGCTACTCCGCGCCGGCCCTCAACCCCGTTCAGGCCGGACCTTCCGTGACGCTGGCCGAAACCATGCGCGACACCTTGATCGGCGCCGGACTCACGCCCTCGACGTACATCGGAGAGAACGGATTGTCACCACGCGCAGACCTCACCGGACTCAATCTGGCGCAGCGGCCGTCGATTCTCGTGGAACTGGGAAACATGCGCAACGCCGACGAAGCCGCCCGGATGAGCAGCCCCGCAGGCCAAGCCGAATACGCGTCGGCGATCTCGAATGGTGTGCAGGCGTTTCTTTCTGTGGATAACGAGGGCTTATCCACAGGCTGATTTCGCGAGCACCACAGCGGCGCCGCGCCAGCTACCGTTCCGGCATGGACACGTTCCTTCAAGCAGATCTTGATGCACTACAGCAACTTTCGACGGATCTCCACGCTCGAGCCGACGAGGTTGCCGGCGTCGACGCGGTCGCACCGGTCGCCGAGGCCTATCTGGTCCTGGCCGGGCGAATCTCGGCATTCGCCGACGCCACCGCCCATACCGCGCGTCTGCTCGGCGCTGCGGACCGTGACTTCGCTGCCGTACTTCACGGGATCTGAATTTCGATGCGTCCGACTATCTCCGACGTTCGCGCCTTCTCACCCGAGCCCCTGCGGACCACGAGTTACCAACTGATCGAGGCAGATCGGCGGGTCGAAAACCTACTCGACGCGGCCCGTCGCACGGTCGAGCGCGAATTCGACGTGTGGAAAGGCGAAGCCGCGACGGCAGCCTCCGCCGAACTCTCGGCCACGCTTCGCACGTCAGGTCGAATCTCCATTGCCGTGCGAAATGTGGCGGACTGTTATGCCGGAGCGGCAAATGCTCTCGGGCACGCGTACCGCGCAGTCAGCATGATCGTCGACGACGCGACACTCGCGCACGGCCTGACCGTCACCGACAACGGCGAGGTCTTTCCGCCGTCACCTGCAACACCGGGGAGTCTGGCAGACATTCTGCAGGGAGACCACTACGTCGAGGCTGCAGCAACTTTTCACATCCGGCTCTCCGAGGCTCTCGACGCCGTCGAGCACGCCGACCACATTGCCGCCGAGGCTTTGGCAACGGCATTCGGCCAACTCGCAGAGCTTCTGGGTCCTCCGGTCGCGGTGCTCAGCGACCCCGTCAGCCTGCCCGACAATCCCGCCGAACTGAGCAGCTACTGGAACACCCTCTCCCCCAGCGACAAAGACGCGTTGGCACTGCGATATCCGGCAATCGGAAATCGAGACGGACTGCCGGCGCTTGACCGCGACTACTACAACCGGCGCTACCTGGAGTCGATGCGCGAATCATCGGCAAGTACCTACGCCGCCATCGCCGCAGAGCTACGGCCGGACATGTTCCTCCTGGCGGTGAGCCCCGACGGACACACCGCCATCGCACTCGGAAATCCTGACACGGCAGACAATGTCGCAACACTGGTTCCCGGAACGGGGACGACCGTCGCCGGAATCGGCGGAGACCTTCAGAGAACCAAGGCGATGTACGACGCGGCCCACGTGGCATCGCCCGGATCTGCCAACTCGGTCATTCTCTGGTCCGGATACGATTCTCCGCCAACCATTCCCGATGCGGGGCTCGACCGCTACGCCGACGCTGCCGCGCCCGCGCTGGACGCATTCCAGGACGGCTTACGCGCGTCCCATGACGGTCCGGCCTCGCACAACGTGGTCATCGGGCATTCCTACGGCAGCACCGTCATCGGCGCCGCCACCACCGATGGAGGATCTCTGAACGTCGACGATCTGGTCTTTGTCGCGAGCCCAGGCGTCGACGCGGAGCGCGTCGACGAACTGCGACTCGATACGACGGCTCGAGCCGATATGGGTGAACACGTCTACGCAACAACAGCATTCTGGGACCCCGTGCAGCTGATACCGAGAGCACTCGGGATACACGGTTTCGATCCCGCCGACCCCACATTCGGCGCCCAGGTATTCACGAGCGCGCCAGGCTCACCGGGATTGGCAGTTCACAGCGACTACTGGAATGCAGAAAATCCGGCCCTGAAAACTCTGGGCCGGATCATCAGCGGGAAGTGAGGAGGAACTATCCGAGTTCACGCTTGAGGTTGTAGAGCACCGTAGCCTGAATGCGCTGCAAGCCCTTGGGCGCAAACGTCCGCTCGAAGAATCCGCCGATACCCGTAGCGCCCTGCCACTGGGTCAGCGTTGTCACCGTGGTACCCGTACCGTTGGGGGCCACGGTCCACGTGGTCACCATGCTGGAATTGGCATCCTTCTCCGTGATGACGTTGCCCTCGACCGTGACCGTCGCCTTGACGTTGCGCGAACGCTTTTCCGTCGCCTTGAGGGTCCACTCTGCAACTGTTCCGTTGCCCTGGCCACCACTGAGCACCTTGTAGTCGAGGTACTGCTCCGACAGAATGCGCGGGCGCACCGTCTCGTAATCGGAGAGTGCCGCGAGCACCTGCTCCGGTGCATGTGGAACGACCGTCGAACTCATTGCGTTGACCTGACCCATTACCCGTACGACTCCTCGAGTTGACTACCTGCATGCTGCACAGACACTTGTTTCCATAGTGCCTGTTCCTGCCCGGCATCTCGACTATCGACCCAGATCATGTGAGCTGGTTCACTATCGATGCCGCAAATCCGCGGCCGTTTGCAACAACTCGATCAATTTCGTGCAATTCGACCCCTACCGATAGCCTCCAGCAACCGCTAGGGATAGCGTCAGGGTTGTGACTCTCTCGTTCAATGGGGTAGTTCCGAAGTTTTCCAGAATCCGGGCAGGTAAGCGTCCGGGTTCCGACGGCGCGCGCGAAACTGGTTTTGCGCAGCACCGGGAAGGCGTTGCGCGACTTCTCGCGTCGTATCACGCGATACCCCCCGATGGTTCGGTCCGACTGGCGAAGAAGACCTCCAACCTGTTCCGTGCCCGTGCCAAGTCGTCGACTCCCGGCCTCGACGTCAGCGGGCTCACCGGTGTGATCGCCGTCGACCCGGTCGCGCGGACGGCAGACGTCGCCGGCATGTGCACGTACGAGGATCTTGTCGACGCCACGCTGGCGTACGGCCTGGCGCCACTCGTCGTGCCCCAGCTCAAGACCATCACGCTCGGTGGCGCCGTCACCGGGTTGGGGATCGAATCCACGTCCTTCCGAAACGGATTGCCGCACGAGTCCGTTCTGGAGATCGACATCCTCACCGGAAACGGCGAGATCATCACCGCCACACCTGACGGTGAACACGCCGAACTGTTCTTCGGTTTCCCCAATTCCTACGGCACCCTCGGCTATTCCACGCGGCTCAAGATCACCCTCGAACCGGTGAAAAAGTATGTAGCCCTGCGCCATCTGCGTTTCGACTCGTTGAAGACACTCGAGACCACGATGGACCGCATCGTCACCGACCGTGAGTACGAAGGCGTCGCGGTCGATTACCTCGACGGTGTCGTCTTTACCGATACCGAGAGTTACCTCACGCTCGGTGTCCAGACCGACGACGATGGGCCGGTCAGCGACTACACGGGACAGAACATTTTCTACCGGTCGATCCAGCATCCGTCGCTGGTGCATCCCAAGACCGATCGCCTCACCATCCGGGACTACCTGTGGCGCTGGGACACCGACTGGTTCTGGTGCTCGCGGGCCTTCGGAGCCCAGAACCCCAAGATCCGGCGCTTCTGGCCCAAGCAGTACCTCCGCAGCAGCTTCTACTGGAAATTGATCGCCCTCGACCACAAGTACGACATCGGTGATCGCCTCGAAAAGCGCAAGGGAAATCCCCCACGTGAACGCGTCGTCCAGGACGTCGAGGTGCCCATCGAACGAACTGCGGATTTTGTCTCCTGGTTCCTCGACGAGATCCCGATCGAACCGCTGTGGTTGTGCCCGTTGCGTCTTCGCGAACCGAGTCCCGCCGGAGCCTCCGCGGCGCGGCCATGGCCGTTGTACCCCCTCGAACCCAAGCGCACCTACGTCAACATCGGCTTCTGGTCTTCGGTGCCGATCGTTCCCGGTGAGCGCGAGGGAGCAGCAAACAGATTGATCGAGGACAAGGTCGGCGACTTCGACGGACACAAGTCCCTCTACTCGGACTCCTATTACTCGAAAGAAGATTTCGAGGCGCAGTACTACGGCGGCGACCGATACTTGCACCTCAAGGATCGCTACGACCCCAATTCGCGTTTATTGGACCTATTTTCAAAGGCGGTGCAACGTAAATGACCACGTTCAAGGATTCCAAGAACCAAGAAAAGCTCTCCATCGCAGAAATTCTCGAGACGCTTTCCGACGGCATGCTGCCGCTGCGATTCACCGCCTACGACGGTAGTGCCGCCGGACCTGAGGATGCCGACTACGGCCTCCACCTCAAGTCGACCCGCGGAACCACCTATCTTGCAACAGCTCCCGGCGATCTCGGCATGGCACGCGCCTATGTCTCCGGCGACCTCGAAGCCGAGGGTGTTCATCCCGGCGATCCGTACGAGATCCTCCGCGTCATGGGCGACGAACTACACCTCAAGCGTCCCTCCGCGCTGACACTTGCCAGCATCACCCGCTCCCTCGGCTGGGATTTGTTGCGTCCCATCGCGCCGCCGCCGCAGGAACACCTTCCCCGCTGGCGCCGCGTCGCAGAAGGACTGCGGCACTCCAAATCTCGTGACGCAGAAGTCATCCATCACCACTACGACGTCTCCAACACGTTCTACGAATACGTCCTCGGTCCCTCGATGACGTACACGTGCGCCACCTACGAGAACGCCGAACAGACCCTCGAGCAGGCACAGGAAAACAAGTACCGCTTGGTGTTCGAGAAGCTCGGACTCCAAGAAGGGGATCGACTCCTCGACATCGGCTGCGGTTGGGGTTCGATGGTCCGCTACGCCGCCCGACGCGGCGTCAAGGTGATCGGCGTGACCCTCTCCCGCGAACAAGCCGACTGGGCACAGAAAGCCATCGAGGACGAGGGGCTCGCCGACCTCGCCCAGGTTCGTTTCTCCGACTACCGCGACGTTGCCGAATCGGGTTTCGACGCAATCTCTTCCATCGGACTGACCGAACACATCGGCGTCGGGAACTACCCGGCTTACTTCGAATTCCTCAAGGGCAAACTGCGCGAAGGTGGGCGTCTGCTCAACCACTGCATCACCCGCCCGGACAATCGCAGCAGCGCAAAGGCCGGCGGATTCATCGACCGGTACGTCTTCCCCGATGGGGAGCTCACCGGTTCCGGCCGCATCATCTCCGAGATCCAGAACGTGGGACTCGAAGTGCGGCACGAGGAGAACATCCGCGAGCACTACGCGCTGACACTTGCGGCCTGGTGCCAGAATCTGGTCGACAACTGGGATGTCTGCGTCGCGGAGGTCGGTGAAGGTACCGCTCGTGTGTGGGGCCTCTACATGGCCGGCTCGCGCCTGGGCTTCGAGCGCAATGTCGTTCAGCTGCACCAGGTTCTGGCTGTAAAACTCGGCGCCAAGGGCGAGGCACATGTGCCGCTGCGCCCGTGGTGGAAGGGGTAGGGGCCTTCGGCCCTGTGCGCCTTTTTCTCCCCCAGAACTGAGCGAACGTACCTTTCAGCGCGTTAGATGCGCCGAAAGGTACGTTCGCTCATTTCAGGTGGGTCTGAATCAGCCCTTCAGCGACGCCGGCGGCGTGAACCGCTCACCGTACTTGGCTGCCAATTCCTCGGCGCGAGCGACAAATCCAGCCTTGCCACCCGCGTAGCCGGTGACGAACTGGCTGACGCCACCCGTCCAGGCCGGGTAACCGATACCCATGATGGAGCCGATGTTGGCGTCGGCCGTCGTCGTGAGGACACCTTCGTCGAAGCACTTGACGGTCTCGATGGCTTCGATGAACAGCATGCGGTCGATGAGATCCTGGAGTGGTGCTTCCGTCGATCCCGACTTGAAGGCATCACGCAGACCCGGCCACAGGCCGGTGCGCTTGCCGTCTGCGTACTCGTAGAATCCGCCGCCGCCGAGACGACCGGTGCGGCCACCGTCGACGAGAGTGTTGATGACCTCGCCGGCCGGATCTGCGGGCAGTTCCTTGCCTTCTGCCTTGGCGGCCTCCGCGCTTTCCTTGCGGATCTTCTGCATCAGAGTGAGGTTGAGCTCATCCGAAAGCTGCAGCGGCGCAGCAGGGTAGCCCGCCTGCATACCGGCCTGCTCGATGGTGGCCGGTTCGATGCCCTCGGCCAGCATGCCGATGGCCTCGTTGATGAAGGTACCGATGACGCGCGAGGTGAAGAAGCCACGCGAGTCGTTGACCACGATCGGCGTCTTACGGATCGCCTGGACGTAATCGAATACGCGAGCCAAAGCCTCGTCGGAGGTCTTCTCACCGCGGATGATCTCCACCAGCGGCATCTTGTCGACAGGTGAGAAGAAGTGGATGCCGATGAAATCTTCCTGGCGCTTCACACCGGTCGCGAGACCCGTGATGGGAAGCGTCGAGGTGTTGGAACCCAGCAGTGCGTTGGGTGCAACGATGTCCTCGATCTCCTGGAACACCTTGTGCTTGAGTTCCTGGCTCTCGAAAACGGCCTCGATGACGAAGTCGACGCCCGCAAAATCGGCCGGGTCAGCCGTCGGGGTGATCTTGGCAAGAAGTGCATCGGACTTCTCCTGCGTGGTCTTGCCCCGCGAAAGTGCCTTGGCTTCAATGCCCTCGGAGTACGCCTTGCCCTTGTTTGCAGCCTCGATGGTGACGTCCTTGAGGACGACCTCGAAGCCCGCCTTCGCGGACACGTAGGCAATGCCTGCGCCCATCATGCCTGCACCGAGAACGCCGATCTTGGTGATCGGGGTCTTGCCGATACCGGCGGGGCGTGAACCGCCGCCGTTGATGGCCTGCAGGTCGAAGAAGAACGCCTGGATCATGTTCTTCGCAACAAGACCCGTCACGAGGGACGTGAAGTAGCGAGCCTCGATGAGCATCGCGTTGTCGATGTCGACCTGCGAGCCCTCGACCGCTGCGGCCATGATGGCACGCGGAGCAGGCATCGGAGCACCCTTGAGCTGCTTGCGCAGGTTCGCCGGGAACGCCGGAAGGTTGGCGGCAAACGCGGGGGTGGACGGAGTTCCACCGGGGATCTTGTAGCCCTTCTTGTCCCAAGGCTGAACGCCGCCTTCGGGATTGGCCTTGATCCATGCCTTCGCAGCCGGAACCAGTTCCTCGACGGAACCGACAACCTCGTCGACGATGCCAACTTCCTTGGCCTCTACCGGTCCGCGCTGCTGACCCTGCAGGAGCAGGTTGAGGAGTGCGTTCTGCAGACCGAGCAGACGGACGGTGCGCACGATGCCACCGCCGCCGGGGAGCAGTCCGAGGGTGACCTCGGGCAGCCCGATCTTGACGCCCTTGACGTCAGCGGCAATGCGGTAGTGCGTTGCGAGGGCAATTTCGAGGCCGCCGCCGAGCGCGGCACCGTTGATCGCCGAGACCACGGGCTTGCCGAGGGTCTCGAGGCGACGCAACGCGGCCTTGATGGTCCCGACCTCGGCGAAGATGTCGGGAGCCTGCTCGGGTCCGACCTTGATCATGTTCTTGAGGTCACCACCCGCGAAGAACGTCTTCTTGGCCGAAGTGAGGACTACTCCGGTGATGGAGTCCTTCTCCTCGTACAAGCGGTCGACGGTGGCCTGCATCGACGCCTTGTACAGGTCGTTCATGGTGTTGGCGCCCTGGTTGGGGTCGTCCATGGTGAGCAGGACGATGCCGTCGGAGTCCTGCTCCCAGTTGATCATGTTGTTCTCGGTCACGCTGATTCGTCTCCTGTAGTCCGGTCGCGTCAGACGCGCTCGATGATGGTGGCAACGCCCATACCGCCGCCGATGCACAGCGTGACGAGAGCACGCTTGCCACCGCGACGCTCGAGTTCGTCGACCATCGTGCCGAGAATCATTGCGCCGGTAGCGCCGAGCGGGTGTCCCATGGCAATTGCGCCACCGTTGACGTTGAGCTTCTCGTCCGGAATGTTGAGGTCCTTCTGGAACTTCAGGACGACGGAGGCAAAAGCCTCGTTGATCTCGAACAGGTCGATGTCGTCAACCGTCAGGCCCGCCGCAGCGAGAACCTTCTTTGTTGCCGGCGTCGGGCCGGTGAGCATGATCGTGGAATCGGCACCGCTGGTCGCCGTCGCGACGACGCGGGCACGCGGGGTCAAATTCATTGCCTGACCGGCACTCTCGGAGCCCACAAGCACCAGTGCGGCGCCGTCGACGATTCCCGAGCTGTTACCACCGTGGTGAACGTGGTTGATCTTCTCGACCCAGTGGTACTTCTGCAGTGCTACCGCGTCGAAGCCGCCGACCTCACCGACGACACTGAACGCGGGTGCAAGTCCGGCAAGGTTTGCCGCCGTGGTGCCCGGACGCATGTGCTCGTCGTTGTCGAGAACGGTGATGCCGTTGATGTCTTTGACCGGGACAACGGACTTGGCGAAGTATCCGCCGGTCCAGGCCTTGGCGGCCAGATCCTGCGAGCGGACGGCGTACGCGTCGACGTCGTCACGCGAGAATCCCTCGATGGTGGCGATGAGGTCTGCGCCGACGCCTTGAGGAACAAAGTAGTTGTCGTAGTTGGTGGCCGGATCCAGTGCCCACGGTCCGCCGTCCGAGCCCATCGGGACCCTCGACATGGACTCGACGCCACCGGCGATCACGAGCTCGTCCCAACCGGAGCGAACCTTCTGGGCCGCCATGTTCACGGCTTCCAACCCGGACGCGCAGAAGCGGTTGATCTGCACGCCACCGACGGTGTCAGGCAGCTTCGCGTCGTTGACAGCGATGCGCGCCATGTCGGCACCCTGATCGCCCACCGGTCCGACGATCCCCAGGATGAGATCGGAGATCCGGTCTTCGTCGAGATCGGGGAAGCGCACGCGCAGTTCCTGGATCAGACCCGTGACCAGCGAAATCGGCTTGACCGAGTGCAAAGACCCCGTCTTCTTGCCGCGGCCTCGCGGGGTACGGATGGCTTCATAAATGAATGCCTCTGTGGTCACTGTGAGGTGTTCCTTCCGTCTAATTCGTCGAACCGGCCTGCAGTCAGACCTCGGGTCCATCCACTGTAGAACGTGTTCCAAATTATTGGGAAGGACCAAAGCGATCGTGCTTGATGACCGAGGGGATCAGACGGAGCGACACCTACTCCAGCTTGCGTGCTCCCAGGACGTCCTTGAGCAGTTCCTTTGCCACTTCCTCCGGGTCGCGACGGGTTGTCGGATCGGCAGGTTGCGCAGCCTCCGCGAACATCTGCTTTTCTTCTTCCGGCGTTGCCGCGGCAGGTGTCGCTTCGTAGTCGACCTCGGGGGCCGGTCCAGGGTCGTCCGGGTAATCCGGAGCCTCGGGCGGCGGAATGTCGTCGGAACCGCGATCTGTGCCCTGCGGCCGCGGAGTCGACGCTGGGGCCTTGGCCGCGCGCTCCTGGCTTGGCCGCGAGAAGCGCGGCGCTGCTGCCGGGCGAGCCGGAGCCTCAGCAGCCTTGGCTGCCGGACCCGAACCGACCGGGACAACCGGTGCACCCTCTTGGTATTCCACTTGCCAAGTGCCACCGAACATTTCGGAAAGCACTTCACAGATGACCGCCGCATTGTGCGGGCTGGTGACACGCGCACCGAGCACTGGAGTGACATGCGCGATCACCAATACGTGGCCACGCACATCGTGAACCGTCGCGGCGGACAGCATGGCCGGTAGGACCTTGTTTCGTTCACCCACCTTGTTGCGCAACGTATTCCACGACTCACGCAGCGTTTCGACAGTCGGGCCTGCCGAAACTGGGGCCGCGACCGGCACCTCCTCCGCAACCGGAGCAGGCTCGGGTTCCGGTTCGACAACCGGAGCGGGCTCGACAGCGGGCTCAGGGGCAGGTGCAGCGGGCTCAGGCGCAGGTTCGGGTGCAGGTTTGGGTGCAACAGCCTCAACTACCGGAGCAGGTTCGGGTTCAACAATCGGCTCGGGCGCAGGTACAACCTCGACCACCGGCGCGGGAGCAGGTTCAGGCGCGGCCTCTACTACCGGCGGAGGTGTCGGCGCTGGCGGCACAACCTCCGGTTCCGGCTTGCGCTGTGACGGACGCTGGAACTTGGACTCCACAACAGGCTCGGGAGACGGCGTCGGCACAGCATGAACAGCCGGCGGAGCGGCAACATTGGACGCCGCTGCACTGGAAACTGGCGCGAAACCTGCTGCCGGGATACCTCTTTCGACTTTTTCCAACCGCTGCAGCAGAGCCGATTCAGAATCCGACGCCGATGGCAGCAGCATCCTCGCGCACATCACTTCGAGCAACAGACGAGGTGCGGTGGCGCCGCGCATTTCACCCAGCCCGGCATGGACGGTCTCGGCGAAACGCGTAAGGGTGGCCGGTCCGACCTTCTGAATCTGTTCACGCATGGTGACCAGTTCAGCTTCGGGTGCGTCGACCAATCCTGTTTCGGCGGCGTCGGGAACTGCCTGCATCAGGATGAGATCGCGAAGACGTTCGAGAAGGTCGAGGGCAAATCTGCGGGGATCGTGGCCGGCGTCCATGACGCGTTCGACGGTTCCGAACAGCGCAGCACCGTTACTGGCGGACAGTGCGTCCACAGCCTCGTCGATGAGGGCTACGTCGGTAACGCCCAGGAGTGAGAGAGCCCGCGGGTAGGTAACGCCTTCGTCACCGGCTCCGGCAAGTAGCTGATCGAGAACGCTGAGGGAGTCACGCGGCGATCCGCCACCGGCCTTGATGACCAACGGATAGACAGCCGGCTCGACAGCGACGTTCTCTTGCGCACACACGTTCTCGAGGAGCCCGCGCATAGTGGACGGTGCGAGGAGCCGGAACGGATAGTGGTGCGTACGCGACCGAATGGTCGGAAGGACCTTTTCCGGTTCCGTGGTGGCGAAGACGAAGATGAGATGCTCCGGCGGCTCTTCCACGATCTTGAGGAGCGCGTTGAAGCCTGCCGCCGTGACCATGTGGGCCTCGTCGATGATGAAGATGCGGTAGTTCGACTCGGCCGGCGCGTAGAAGGCTTTGTCGCGAAGCTCACGGGTGTCGTCGACACCACCGTGGCTCGCGGCGTCGAGTTCGGTGACGTCGACGTTGCCGGAACCGCCCGGACCGAGCGCGATGCAGGAATTACACACGCCACACGGCGTCGACGTCGGGCCTTCCTTGCAGTTCAGTGAGCGCGCGAGAATGCGAGCCGACGACGTCTTTCCGCAGCCACGGGGGCCGGAGAACAGATAGGCATGGTTGATACGCCCTGCGTCGAGGGCGGTGCTCAGTGGTGCGGTGACATGTTCCTGCCCCACCACCTCGGCGAAGGACGCCGGTCGATACTTCCGGTACAGGGCCACGCGCAAAGACTACCGGCGAGGTACGACAGCTCGCCCGGTGCGGGTGCAACCCACAGACGTATACGAAACATGTTTGCAACATGGTCGCATCGCTGTGGAAACCACACGCACTCATCGTGGATGCCGAGCATGTGGACAGGTCCGCATGTGGGAGGAGAAAACTGTGCCCGCCACCATCGACGCCGGAGCAACCGCCTGGTTGCTCATCAGTACCGCACTCGTTCTACTGATGACCCCGGGCCTTGCCCTGTTCTACGGCGGCATGGTCCGCTCGACCGGCGTACTGAACATGATCATGATGAGCTTCGTCTCCATCGCGCTTGTCACCGTGGCCTGGCTGTTCGTGGGCTACAGCCTCGTATTCGGCGACGACCACGGCGGCATCATCGGCGGACTCGAACACATCGGGATGGCAGGTATCGACCCGTCGACCGTGCACGGGAACGTTCCGGAAGTGCTGTTCGCGACCTTCCAACTGACGTTCGCCATCCTGACCGCAGCACTGATCAGTGGCGCAATCGCAGACCGGGCAAAGTTCTCCGCCTGGATGATCTTCGTCCCGATCTGGTCCCTCCTCGTCTACGCACCAGTCGCTCACTGGGTGTGGAATCCGGACGGTTGGCTGGCTCGGATGGGAGCCCTCGACTACGCGGGCGGCTTGGTCGTCGAGATCGTCTCCGGTGCGTCGGGCCTCGCTCTGGCTCTGGTCCTCGGTCAGCGCATGGGATTCAAAGCCGAGTCGATGCGCCCGCACAACCTTCCCTTCGTCCTGCTCGGCGTCGGCCTGCTGTGGTTCGGGTGGTTCGGTTTCAATGCCGGTTCCGCTCTAGCCGCCGACGGTATGGCCGCGCAGATTTTCCTCAACACCCTCGTCGCCGGTTGCACCGGCCTGTTGGGCTGGCTGTTCGTCGAGCAGAACCGCGACGGCCATCCCACGACCTTCGGCGCCGCGTCGGGCGTCGTTGCCGGCCTTGTGGCAATTACGCCGTCCTGCGGAACCGTCAATATGTTCGGGGCCGTGATCATCGGTCTGATCGCCGGCATCGTCTGCTCCTATGCCGTGGGCTGGAAGCACAAGCTCGGCTACGACGACTCCCTCGACGTGGTCGGCGTGCACCTCGTCGGCGGCGTCATCGGATCCTTGCTGATCGGACTCCTCGCGACGGCCGTCATGACCGGCGGCCCCGAAGGACTCTTCTACGGTGGCGGTCTTGCACAGCTCGGCAAGCAGTTTGTCGGTGTTGTCGTAGTCGCGCTCTACGCCTTCGGGGTTACCTACGGACTCGGCAAGCTGATCGATCGAACCTTCGGCTTCCGCATCTCGCGCGAAGACGAGGCCCGCGGAATCGACGTCGCGATGCACGCCGAGTCCGCCTACGAGCACGGCGTCCTCGGACACGGTCCTATCGGTGGCCAGAACCCCAGTCCGTTCCTTCAGCGTCAGCGTGAGGAACGTGGGGAACGAGAGCGCGACCGGGACTGAAGTCAGGGGTCAGCGGGGATCGCTACCTGGTGATGGTCATCGGAAGGTGGGCGTCCTCAGTCCGCCAGTGACCGCATTGACAGATCGGGTCGATATCCTTGACAACATGGGACACCACGTCGAGAGTTCGGGCCGTCGATGCTGAGGCTGCGTAGTGCTGTTCTGAACGGATATGTCGAAGTGGCACAGTCGGTTGGACTGAATCCTCATCCCCTGATGCGGGTTGCCGGGATCGACCCCGCCTCGTTTGCCGCGACGCAGGGATGGATCGCGGCGAAGTCCGTGAGTGAGCTGCTCGAGCTCTCCGCATCACAATCGGGTTGTGACGATTTCGGCCTCAGAATGTCCGTCGATCGCGGTGTGTCGAACCTCGGTCCGGTGGGCCTGATCGCGCGCGAGGAGCCCGACGTACGGAGCGCGATCGGAATTGTTCTGCGCCACATGAAATTACACAACGAAGCGATCTGTCTCGATTTGACAGAATCTCGCGGCCTGGCCACGATTCGGGTGACGCCGATGGACGGGATGATCCTGGGACAGCAGTCGGTGGATCTGGTTGTCGCGTCGACCCTACGAGTTCTGTGCGATTTCCTGCCCGACGAATGGCTACCGATATCCACCTGTTTTACGCATGCTGCACCCGCCGACGACGAGATGCACATTCGCATCTTCGGCCCGTCCATCCACTTCGATCACGAGATTGACGGAATCATCATCGCAACAAGCGATTTGGATGCGCCAAATCGACTGTCCAACCCAGTATTGCGGCCATTCGCCCAAGAATATCTCGGATTGCTCGCACCGCCGGAGAACCCGTCCCTGGCCGGACAGGTCCGAGACCTGATCGCCACACTGCTACCAACAGAGCATTGTTCGGTCACGCGTATCGCGCGCAGTCTGGGGATGGACAGACGGACACTGCATCGGCGATTGGCGCAGTCGGGTGAGACGTACTCGTCGATACTCGATGCGGTGCGACGCGATCACGCCACCTTGTCGATCGAGCGCGGGGATCGCTCCCTCACCGAAATCTCGGTGGAACTCGGATTCTCCGAATTGAGCGCCTTCTCGAGGTGGTTTCGCCAACAGTTCGGGTGCAGTCCGAAGGTCTGGTCGCAACAGTAACTCGGGGCAGTTCACCGCCCGCACTTTCAAAAAAGCGGCGCGGCGGCCGGCCTCATGGGCCAACCGCCGCGCCTACTCGAAGTGCGGAATCAATGCGAGTTCAGAGTTGCACGCAACTCCCCCAACATATCCCGAAACTCCTTGCTACTTTCCAATCCCGCTTCGTCACGAGGTCGATCCATCTCGATCTTCATGTCCACCACAACCTCACCGGCGCGCATGGCAACTACCCGATCCGCAATGAGCAATGCCTCGTTCAGATCGTGTGTCACGAAAACCACGGTCTGCCGTTCCTGGCTCCACACATCAAGGAATTCGTCGCGAACCACGTCCCGGGTCTGCGCATCCAGCGCCGAGAACGGCTCATCCATGAGGATCAATGCCGGCTTCATTACCCACGTCCGGGCGAGGGCCGCACGCTGACGCATACCCTGCGACAATTGCCACGGGTACCGGTCCGCTGCAGCCTCGAGCCCGACTCTGCGCAGCATCTCCATCGACCGCTCACGCCGCTCGGCCTTTCCGACATGCGCAAGCTCCATACCGAGCTCCACATTCTGCCTGGCCGTACGCCACGGATACAGCGCGTCACGGGCAAACATGTATCCCATCTCCGAACGCGCCTGCGCCGGACTGGTGCCCAGCACCGAGACGGAGCCGGTAGTCGGATGAATCAATCCACCCATCAGATTCAGAGCTGTTGTTTTTCCGCAGCCACTATGGCCGACCAGTACCAAAAGCTCACCCCACTTTCCGGTGAGCGAGAGATCCCGAACCCCGGAGAAGGTGCTCGCACCAGCTGGTGTGTAATCCAAAGTTGCAGAACGAATCTCGAACGCAGGGCCCTCGACGGTAACGGCGTTGTCGGTTCCCACAGCTTTCACTCCTGTATACGTCATCATGCGTCCTGTGGAGGTTGCCAACGAAGAATCGACTTCTCAATACGTCCGGCGCCGGCATTGAACACTGCCGCGATCACTGCCAGAACGATCAGCGCGGCGTACACCGTGCCGAGGTCGAAGGCAGCTGAGGAAGCCGAGATCTGCTGCCCCAAACCACTTGTCGAGGCGATGAGCTCCGCGCCGACTACGCCGAGAAGCGAGTAGATCAGTCCTAGCCGAAGTCCGGCGAAGATGGATGGCACAGCCACCGGCAAGAGCACTTTGTAGAAGCGTTGCCACTTGCTCGCGCCCATGACCACGGACAGCCGAAGCAATTCGGAGTCCGCACTCGAGACGCCGGCCCTCGTGTTGATGGTGATGATGAAGACAACGAGCGTAAATGCCAGGACGATTTTCGAGGTCGAACCGATACCGAAGTAGATGACGAACACCGGAGCAAGAGCGATGCGCGGCATCGCATTGATCGCGTCCAGGAACGGAGAGACCACCGCTTCGACGCTCGGCGCGAGCGCGAGACCGATGCCTGCGGCAATACCGACCACCGCACTCAGAATCAAAGCGATGAAGGCCGCGGACACGGTCGACCACAGGTCAGGCCAGAAGGTGCCCTTCTCCTGCCAGGCCAGAAAGGCCTCCCACACGAGCTTCGGGTTCGACACGACGAGCTTGTTCTCACCGGCGTAGTTGTAGCTGATCTGCCAGGCAGCCAATATCGCGATCAGCAGCGCTATCTGCACCGCGAGTAATGATCCGCCGGAAAGTTTGGCCTTGGCGCCGGTAGCGCCGACAACAACCTTCTTACCTTTCGGCTTCTTTTCCTCTGGTGGGACGGGTTGAAGTACCGCGTCGACGCGCGTCGACGCGACGGCAGCGGGAGGGGTCATCGCGGATCACCACCCGTGCACGGCTCGTAGACCGAGCTGGCGAAATCCGGGGCAACGGGAGCCGGCGAACCAGCCAACTCGGCTTGCGCTTCCCAAGATTCCTGCGTGATGCTCATCGGCAGATACGTCGATTTCAGTGCATCCCAGGCTGCCGGTCCCCCGGCAGGCGAGACACCGATCAGCTCGGACATCCATTTGCCCATCGCCGCAGCGTTATTGGGATCCTGCGCAAAATCGTAGGTGTCCCACATCGCCTTGCAGTAGTTCAACAAGTCGTTCGGACGTTGCTCAATTGTGTTGCAAGACGCCGAGGGATATCCCTGAACAAGAGAGGAAAGCGCATTCCCGGGCTTGCCGATAATGTCCGTCACGCGCACTACTTCGGATTCGGGCAACTGCTCGGCCATAGTGGGGCCGTAGTAGAGAACGTCAACCTGCTTGGCCTTGAACGCCTGGATTGCTGTGGCCGGCGCTCCGACTCCCACAAACGTGACGTCCTTGGCCGGGTCCAGACCGGCATAGTTGAGCAGCTGCGTGATCCACAGTTCCATGCCGGACCCACGGGAAGTGACACCGATGGTCTTGTCTTTGATGCTCGCCATAGTGGTGTTGGGATCGGTGGGGTCACCGGCGATCTCGGTGCCTGGCTGCGCAATCACATCCATCGTGTTACCCAGCGTGGAGCCCAAAGCCTTTGCGCAGGCGCCCTTGTCGATTGCCGGCCACAAAGTCCCGGGCACCATGGTCCCGACAGTGATGTCGTTCGAAATGACCGCGGCGGAGAGGGCGGTGGTCAAGGAGGGAGGCATCAGTTCGACGTCGACCCCACGCTTGTCGAAGAAACCCTCGTTTTCAGCGACGACGGTGAGCAGATCGCCTGGCACTCCCTGAGTGATTCCGATCTTCATGACGGAGCCGTCGGCAGAGGCAGAATCACTGCCGCAGGCACCCAAACTGAATGCGGTCGCTGTAGTGGCGGCGATGACCGTCGCCTTCCGTGCCCAAGAACGTTGTGAACTCATCTGACTTTTCTCATACCCTTAGTGTCTTGTGAAGGTAGTCGCTACGAACCGGGATGCGAGCCAACACAATTGGTGTGCGCGAAATGCGCCGGCGGCTGTATCGAGCATGTCCGGGGCACGGCAGTACTGGCGTGCCCCGGACAAACATGCAGGTTGACGAAAAATCAGGCGTGGTGGGTGAAACCCAACTGACCCGGCCGACGATTGGGCGCATAACCCAACTTCGCCAACGTCTCATCCGTATCGGCATACGCCTGCCCGATCCGATAGATATCGCGAGCTTCCTTACCCGTGGCCACCTCACGACCCAACTCACCCGCAATACGCACCAACTGCTCGATCTGCTGCACCGACGTCATCTTCTCGCCCTTACGGCCCCAGATCGTGTCCTCGTTACCGCACCGCGCATGCAACCCCATCGCGATCGCCATCGTATTCACCGGCAACACACTGCGCATCAAGGTCTCGAGCGTCAGACACGCACCATCAGGAACCCGCGAAACGAAATTCATCATGTTGTACGGATTCGGCCCGTCGAACCCACCACCGATCGCCACCCACGTCACATTCACCGGACCCGTATAGATCCCACGCCGAATCAACCGCTCCACCGTCTCGAGCTGCGGAATACTCGACAACTGGAAATGCGGCTGAATCCCCGCCTCCTGCAACCGACGCAAATGCTCCGCCACCCACTCCGGACCCGCCGGAACCGTCATCTCCCGATACGTATTCGCCAACTCCGGACGCTCCATCGACGTCCCCGCAATATCATCAGCAGTCATCAACTCCATGATGTTCATCTGCGAAGTATTGATCGCAATCGTCACCTGATCCGGAGCCGGATCCAACGTCGCCAACATATGCCGCACATCATCGGAAAGCCACTTCGCATCCGCACCCTCACCTTCCGGCGCAAACGAAATCGACCCACCCACCTGCAAAATCATCTCCGGCACAGCCTCACGCAAACGACCCAACAACTCGTTGAACTTCGAAAGCCGCTTCGAACCCTTACCGTCAAGCTCACGAACATGAATGTGCAACACCGTCGCACCCGCGTTGTAGCAATCCACCGCCGTCTGAACATGCTCGTCCATCGTCAACGGCAGATCCTCCGCAAAATCATCCGGCTCCCACTCCGGGCCGTACGGCGCAACAGTGATGACCAGCTTTTCCTGGGCCTCGGGAAACAATGCGTCGTCATGAAAATGCATAACAAAACTCCAATCGGATGAGAGCTGAGAAATGGGGCGCAGCCCGAGACGACGTCAGTGTCACCGCGTACCCGAAGGTCGTTGCATCACAACATGAATCGTCCCGTTCCACTCGAATGCCTGTGATTCGTCGCGCACTCGAGCTTTCTGGTGATGGGGATCACGATAGCTGTGTCGAAGCCATCAAACTTGACGTATTGAGACAGGATCATTGACCCTTGGGGGCAGTCGACATCCGTGTCGACACCCGCTGACAGCGTCCCGAAACGTCAATAGCCTCGTCCCATTATGTCAAATGCCGATGGGTATATTCGACTATCGTGACCCCGATACAAGAGGGGTCAAGCACCACGTAGATCGCGCCGTCACAACATGACTCGGATTTCGTCCCCGGCGATCAACCACAGCGGCAGACCCGCGCCGGCGCTACGCCCTGAACTTCACCAATCAACCCCGGAGACGGCAATGACCAACCCTTCCACGAACGCGCCCTCAGTCCCCACCGTCGTGATCGTGCCCGGGCTACGCGACCACGTCGAGGAACACTGGCAGACCCTGCTGGAAAACAAACTCGACCGGGTTCGTAGCGTGCCTCCGCTCGAGGAGGACAAGCTCAGCCTGACTGCGCGGATCGCAGCCCTCGACGCAGTGATCAGCGAGATCGACGGACCGATCGTGCTTGTTGCCCACAGCGCCGGCGTCATGATCACCGTTCACTGGGCTCTACAGACGAATCGTCCGATCGTGGGCGCCCTGCTGGCAACTCCTTCGGACCTGGAACGCCAACTACCCGAGGGATATCCGATGCTGGAGGATCTCAGCAACAACGGATGGTTGCCCATTCCCCGCCGCCAACTGCCGTTCCCGAGCATTGTCGCGGTGAGTTCGAACGACCCGCTGGCCGATCGGCTCCGGGTGGCCAACATGGCCGAGGTCTGGGGCAGCCGTCTGGTCGACCTCGGCGACGTCGGGCACCTGAATCCTGCCTCCGGGTACGGGGAATGGCCGCAGGCCGAGGAATTCATCGACGAGCTGACCTAGGTTCGTGAGGACATGGTCTCGTAAACGCCGGCCTGAGCCCCTACCTACACTCGAAGGAAACGCAGCGATGCTCAATTTATCTGCATTACTGGAAGATTCGGCGCGGCGATATCCGGATCGCGACGCCGTCGTTCTCGGCGACGAGCGCCAGTCCTACGCGGAACTGAACCGCCATGCCAACAAGATCGCAAGCCTGCTCGTGACCCGAGGCGTGCAGCCCGGCGACGCGGTTGCGCTCTCCTGCCCGAACATCCCCGCGTTCCTCGCGGTGTACTACGGCATCCTCAAGGCTGGTGCGGTGGTGGTACCGCTCAACATCTTGCTGAAGGGCCGGGAGATTGCGTACCACCTCGACGACTCCGACGCGAAAGCCTACTTCTGTTTCGAGGGAGGCCCCGATCTGCCGATCGGCGAGTACGGACACAACGGGTTCCAGGGTGCGCCCGCCTGCAATGACATGTTCCTGATCACTGCCGATCCGCATGTGCCGTCGCAACTCGCGGACGTCGTAACCGTGGCCCAGGCGATCATTGCAGAGCCTGACGCATTCGAAACCGTGGTGCGCGAACCGGCGGACACTGCAGTGATTCTCTACACCAGCGGAACTACCGGAGCACCCAAGGGTGCGGAGCTCACCCACTCCAACATGGTTCTCAACGCACTCTGTGCCAATCGCCTCTTCGACAGCACCCCAACACAACTCGATACGTGCCTGATCACACTCCCGCTGTTCCACTCCTTCGGCCAAACCGTCGCCATGAACTCTGCACTTTCGGTGGGCTCAACGCTGGTCCTGATGCCTCGGTTCGAGGCCGCCGCTGCACTCGCGTTGATGGAGCAGGAAAACATCACGGTCTTTGCCGGCGTGCCCACTATGTACTGGGGTCTTCTCGGCGCGCTCGACGGAGGAAATGTGGATGTCGAGAAGATTGCGCGGAACATGCGCAAGGCGATCTCCGGCGGCGCAGCGTTGCCCGTGGAGATTCTCACCCAGTTCAAAAGGCAGTTCGGAGTCCAGATCCTCGAAGGCTACGGGCTGTCCGAATCTTCGCCGTTAGCACTGTTCAGCGACCCGGAACGTGATCCTCGGCCGGGATCAATCGGAGTCCCGATCTGGGGCATCGAGGCGCGACTTGTGGACAAGCACTGGAACACCGTCACCGGCCAGGATCAAGTCGGTGAGATCGCTCTGCGCGGCCACAACGTCATGAAGGGCTACTACAACCGCCCCGCCGCCACTGCCGAAGTCATGCATGACGGCTGGTTCCGCACCGGCGACTTGGCCCGCGTCGACGAAGACGGCTTCTACTACATAGTGGATCGCGCGAAAGACCTGATCGTTCGCGGCGGATTCAACGTCTACCCTCGCGAAATCGAAGAAGTCCTCGTGACCCACGACGCCGTTTCGCTCGCTGCTGTAGTCGGGTTGCCGGACGAGAGACACGGCGAGGAGATCAAGGCGTTTGTCATCCTCCACCCGGCGGCGCAGATCACAGCGGACGACCTGATCGCGTGGTCGAAAGTCCAGATGGCCAGCTACAAGTACCCCCGCCATGTCGAGTTCGTCACCGAACTTCCGATGACCGCGACCGGGAAGATTCTCAAGCGCGAACTCGTCCACGCCGCGACGGCCCGCTAAACCTGCTCGAACCGAACAACAACGGAGGAATGATGACCGAGAACACCAGCAGCTATCCAGTAGTCGAGGCGATGAAGGCCGGCGGCGGCTGGAATACGCTCTGGGACGGGTTGTACGACATGGACCCGAACTGGACCGAGCTGTACATGAAGATGGCGATGGAGCCGTACCAGAGCGGTGTTCTCTCACCGAAAGTTGTTCAGCTGCTATGCATCGCCGTCGACGCCTCCGCCACCCACATGTATGCACCGGGTACCAGGCGCCATATCCAGGCAGCCCTTGACATGGGGGTGACGCCGCAGGAGATTCTCGAAGTGCTCAAGCTGGCTACCGTGGTGGGTATCCACTCGTGCAACGTCGGCGTTCCGATTCTCGTAGAGGAGATGGCAGCACACAAGCAGCGTCAGTCCGACAACTGACTTTGACAGTTCCTTTGTGCCACAACACTAGCTGGCAGATAAATGGGCACCTACTCGCAAATAGCGGGTAGGTGCCCATTCGAGTGGCAACGACGGATCAAGCATCCATTGCAGGCGCCTTCTGAAGATTCTCCAGACGACGAATACCGGCCGGGTATGCACGCTTGCCCGCAACAAAGGCAACCACAGCGGCAATGTAGACCAAGGGCGAAAGCTGCAGTGCTCTCAGGAGTCCCAGGTGGTCGGCAAGGATGCCGATGACAAAGGGACCGAGCGCCAGTCCGAGAAGATTGTTGGCGACTGTCAGTGTTCCCATGGCCGATGCACGGATCGAATGATGCGTGAGGTTGGCGACCATCGCCGCTGTCGGACCCGAACAGCCGGCGGAGAAGAACGCGCCGATACCCAACAGCGCGAGTTGCGCTGTGCCCGTGCCTAACCGGAGGCCGATACCCAAGGACACCAGCGAGATTACACAGTAGACGATCGCTGTGGTCCACTTCTTTGCCGAGTTGTCGCGGCTGAACCGGTCGGTGATGAATCCGCAGACCACCATGCCGCTGCCGACCAGGAGAACGAACACCGAGGCCATGACACCGGCCTTGTCCGGCGCAAGATCGTAGTAACGGTTGAAGAAACTGGGCAACCACGCCAGAAGTACAGCGGCCGTGAACATCTGCAGCCCGCCACCGATGTAGGCAAACAGCACCGCCGGATTGGTGAACAATGTCGATACCGGCGCCCGGTACCCGTCCGGTTCCACTGCAGCGCCGGCCGAACCCTCGACAGCGTGAGCGGCCAACTTCTTCTCGGTAACCAGAGCACGGAACAGCGCGACGAGGATGAGACCGAAGATCGCCATCGCCGCAAAGGACCAACGCCAACTGAACTGAACGGCAATGAACCCACCGATCGCAACACCGATCACCGAACCGAACGAGCCGCCGGCCATGAAGGCACCGGCCAGCATTGCATGCACTCGCGGCGCAAACACGCTGAGCACCACGGCAATACCGACACTGCCGTAGGCGGCTTCACCAACACCGACGAGGAAGCGCGCACCAAGCATCTGTTCATAGGACTGGGCAATCGCGCACAGCAGAGTAGCGACACTCCACAACACGGCCATCAGGATCAGGCTCTTGACGCGGTCCCAACGATCGGCCAGGAGTGAGAGCGGGAACGTCAGCAACCCGACCATCAGCGCGACAACACTGCTCAACGACGCCAGGTGCGAATCGGAGAGATCCCAATCCGCTTTCAGGATCGGGAAAACCGCGCTCAGGACCTGCCGGGACATGTAGTCCGAGAGCAGCAGGCCGAAGGCCAGCGCAAAAACGATCCAGGGGTATATCTTTCGCCGTCCACCGCTGCTGGGTGCGGTGTCCACACTCAGCGTGGAAGTAGCTTGTGATCCCATGATTCTCCTTGGAGCATTCGAGGAAGGAAGACGACGGCGGAACCCTGGCAAGTTATAAGTGTCCGGAAATCGCCTGATGGACAGAAGGTTCGGAAATTCAGTAGCTCATGTTCTGGGGATGACTCGGGGGCATGAACTGTCACAGCTCATGCCCCCGGAAAATTACCGTCAGGCGTGGTGGGTGAAACCCAACTGACCCGGGCGACGATTGGGCGCATAACCCAACTTCGCCAACGTCTCATCCGTATCGGCATACGCCTGCCCGATCCGATAGATATCGCGAGCTTCCTTACCCGTGGCCACCTCACGACCCAACTCACCCGCAATACGCACCAACTGCTCGATCTGCTGCACCGACGTCATCTTCTCGCCCTTACGGCCCCAGATCGTGTCCTCGTTACCGCACCGCGCATGCAACCCCATCGCGATCGCCATCGTATTCACCGGCAACACACTGCGCATCAAGGTCTCGAGCGTCAGACACGCACCATCAGGAACCCGCGAAACGAAATTCATCATGTTGTACGGATTCGGCCCGTCGAACCCACCACCGATCGCCACCCACGTCACATTCACCGGACCCGTATAGATCCCACGCCGAATCAACCGCTCCACCGTCTCGAGCTGCGGAATACTCGACAACTGGAAATGCGGCTGAATCCCCGCCTCCTGCAACCGACGCAAATGCTCCGCCACCCACTCCGGACCCGCCGGAACCGTCATCTCCCGATACGTATTCGCCAACTCCGGACGCTCCATCGACGTCCCCGCAATATCATCAGCAGTCATCAACTCCATGATGTTCATCTGCGAAGTATTGATCGCAATCGTCACCTGATCCGGAGCCGGATCCAACGTCGCCAACATATGCCGCACATCATCGGAAAGCCACTTCGCATCCGCACCCTCACCTTCCGGCGCAAACGAAATCGACCCACCCACCTGCAAAATCATCTCCGGCACAGCCTCACGCAAACGACCCAACAACTCGTTGAACTTCGAAAGCCGCTTCGAACCCTTACCGTCAAGCTCACGAACATGAATGTGCAACACCGTCGCACCCGCGTTGTAGCAATCCACCGCCGTCTGAACATGCTCGTCCATCGTCAACGGCAGATCCTCCGCAAAATCATCCGGCTCCCACTCCGGGCCGTACGGCGCAACAGTGATGACCAGCTTTTCCTGGGCCTCGGGAAACAATGCGTCGTCATGAAAATGCATAACAAAACTCCAATCGGATGAGAGCTGAGAAAAGAAGGGGGTGGACGATCAGAACGGTGCGTCGCCGACTATTCCGGCGCGTTCCATCTTTCGAACAGCAGGCCAATAGTCCTGCACTGCATAGTGTTGCGTTGAACGGTTGTCCCAGATTGCGACACTGTTCTCGGTCCAGCGCCACCGAACCTGATACTCGGGAATCTGAGCCTGACTTGCGAGGTAGTTGAGCAAGTTACTCGAGCCAGGAGCGAAGTCGATGCCGTATCGAATGTTCTCCGGTGTGTGGTAGTTGACGAGGTGCGTCGCAAACGAATTGACAAAAGGAATCTTCTCGCCGGTCTCGGGATGCGTTCGCACAACGGGATGTTCGGCGTCCGGAAAGCGCTCCTTGAGCTGATGGCGCTGTTCGACCGGCATCCTGGCACCGAAGCTCGACTCGATACTGTGCCGGGCTTTGAGGTCCTTGATCTGGTCCTTGATGCCGGCAGGCAGATTGTCGTATGCCAGTGCCATGTTCACCCAGATGGTGTCACCGCCGACGGGTGGTGTTTCCACACAACGGAGTACGCATCCCATAGGTGGGTTCACGCGCCACGTCGCGTCGCAGTGATAGGCATTCTCGAAATGCTCCGGCGGACTGTCGAGGTCTTTGTAGATGCGGACCAGACCGGGATGGTCGGGATCGCTACCCAGCGCGGGATGGTCCTCGAGGTCGCCGAAACGTTGTGCCAGTTCTACGTGCTGCGCCCGGCTGAAGTCCTGGTCACGGAAGAACAGAACCTTGTGCTCGAGCAGGAGCGCTTTGATTTCGGCGAACAAAGCGTCGTCGCGGGCGACAACGCCGAGGTCCACTCCGGACAGCTCGGCACCGATGGAACAGGTCAGTTTCTCGACAGTGATCGAACTGGTGGCCGTATCGATCAGCGTTGCAGTGTTACTCATGACGATTCCCCTTTCGACGGATGGCGTCAGACGGTGAAGACGGAGGAACCGATGCTGCGACCGGATTCCAGATCGTGGTGCGCGCGCACCGCATCTTCGAGTGCGTACCGCTGATTGATTCCGATCTTGATCCGACCTTCTTCGACGTGTGAGAAGAGTTCGGCGGCCAGTTCGGCGCGCTCCGCCGGATCGGCGATGTAGTCGGCCAGGGCCGGTCTTGTGACAAAGAGAGATCCCTTGACCGCCAACTGCATTGCATTGATCGGCGGCGTCGGCCCTGATGCGGTTCCGAAGCACACCATTAGCCCTCGGCGTGCCAACGAGTCGAGTGAGACCTCGAACGTGGACTGCCCGATGCTGTCGTAGACAACCGGCACACCGACACCACCGGTGATCTCCCTGACCCGCGCAACAACATCTTCGCGGGTGTAGATGATGACTTCGTCGCACCCGTGCGCCAGGGCAACTGCTGCCTTCTCGTCTGTGGAAACAGTTCCGATCACCTTGATGCCCAGCAGCTTTGCCCACTGAGTGAAGATCAAACCAACTCCACCTGCCGCAGCGTGAAGCAGAACGGTGTCCCCCGATTTCAGCGGGTAGATGCGGCGCAGAAGGTAAGCCGCTGTGAGGCCGCGCATGGTCATCGCTGCTGCCGTCTCGAAATCGATACCGTCAGGCAGCGCGATCAGGTCGGCAGCCGGCATGATGCGCTCGGTGCTGTACGCCCCGAGCGGACTGCCGGTGTAGGTCACCCGATCCCCCACACTGAAATCGGCAACACCCGCACCGACGGCCTCGATAGTGCCTGCCCCCTCGACGCCCATGCCGGCAGGCAACTGCGCAGGGTAAAGGCCACTTCTGAAGTACGTGTCGGCGAAGTTGAGGCCGACGGCGCCGTGGCGAATCCGGACCTCACCGGCACCGGGCTGACCGACCTCGACCTCTTCCCAACGCATGACAGACGGGGTGCCGATCTCGTGGAATCGAATGGCGTGTGCCACGATGCTCTCCAATTCTATGGACATACCCGACCCGATAACAGTCGAGCTGTGTTCGTACGCAACAACTTCCAGAAGCTACTTTCGACTTCGGGGTCGCGATCTGATGAGAACAACACTATGTGAGATCCGGCTCACATGCTTAACTGTACGAGACACGTAACACAACATTTCGGGACATTTAGTCAAGGGACCAGGAGACCTCGTGAAGCCACTCGCCCGGTATGCGTCGCTCAACCGCTACGTCGACCTGTGTCGCTCGGTCCACATAGATGCCGTCGACCTGATGAGGAGCGTCGGCCTCGCTCCGGCAAGCCTGGCCAACCCTGATCAGTGGGTGCCCGCGGCCACGATTGCCGCACTCCTCGA
This sequence comes from Rhodococcus sp. 24CO, assembly GCF_050586165.1. Taxonomy (NCBI): domain Bacteria; kingdom Bacillati; phylum Actinomycetota; class Actinomycetes; order Mycobacteriales; family Nocardiaceae; genus Rhodococcus; species Rhodococcus sp. 24CO. The sequence continues at coordinate 467,960 of NZ_JAZFNF010000003.1, read as the reverse complement.
ACTGTCCGCAGCGGAATCCGGACGTGAGGATTTCGGCCTCCTTCTTGCCGAACTCCGCCGACTGTCCAATCTCGGGCCGCTTAGCCTGGTCATCAGGGAAGAGCCCGACGTCAGGAGCGCGCTGGATGTCCTGATCCGGTACGAGCACACCTACAACGAGGCACTTCGCATCCGACTTACCGAGGTCAACGGGTTGGCAACCCTGCGGATCGGCCTGGAGGTCGGCGATCCCGCCACTACGAGGCCTTCCGCAGACTCGGCCAACACCAGACAGACCGTCGAACTCGCCGTCGGCGCAACCATGCAGATTCTGCGGAGCTTGCTCGGGCCTGCCTGGCAACCTGTGAGCGTCGGATTCACGCACAGTGCCCCGCCCGACACCAGTACACATCGACGAATTCTCGGCAACGCCGTGGACTTCGATCACGAGTTCACCGGAATTGTGTTCTATGCCAGCGACCTGGACGCCCGGAACGAACTGGCCGACGAGCTTCTTCGCCCGTACGCGCGGGCGTTCCTCGACTCGCTTCCTGCAGCAGATTCCTCCAATACCCTCAGCCGTACAAGGGAATTGATCGAGGTTCTGCTCCCCACCGGCCGATGCTCCGTCGAGCATGTGGCTCGAAGCCTCGGTTTCGATCGGCGAACCCTGCACCGCCATCTCGCCGAATCGGGTGATACCTTCACGGCCGTTCTCAATGCGGTTCGCAGCAGCCTCGCACAACGTTTAGTGTCCAACCCACGCTATTCGTTGACCGACGTCGCCGTACACCTCGGATTTTCCACTCAGGGAAGCTTCTCGCGGTGGTTTCGCACTCAGTTCTCCATGAGCCCCAGCGAATGGAAAGCCCAGCGCCGAGGGTGAACCCGATCAGCTGACCAGCACAACACCGACCAACGCGATCAGTGCCACCCAGACCGTCGACAGTGCAGCCAACACGAATGGACGCACACCAACTCCGCGGATCACACTCAATCGCACACCGAGTCCGAGGCCAAACATCGCGGCAGCCAACAAAGCCGTCTGCACCGTCTTGGCCACGTCGAGAAGCGCCTCCGGGAGAATCCCCGTTGAACGCAGCCCCATGAATGCGATGAAGGCCAAGGTAAACAGAGGCACCAACGGTGGCCGCTTCACCTGGGGATTCGAATCGTCGGACATGGCACGTTGACGGATACTCAGGAACGCCATCACGGGCGCCAGCATCAGTACACGCGCGAGTTTCACAATGGTGGCAACACCCAATGCGGTGGCACCGAGAGCACTGCCGGCGGCAACAACCTGCGCAACCTCGTGAATCGACCCACCGGCCCACATACCCGCGCTGACGTCATCGAGTCCGAAACTCCTCGCCAACAACGGAATTATCGGAATCATCAACGTTCCGAAGATCACCACCAGCGCTACCGCGGTAAGTAACTCTTCTTCTTTTGCATTCACCACGCCATCCGCGGCGGCCACAGCTGCGGCGCCGCAGATCGAGAAGCCGCACGCAATCAGAATTCGCTGCGTCCACGACAGACCCAAAAGCTTTCCGGCATACATTGTTCCAGCGATGCCGAGAACAACGATCGCCACAACAACGCCGATCACTCCCCAGCCGAGACCGACGATGTCGCTGAACATCAACTGCAGACCGAGCAAGGCAATGCCGATTCGCAGCAGTCGTTTCGACGAAAATGTCAGTCCCGGCTGAAATTTCGCCGGCAGGGTGACAAGATTCGCCACGATCGCGCCGGCGACGATGGCAATCAGCAGTGGGCTGACAGCGGAAAAGAGCCGCCCGACCCCCAGCGCGATTGCCGCACCGACCGCGCACAGAGCCACTCCGGGCACGAGCGCAGTGGTACTCGCCCACCGCCGCACAGGCGCCGGCGAGGCGACGGCCGGTTTGTCGACCACGGACTTCACATCGCTGTTCACTCGTCCAGAGTCCGCCAGAAATCATTGGTCCGGTAGCTCGATTTCTACTATCACGGCATATCAATACGATATGCCCAGTTAATTGGGTATAGCCTGAACGCATGACCCGACGCTGGCCGGACCTCACCACGCTCGAACTCCTGGTCGGCGTCGACGATCACGGAAGTCTAAGCGCTGCAAGCCGTCTCGCGCATATCGCGCAGCCCAACGCCAGCCGCGCGATCAAAGCGCTGGAACGCCAACTCGGCATGCCCCTGATCCACCGAAAATCAACCGGGGCGACGTTAACCCCGCAAGGTACCGTCATCGTCCATTGGGCCCGGCGTGTCCTGGCCAATTCGACACAGCTACTCGACGTGGCCGAAGGAATGCGGACCGAGCGATCGGCAGAGTTGACGGTCTGCGCCAGCATGACTGTTGCCGAACACCTGATCCCGGCGTGGCTGGGCACTTTTCGTGGGTTACACCCCGACGTGACCGTGCATCTGCAGGTCTATAACTCGACGCGTGTCATCGAAGCGATCGACGTGGGAATGTGCGATCTCGGATTTGTCGAATCCCCGACTGTGCCAAGGCACCTACACAGCATCACCGTCGCCCGCGATTCACTGGTGGTCGTTGTCGATCCCGATCACGCGTGGGCCCGTCGACGTAAACCACTCACCATCGGCGAACTGGCTATGACCCCGTTGCTGGTCCGCGAGCCAGGGTCTGGCACTCGGACCACTCTCGATGTTGCGCTTTCGGAGTACGAGCGCGCGACGCCCCTTCTCGAACTCGGTAGCTCGGCCGCCATCCGCACCAGCGTCCTCGGCGGTGTCGGACCGGCAGTGCTGAGCACTCTTGCAGTCAGTGAGCAGGTGAAATCGGGTGACCTGCGGGTTGTCGAAGTGGACGGCCTCGACCTCGCCCGCACCTTGCGAGCCGTATGGCGGCCGCCGCGGCAACTCGAAGGGCCGGCAGGCGACTTGGTGAAGCTGGTGCGGACAAGCGGTACGCAGTTCGGCTGACTATTTTGCCTTTGCTGCGGCCTTGGCTGCTTTCTTGAACTCGCGGACCTCGAGAAGCGTCTGCTCGTCGACCACGTCGGCAATGGACCGCCGCGACCCTTCGAGTCCGTAATCCCCGGCTGCTTCGCGCCAACCGTCAGGCTGGACCCCGATTTGTTTGCCCAGCAGCGCCAAGAAGATTCGAGCCTTCTGATCGCCGTAGCCGGGTAGCGCCTTGAGTCGTTTGAGCACTTCCTTGCCGTTCGGATCACCCGACGTCCAGATCGCAGCGGTGTCACCGTCGTACTTTTCGACGATGAACTGGCACACGGATTGGATACGTTCGCCCATCGACTTCGGGAAACGATGGACTGCCGGAGTCTGCGCGCAAATCTCGATGAATGCGTCCGTGTCCATGTCCGCAATACGACGGACGTCGAGACCGTCCATCCGATCCGCGAGCTTCTTCGGCCCCAGAAATGCGGTCTCCATCGGAACCTGCTGGTCGAGCAACATTCCGAGCAACAAGGCCAACGGGTCCTCGGAGAGGAGAGCATCCGCGTCGGGGTCACCGACGAGGTTCAGATGAAGTGCCATACATCCGATCCTGCCATGTCAGGCCGGTACGTCTGCAGCTTCCAGATTCGGCACTGTCCATTTCTTCCAACCGAACACGATCAGCGTCATGGCAGCGGCCACGACAAACACCCACAGATAGACGGCCACCATGGCGATTCGCAGGTAGTCGGGCGAGGGCAGCATGAACATTCCCATGCCGATAAAGCGGTCGGTGCCCTGCATATCCGCCGCGGGTATCGGCCACGTGTGCGACCAGTTCAGGACGGGTAGGAGGAACACGATCGGCACGACCCAAGCCCAGATCTTCTTCGACGCCATCGCGTAGTGAGAAGCCAGAATCACCAGCGGAACAAACCACACCCAGTGGTGACCCCAGGAAAAGGGGGACACGGTAGTGGCGGTGAGTCCAGTCATGGTCAGCCCGAGCAACTTCTGTCCGTTGCGGTGAGCAATCCACGCGGCTCCCAGACCGAGGCACACGGCCACCACGCTGCACCCGAGAACCAGCACCTTCGACGGCGCCGGCGTTTGTGTCACCTGAGCGATCAATCCCGACACCGACTGATTACTCGGTGAGTCGGTTCGTCCCACCCGGTCACTGTCGAAGAGCGTGCCTGTCCAGTACGTCAACGCGTCGTTGTACATCACGATGAAACCCAAAGCCACTGTCGCGGCGAACGTGATCACCGCAGTCACCAAGGCGCGCCACTGCTTCGTGATGAACAGGTACGCCCAGAAGAATGCCGGAGTCAGTTTGACCCCCGCCGCGATCCCGGCGCCGATACCCCGAAGGCGACTTTTCTCGTCCCGGCCCAAATCCCACACGATCAACAGCAGCAGGAAAATGTTGATCTGCCCGAGCCACAGCGTCGTACGTATCGGTTCCATGAACAGGAAAATGACGGTGGCCAACGCGCTCACCGCATACGTCTTGACGCCGAGGCGGTAGCCGAGATATTTCCAGCACAGCACGACCACCGCAAAAAGCGCGAGAACGTTGAGAACGGTCCACACGACAATCGCCTGTTGAAACGTGAGCACTGCCCACACCGTGAACAGGATCCCCGCGAACGGGGTGTACGTGAACATCATTCCCTTGAGAACCGGACCGTCGTACAACGGCAGTCCCTGCACCACAAAACTGCCGCCGTGGCGGTAGACGTCGAGATCGAGGAAATTGTGGAATATACCCCAATAGATCACGTCCATCGGAACACCGAACAGGACCATCAAGACAGAAGCGACAGCAAGCGCTGCGAGAACGACAAAGCCGATCACACCGACCCGCATTATTCGCTGCGGAGTCGCCTGCCGTAATTCAGATCCCCCTGAACTCATCTCCACCACAGCACTTTCCGAAGCATTGACTGCACCCGCCACGTACAACCTCCGGATATGCGCCAATGTCAGGAACTGGTGCACCGAACGCTACAAGAGATGACCGGCGCCCACGACTTGGGCGCGCCGCCACGGGCGACTCAGCTTTCGGTGAGACGCGATTCTGTTGCCGCCAACAGGACACACGTCGCGACACCGTCCATGGCAACCTCGAGATCCCCGAGTGAAGGGAAACTCGGGGCCAGACGGATGTTCCGATCATCCGGATCCGTGCTGTACGGGAAGGCAGAACCGGCCGCAGTGAGCGCAATACCGGCATTCTTCGCGAGTTCGATGACGCGCTTTGCCGTGCCGTCGACAACGTCGAGGCTGATGAAGTAGCCGCCCTTCGGCTCGGTCCACGACGCGACCTTCGACGCACCCAACCGATCCTCGAGGATCTTCAGAACCAATTCGAACTTGGGCGCGAGCAATTCGCGATGCTTCTCCATGTGCGCGCGAACACCATCCGCATCACCGAAGAACCGCAAGTGGCGGAGCTGGTTGACCTTGTCCGGGCCGATACTCTTCTTACCGAGGTGCTTCTGGTACCACGCAAGGTTCTCGGCAGAGCCACCGAAGAAACTGACACCGGCACCGGCAAAGGTGATCTTGGACGTCGACGCGAACACCAGCGGACGGTTGGGATGTCCGGCTTCTGCAGCCATCGTCAGAACGTCGTACGACGGTGCGATCTCACCGAACAGCGGGTGAACCGCGTACGCATTGTCCCAGTACAAACGGAAATCAGGGGCCGCGGCCGGCATCGACGCCAGCTCAGCGACGATCTCTTCCGAATACACCGCACCGGTCGGGTTGGCATACACCGGAACAACCCACATGCCCTTGATCTGCGGATCCGCGGCAACCAGTTCCGTGATCTTCGCAACGTCAGGACCGTCATGGTTCATCGGGATCGCGATCATCTCGATGCCCAACGACTCGGTGATCGCAAAGTGGCGGTCGTAACCGGGAGCCGGGCAGAGGAACTTGATCTTCTCTTCGCGCGCCCATGGCTGCGCCGAATCAGGAGTGCCGTGGAGCAGTGAGAACACAACGTTGTCGTGCATGATCTCGAGGCTCGCGTTGTTGCCTGCGAGAAGGTTGGCAACAGGAATGCCCAGCAGCTCGCCGAAGATCGCACGCAGCTCCGGCAGACCCGTCAGGCCACCGTAGTTGCGGCAGTCGGTGCCACTACCGTCGCGGAAATCACCGTCGCCCGGCAGCGCAAGCAACGCTGCGGAAAGGTCGAGTTGCTCAGGCGAAGGCTTACCGCGAGTCAGATCGAGGACGAGCTTCTGGGCCTGGAGCTGCGAGTACTTCGCGCTCTGGCTCTCATGCTCGGAGGTGAGTTCTTCATGGCTCATCAACCCGATCTGGGTTTGGATAGGCATCCGGAGCGGCCTTTCACCGACGAGGCGGGGTCGGGATATGTGAAAAAAATAGAGGACCCCGCGCACCCGGCAGAGCCCGTTGACCCTTGCTGCCTTCCGGCCCTGGGGGAGTTCACAGGATGCGCGCCGCGCGGGATCCAATGAACAGTGTAGACGGCCTTCCGGAACCTTGGGACACCACCCGCCGCGTTTTGGCCGACAGCCGGATTTCCGCCACATAACCGCAGGTCAGATACCCGTTTAACGCTTCAGGCGTTCTCTTGGGTATGCTTCTCCACGGAGGATTCGCCTAGTGGCCTATGGCGCTCGCCTGGAACGCGGGTTGGGTTAACGCCCTCAGGGGTTCAAATCCCCTATCCTCCGCCAACGGGAAAGGCCCGTGACCAGCTAACAAGCTGATCACGGGCCTTTGTCGTATGCGGCGATGCAACGGGATATGCAACAAGGCCCCTGTTCAGGACCCCTAATTGCCAGCAATGGCCGCAGCCAGAAGATCTGCCGCAGACCGCTGCATCGTCGGCGTCACGTGGCTGTAGATGTTCATGGTCGTGCTGATCGTGGAGTGGCCGAGGCGCTCCTGAACCACCTTCGGGTTCACCCCCAGCTCAAGCAGGATCGTGGCGTGCGTGTGGCGTAGCCCATGAAGGGTGACAACAGGCAGCGCCTCTGCCCCAAGCGCGGCACGGGCATTGGCCACTCGGGTACGCCACCGCCGCGACACCTCGTTAGGGCTGCGCGTGCCGCCCGACAGATTCCCGAACACATAGGCGTCGGCGCGCACCAAGTCGAGCGAGACCCCGCCAAGCTGGCCCCGCCACGACCGCAGGACCGCCACGGTGTTCGGATCGATGTCGACGACCCGCGCGCCGCCGGTCTTAGTCAGCTTCACCACGTCGCGCTGCGTTGTGTCCAGCGCCCGCCGAACACTCACCCTGCCGCCGGTCAGGTCCACGTCCCGCCACCGGAGGGCCAGCGCCTCACTCCGCCGCAGGCCGGTGTGCGCGACGGTGTGCCACAGCGAAAACAGGTTGTCCCCGTGCTCGTCGCGGTCCCAGGCCAGGAACGCCGCCAGCTGGGCGGCCGACCACGTGACCATCTCGGTCTGTTGGGCCTTGACCTGGCGGCCGGTCGGAGCCTTGACGATCCCCCGCTTGCGGGCGGGGTTCGTGAGGATCAACCCATCGGCCCGGGCCGCCTCGAACATTGCCCCAAGTAGCACGTGCACCTTGCTTACGGTGTTCGCCGACAAGCCCTTTCCCACGCCCGCTCGGTCCCGCCTACCCGAGGCCAACAGTTCCTGGTAGTGCCGCGCCAGACGCGTGGCGGTCACCTTGTCCACCCCGAGGTTCCCGAGCTGCGGCGCTACGTGGTTCCTCGCCAGCCGACGGTATCCAGCGATTGTGGACGCCTCCAGAGACAGGCCGTCTATCCAACGGCCGGCATACTCGGCCACCGTCGGCATCGTCCGCGCGAACGTCAGCCGCGCTGCCACCTTGCGCTTAGCCTCGGTGAGGGCATCGTCCGCATCCGCAGCCGTCAGATAGCCACCCTTGCCAGTCTGCCGCTCCCCCTCGTCTGGATTCTCGGGATCCACCGGCACCCGCAACTGCCACCGCCACCGGGTGCCGGCCTTGGTCTCGTACTTGGTGATCGACCCTTTGCCGGTGCGTCGCTTACCCTTCGCCATTGCCGCCACCCTCGTCGTTCTTCGGCAGGACAAGGCCACGCCGCGTCATGTCGCGCCGGAGGTCGCCCAGCTCCGCCGAGGTCGCGGCCAACATGAGCTTGTAGCGCTCCACACCGTCCGCCGTGCTGACATGGTCGGCCATCCATCGCCTGATCGTGCGCAACTCTCCGAGGTACTGGCTGTGCCTCCTGTACGACGCCAGGGTCGCGTACGCCTCCGACTCGGCGTCGTCCTGAGGACCTCGCCGCTGGTTCGCACCAACCAGTGGAGGCCGCTCACCGTTCCACCATTGAGCAGCCTCCCAGGTCTCGACCTGTCGGTCCGGCAATGCTTCGACTGCGCTTTCGGCACCGAGCGGGAACACCAGCATGGCCGGAGGGACCCGTAGCGCCTCGGCAAGGACCAGCACGTCCGCAACCGTCACGGTGCCTCGTCTGCCGCTCTCCAGGTTCGCTATCACCGACCGCTTGACCTCATGTCCCAGTTCGGCTGTCAGGTCAGCCAACGTCTGGGCGCTGATCGGCCACTCGTCCCGCTCCCGTAGGCGTTTGACCTGGCCGCCGACCTGGGCCGCCACCCGCTCCGCCCAGGTGTCCCCCTCATTCTTTGTTGCCATGTCGAGAAACAATATTCCGCCCTTCTTGACACTCCAAGCATCATTCGGTACTTATCACTTCATGAAACAACATAGAGCTACTTTTGATTCCTCAGAGCACAACAGCGGCCCTGGCTTCGCCGCCCCGACGGCCCACGGCCTGTCTGCCCTGCGAGGATCCGACCGAGTGGCGCTCACGCGCACCGAAGTCGCCGCGCTGTTTGGGGTAGACGCCCGCACCGTGTCACGGGCGATCGACGACGGCACGATTCCGAGCGTTCGTCTCGGTCGGCGTGTGTTCGTCCCACGCGTTCGGTTGCTCGACTTACTCACGCAGGCCCAGGCACATGCCCCGGCGGACCAGTGAGAGCGCCCTCATCGTCGGCGGTGACCGCGTTCGAGCGTGTCCGGGACGCGTTCACGGCGACCGGCCTGGCGTTCGTCGAAAGCGGATCCGGTCGCGCGAGTGCGCAGGCCCCCGGCCACAGCGAACGGGACCGCTCGGTCAGCGTCCGAGACGTCGGCGCCCAGGTCCTCATCCACTCGCACTCCGACCCCACCGAGGACGTGCTCGATGCACTCGGGCTTACCTTGGCCGACCTGTTCGACAGCCCGAAAGGCGTTGCGTACGAGTACCGCGACGGGCGCACCGTCCACCGGTCGCCCAACAAACGATTTCGCCAGACCGGCAATACGAACGGCACGGCCTGCCTCTACCGTCTCGACAGAATCGTTGACGCACACACCATCTACTTGGCTGAGGGCGAGAAGGACGTGCACGCGCTCGAAACCGAAGGTGTGGCGGCCACGTGCACGCCGCAGGGGGCAGGCAAGGCCAACCTGTGCGATCTCACCCCCTTGCACGGCAAGCACGTGGTGATCGTGCAGGACAAGGACGACCCCGGTCGGCGGCATGCCGCCCAGGTGGTCGAACTGCTCAGCGGCCGCGCCCGGTCGGTATCCATCGTGGAGGCAAAGTCCGGCAAGGATGCCGCCGACCACATTGCGGCCGGCCACCTGGTCACCGACTTCGTCGAGGTCGCCCGTTTACGTCCTGGCCGTGAACTCGTCGCCACCCCGGCATCTCAGGTGGAGGCTCGGCGGGTGCGGTGGCTGTTCGACGCCTGGCTGATCCTCGGCGGCCTCAACCTGCTGGCCGGTCGCGAAGGCCTCGGCAAGTCCACCCTTGCCGTTTGGCTGGCGGCCAGCGTCACCCGTGGGTCCCTCAAAGGCGAGTTGTACGGGACGCCCCGGAATGTGATCTACCTGTGCACTGAGGACGACCCCGGCTATACCGTCCGCCCACGCCTGCAAGCTGCCGACGCCAACCTGGACCGTGTGCAGTTCGTCAACGTCCGGACCGATGGTGGAGAAGCAGACGGCACGGTCAGTCTCCCCGGTGACCTCCGAGAACTCGAACGCCTCATCGCTGAGCATGATGTCGCGCTCGTCGTGCTCGATGCGGCAACCTCCGTCATGGATAGCCGAATTGACGGCCACGACGACCGTAAGGTCCGCCAGTTCCTGGAACCACTCAACCGCTCGGCTGCGCGACTCGACTACTGCGTCCTCGGCATCTGCCACTTCGGAAAGAAGGACAGCAACGACACCGGCAAGCTGATTCTCGGGTCACTGGCGTGGTCGCAGGTGCCCCGCTCGGTCCTCGCCGTAGCAAAGCGCCCAAACACAGACGAACTCGTCATCACCAACACCAAGTCCAACCTTGCCCCCGAGACGCCCTCGGCATCGGTCCGGATCGTGCCGGCGCTAGTTGAAACACTGGACGGTCCAACGAGCGTTGGCCGGATCGAGTGGGGTGGCGAGACAACCGACGACGCCCGCGACCTGCTCGCTTCCAGCGACGAGGACGACGACCGCGAAGGCGTGGCGGCTTGGCTGCACGACTTTCTCGAAGAGCAGGGTCTAGCGCCCGCGAAGGATGTCAAAGACGCCGCCCGCAAGGTCGGCTACTCCGAGCGCGTGGTGCAGCGAACCGCGAAACGACTCCGCGTCATCTATCACCACCGAGGGTTCCCCCGCACCACCCATTGGTCACTGCCCGACTTCCAGACACCAGATAGCCCATGAGTCAGCCAACCCAACTGGCAGCAATGGGCGAAGTGCCGGAAGGCTCCGGGCCGTGAAGCGATTTGCGCTCGCGCGTCAGGCCATTCCCGTACCGGACAGGCGCGGACGCGGCGACAATACGGCCCAGGCACTCCAGCTCCCCGGCGGAATACGCGCTATGGCAGCGCGACCTGCTGGGCCGCGCGCAGACCTGCGGCAACTCCCCAAGCCGAGAAAGCGCTTGGCGCCCTTGACATCCGAGATAGGCTCTAAGTCGAGCACCGGAGGCGCGCAGACTATTACGCAGAGGCGCCATTCTTTGTCAGTGCTTGATGCGCGCGGGCGCGCGCTCTGCGGCCTTCGTACCTCGGCCTCGCGCCTGACATCGAATGCCCTTGATACACAATGCGGCTCACCAATGCCCCCCCCCAGAGATGCGCACGTATTCACTGCGTGTCTCAAAACATGCAACTCGGCCAACGGGTTTTTTGAGAACCGACCCCTCAGGAAGCCCAGCGCTCTTCCAGTTTCCCTTACTGGGACAAATCAAAGGGGGTCGAAATAAGGCCAGAGGTAAGACCAGCAACCTCTCGATGCCGCCCAATTTCACTCGATGCCGCCCAATTTCCAGGCAGATCAAGAAGGGCAAACATGGCGCACTTAGCGGCCAGTTGTCGGCTGAGTCCATTTACGAAAAAACAGGTTCCATAACCTTGCCAGCCTCAGCGCCGACGTTCGCGTACGCATCGAACCTATCGAATTACAGCGCAAATGACCCGAAACACGCCCACACCGCACTTATCCCAACCCGGTCGATGTTCCCAACTCTTCCACCCTACGCAGCAGTTGCTGAACACCCGGCATAAATTGAGTCAGGGTGTGAACCATCTGATAGCTGTTATCTTCGAACTTGAAATAGGGAATCAAATTCAGCCCCCCGCTCAGCGTAAGCTTGTACAGCGGATAATCGCTTTCGATGATAACCATGAGGCCACCTTCTGAGATTGAGACACTAGAAGCACGAATACGTATTGAGTCCTCGGTAAATTCCGGATGTTCGGTAGTGAAGGTGAAAGGACTTAGCCCATCCTGCGACGCAAGGTCCATCACTAGCGGTTCCCGGTGTTTATCTGCAATATCGAACTGGTGAATAAGCCACATAGCACTCTGCGCCAGCGGGGCGTCCAATTTATACGGCTGCACCTCCAGCAGGGCGGTTATCATATCGCCCGAGAGGTAGGATCCAGTTCTATTCTTCCAGCTTGTGAACGCTTTGCCCGTGTCGCACACCGGGAAATAGATATTCTTGTGTTCGACCTCAAGTTCATCGGGGCACGTGCTGACAATATATTTGTACATCCAGATATCAAGAGCTGACCGCAGATTATGAATCGTATCGCCGAGGATTACAGACCAGTCGGCCACCCTGGGCGGAGACGAGACGGCGAGCCGAAGTCTGCCGATCCTAAGATCATCGGATTGATCAATAATTAGTTCTGTATCCTCCTTGACCCATTTCGAGATGTTCTCACGCAGTTCAATACCATGCTTCGCGGCACGCGTGAACTTAGCCACAATGATGGGGTCATCAGCTATCAGGGTCATGCTTTCAAAATATCATTCAGTTAGATGGGGCTCTTCGCTGAGCGCGGCCGGCGAGACCTAGAGATCGAGAGTCATTCCGCTAGCCGCGCCTACCAGATTCTGGCGGCAACACGCTTCGTCCCTTCCTGGCAAGGCCGACCTTGTGCTGCGATGTGTTCGGGTCATCAACGGCATCCCAGAGCCTCAGCCTGGGTTCGGTGTTCGCGCTCCAACACACCAGGATCCGGCCCGTTCTCAAACAAGCACACCCTTGCCTAAGACGACCGCTACCGTTGGCCCATGACTGCCATAAGCACCGTGGCGCGATGGCGCCGAGTACTCGAGAACGTCCGCGATTTTCAGAACTTGACGATGCCGCAGGCGCTCGAAGGTTTACGAATTCAGCACCACAATACGCAGTACAATAGGCGGTTCGCTTATACAATCTTCTCCCTCCCATTTTCGTATGCCTGGATGAACTCGCGTCCAGAAGAAGGATCCGATTTGTACAAAGCGTTGGAACCGGTCAACACCGCCATCACGGGTTTGGATCCATCTCTAGACCCCGTGGCCCAAATCGGAACCATGCTTGAAGCGGTCGAAAAAGCTGACTTAACACTAAAGGGGCTTATCCAGGAACCCGAGTTGGCCACCGTGACCGGCCTCGTGAGTGAGCTGAAAAGAACTGTGAAGGTCTCTATGCTCGCTGCTCTGCTGGGACCCCACGGAACTGTCGAACTTTCTCACACCGAGTGGGAAAAACGTTTGAACGGGGTAACGGAGAGTCTGCGGGATAGAGGAAATGAGCCAAACCCTCGCTGGGTTGACTTATCGGTCGAGCCAATCAGCGTTGTCACCAATCCGAGCGATACGACGGTCAGTATCGAAGAAGTCGTCGCCGCCTCACACCCCGGGTTTCAGTCAATGATCTCTGCGTTCCAAGGGCAATCACTTCGACCTCGGCCGCTCGAGGTTCAGAAGCAGTTCGGAGCTCAGTGGATAAGTTACGTCCATTCCCAGTGGGATGACCACTACCGGAAGGAGATTGCGAAGCTCCAGGGCTGCGATTTCCGCGACTACCAGCACGATTTCTTCGGTGACCTTGGGAAGATCCGTAACGACTTCATTCACCACGCAGGCGTCGCAACAAAGAAGTCGGCCGGCTGCAGGATTCTCCCCTGGTTCGAGGCCGGCGAAGATATGTTCTTGACGCCGAAAATGTACCTCGATGTACTAAATCTCTGGCCATGGGATTACATCGCCAATCGGCCGGAGCCTCTCAAAGGGAGTGACCGTGGCTCCTTCAAGGGGAGCGCCCCAAATTCGCTGCTTGCCGAGGTTGAACAGCGAGCAGCGAGCTTGGGTGTACCCAATAATTCCGTCATTGAACAGGCATTATCGTCGTGGATGACTTCGCATCCATTGGATGCGCTCGATCCGATAGGCTCAGATCTCACCCAACGAGAGGGCACGATGGCCGACAGCAAGATTTGGGAACGCACCGACAACGAGGGTTTCGCCAACATTCAGCGCGTGATGTCCAATCGCGGATATTTTGAGACCGCTGGCCGCGGCGACGAGACCGACGCCATCGCCGCGGCTGATCTCGCAGCCGGGACAGGGACGTACGTCTTCCCCGACGATGGTGATGAGACCAAGCGGTTCAAGGTCGAGGAGCTTGTGCAACCGCCCTTTGACAACAAGCCCGTTCGCATCTTGTCGGCTGAAGCACCGCCGTTTGGTGAGTGGGTCGAGGTCACTGTGTAGCGCTCCCCCTGCGCGCACACCGGAGAGGCACCCGATTGCTGGGTGCCTCTCCTGCGTTGGGGCAGGCCAACGGATGCCCGGTCAATAGTTGGCCGAACCCTCAAGCACTTCTTGGCGTAGGCACCGGCCGAGTGGAGCGTGACGAGGGTGAACCCGGATAGCCCGTGCCGCGGCATGCGGGGTTGCGCCCCAGTTGCGCCTGATCCTCGAAGCGGTCGCGCCTGTCACGGGCGAGCATCGACGCAAGTCGAGGCCAGTGCCGACACTCGCGCCGGTCACGCCATGCAAACCGGCGCGAGGCCGCATTCTGCGTACGGATATGTCCCCACGCTCCCAATCCGGCTTGCAACTGCCACGTCCAGTGTGCGCGTACAGTCACCGGGTCCGTCCGCCCGCGCCACGCGCCACGCGTGGCGCGAATGTCGCCACTAGGCGCGATTGGGCTAGACCTGCGCCGATGAGTGGCGCAATTGCGAAGTGCGGTGTGGCGCGACTGAGCCAGCGTTGTTGGCGAGGTTCTGGTCTGGGTCACCCGAGCCCAATCGCAGGTTGGCGAATTTCATGCAACGGGATATGCAACACCGTCGACGTGTCTCCAAGTATCTAGGTGTCGCTCGGCATTGAACCAGCGTGTTACACCGCAGGTGGAGAGCAATTCGACGTATCTGCGAGATCCCGCATGTTGACTTGCCCTCAGGGGTTCAAATCCCCTATCCTCCGCCAAAAGAACCCCCTGTGAACTGCTGAGAAGCGGTTCACAGGGGGTTCTTTTTTTGCCAGAGTTCAGGCACGTCACATGAACGAACCGCCGCCGAAAGGTGGGTCGTCGTCGACCGGTGCACGGTTCACTCGTCGCAGCACTCGAGTTTCGGGTGCGGCCGGCACCTGATCGAACGCCTCCATTGCCCTGGCGACGCGAGAGTCGCGAAGGAGCGGCGCGCGTAGTTCCTGCGCGGCCTCCGCTGCTGCCGCGCAAGCGGTTCGGTGGGACGCTGTGATCGCGGCGGAGAGTGCAGCGTGGCCGGCCCGGAGGCAACTCTCGGTCAGTTGTAGGTCAGTGATCGTGCCGTACGCGTCGACCTCGATGCTGACTGCACCACCTCCAGCATCTGCGCGGGCGCGAACCTTCCCGACCTCGGCGTCGACTTGGCGAGCGAGGACAGTCAACTCGGGAAACGAGGACGCGGGCCCGGTCATGGTTGATCGATCTGCACGGGCGCGTTCGGATGATCCGATGCTTCGGGTCGGGGGAAACACGGCGACGACCCGGTCAGGCCCGCTCCGCGTGGATGCTCGTCGAAGACCATCCGATATCCATCCGGCAAAATGGTTTCGGTGCTCATCGTGTCCCCGGCGGAGTCGTAATCCGGCGGGAATCGGGTCACCGGCCCTCGCGGCGGCCGGGCCGCTAGCCGACTCGGGCATTGCCGCTGCCGCGTCAGCGAGAATTGCAGTACTTCGTTCCCCACCTGAGCCCCCCGGTTACGTATCGACGTGCGAAAAGGCAGCGTAGCAGCGCATTGCCTGGAACCCTGGGTCGTTCTTGTTTGCGAGTTTCCCGCTCCGCGCGCCCGAAGTGGCCCGGTCGATAGTGATCTGCGACACTGACGGAAGTCGGTATTGACGGGTTGTCGGTATTGACGGGTTACCGAGACGAGCAGCAACAGGGCGGCACTACATGAGCGTGATTCTCGCGGCGACGGATCAGCCTGCGCTAGCGGAGACCTTCGGCGTCGAACTCGAGCGCGTCGGCCACACCGTTCATCTGTTCGCCTCCGGACGAAACAGCCTCGACGCACTCGGTACCGACAGCTTCGACGTTGCCGTTCTCGATCTTTCACTCCCGGACATCGACGGCTTCGAGGTTGCCCGCCAAATCCGGCTCCGCAGCGAGATTCCGATCATCATGATCGTCGAATCCCCCGAGGACATCGACGACGCACCACCACAAGTCGCGTCGGATTTCGCCATCAACACCCTCGACGCTCGCAGCCTCGATTCTCGGATAACGGGCCTCCTCCGCAGCACACCCGCCCCACAGACGGACAAGCGAGAGTGCCACGGAGAGTTGACGATCGATCGCCGATCGATGACCGCCACCATCCGCCGTCGACGCCTCGACCTCACGCGAACCGAATTGCGCCTGCTCCTCGAAATGTCGATGCACCCCGGCCACGTCCACTCGCGAACTCAGCTCCTCGCAAAGGTGTGGGGCGAAACGAATTCAACCAAGACTCGCGCCGTCGACGCCAATATTCAAAGTCTGCGGTCGAAAATCGAATCCGACCCGGCCAATCCCAAGTACATCAAGACAGTGCGCGGATTCGGATACAGGTTCGGTCCGATCGACTGACAAGAACGATCGGAAACCACGGTGTCGGTAGCTCTGGCTAGGCTCGCGAAATGAAGCTGGTATCTGCGAGAACTACTGCGTAGTGAAGCTCCCGACTGGCACGGCCCCAGCGACTGTGGTCACGTTCTCGGAAGATGTCCGAATAATCAATCGCCGCCCCGACCCCATCCTGAAGAATCAGGGCCATGACTACAGCCGATATCTCCCCCGCAGATCGCTACCGTGACCTCGCCGCCGGCTTCACCCAGCGCATCGATGCAGTACCCGAGGACCAGTGGGACAACAACTCTCCCTGCGAAGGGTGGACGGCGCGCGACGTGGTCCGGCACGTGATCGACAGCGAACGCGACATGGTCAAGGTCGTCGGCCTCGAACTGGCGCCAGGACCGTCCGTCGACGACAATCCGTCCGCTGCCTGGGCAGCAGTGCGCGATTCGATGCAGGAGATTCTCGACGATCCCGAAAAGTCGACCCTCGAATACGACGGGCATTTCGGCCGAACCAACCTCGGAGCCACCGTCGACGGTTTTCTGTGCTTCGATCTGGTCATTCACGGCTGGGATCTTGCAGCCGCGACGGGCACCGACACTTCCATTCCGGAAAAGGACGTGGAGTGGGTGTCGCAGATTGCTGCCGGCCTCGGTGATTCGATTCGCATGGCAGGGGTGTGCGGCCCCGAGATCGCCGTTGCCGATGATGCGGACAAGGCAACCAAACTCCTCGCATATCTCGGCAGGGCCGTCTGAAAAACCACCCCTGACGTGCAGATTGCTTCGATACGCGGGTAATGTCCGTCGCATGCCTGAACGTCGGAAATCAGCCACCAACCCGGACTTGCTGGCCACGGCACTTTTCGATGTTGCCGCCGAATCAGGACTCGAGAATGCGAGTGTGCGCGAGGTGGCAAAGCGCGCCGACGTCTCGATCGGCGCCGTGCAGCACCACTTCTCGACCAAGGACGAGATGCTCACATTCGCTCTGCGCACCCTGGCGGAGCGAATGCTGGGCCGCCTCACCCAATCCCCAGCCGGAACCGACCCACACGTTGTGCTGTTCCAAGCTTTGTCACAACTGCTTCCCCTCGACCAGCAGCGCACACGCGAAGCACACGTCCTTGCCGCATTTGCCATCCGCGCTGTCACCAGCGAATCGTTGGCGGAAATTCGGCGGACGATGCTGTTCACCATTCGCACCGGCATCTGCGCAGTTCTGATCGGAATCAGATTGCCTGAAGCTGAAACCCGCGCAGCGCTTCTCCTCGCAACCGTCGACGGACTGGCGCTGGACGCGATAGGCAATCCCGGCATGTATCCGCCGCACTATCTCGAGTACGCCTTGGAGAGTCAGATAAAGCTCACCCTCCACGACATGGAAATTCCCGCCGCTCGTGGATCCAGGGCCTGACGTGCCAGGAGCAGGACGATTTGCACCGAGCCCTTCCGGCGATCTGCATCTGGGAAACCTTCGCACTGCCCTCCTTGCCTGGCTGTTTGCCCGGACCACCGGTCGCGACTTTCTCATTCGCGTCGAAGATCTGGATCGTGTGCGGCCAGGCGCCATGGAACGTCAACTGAGTGACCTGCGCGCGCTGGGCCTCGACTGGGACGGTGACGTCGTCAAACAGTCCGACCGACTGCCGCGGTACGCAGACGCGATCACGTCACTGACCGATCGCGGGCTGACGTACCCGTGCTTCTGTACCCGCAAGGAAATTCAGCAGGCCCCCTCCGCGCCACACGCCCCGGACGGCGCCTACCCCGGAACGTGCCGGAATCTCACTCCTTCCGAGCAAGCCGACAAGCTGGCCTCCGGCCGAAAGCCCGCGCTGCGCCTGCGCGCCGAGACGACGTCATTTACTGTGCGAGATATGTTGCACGGCAAAGTATCCGGAATGGTTGACGATGTGGTGCTACTCCGCGGCGACGGGGTTCCCGCATACAACTTGGCAGTCGTCGTCGACGACGGCGCTCAGAACGTCGATCAGGTTGTACGCGGCGACGACCTCCTTACATCAGCACCGCGACAGGCCTACCTGGCAACACTCCTCGCCATTACACCGCCGATCTACGCCCATGTCCCCCTCGCACTTAATTCCGAAGGCAAGCGTCTCGCCAAACGGGACGGGGCGGTCACGCTCTCCGATCAACGCGACCTCGGCCGAACCCCACCCCAAGTTCTGACTCTGATTGCGTCGAGCATCGGATTGTCTGAACCTGGCGAAGTAGTTTCACCGACGGAACTAGCTGATCGCTTCGATCCACAGAAGGTTCCGGGCGACCCCTGGATCTTCACATCTGTCGATCCCTTGGATCCCGCCAAGAGATCCAGACAATAGTTAATCATTGGCAATTGCCGCTGAGTGAAGTACCGTTTCGGCATAGGTGCAGGGAACCAGGACGAGGAGCCCTGGGCAGGTTACAAGCGGGGCTTGCCCTCGACATGACCAAAGCACCCGCTGGAGGGCAACCGCGCGGCAGTGCGGTGGGGCGGGAACAGAACGAAAAGGAATCCGCATGGTTCGCGAGCTTCGCGAGGCACTCGACGACCATCAATTCGAAGTGCTGTACCAACCCCAGGTACACCTGGAAACCTCGACTATTACCGGCTACGAAGCCCTCCTTCGCTGGCGCCATCCCCTTCGTGGAGTCATCGAACCGCAAGATTTCATGCGATCTGCTGAATTGTCCGGCTTGATCATTCCCATCGGATTGCAAACCCTCGACTTGATCTGCGCGCACATCTCCCACTGGGATGATCAGTTGAATATCGCGGTGAATTTCTCGCCACGCCAACTGTCGACCGACAATGCTGCCCGAGAAATAATCGACACCCTGGACCGCTCCGGCACACCGCACAACAAAGTCATCGTAGAAGTCACCGAACTCGGCGTCGTCGGCCAGAATGCCGCCGCCACGCTGGCGACACTGCACAAAGAAGGCATCCGGATAGCACTCGACGATTTCGGAGCCGGCTTTGCGTCCTTTGCGGCTCTGTCGGAACTGCCACTCGATATCCTGAAGATCGACCAGAGCCTCACCTGGGCTCTCAGCGACACGCAGCACTCGTCCGAGCGGGCATTCATCGTGATGGAGACCATCGCCGCGATCGCCGTCAAACTCGGAATGGAGTCCATCGCCGAAGGCGTCGAGACTGCCGAACAAGCAGCAGCCGTCACTCGCGCAGGATGCACCACAGGCCAGGGTTACTATTTCGGCAAACCACTCCCCGCCGACGCTCACACCACAGCAATTCAGGAACCGCCGCTCGCAGTCGCATCACCTGCGCAGCATCGACGCTGGCGTTAGACGGAACCAACCGCCGCGACAAAGATCACGAATATCACCCACATGGCGATAACCGAGGCACCGACGGCAATACCTGCAATCGCGAGCCCACGACCCTGTTGGCCTGTTTGTTTAATCTGATTGAGCGCGACGACGCCCAGAATTATCGCGACAATCGCGCCGAGTCCGTAAAAGCAGCCACCCACAATTGCCGTCACCAACGACGCTATTGCAAGCCCGTTCGTTCCCGCTGATTGCACGTACCCACCGAATTGGCCGGGAGGTCCGTACTGCGGTGGCTGTTGGTACTGCTGGTACTGCGGTGGTTGTTGGTATTGCGGTTGTTGGTATTGCGGTTGTTGGTATTGCGGTTGTTGATACTGCGCTGGTGGCTCTGGGGTCGGGGTGTACGACGGCGGTGGATAACCCGGGTACTGCTCGGTTGGCGATGGTGTCGCCGGAATCTCCCAATACGACTGCTGTTTTCCCGCAGATTCTCCGGAACCTTCCTGCGGGAGGCTGGGAACCTCGCCATATCCGGGTTCAGGCACGTATTTATCGGGAGATATCTCGCCGTTCTCCCCGGAACTCGTCATGAAACGCAGCCTAAACCACAGATGACATCGACACACGAGGGCCTAAGTGACACCAACATCTATCGCTTAAGGCGGTTAAGGTCGTAATCAGTGTCACACTCGAATGCTGTGGCTGGCTTGAACGCTTCGACGCGCATTCACGACTGAGGGGAAACAATGACGACCGGCGGTTACGACCCCAACAAGAATCCGAACGACGGAAACCAATCACCACAAGATCCGTACAGCCAGCCGCAATCACCGCCGCCAGGTAGCTACCCACCGCCCGTCACACCTCCCGGTGGCGGCTACCAGCCGACGGGGGGCTCCCCCGCCGGGCCACCCCCGGGGAATTACCCGCCTCCCGGTGGATACCCGCCCCCGCAGGGCAACTACCCACCCCCGCAGGGCAACTACCCACCCCCGCAGGGCAACTACCCACCGCCGCAGGGGAACTACCCGCCTCCCGGTGGATATCCGCCGCCGCCTCAGGGCGGGAACTTTCCGCCGCCACCGCAGTTCAATGATCAGGGCGCTTACGGTGGATCGACGCGACTGCCTTCCGGTGCCCAGCCGGGTGACCTGTGGTTGCGCCTCGCTGCCCGCATCATCGACGGCATCATCGTCGGCATCGTCGCGGCAATTCTCGCAGTCCTGGTCAGTGACGCGGACAGCTTGATTCTGATCTCCGGGCTGTTCTCGGGAATCCTGACCTTCGCGTACTTCGTAGGAATGGAAGTAACGCAGGGCTGGACGCTGGGCAAGAAGATGCTCGGTCTCTCGGTGCATGGACCTGCCGGCGCTCCCAAGCCCACACCGCAGCAGTCTGCGATCCGAAATGCATTCACACTGCTGTCGATCATTCCGATCATCGGCGGTCTCCTCGCGTTTATCGCGTACATCGTCATCGCGGTGACCATCAACAACAGCCCCACCAAACAGGGCAAGCACGACCAACTGGCCGGTGGCACCCAGGTAGTCAAGGGATAACTCCGAGCCCTCGCGAAAGCCCGGCAGTTCCTCATGGAATTGACGGGCTTTCTGCTGTGTTCTGGGCAACTGGACGGTCGCCAACTCGCTTGGAGACACCCTGAGATGCTTGGATTGCGGACGTGACAGCTCAGGATCAGCAAGACTCATCGACTCAAGAGACCAAATTTGCGCACGTCAGCCTCGGTTATTACCCGACGATCGTCGCGCTGTTCACCGCAACACTGCTGATCTCGAATGTGGCGGCGACCAAGGGGGTCGCCTTCTTCGCGGATTCCGACTTCTCTCTCGGGCCCTTGCAGATTCTGCCCGTCATCACCGACGGTGGCTTCTTCCTCTTCCCACTCGCGTACGTCCTCGGTGACGTCCTCAGTGAGGTCTACGGCTTCAAAGCAACCCGGCGCGCGATCTACCTCGGATTCGGCGCACTGATTCTTGCTGCCGCGTGTTTCTGGATCGCTGTGCAACTGCCGTCGGCGGCCTTCTACGAGAACCAGGCCGCCCTCGAAACCGTCGTCGGTGTCATTCCCCGACTCCTGGTCGCCGGCTTGGCCGCCTACCTCGTCGGACAGCTGCTGAACTCCCTGGTCCTGGTCATGATGAAGAAGCGCATGCAGGAGAAGCACCTGTGGGCGCGTCTCATCGGCTCGACCGTCGTCGGTGAATTCGCCGACACACTTATCTTCTGCTCCATCGCGGCCGGCGTCATCGGCATCAGCACATGGGAAGACTTCATCAACTACGTGTTGGTCGGCTTCCTGTGGAAAACACTTGTCGAGATTCTGGTCATGCCGATCACCTACCGCGTCATCGCCTACGTGAAGAAGCGCGAACCGACTTACGCCTGAGTCTGCGGGGCCTTCGGGCCGTAGAACTTTCCGAGCATGTCCGCCTTGAAGTCGTGGAAGTACCCGCCTTCGATGCTGGCTCGAATGTCGTCGACCAACTTCACCGTGAATCGCTCGTTGTGGATGGTGCAGAGCGTCGACGCCAGCATTTCCTTCGCCTTGAAGAGGTGATGGATGTACGCGCGGGTGTAGTTAGCGCAGGTGTAGCAGTCGCACTCGTCGTCGATAGGTGTGAAATCACGACGGAATCGGCTGGTGTTGATGTTGAACCGACCGGAGCGCACGTAGATCGCGGCATTGCGCGCAACACGGGACGGATTGACGCAGTCGAAGGTGTCTGCGCCGTTCTCGATTGCGACGAAAAAATCGTCCGGTTCGCTGATTCCAAGCATGTGACGCGGCTTGTGCTCGGGCAGTTCCTCGTTGCACCAACGCACAATCGTGCCGAGGTTCTGCTTCTCCAAGGCACCGCCGATGCCGTAGCCGTCGAAGCCGTACCCGTTCTCGCCTTCGATCGACTCGAGGCCGCGGCAAGCCTGACGACGCAGATCCTCGTACTGCGCGCCTTGGATCACGCCGAAGAGCGCCTGATAGGGCTTGTCGGCGCGTTCGGCGGTGAGCTTCTCATGCTCGTTGATGCAGCGAATCGCCCACGCCTGCGTGCGCTCGACCGATCGCTCCTGGTAGCCGCGCGTATTGAGCAGCGTAGTGAGTTCGTCGAACGCGAACATGATGTCGGCGCCGAGCTGATGCTGAATCTGCATCGACACCTCAGGGGTGAACCGATGCTTGCTGCCGTCGAGGTGCGATTTGAACGTAACGCCCTCGTCGTCGACCGTCGCAAGACGCTCTTTGCCCTTCGCGATCACGTCGTCGGACTGCACGCCGACGGCTTCCATCGCGAGTACCTTCTTGAACCCGACGCCAAGCGACATCACCTGGAAGCCGCCACTGTCCGTGAAGGTGGGTCCGTCCCAGTTCATGAATTTGCCCAGGCCACCGGCCTCGTCGACGATGTCGGCACCCGGCTGCAAATACAGGTGGTACGCATTTGCGAGAACCGATTGCGTGCCCAATTCCTTGATCGACTCGGGGAGCACAGCCTTGACCGTCGCCTTGGTCCCGACCACCACAAACGACGGCGTCGCGATATCACCGTGCGGAGTGTGGATGGTGCCGGTTCGTCCGAGCCGGTCCTCGATTCGGGTCCCCATCGTGAAAATCGACTCGGGACGCTTGTCGACGGTGGGCGCGGGCTGGGTCGGAACTGCAGAATTCACGGACTCAATCCTGTCACAGGATCAAAAATCGCCGTGATCACGGCAGAACGCGCAGCAACCGCATCGATCTTCGATCCACCCCTGGTCTACTGACCGAACCCGAGCTGTATCGCCGCACAAGAGTCCCACTCCATACTTCCCCCAGGCATTCTCCGGCTCGACCGGTGTCCACCTCCAACCCGCTGACAGGAGCTCACTTGACGAGACAGACCTACAAGTTCGTCACCGTCGACGTCACAGACTCGATCGCCACCGTGACCATCGACAAACCTCCCGCCAATGCGTTCAATCCCAGCCTGATCGCCGAACTGCTGGAGCTACTGCCGGTACTGGCGGCGGATCAGAGGGTCCGCGCCATAGTCATGACGGGCACTGGCCGGTTTTTCGTCGCCGGCGCGGATATCACCGTGATGCGTGAGCTGACCGAAGAAACTCAGCGCGCGATGCGCCCGTGGGTCGAGGTACAGCGGATCCTGGAGACAGCTCCCAAACCCGTTATCGCGAAGATCAACGGGCACGCACTCGGTGGCGGCGCCGAACTAACGTTGGCCTGCGACTTCCGCGTTATGGCACAGTCCGCGACCATCGGCTTCCCCGAGATCGGTCTCGGTCTCTTTCCGGGGGCGGGTGGCAGCCAACGGCTTCCGCGCCTCATCGGCGCACACCGAGCTAAAGTGCTCATGATCGAAGGCAATCGACTGAGCGCCGAGCGCGCCCACGACATCGGCCTGGTCGATACCGTCGTTGCAGACGAAGACCTCGATGCACACTGCGCTGACCTTGCTCGCGAACTCGCGTCGAAACCCACTGCCACCATCGGAATGATCAAACGCATTGTCGACGAAGGAATGTCGTTCCCGCTCGATCAGGCGCTGGACGTCGAATTCGACGCAGTACTCGAACTGATCAAGACGGACGACGCCGCCGAGGGACTTCAGTCATTCCTCGACAAGCGGTCCCCCATCTTCACCGGACGCTGAAACACACTTTTACCGAGAGGTCATCATGCTCAACAGATTTCAGAAGAAATGGGTGGGCACGATTGCTGCCGTCGCCGCCCTGACAATCGCTGTCAGCGGATGCACCCGCCCCGCTACCGACAACTCCGCGGAATCTGGTGGCCTGGTACGCATCGCTGTTGGTGTCGATCCGTCGTACGCTCCGATCTTCCTGGCAGACCACGAGGGCATGTTCGAGGCCGCCGGTCTCGACGTCCAGGTCATCCAGACGGAAGGTGGAGCAGCGGGCGCTCAGAACGTTGTAGCCGGAACGTCGGAGCTATCCGGCAATGCCGACTCGACAGCGCTGTCCGTCATGGCTGCCAACCCGAGCTTGCGGGCTCTGGGCGTATTCCAGGAATCCGACCGGTACTTCCAGGTTGTGCTGAGGAATGGGGTCGAACCCAAGTCGATCAAGACCATGGGCGTCTTCCCCGGCATCGGTCTCTACTTCACAAACCAGTACCTGGCCAGCCTCGGCATCGACCCGGCGACGGTCACATTGGTGAGCACAAGTCCGCCCGAGCAGCCCGCTTTGCTGGCGCGCGGTGACATCGACGGCTTCCTGTCCTTCGACCCATGGGTAACGCAGAGTGTGAATACGGGTGGACGCGTTGTCGCCACGACTGGCGATTTCGGCGCCAAGTACGCGCAATGGATCATCGCTTCGGACAACTGGCTGTCTGCGAACGAAGAAGCCGCAGCAAAGGTCTTCAAGGTCATCTCGGAAGCATCCGCAATCGTGAACTCGGATCCGGATCGGGCCGCAACCGCAATTGCCGCGGCTATCCAGATGGACCCGGCCGAGGCCGCAGACCGAGTGGCCCAAATCGATTTCGGCGGACGCGGATTCACCGATGACGACGTGGAGCGAGCAAACGAACTTGTTGCATTCTTCCGCGAGCAGGGCAAAATTTCCGCGGACATCGATCCGTCGGCTGTCCTTCTCTCGGGATGGGTCGAGCAGAACGTCGCCTGAGCGGCGAGTGAGAACGGGTCCGGTGGGCAGACCGAAATCATGTCGCCTACCGGGCCCGAGAACTACGTTCGACACCAGTCGGTTCGGCGATATCGTTCGATTGAAACGGAGTAGTTGTGGTGCATCCCCCGGTACGGGTCGTAGAGATTTCCAGTCCGTTTGCGCGATTCGCCGGACGTATCCTCGTCGGACTGGGTTTCGAGGTCATTCTGGTAGAACTACCCACCGGTGACCCCAGTCGCGCCGAGTCCCAGGGTGATTCGTACCTGCATTGGCATGCGGGCAAGAAGTCGGTGGTTCTCGATCCGGGCGACAGCAATGATCGCCTCACCTTCGACGCACTACTTCACAGTGCCGATGTCCTGCTCGACGGTAGTGCGAACGGCGCTCTGACTGACAATCGAGGCTCCCTCGTGCACGTTCGGGTGACACCGTTCGGGACATCGGGTCCGCGAAGTGATTGGCAGGCAACAAACCTGACCGTGGCGGCACTCGGTGGGATGATGGCCCAGGTCGGCGATCCCGAGCACCCCCCGCTCCTGCTCCCCGAACTCCAGGCTGAGCAGCTCGCCGGAATCAACGCAGCAATCGGCGTGCTGCTCGGACTGCGTTCTCGATCCACGGGCCAGAACCCGTTGCTGGAGATCAGTGCTCAGGAATGTGTTGCCGCCGCGCTCGAAGCGGGCACTCTTGCCTACATTCACGAGGACCGCGTCCCTGCGCGTCCGGGCCGCGTACATCCGCTCGTTCCGCACGGACTGTTCCAGGCTGCCGACGGTTATGTCGGTGGCGGCCTCGGCGGTAGCCCCCGCATGTGGGACGGCATGCTGGCATGGCTGATCGAAAACGACGCCCAGGACGATCTCGACCAACCCGAGTGGTCCGACGCGGTCTACCGAAAGACGCATCAGGAACACATCTTCGACGTTCTGTCAGCCTTCATCTCGAAGTGGCCGAAGGAAGAATTTGCAGTCAGTGCCCAGTCTCGCAAGTTGCCATGGGCAGCGGTCGACCGGCCCGAAGAACTGCTGCGCAACCCACAACTCAACGACCGGGACTTCTTCACCGACGTGACCGGTGATCACGGAACCTACCGCGATCTCGGGTTCGGCTTCGCTTTCCCCGAAGGCCGGCGCATCGGAACGCTGGAGGCTGCTCGGTTGGGTCAGCATCAGGAACTCTTGTCTACCAGCACGTCTGTAGTAGTGCATGAAACCCAGGAGTTCAGTGACACTGGCGCGCTCAGCCTCGAGGGTGTCCGCGTACTGGATCTCACGTGGGTGCTGGCCGGCCCGTACGGCACCCGAATCCTCGCCGACCACGGCGCCGAGGTCATCAAGGTCGAATCGATCGGACGGCCGGATCCGACTCGCTTTGCACCGTTCATGCATCTGTCGCGTGGGCCTCACGACAATCCGAACACCAGCGGGTACTTCAATGACGTCAACCGGAACAAGCGCAGCATCACACTCGATACCCGATCCACCGAGGGTCTTTCGGTCCTGCGTGACCTGATCAGGAAATCCGATGTCGTGGTCGAGAATTTCAGCTCGTCGGTCATGGACAAGATGGGGCTCGGTTACGAACAGTTGCGCGAACTCAACCCGGACATCATCTACGTGTCTATGTCCGGGATGGGCCACACCGGCCCTCGCAAGGACTGGGTCTCGTACGCCGACATCGTTTCTGCAAGTACCGGATTGACCTCGCTGACCGGCTGGAACGCCGATGACGTTGTCGGGGTCATCTACGGGCATGGCGACATAGTTGCCGGACTGCAAGCAGCAGTCGCGGCGCTGGCGGCGCTCGACTACCGCGACCGGACAGGTCGTGGCCAGCACGTGGACCTGTCACAACTCGAAGCCATGGCAGCGCACATGGGTACCAGCGTTCTCCGAGCGGCTCGGGCACAGTCCCCAGATCCGATCGGCAACAGCCATCCCGAACTGGCACCGCACGGTGTGTACCCGTGCCTCGGCAGCGACCGGTGGTGCTCGATTGCCATCCGCAACACGACCGAATGGAATGCGTTGTGCCGCATCATCGGAGCGGAGCAATGGATCGACAATCCCGAGTTCAGGAGCGTGGAGGCTCGCCAAGCCAACCTCGAACGTATCGACGACGCGATCGCCGACTGGACCCGGACTCTTCCTCCCGAAAACGTGATGGAGCGCCTGCAATCGGCGGGTATCGCAGCCGGCGCCATCCAGGACGGACGTGACTTGGTCGACGGTGATCCGCATCTACGGGCACGCAATTTCTATTCCGCACAAGAACACCCCCTCGCGGGAACCTTCCTCCACGAGGGCATCCCTGTTCGCAGCAGCTCCGAACCCGGCTCGATTCGACGTGCCGCACCGGTACTGGGCGCAGACACCGACGACGTCCTGAAGTCCGTCCTCGGCTACAGCGACGAACGGATCACCGGACTTCGCGACCAGTCGATCCTGTCCTGACCGCACTCATATTCGTACATCCATTCACAGATCGCTACAAGGAGACACAATGCGCGCGGCCCGACTCCATCAGTTCGGCACCTCACCGGTAATCGACGACATCGACATTCCCGCAAGGGAATCCGGCCAGACCCTGGTGCGGATCGACGCTGCTGCGCTCGGCCATCTCGACATCACCGTCGCGAGCGGAAACTTCGGAGTCAAGCCGAATCTCCCGCACATCGGCGGAACCGATGGCGCTGCGACGGTGATCGAATCCGACACGTACGAGCCGGGCACTCGCCTTCTGGTCCGAGGCGGTGGCGTCGGCCTGTTCAAGAACGGCTGCTGGGCTGAGTATCTGGTAGCAGCAGACAAGGCATTCACACCGTTTGATCCCGCACTGTCGCCAGCCGTCGCCGCAACGTTCTTCCTGCCAAGCACAACCGGCTACGTGGCCGTGAATGACGTTGCAGCCGTTGCCCCAGGCGAACGTGTTGTCGTCGCCGGGGCGTCGGGTGCTGTCGGATCGATGGCAGCGCAGTTCGCTCTCCTTGCCGGAGCATCCGAGGTGATCGGTGTTGTACCGCGTGAAGATCAGGCTGCCTTACTCCCGGAGGGTGTACGCCCCGTCGTCGGTCAAGGCGACGAACTTGCCGGTGTACTGGGATCCGAGCCTACCGTCGACGCATTGATCGACACGCTGGGCGGCGACGGCTTGTCCCACCTGCTGGCAAGTGTTGTCCCCGGTGGTCGAGCAGCTCTGATCGGATACACGTTGGGCAAGAGCCTCACTCTGGACTTGCCGAACTGGTTACTCAGCGACGTCAGGATCCTGCCCGTCAACATGATTCGCAAGACTGCCCGCCAAGCTGAACTGGCACCCGAGATGATCCGGCTGCTCATCGAAGGCAAGATTTCCGTTGCAGTGCAGGAATTTCCGTTGGATGACATTGCAAGTGCACTGCAGTTGATGGGTGAGGGCAAGGTTGCCGGTCGGGCGGTCGTCGTACCCTGAGAGGGATACAATTACCCACCCTACGAGTCACCGGCAAGGAGTCGTTCATGCCCAGCGACGCACATGCCATTCCGCGCTCGCTTCCGGATTTGATCCGGGAGCGAGCCTGCGAACGCCCGGAGCACCCGGCCCTTGTCGTCGACGGGATCACGATCACCTACCGCGAACTTCTCGAACGCGCCGCGTCGATGGGCTCTGCTCTCCGCAGTGAGGGTGTCGGCCGTGGGGAACGTGTGGCGGTACTGTCCGGCAACAGGATCGAACTGGCAGACCTTGTTTTCGGGTGCGCGTGGATCGGCGCGGTGGCCGTTCCGCTCAATACCGCACTTCGAGCCGACAGTGTTGTCGGCGCACTCCGTCAAGCTGATGTACGGCACATCTTGGTTTCACCCGAATACGCAAGCGTTGTCACCGGATTCGGCGGTGCCGTGTGGGTCATGGGCGAACCACAGGTCCCCACGGCCGGTTCACATCCGGGGTGCGAGCCGGAAACAGTCGATCCGCTCGACATGGCCGCGATACTCTTCACTTCCGGCACCACGGGTGTGCCCCGGGGTGTGCGCTGCCCGCACGCGCAGTTCCTGCAGTGGGGCAAAGGTGTCGGCGCCTCACTGGGACTTACCCGGGATGACGTGCTCTACAACTGCCTGCCCCTGTTTCACACGAACGCCCTCAATGCCTTTGTTCAGTCACTCTGGGCCGGGTCTACTTTTGTCTTGGGACAACGCTTTTCGGTCCGTAGCCACTGGAGCGAGGTTCGCGAGATCGGGGCAACTGTCGACTATCTGCTGGGTGCGATGGTTGCGATGCTGATCAACGCTGACCCCGCACCACAAGACCGGCAGCACAGCGTCCGGGTTGCCCTGGCCCCCGCAACGCCGGCCCATCTGATCGAACCGTTTGCCAAGAGATTCGGCGTGGAACTCGTGGACGGATTCGGAAGTACCGAAACCAATCTCGTGATCGGCACGCTTCCCGGAAATCGACGGGCCGGGTACATGGGCACGGTGATGAGCGGCTACGACGCTGCGGTGGTCAACGACGATAGCGCCGTGCCCGACGGAGTACCCGGCGAACTGGTAGTCCGCACCACGGTCGCCGGCTCATGTTCACAGGGCTATCTTGGCGACCCGATTCCGGAGCCTGGCAGTTGGATCCACACCGGCGACAGGGTGATTCGTGATGCAGACGGCTGGTTCCGATTTGTCGATCGCATCAAAGACGTGATTCGACGGCGAGGTGAGAACATTTCCGGAGCCGAGGTGGAAACAGTTCTCGCGCTGCATCCGTCGATCAGTCAGGTTGCTGTCTTCCCGGTGCCGTCGGATCTGGCCGAGGACGACGTCATGGCAACCGTAATACTCCGCCCTGGAGCCGATTTCGACCCCATCTCGATTCTGGAGTTTTCCCAGCAACAGCTGCCGTACTTTGCCCTTCCCCGTTACATCGACATCGTGGATTCGTTGCCACTCACCGAAACCGGGAAGGTTCAGAAGGCGACACTCCGTGAGCGTGGTGTCGGCCCGCACACCTGGGACTGCGAGAAGAGCATGTTCCGCGTCCGGCGGTAGACCCTACTTGCCGCAGCCGTTGAACGAACACATGACCGGACTGCAGATCGTGCGTAGTGCCAGTGGGTCGCTGGGCGAATGTGTGCACTTCATGGCATGAAGTTTGCGGGTGATCCCAACGCCTGCAGTGCGCAGTGCCCCGGTGATGCGGCTGACGTTGAGCCGAGCCGTCGGCGCTGTCACGGACAACGCACCGGCCAGGGTCCGCGGGCCACTGAACACCGGTACTGCGACGCTCATGTACCCGAGCCGTGTCTCCTCGACCTCCACCGCGAGCTGTTCCTTACGCATCCGCTCGAGTTGCTGACGAAGCACGCCGACGGACATCGTCGTTCGACTGGTCAAGGCGGTGAAACCCTGCTCGACCACCTCGTCGAAGACCGATTGTGGCGAGAAGGCAAGGATGATCTTGCCGGTGGCGGTGCAGTACAGCGGGAGCCGACCGGCCACCCGCGACTGCTGATTGAGCCCACGGTGACCGATGATCTTCTCGATGTACAGGACGTCGATGCCGTCCCGAACCGCAAAGTGAACCGTCTCCTGCGTCGCCAGCAGAAGGTCCTCCATGTACGGCAGCGCCGCGTCCCGCAGAATCCGCTGACGCGGGACCAACTGGCCAAGCTCGAACAATCGCAGGCCAAGCCGGTACTTGGTGCCCGCGCGCTCGAGCAATCCCCATTCGACCAGCTCACCGGCCAACCTGTGAACCGTGGCTTTCGCGACCCCACTGCGCCGAGTGAGTTCCGTCAGAGACAAGTCGCTGTGGTCGGTGTCGAAAGCGTCCAAGATCATTCGAGCCTTGCCCAGGACCGAGGACAGCTCACCTGCCGGCTGCGTCGGCGCAACAGCGCTCGACGACGCGATGGGCAGTACTGATCCGAACCCGAGGGATTGTTGTGGAGCGGCCATAGTGTCCTCCTGAACGATCTGTGACAGCCTGCCGAGTCCCGAGTGTCAGAGAGACCGAAACAGTCGGGGTGCTCGTTGGGTGCAGGTGCTTTCGGAACCGACACTATGGTGATCATGCGATGAGACGCACGCCACACGGTCCGCTCAGTGAACCCGTCCCGCAGAGTTTACACGGGGCGTCTACCTGCGTAATTCTCCAGAAACATGCGGACAGCGGTTGCGATCTGCGGGGCATGCTCCTCGATGAGCGCCACGGTCCCGGATTCGACGATCTCCGTTTCCACCACAACCGCACCCGTCAGCTTTTCGCGCAGCGGTGCCACATTCGGCATGGAGAAGGGATCCTTCTGCGCGCCGATCAGCAAAACCGGAGAAGTCACCAAACCGATTCTTGCCTCCATGATGTAGCGAGCACAGGCTCTGTGCCCCTCCGCGGGATCCACCCGGTAGGCGAGCGCGTCCCGGATGAATCTGTCGAGCAGTGCGGTGCCGGGTTCCGGGTAGTAGGGGCGACGCATCCCCCACAGCCCGGCGAGATGGCTGCCGTCCGCAGCCCGGTCGACACAGTCGATCCCACCAGGACCCGAGTGCCCCTCACGGTAGCTGCGGTCAGCCCACGGACACGACGAGAGCACAGCAGCGTTCACCCGCTTGGGGCGCGATGCCGCCATCTCGAGCGCCACCGCCGCTCCGGTGTGGTGGCCGAGAACCGTGATTCGATCGACGCCCAGCACATCGAGCAATTCCCAGGCGCCACGTGCATAAGTCTCGATGGTCTGCGGCCCAGGCACCGGAGCACTGTTTCCGTACCCCGGCATGTCCATCGCGACTACCCGGAAGTCGTCGGCCAGAAGTGGGATCAGCTCGCGGAACTCGTCCCACGAACGGGGTGCCTGATGAAGCAGGAGAATCGTCTCACCCGAACCTTGCTGCGCGTAATGCAATTGACCGAAGGACGAATCCACGTATCCGAGTCGCGTGCCGCTCACCATCAGAACGCCGCGACCATCGGTGTGTCGACGCCGACAATATCGATCTTCGCCGAACCACCCGGATTTCCGACGGGTTCACCGCGGGTGGGCAGGATGTCGAGGAAGAAGCGCTTGTTGTCTTCCTTGAAGTCCGGGTCCGCCTTGCGGTCGACGGTGATCGCCTCTACCGGACACGCCAATTCACAAGCGCCACAGTCGATGCATTCGTTCGGATTGATGTAGAGCTTGCGGTCGCCTTCGTAGATACAATCCACGGGGCATTCTTCCATGCACGATCGGTCCGTGTAGTCGATGCATGCTTCACCGATGACAAATGCCATGGCCTAACCCTCCTGTTCGGTGGAGTGTCCGGGAAAGATCTCCGCTTCCGGATCCAGCACGGCCGCAGCGTTGTTCACAGCTGTCGCGGCTTCGCCGAAGCCGACGGCAATCAATCGGACCTTTCCGGGATAATCCGTGATGTCTCCGGCGGCATACACGCGCGGGACATTGGTTTCCATCCGCGTGTTGACGGCGATATGGCGATTGTCGATCCCCATCCCCCAGCCCATCATCGGCCCAAGGTCAGCGGTGAATCCCAGTGCTGCGATGACAGATTGAGCCGGCAACGTCGACGTGCTCTTGTCCAGCTTGTGGGTGATGTCGACCTCGCCGATCCACCCGTTTCCACGAACCGCCGAGACATCCGCGTTCACAAGAACCTGGACACTGCTGTCCTGAACTTTGGCAACCGTGGATTTGTGGGCGCGGAATCGATCTCGTCGGTGAACCAGAGTGACGGACTTGGCAATCGGTTCGAGGTGGACAGCCCAGTCGAATGCACTGTCGCCGCCGCCGACGATGACAACGTCTTTCCCCGTGTGCGCAGACAGATCAGGGACGAAGTAGCTCAATCCCCGATTCATGAACTCCGAACCCTTTGCCAACGGCCGCGGGGTGAAAGTTCCGATGCCGCCGGTGATGACCACCGCGCCGGCGACCACCACCTGGCCCGTGCTGGTGGTGATCCGTACCCGGCCGTCGTCGTCATGCGACAACTCACGAGCCTGCATGCCCAGCAAGTACACCGGATCGAACGGGGCCGCCTGCGCCATCAAACCCTCGATAAGATTGCGCCCCTTGACCGAAGGGAATCCTGCAATGTCGAGGATCGCCTTCTCCGGGTACATCGCGCTGACCTGTCCCCCCGGTTCGGCAAGGGCATCGATCACGGCAACCGAGAGGCCGCGGAAGCCTGCGTAGTACGCGCCGTAGAGCCCGGCGGGGCCGGCACCAATGATCAGAATATCGACGCCGATCTCGTTGTCGGCCGCCGTGGAAGACGTTGTGTTCACACCCGATACGGTATTGCGCCGATAGGCGCTCGCAAATGAAACCGGTCCGCTCAACAGACCTCGGCAACGGTTGCGGGACAACACGAAAATAGCCCGCCGACCTTTCGGTCGGCGGGCTATTACTCACGAAATTCAGTGCGCGAACACCTCTGGTTCGTCTGCGGCGATCTTCTGGATGATGGTCGAGTAGGCAAACCATCCCACCTTCTCGGTGCCGACAGCCTCGTAGGTCTGCGCTGCGATCTTCTCGTGCAGGACAACCGGATCACCGGCGGCTCGCGCCGCCAACTCTGCCTGCATCGAACGCTCCATCGACACGTACCACCACACTGCACTCTCGACCGAGGTTCCGACGGTCAAATGGCCGTGATTGGTCAGGATCACCGCTTTGTTCGACCCGAGGGCCGTGGCAATGCGAATCCCCTCCTCTTCGTCCAGCGCTACCCCGTGATACTCCTCGTATATCGAGTGGTCCTCGTGAAAGGCACACGCGTCCTGAGTGATAGGGGTGAGGTGGCAGTGCAGCGACGAGAACGCCTTGCCGTTCAGGCCGTGTGCGTGAACAGCTCCGATCACATCGGGACGAGCCTCGTGAACCTTGCTGTGGATGACAAACGCTGCCCGGTTCAGCGGTCCGTCGCCGGAAATCACCGTGCCGTCCGATGCCACGTGCAGTAGTTCTTCGGGCTGAACCTGGGAAAAGTGCCGCCCGAACGGCGCCGTCCAGAATGTGTGCGGATCTTCGGGGTCTCGGGCTGTGATGTGTCCCGAGATTCCTTCGTCCAACCCGAATTTCGACAGGATCCGATATCCGCCGATGACGGCAGTCTTACGTCGACGTCGTTCACTCTCCACATCGGCGGCCTCGGGTGGGCCGGGAATCCCGGCCTGCTCGGCAATGCTCAGCGGGTTACTCATGCTGCGCTCCTGACTATTTGACGCCGTAACGGGCGAGGTACCGCGAGGACAGAATTCGGAGAATCCGGTCGAAAATGAAGCCCATGATGCCGAGGACGATGATGCCGACAAACGTCCAGTCGATCCGGCCGTAGTTCCGGGCCTGCCAGATCATCGAGCCGATACCCTGATCGGCGGCGACGATCTCCGCTGACACGATCGTAAGGAAGCTGTTGCCCATGGCCAGGCGAGCGCCGGTGACGATACCCGGGATCGATGACGGCAAGACCACCGTTTTCATGATCTGCAGCTTTCCCGCACCGAGATTGGCTGCCGCCTGCAGTTTGTTCTCGCTGATCGCAACAGTCGCGGCGATCGTGCTGACCGTGACGATGAAGACAGAGGTGTAGAAGATCAGAACAACCTTCGACGTCTCACCGATGCCGAACCAGACCACGGCAAGAGTGACAAACGCGATCGGCGGAATGAACCGGAAGAACTCGATGTACGGATCGAGGAGCTGTCGCACGATCGCGATGCGGCCCATCAGAATCCCCACGGGAGCGCCGATCACGACACCGAGGAACCAGCCGATGAGAATTCGCTGACCCGATGCGGTGATCGAGGACCACAGAACGCCGCTCTCCCACAGTTCCTGTGCCGCAGACCAGACCTCGGCCGGTGACGCAATGGTGGTCGGACCGTACCACCACGCGAGGAACGACCAGATGCCCAGACCGATTGCCGCTGAAGCGGCATACATCAGCGTCGCCTTGACAATCTTGGATCGCCGCGCCGACGAACGCTTTTGCGTCTGTGTCACCTTCACTGTTCTCACACCGGCTGAACCACCGGTCACTACAGCCGTCACAGCTCGTCCTCCTCAATGCCTTGGTTCCGCAGCGACGCAACCACTTCTGCCCGGATGTCGTCGCGTAGCTTCTCGTAGAGCTCGATCACTTCGGGATCGTTACGGTCTCTCGGACGAGCCGCATTGACCTCGTAGACGCTCTTGATCCGAGCTCGCGGGCCGGCAGACATCACAACCACGCGGTCGGCCAATGTCAGCGCCTCGTCGATATCGTGCGTCACGAACACCACGGTGCATCGAGTGTGCCGCCAGATGCGGTCGAGTTCGGTTTGCAGAACCTGACGAGTTTGAGCGTCCAACGCACCGAACGGCTCGTCCATGAGAACCAATGACGGCTGGTTGGCAAGAACTCGCGCGATCTGAACACGTTGCCGCATACCGCCGGACAGCTGCGAGGGGAACTTTGCGCCCGCGTGGGGCAATCCGACCATCGCAAGGTACTCGGCCGCGATGCCGGCCTGCTCGCTTCGGTTCGCTCCGCGCATCCGTGGTCCGTACGCCACATTCTGGCTCACGGTCATCCACTCGAACAGCGCTTCCGAACTCTGAAACACCATACCTGCGTGGCGGTTACTGCCGTCGACAACGTCTCCGTCGCACACGATCTCGCCTGCACTGGGTTCGACGAATCCGGCCATGGACGACAGCAACGTCGACTTACCGCAGCCGCTCGGCCCGAGCAGACACACAAATTCACCGGGCTGCACGTGCATGTCGATTCCGGCGACGATCTCCGCCGCGCCGAAACTGATCCCGAGGTCGACCACGTCGATGGCCACACCCGTGTTCCTTTTACCGGGGCCGTTCGTGCTCGTACTACTTGTTGCGATACTCACTGTGCACCATCCTTGTACCAATCCAGAAGCATTGCCGATTCGAGATCCGGCTGGTCGCTGAGAACACCGATCGACTTGTAGAAATCGACGATCGACTGTGCCGACTCGATATCCGCAGCTTCGAGATTCACCACGGAGAAGTCGATCTCGTCCACCGCGGCAATAGTTTGATCCTCGCTGACGTTCACAGCCGTCTTGGTCGCGGACGCTGCCGCTGCCGGATCCGACTCGACCTTGCGCGTTGCCTCGTCGAGCACCTTCGCAACGGTCCGTGCTGTCTCTTCGTTGGCCGACAACCAGGGAGCCGTCGTGATCGCCCAGTGATGGTAGAACCAGCCGTAGTCTCCGGTGACTGCCACCACGTGGCCGGTGCCCTGGTCCAGGGCTGTTGCCGGCCACGGCTCCCACAGAACAAATCCGTCGATGTCACCGCGGCTGAGCAACGCCGGCATGTCGGTCGGGGTCGCCGAGATCATTTCGACGGAGCCGGGAGCAATCGAATTGGCCGCGAGGTACTTGTCCGTCGAAATCTGGCTGAGACCCGGGACGATGCCCATCTTCTTGATCGCAGCCGGTGAGTCGACGCCGTTTCGGAGCACGACCTTGATGTAGTCGCCCGAAGCCTCGTACGAATACATCGCGCGCAATGACGGATTCTGACGCAGCTGGGCGATGGTTGTCGTATCGGAGCTACCAGCGATCTGGACCTGCCCGGTCGAGAGTGCGTCCACGGCCTCGCCGCCACGACCGAACTGGACAAGTTCGACGTCCAGACCTGCGGCATCGAACATACCTTCCTGATCCGCCACGAAGAACGGGGCATAGGAAGCATCGATTCCGACTGCGATACGCAGCGGTCCACTTCCGGCGGAATCAGCTGTGCTTTGCGTCGCCGGGCGGCTGCATGCGCCGGTTGCAACGGTCAGCAGCAGCGCAGCCGAAACAAGAGCAGTCCTTCCAAACTTTGACAGCGAGGCCATCTACTCACACCTTTGTTTGTGATCTGTGCCGCAGTTGCGGGTCGTGGAGAGCAAACCTAGCCGTGCATACCTATGACCGAGAACCAACCGGGTCCACCGTGCGGACCGGGGACAGGAACTTACCTGGGCGAAACACCGCACCTGGAGGAACGTGCGGACCGAAATACTGCGGTAACACGACCTTCGGTCACAACGTCCACCGAATTGTCTGCGAGCGCAGCGCGCACGCGACATTCTCTGCCGTCATCGAGTAGATCGACGCACGCGCTCCGGCGCTGCCCCCCGCGACATGAGGACTGAGAAGCGTCGAATCGAATCCGCGAAGCGGACTCGAAATCGGCAGTGGTTCAACGTCGAACACGTCGAGGGCGGCGCCGCCGATATGCTTCGAACGCAAAGCTCGCGCCAATGCCGCGTCGTCGACAACAGCGCCGCGCGCCACATTGACGACGATCGACCCACTGGGCAGCAGCGCAATGCGATCGGAATTAATCAGTCCCCGAGTAGATTCCGTGAGCGGGACGGCCAGCACCAGGACGTCGGCGAGAGGCAGCAACTCCTCGAGCGATACAAAGGTCGCATTCACATGCTCGCGCGGCCTCGAACGTGCGGTGACGTAGACATCACAGCCGAAGGCGCCGAACAACTCTGCGCACCGACGGCCGATCGAACCGATACCTACGACGCCAACCCGGCGCTGGGCAAGGTCGCGACAATCTCGCTTCAGGATGGATTCCTGGGGCCAGCACCCCTCGGTAACGGCATTGTGCGCCCAGAACATGGAGCGGCACAACGCACCTGCCGCCAGCACCGCCCACTCCGCTACCGAATCCGCGTTTGCACCGGGGGTATTCGCAACGGGCACACCGGCGGCGTGCCACGCATGCACATCGATGAAATTGGTTCCGGCACCGGGCTGTTGGACGAGTAGTAGGTGCTGTCCGCGTTCAGCTTCCTGCTTGCCGAGTGGCAGATCACCACTCCAGTCACCCACCACGACATCACACGCCGGCAGCAGCGCATGGAGTGCTGCTGTAGTGCGCTCGGGCAAGCGAACTACCTCAGCTTCACTTCCCACGGCGTCCTTGATCGCGGTACCGAGGCCGTTGTCGGCGTCTGCGGTCAGTAGAAGTACTTTCTTCACGAGAACTCCTCAGGGTGAGACGATGATTTTACCTTCCGAGAACGCCAGAGCCGGCCTCTCGATCGAGAGGCCGGCTCTGTTATGCAGCAGTCTATTTGGTTCTCAGATTGCTGCCTTCGCGCTTGCTGACGCCTTTGCCAGGAATTCGAGACTCAGCGGGTTGTACTTCGCTGCCTGCTCGTGCTGCGGCCAGTGACCGCACTCCGAGTAGAGCTCGAGCTGAGCGCCCGGGATATCCTCGGC
Source organism: Rhodococcus sp. 24CO (assembly GCF_050586165.1). Taxonomy (NCBI): domain Bacteria; kingdom Bacillati; phylum Actinomycetota; class Actinomycetes; order Mycobacteriales; family Nocardiaceae; genus Rhodococcus; species Rhodococcus sp. 24CO. Next base: position 429,460 of record NZ_JAZFNF010000003.1, on the reverse strand, counting down.
CATCTTCTTCGCTTCCGGAACATCACCGAACGGATTCTCCTGACCCCAGACCACGAGGGTGGGTGCCTTGATGAGGGCCATCCGATCCGGGCGCAGCAGGTTCCGCTGGCGAACCTCCATCTCCTGCAAGGAAAGGAGGTTGTGGATGTTGGCCACGAAGTCGGGCTGGTGGTAGATCCGATGACGCGCCTGAACCAACTCCTCCGTGGCATTGGCCGGATCGTGCATGAGCAACTGCATGCGGGCGCGGGTCAATTCGATGTCGTCGCTCTGGACGGCCTTGGCAGTCGAGGTCTTGATGCGCTCCATCACCGTCGGATTCGCGACGGTGCCGCCGGCCGCAAGCAACTGCAGCGACAGCACACGCTCGGGCTGCTCACTCGCCAGGTACGCGGCGACCCACCCGCCGAGGCTCTCGCCCACCAGGTGGACACGGTCCAGTCCAACGGCGTCGAGGTAGTTCACCAAATGCTCTACGTAGCGCGGAATCTCGTACGGGTAGTTCGGCTTACCGGTGTAACCGTGACCGAGCATGTCGATCGCGTGAACCCGGTAGGACTCGGCGTGCGGTGCGATATTGCGTGCAAATGCCTCGAGGTGTCCGCTGGTGCCGTGCAGGAAGATCACGGCCTCGTCGCCGTTTCCGGCCTGTAGCGAGCGGGTGGGGACACCGCCGGCGTCGACGGTGGTCAACTCGAAATCGAGCCCGGCAAGTTCGTTCCAGATTGTCATCAGAGAAACTTCCTTTACTGAAGTTGGCAGATTATTTTGTTGCGCTGGCTGTTCCAGCTGGCTCGAGAACCGTGACACCCATACCGGTGAGCCACTCGGGAATCGCTTCGTAAGCAAGACGTTCGCCCGGAACGTAGTCGAGCATCGCGGCCATCATCAGCCAGGTCCGAAGCTCCTGCGCACCGTTGCCCGCCTCGTCCTCGATCTGCTCCGTCGTGAACTCGGCAAGCTCACTCGCCTTGCCACTGGAAAACAGATCAAGAATCCGGTCGTCGAACTCCGGAGTGATCGCGGCATCGGCCGCACGGATGATCTGGCGTCGACGGACGTCGTAGTCGGACCAGTTCTCCCGGCCGTCCAGCCAGGCTTGAACCATGAAATCCTCGTCCTCACCGTGCGGATCACGCCAGTCCGGCCACGGCAGCCGATGAGACAAACCACCGGACGCAATCACCACGACACGGGTATCCGCCGGGTACGACGCAACGGCGTCCCGAAGAGCCTTCGCCACTTCCTCGCATCGCTTGAAAGTCGGCAGCGGCGGCGCGAATACATTGACCACCAGGGGAACAATCGGAACGTCGCTTCCGTCGAGAAGATACTGAATCGCGTGCGACTGACCGTGATCGATCTGCAATCGCGCCGAGTAGGCAAGATCGAACCGGCCACCCTCGATCAGTTCGTTTGCAAGGTGCCTGGCGAACTCCACGTCGACCGGTTGCGGCCCCTTGGGTGTGCCTGACTCGCCACTGGAAATGCACTCTCCGACGCCGAGAGTGAAAGCGGGAATCAGGTCTAGCCAGAAGCCGCGAAAGTGGTTGGAGCCGAGAATCAAGACAACATCAGGCTTCGATGCCGCGATCTTCTCCCGGCTTAGATACAGCGCGTCCCGGAAGCGTTCGGCCTCCGCCTTGTGCGTCGTCTCTTCCCAATGGGTGTTCATCAAGGTGCTGTGGGAGGCACCGATACCCAGAACTATCTTCGCCATCAGTCGATTCCTACTTCCTCGAGCGAGCGGGTGACGGTGTCGAGGGCCACTCGGATCAGATACTTCGTAAATCTCTCCGCCGCAGCCAGATCCACAGTGTTCATCCCCATCGCGAAGTCCACCTCGAACGGTGCGTCGACCACCTTGGGCATACCCACCCGAATCGTCGGGATGCCGCGGCTGCGCAGAATGTTTGCGTCGGTGGCTCCACTGGCGTCGAAGAAGTCCTGATGCGGCTCTCCTTCGGCAGCTTCCCACGCTTCGACTGCGACGCGCCGCAACCACATTCGAGGGTCGGAACCCTCACCGGGGATCGCCAGAACCTGTTCGACGTCGATCTTCAGATCCAGCAATTGTGCGATCTCCGCCACCACTGCTGTGAGCTCACGTTTGGCCGCGGTGGGCGTGGTCCGTGGACTGAGCCGCAGATCAACTGTCAGGCGCACCTGCTCGGGGGTGAACGACGCTGTTCTCTCCCACCCGCCGCGAATGTTGGCCACAATTCCCTGCGGCGCAACCAGACCGTCCTGATGCGCCTCCGAGTACATCGGGAACCATTCCTCCAACTTCGCGACAACCTCACCGGCGGCGGCAATTGCGTTGCGGTACGGCAGCCGGTGGCGAGAACCGACGTAGGTGTGCAGACCGTGCACCGTGATCTCGAACCAAGCCAGCCCCACTTCTTCCCATGAGACCGTCCAGCCCGGCTTGGCAATCAGCGCACAGTCCGCCCACACTCCCTGTTCCAGGAGGAACGAGCAGCCGACGCCCTGGCCGGTATTACGCCTGGGGTTTCCCACACCGGGGCGGGCGTTGGTCGGCATACCACCGGCACCGAATCCGAGCACCAGGTCGCCGCGAAGTGGAATACCCGCTGCCGCAATCGCTTCGGCCGCTGCGATGATGCACGCGGCATGACCTTTCGGATTCGACGCACCCAATCCGATGACGTAGTCCTCGTCGAACTGAGCATGCGGCATCAGGTCAGCTCGCAACTCGTTTCCCACCCACGGTAGATCTTCTGCCGGATCACCTGTCGTGACCGTGTCGATCGGCGCGTACAGCAACAGATCCGCTCCGGACCCGTCACCGCGCAATCGTCCCCACGAGTTCGCCTGCCGGTCATCGAGATCCATCGTGTGAGCCTCGATGCCCGACGCCGTCAGGACCTCCGTGATGTGGCGGGCCAACGGTGCTTCGTCGCCGGTGGGGCTGGGGATGTCCACAACCCCAGTGGTGAGATCCCGCAATCTCGCGCGATCGACGTGCGCGCAGGCTCGCTCGACCCATTCCCGGCGCTCGCCGTCAAGGCCTGCGAGAGCGTCGGCCCTCGCAGTGGTCACGGATTGACCTGATGTACCTGGGTATTGCTGCGTTCGCCCGCCAACTGCCACAGTTTGGGAACTGCCACAGCAACAGCGGCACCGATAGCGACTGCCGTCAGAATCTTGAACATCTGTCTCTCTCCTATTCGCTGGTGCCGGTGGGGATCTGGGCATCGGTGACCGGGGCCGGGCGCGGGCTGGCCGTCCGACGCTCACGAGTGGGCCGAACCGGCGCCTTGGGGGTGTGCTTGGCCGCGTCGGCGATCTTCTCCGCGTACTCTTCCTCTGCCAGATTTCGCCACGTTGTCAGCGATACGTCGGGTCGGTACAGCTTCTCCGGCGGCGCGTCGGTGACCTCGACCATCCACGCATCCTGTCCCGAGAACTGACCGTGGAACAGCCAGCGAATCGCGCCGAGGTACTTGGCGTAGAAACCCAGTTTTGCTGCACCGGAGACGAAGTTGACCATGAGGCCGACATACTTGTGGTTGTCCTCGTCCACCGGTACGTAAAACTCGTAGTGAATAAACTTCGGGTACGCGATGCGCAGGACACCGGGCATCGACAGCGAAGCAAAACCGGGGAAGTTCTGTGCCGCGATCACAGGATTGACATCCAAACCCGCGCCGACGTTTCCGATCTGCGAAATCTGGGTCTCGTCGGGCTTCTTCTTCCACCACCGCTTGTTGGTCCAGGTTCCCACGCCCGGGAAGTCGGCCTCCCAGTACACCTCTTCCTGCACCCGGTAAATCCAGCGACCCTCCGGAATGATGCTCGTGATGTTCCACGTAGGCATCGGCTTGAACAGACGCCACAATGCTGTGCGGTGCAGGTATTTCGCATGTCCCTCGTCGAAACCGTTCTCACATGCGAAGCGCCAGTTACCTTCTCGGGGCTGAATGCGGCCACCGACGATACCCTTGTTCTCCACGAGTTCACGCGGCAACTGATCGTCGATGGAAGGTGCCGGCTCGTTGGCGATCGGGATGTATACCCACACCAGACCGAGTCGCTCCTCGACTGCATAGGTCTGCACGTTCAGCTTGCCGCAGATCTTGGAATCCGGACCGTCGGTGATGACCGCAGCCAGCTTGCCGTCGGTGAGACGGTACGTCCAGCCGTGGTACGGGCAACTGACGGTGCCCGGAAACTGCTGATCACCCTCGGACAGCGGAACGCCGCGGTGCGGGCACCGATCATGCAGGGCGTACGCCTTACCGGCGTCGCGGATGATCGCCAGCTTCTCACCACAGATGGTGTAGCTCTTGGGGTTTTTGGTGATGTGGTTCGACCACGTGACCGGGTACCAGTAACCGCGGTATCCGCTGCCGGCTGCGTTGTAACCCGGCCATGCCGTCCAATCCTGCCGACCGGCCGCTCGCGGCCGCTCGGGCAGCGCGAACGTGGCTTCCGACGCCTCGACACCAGTCATGTGAAGTCCTCTCGACACTGAACGTTGTGAATGAAACAGATCTTGGGCGACATCGCGTCCTACGCCAACGGATTCGGTTCGCTCAGCAGACCCGGACCACCACAGCGGTTCCGACGGCACACAGAACGCCCTCATCGGAGTGTTCTCGTAGCGTCAAAGTTGTTTTCTCACCGTCTATCTCAGAGACCTCGCCCGAGACTTCCAGCGTGGTTCCGGCAGGAGCAGGCGCACGGTTCTGCCACGAGACGGAGACAACACCTTCGTACCCACCGGCAAATTTTGCGGCAGCACGGTAGAAGAGCGTGCCCTGCAACTGCGCCATGACAACCGGCGCAGACAACCCTTCAGTCCGAGCGTAGGTGGCGTCGTAGTGAATACGGTGCGAATTGTGCGTCGACGCCCCGAATCGAAGGACTCGGACCGGATCGCATACCAAGACCACCGACTCGATCGGCGTGCCTACGACAACGGTTTCAGTCATCGGACGATGAACTTCTCGACGACCTCGGCAAATGCGCCGGACTGCGCACCCCGATAGGTCTTGGTGACCGACAGCAGAAGAAACTCGTCAGGAGCCCGACCTTTGGTCGCCACGGTATCGAGTACTCGCGCTACGGTGACCGGCTCGCCGAGCGGGGTTGGTTGCAGGAACGTCACACTCTGCCCGCCTGCCATCAAGCGAACGTCGATGCCGTCGGTGCCCGGCACTTCGTCACGAAACATGCCGTCTGATCGGTACTCTCGATCGGATCCGCCCTGCGGACCACGCAAAAGCGAAGGCAGATACATCGGGTGAACGGCAAATGCCGGGTGCTCCTGGTCCAGAAACCGGGAGTCGGTCTCGGCGGCGGCAACCGCAAAGGCAATCGACTCCGCCGGGCGCACCGTTCCCAGTTCTCGCGTTTCCCGCGTTCCGATCATCGCCACTGCGCGATCACGCGCGTGCTCGAGTTCTGTTCTCATGCCAGCACGCTAGGCATTCGGACGTATCGCAGCCACGAACCGGGTTCGCCTGCCGGACCGCAATACTTCCCATACCTGTTGCCTCGAGGTCAGGTATAGCCATGGCTGATCAACCGAAGAGCTTGTACGCCAAAGCTGATGGCGTCACATTCCATTACTACGACCTCGGTGAGGGCGACCCCACGATTTTCCTGCACGGAGGTGGACCCGGCTGCACCGCGTGGTCCGACTTCGGGCCGGTGGCCCCACTCTTCGCCTCGGATCGACGAGCGATTCTCGTTGATCTCCTGCAATACGGTCGGTCCGACAAGTGCACCATCACCGGCCCCATGTGGGACTTCCATGCCGCGAAGATGGTTGCCCTGCTCGACGAGCTCGGCATCGAACGCGCAGACTTCGTCTGCAACTCGTGGGGCGGCACCATAGCGCTCAATCTTGCGGCGAAGTACCCGGAACGCGTTCGCTCCCTGGTGATCACGGGAAGCATGCCCGTCTTCTACGGTCCGCTCGCGCCGCTCCCCGAGGATGGCCGTCGCGGCCGCAACGCCCGTGACGTCTACTACGGCGGCACCGGCCCCACTCTCGAAAAACTCCGCACCTTGATCACCAGCCTCGAATGGTTCGACGGATCGAAGCTGCCCGCCGAAACCCTCCGGATGCGATACGAGCAAAGCCTCGACCCCGAGGAAATGGCCTTGGCTGCCTCGGCGGACTCACCCCGTGGAGATTGGCAGGATCTCACAGCTGAACTCGGCCAGATCCAGGCACCGACGCTCTTCGCCTGGGGAATGCACGATGCGTTCCTCACCCCGGACTACCCGCTCATGCTGGCGCGGATGATCCCGCATGGCCACCTCTACATCATGGACCAGGCGTCGCATCATCTTCAGGAAGAGCGGCCATACGACTACTACAGTGTTGTTTCGGGTTTCCTTGACCAACAGCACAACTGAACGAACAGTGATCGCCCCGACGGGCGGTGCGCGGATCCGATTGGTACTGCTTCTCGGAATCCTCACCGCCCTCGGGCCGTTCACTGTCGACATGTATCTTCCTGCGCTGCCGCAGATCACGCAGGAATTCGGCACGTCGGAGACGATGGTTCAGCTGACCCTGACCGGAACGCTCCTGGGTCTTGCGTTCGGCCAGTTGCTCATCGGTCCACTGTCCGACATATACGGGCGTCGACGCCCCTTGCTCGTGGGCACCGTGATTCACGTCGCCGCATCGTTGGCATGCTTCTTTGCTCCGTCAATCGAAGTCCTCACGACGCTGCGAACCCTTCAAGGTTTTGGTGCCGCGGCCACCGGTGTAATTGCAATGGCGATCGTTCGTGATCTCTTCACCGGACACGATGCGGCGGTGGTACTTTCGCGACTGATGTTGGTCATGGGCGTTGCGCCGATCCTGGCCCCCTCCATCGGCGGGGCACTGATGTCCGTAACACAATGGCGCGGAGTCTTTCTCGCTCTCTTCCTCCTGGGCATCGCCATGATTGCACTCGCCGCAGCTTCGCTACCGGAGACACTTCCAATCGAGAATCGCTCAGGCAGGGGCATCAGTGCCATAGCGCGCAGCTACATTGCGCTCGGTCGAGATGCCCACTTCATGGTGTTGGTACTCGTGTGCGGTCTCGGCCGTGGTGTGCTGTGGTCGTACATCGCGGCGTCATCCTACGTAATGCAGGACCAGTTCGGACTGAGCGCCACAGCGTACGGATTTGCCTTCGCCGGCGGGGCAGTCGTCTTGATCGGCTCGTCCCAACTCAACGTCCTGCTGCTCGGACGGTGGTCGCCTAATTCCATCACGATCTGGGCAATGTGGGGCAGTAGCGTCGTCGGCGCTGCATTTGTCGTGGTTGCTGCCACCGACTCGTGGGGCTTCGTCGGGTTTGCCGTCCCCATCCTGCTGATGCTCTGCGCAACGGGTTTTGTCATGCCTAACGCACCGGCGGTTGCACTGTCGCGTCACGGAGAAGCCGCGGGCTCAGCTGCCGCGCTGATCGGATTTGCGCAGTTCGGCGCTGCCGCAGGGGTTGCGCCCATCGTTGGCCTGCTGGGTAATACCAGTCTTGCAGTGGCCATCTCCATGACCGGGGCTTCGGTTCTCGGAGTGATAGCGCTGCTGTGCGTGCGTCGATAGGAACGCCTACGCGGAGCGTTCGAGAATCGATACTTTCCGGCTGATTCCGGCGGACGCCGCGCGCAATGGCTCGACAAAACGCTCTATGTCCATTCGATACCTCGGACTCGAGACGCCGATCGCAGCAACGGCTTCACCGTGTCCACCGAAGATCGGTGCGGCGATACTCGACGTCCCCAGACGAACCTCTTCGCTCTCCACCGCCACCTGCTCCGCGCGAACGGCATCGAGTTGCCTACGTAACCCGGCCTCCGAACTCACCGTCCGGTCGGTGAACTCGACAAATCCGTTGGTTACGACCGCACGAAACAGCGAATCCGGCGAGAACGCGAGTATCGCCTTGCCGGTGGCCGTCGCATACATCGGCAGCCGGCCGGCCACCCGCGACGGCAGGTCCACACCGTGATGACCGGAGATCTTGTCGATGTAGAGAACGTCGAGACCGTCACGAATCACGAGGTGAACCGTCTCCCTGGTTGCCGCATGCAGATCCTGTACATACGTAAGCGACGCCTCACGCAGAATCCGCTGACGAGGAACCAACTGTCCCAGTTCGAAAAGCCGTAACCCCAACCCGTACTTGGTCCCGACTCGTTCCAACAGGCCCAGTGACACCAGTTCACCGGCTATTCGATGCACCGTCGCCTTCGCAACGCCGCTTCGGTTCGCAAGCTCGGTCAGCGAAAGCGCGCCCGAATCCGCGTCGAAGGTATCGAGTATCAGGCGCGCCTTCCCCAGCAACGAATGCATCGCCGAGCGCCTCCAAAACAGATTGTGGTCCACCCAGCGGACCAAGTCTGCTTCAGTGTACTGAGGCCTTAGATCTCCGCGCCCACGAACTGACTGTTGTAGAGCCGGTAGTACGCACCCCGCGCGAGCAACAACTCCTCGTGACTTCCCTGCTCCACGATGCGGCCGGCTTCCATCACCACAATCAAGTTTGCGTCACGAATCGTCGACAGCCGGTGAGCGATGACAAAGCTTGTACGGTCGCTGCGCAGAACCGCGGTGGCACTCTGAACCAGCAGCTCAGTGCGCGTGTCAACAGAACTGGTGGCCTCGTCGAGAATCAGAATGGACGGCTGCGCGATGAACGCTCGGGCGATGGTGATGAGCTGCTTTTCACCGGCACTGATGTTGTTGCCCTCTTCGTCGATGACGGTGTCGTATCCCTCGGGCAGAGAATGCACGAACTTGTCGACGTAGCTCATCTTGGCGGCCCGCTGAATCTCCTCTTCGGTGGCGCCCGGCTTGCCGTACGCGATGTTCTCCCGGATCGTGCCACCGAACAGCCAGGCATCCTGCAGAACCATGCCGATGCGCGACCGGAGGTCGTCACGCGTCATCTTCGCGATGTCGATACCGTCGAGCGTGATGCGGCCCGAATTGAGTTCGTAGAACCGCAGAATCAGGTTGACGAGCGTGGTCTTGCCAGCACCGGTGGGGCCGACGATTGCAACCATCTGACCGGGCTCGGCCACCAACGACAGATCCTCGATGAGGGGCTGTTCCGGCTTGTAACTGAACGTGACGTCCTCGAATGCCACCCGGCCCTTGGACACGGCCGGGGACTGAGCGTCGGCAGGATCGACAGACTGCTCTTCCTGGTCGAGGAGCGCAAATACCCGCTCAGCGGAGGCAACACCGGACTGCAGCAGATTGGTCATCGACGCGATCTGTGTGAGCGGTTGCGTGAACTGGCGTGAGTACTGGATAAACGCCTGCACATCGCCGAGCGTCATGGTGCCAGAGGCCACCCGCATACCGCCGACAACAGCGATGGCAACGTAATTCAGATTGCCGAGGAACATGACAGCAGGCATCACCAAACCGGAGATAAACTGGGCTTTGAAGCTCGACTGGTAGAGCTTCTCGTTCTGCGTGCGGAAACGCTCCTCGACCTCGTTCTGCCGGCCGAACACCTTGACCAACTCGTGTCCGGTGAATGCTTCTTCGACCTGCGCGTTGATGCCGCCGGTGCTCTTCCACTGTGCAACAAAGTGTTTCTGCGAGCGCTTGGCGATGACAGCTGTGACGATGATCGACAGCGGAACCGTCGCGATCGCGATCAAAGCCAGAATCGGCGAGATGACCAGCATCATCACGAGGATCGCGATCACCGTCATCACCGACGTCACCAGCTGACTCAGAGTCTGCTGCAGGCTCTGCGCAACATTGTCGATGTCATTGGTCACGCGCGAGAGAACGTCGCCGCGCGCATGAGTGTCGAAGTACCGCAGTGGAAGTCGATGAATCTTCTGCTCGACGTCCTCGCGTAGGCGTCGAACCGTGCGCTGCACGACAATATTGAGCAGGTACGCCTGCAACCAACTGAACAGCGACGCGCAGACGAAGAGCAGCAGCACGATCATCAGCACTCGGCCGACCTCGGCAAAATCGATTCCGGTACCGGGGATCACGTTCATGCCGGACACCATGTCCGCGAACTGATTCTGACCCTGCTCGCGCAGGCCTGCCACCGCTTGGTCCTTGGTGATTCCGGCGGGAAGCTGTTTGCCGACGATGCCGTCGAAGATGAGGTTGGTGGCATTACCCAGGATCTTCGGGGCAATCGACGACAGCACCACGCTGACCGTGACCAGAGCAAAAATCAGGATGACAGCGGGCTTGTCGGGGCTGAGCCGCGAAAGAAGACGTTTGAGCGAAGGGCCGAAATTCATGGCCTTCTTGGTTGGATCACCACCACCGGGAGGTCCGATCGGAGGTGAGGAACTCGGTCGATTGCTCATGATGCGTCCTGTACGGCTAGCTGTGAGGCGACAATTTCGCCGTAAGTGGGACAACTGACTTGCAGTTCGTCATGGGTACCGACACCGACGATGGCACCGTCGTCGAGCACGATGATCTGATCAGCTTCGACGATGGTGGAAATACGTTGCGCCACAACGATGATGCAGGCATCCCGGGTAACAGGCTGCAGCGCCGCCCTCAGTCTCGCGTCCGTCGTGAGGTCCAGGGCCGAGAACGAATCGTCGAACAAATAGATTTGCGGTTTGCGCACCAGTGCCCGCGCAATGGCCAGACGCTGACGCTGACCACCGGAAACCGTCGTACCACCTTGGGACACCGGAGTGTCCAGACCTTCCGGCATCGCGCGGACGAAGTCTGCGGCCTGAGCGACCTCGAGGCATTCCCACAGCCACTCGTCTGTGGCATCGGGGTTTCCGTAGCGAAGGTTGGTCGCGACGGTTCCCGAGAACAGGTACGGCTTCTGCGGTACCAGTCCGATGACGGAACACAGCAGGTCGGTGTCGATGTCGCGAACGTCGACGCCACCGACGGATACCGACCCGGATGTGGCGTCGATGAGTCGCGGAATCAGATTGAGCAGCGTTGTCTTACCGGATCCGGTGCCGCCGATGATTGCAGTGGTCTTGCCTGGTTCGGCGCGGAAAGTGATGTCGCGCAACACCGGTTCCTCGGCACCGGGGAACTGGAACTGAGCGCCGCGAAGTTCGACGACGCCCGGGTTCTTCAGTTCTCGAATCGGGTTCTCGGGAGGAATGACCGACGACGCGGTATCGAGAACCTCGGAAATGCGTTCTGCGCAGACCGACGCGCGCGGCAGCATGACGGCCATGAAGGTAGCCATCATGACGGCCATCAGGATCTGCATGATGTAGCTGAGCATCGCGGTGAGCGAGCCGATCTCCATGGCTCCACTGTCGATCTGATGCCCGCCGAACCAGATGACCGCGACGCTGGTGATGTTGCTGATCAACATCACCAGCGGGAACATCACCGCCATCAGCTTTCCGACACCGAGCGCCGTTTCGGTCAGTTCGTCGTTGGCCACGCCAAAGCGCTTAACCTCGGAAGGCTCGCGAACAAACGCGCGGACCACCCGGATACCGGTGATCTGTTCGCGCAGAACGCGGTTGACCGCGTCGAGACGCCCCTGCATGAGCCGGAAACCAGGGACCATCCGCGCGATCAGGAAACCCATCGATATCGCCAGCAACGGAACGCTGATACCCAGAATCCAGGACAGATTCAGATCCTGACGTAGCGCCATGATGATGCCGCCGACGCACATGATCGGAGCCATCACGAGGATGGTGCAACTCATCACGACCATCATCTGCACTTGCTGGACGTCGTTGGTATTTCTGGTGATCAGGGACGGCGCACCGAAATAGCCGACCTCGCGGGCCGAGAAAGTGCCGACCTGATGCAATACCGACGCCCGTAGATCACGTCCGATGCCCATGGCAACACGAGCACCGAAGTACACCGCTCCCACTGAGCACAGGATCTGCGTCAACGTCACAAGGAGCATCACCCCACCCGTTGACAGGATGTAGCCCGTATCCCCCTTTGTCACACCGTTGTCGATGATATCGGCGTTGAGACTGGGAAGGTAAAGGGCAGCCATAGTCGAAATAAACTGTAGGACGACAACGCCCGTGAGTTCGCCACGATAGGGCTCTAGGTAAGTGCGCAGCAGCCTGATCAGCATAGTGAGCGAAGGTTACCAATCTCTGCCGACAAGTGCCGCAAGGTTTTTTCGGCAACCGCGAACTCCGACAAAAAACACACGTGCCGCAACCGACTTCGAGTCGATTGCGGCACGTGTGTGGGACCCTGCTGCGCAGTTAGGCAGATGTTGCAGCCAATTCCGCTTCCTTGTCAGCGCGGAGTTGCTGGCTGAGCTTCTCGCCCTCGATATCGACGTTGGGCAGAATCTTGTCGAGCCACTTGGGCAGCCACCACGCCTTGTCGCCGAGCAGTGCCATAACCGACGGGATGATCACCATACGAACGATGAAGGCGTCGAAGAAGACTGCGGCAGCAAGTGCAAAGCCGATCGACTTGATGAACGAGTTCGGCTCCGCGATGAAGGCACCGAACACGGAGATCATGATGATCGCGGCCGCGCTGACAACGCGGGCACCGTGACTGAAGCCGATAGTGACAGCCTGCTTGGCGTTAGCTCCGTGGACGTACTCCTCACGCATGCGCGTCACGAGGAACACCTGGTAATCCATCGCGAGTCCGAACACCACACCGATCAGGAAGATCGGCATGAAACTCACCAGCGGTTGCGGATTCGAGATAATTCCCAACCAGCCGTGCTGGAAGATCGCAACCGTGGCACCGAATGTCGCGAGCACGCTGAGCAGGAAGCCCAACGTCGCGGTCAGCGGAACCAGAATCGAGCGGAACACCAAGAGCAACAAGATGAATGCCAGGCCGACCACTACCGCGAGGTAGGGAACCAACGCGTCCTGCAAGGTGTCCGAGATATCGCCCTCGAGTGCAGTCTGACCCGTGATTCCGTAGCTCACACCGATCGAATCAGCCAGTCCTGCTTCGGCACTGCGGAGACTGCTCACCAAATCCATGGTTGCCGGATCGGTGGGACCGGTTGTCGGTGTGATCAACATCTGCGCGGTATCGCCGGCCTGGTTGACGTTGACGATCTGCGCATTCTGGACGCCGTTCAGCCCCGAGATCGTGGAGACAACTCTCTCAAATGCCTCACCGGCCGGAACGTCTGCATCCTGTGCGTCGATGACACCGAGCAGCGGACCGTTCTTACCGCCACCGAAGCCCTCGTCGATCAGGTCGTACGCCTGACGCGAACTTGTTGCCGGATCACCCGTTGCCTCCGACGGCAATGACAGGCTCAATCCCGTTGCCGGCAAAGCCAAAGCACCCAGAAGGACAACGCCGCCGATCAGCGGAACGAGCGGGCGTCGCACGATGGCGCTGATGTAGCGCAGAGCCAGCGTGGGCTTGCCCGAATCCTCGGACTCCTGAGCCTTCTGACCGAGGAACGGAATCTTGCCGGCAAAAGCCTTCCTGCCGAAGATACCCAGGATCGCGGGCAACAACGTCAAGGCGATAAGCACTGCGATCAGCACTGTAAATGCCGCTGCCGCACCCATATCCGAGAGGAACGGGATACCGACGACACGCAACGCCACGAGGGCGATGATGACCGTCAAACCAGCGAATACGACTGCGGAACCGGCAGTTCCGACTGCGCGTCCGGCAGCTTCCGATCGGTCCTCGGTCAAGGTCAGCTCATGCCGGAACCTGGACATGATGAAGAGCGAGTAGTCGATCGCCACCGCCAGACCGATCATGATCGCCAATGTCGGCGTCATCGATCCGAGATCCATGAAGCCCGTCGCGACGGTGATACCGAGGCTTCCGATTGCGATGCCGATGATCGCGGTGATCAGCGGAAGACCAGCGGCCACAAGTGAACCGAACGTGATGGCCAGAACGACGGCAGCAACGGCAATACCGATCAACTCGGTAAGTCCACCAGGCATCTCCGCTTCCTGTGCCGCAGTACCACTGACCTGGACGTTGAGTCCTTCAGCCCGTGCCACATCGGCAGCAGCATTGATCGAATCACGCATAGCCTCATCAGCATCCGTGACAGCGCCGGCAAAGGGAACCTCGATGTATCCAACAGTGCCGTCCGCGCTGAGCGGCGACAACGCCGCGGCGTCGGAACTTGCCTTTGCCTCGGACGTACCAGCAGCAGCGGCCTTCTCCTGGAACATCGCCGTCATCGAATCATTGGCGGCAACCGGGTTGACCAACGCCTTCGCGGCCTGTTCCGGAGTCGCCGTCGCCGGATCGACCTTGGCAGCGTCCTCGACCGTGTCGATTTCGCGGATCTGCGCCAGCATGTCGTCCATGGCCTTGACGTTTGCCGGATCGGCCAGCGTCGTACCTGCAGGCGCCTGGACGACGAATCGGGCACTCAACGAATCCATAGCGTTGGGAGCGTCCGGGAAGCGCTCCGCCATCAGGTCTTGAGCTTGCTGCGCGGGAGTACCCGGAATGTTGAAGGAGTCCTTGGTGGGACCGGAAAGGGTCGCGGCCCCGACGCCCATCAGAACCAGGATTATCAACCAAACGCTGAGGACCGCGCCTTTTCGCCGGTAGGCGAACTTGCCGATCCGATAAAGATAGGTGGCCACGACGGGCTCCTTGCTGTTTCGGTGCGTGTACGTGGACAGGTATTACGTGTGCGTTCTAGAGACGCGGTGCCTCAGAAACGCGGTGTCTCAAAGACGCGGTGGCGGCGCTGGCAACCCCGCACGAATTTGCCGAAAAGCGTCGTGGACCAACTCTTCCGGTCCTGAAGCATCAGACTTTCCGCCGGACCAGATGTCGATCACCGATTTAGCGGCTCCGGCCACCGCTCCGAGGAGGAGTGCCGGGTACAGATCCCGCTCGACGTCCGTGCCGGTACGTTCCGCCAATGCCTGAGTGACTGCACGGTTGATCCGCTGGTGCATGTCTGCGGCGTCCCGATAGAGCGCAGGACTCGCGTCCGACAGCATCCAGATACTTGCTGTCTTACTCGCAGTCGGACCGGAGCCGCTCACGATTTCGACCACAAGATCCTCGAGGACGTCGAGAATCGGTTCATCCGCGGGCCGGGCCGCAAGCGCCTCGATCCAGAGAGTTACCGATTCCTCGAAGCTGGCGAGTACCGCCTCCTCCTTACTGGAGAAGTAGTTGTGGAATGTCCTCGTCGACACTCCCGCCTCGGAGGCAATCGCGTCGGCGGTGACGCATTCGATTCCGAGAGCCCGAGCGAGCCGTGCTGCCGCACTGCTGAGTGCAGCGCGGGTTGCCGCTTTCTTGCGGTCTCGGAGACCTGGCTCGGTTATCACTCCAACTACGTTACGGAACTTGCAGACATCTGCAAGTTTGCAGAGTCATGCAAAATTGTGGATTGCGGCACAGCCTCGCAGCATTTGTCGGGTAGATCACACTTATCCAGCTCGCGACTCGGCAGCGCCTCGACAAAAGCCACGCCCACACCAGACAATGGTCAACACGGTTGCCATTCATTAACCAACTGCCCTGATCAACACTGTGGATCAACCACTGCGGATCAACCACCCCGATATTGAGCGACTGAGGAATTTCATGGACCCACTCCTGCAAACCTGGCCGGTGCCGCCTTCGGCCATGCTGTGGGGATCGAAGAACAGTCCCGGTTCAATGCTGCGGCTCGTCAACTTCACCATCGGGTTCTGCTCGCTCAACTTTTCCCTGGTTGCCTACCTGTTCCTGATCAGCGGCGAAGGCCCGGACAGGCAGTTCGCACGCACCTGGCTCATCGCATTCGCGTCGGCGAATCTCGTCCCCACCGTTCTCTGGTTCCTCGGAAAGGTTCGCGGGTCACGCGCCCTGAAACTCTTCGGAATCTGGGCCGATCTGGGAACCGCCTCCGTCATCATGACCTTCACCAGCCACGACGCAGCACTCTTCGGCGCGGTGCTCTTCGTAGCCTCCGGCGCCTACTTCACGTACTTCCTCAACTTTCGATGGCTCGCCTTCCACCTAGCCTTCTCCTGCACGTTCATCATTTCCCTGGCGATCCTCGCCATAACCCGCGGGACACTGCCCACTGCCGGCGTCATCGCGCGCACCGACGTCATCCTGTGCGCCGTCATCTTCATCCCGGCCACCATCCAATTCGCCTGGCGGCAACTACTCGCACGCGCCAATGGATCCAAAGTCGACGCACTGACAGGCCTCCTGAACAGGCGCGGACTGTGGGACATGGCCGAGCGGGTCTGGTCGACCTCACACGCCAACCGCGTCGACGTTGCGGTCGCTGTCGTCGACATCGACAAATTCAAAGCCGTCAACGACGCCTACGGGCACGAAGTCGGCGACACCGTCATCATCAGAACCGGCAACCGACTTCAACAACACGTCAACGGATTCGGATACGCAGCGCGCACCGGCGGCGAAGAATTCACGCTCGTCATGATCGGAACGCCCTACGGACTACGCAAACGCATAGCGACTCTGCCCCGCGCAGTTGTCGAAGCCACGGACGCACCCCTGGCGACAGTCAGCATCGGCGCCTCCACGATGCCGTTCACTCCAGACATGGAGCAATTCGACTACACCGCGTTCTCACGCGCGATAGTCCATGCAGATCACCTGATGTACGAAGCGAAATCCTCCGGCGGGAACTCGGCGAATACCGCGCCACTCGACATGACGCGCTTCGACCGAATGCAACGTCAGCGCCGCTTCCAGGCCCCCGGATCCGCCGTCAACTGATTGACAAAATCAGGTAGCTGGCCGTCTGCCACATCCGCCATCGTGACGTTCTCGAGCACCGCACGAAGATTGACGCGGACCGCTATCCACACATCCTTGAGCTGCGTCGCCGGACCCGTGTAATCGACGTCCTCGGGGCGCTCCCCACGGATCGACGCCAATGGCCCTTCCACCGCACGGATGACATCGGCAATCGTGATTTCCGACGCGGGACGGGCAAGCCAGTAGCCGCCCTCCGGTCCGCGCTTACTGGTCACAAGGCCGCCGCGTCGTAGATCCGACAGAACTGCCTCGAGAAACTTATGGGGGATCACCTGCGACGTTGCGAGAAACTCGGCTTTGGCCGGGCCTGGACCAGCTGCTGCGAGTTCCGCCAACGTTCGCACGGCGTAGTCCACCTTTGCGGTGATGTGCACCGGGAATTCCTACCATTCCTCTATGGAAAGGCGCAAGGGAATGCTTCTTCCATGTCGTTACATATTAATGCATAATGTAACGACGGGCCCGTGAACGGACAGGACAACTAGCGTGTGGGACACCCTCCTCGAATCTTGGAAGTCGCTCCTGGAACCACTCCATGACCCGGTAGCGCTGGCCATCCCCGCGTTTGTCCTCTTCCTGGCGATCGAATGGGCAGCAGCCCGCAAACTCGAGGATCATCCCGACCACGCCGACGGCCGAGCACACCCCGCGACGGGCGGTTACCGCGGCGTCGACGCCCGTACGAGCGTTCTACTCGGAGTGGTCTCGATCGCGACCAGCGCCTTCTGGAAAGTCCTTGCCCTGATCGGATATTCCGCCATCTGGGTATACCTCGCACCGTGGCATCTCTCACCGAGCGCGTGGTACACCTGGCTGATCCTGCTACTCGGAATCGATGTCCTCTACTACGCGTATCACCGCATCGCGCACCGCGTTCGAGTTATCTGGGCAACACACCAAGCCCACCACTCGAGCGAATACTTCAACTTCAGCACCGCCCTGCGACAGAAGTGGAACAACAGCGGCGAAATAATCATGTGGCTACCGTTGCCGTTCCTCGGAATTCCGCCGTGGATGATCTTCGTCGGCTTCTCCGTCAGCCTGGTCTACCAGTTCTTCGTACACACCGAGCGAATTGGAAAGCTCTGGCGCCCCATCGAATTCATTTTCAACACGCCATCACACCACCGTGTTCACCACGGGTCGGACGCCGAATACCTGGACCGCAACTACGGCGGAATCCTCATCATCTGGGATCGGATGTTCGGCAGCTTTGCCGCTGAAACACACCGGCCGACATACGGACTCACGACGCCAGTCGGAACGTACAACATCTGGAAACTGCAAACGCGCGAATACGCTGCCATTGCCCGCGATTGGAAAGGGTCGACGTCATGGCGTAATCGCGCGGGCTATGTGTTCGGCCCTCCTGGATGGTCGCCGAAAGCCCAACTCACGTCACCAGAATCCACAAGCCACTAGCCGCGAGAATCAGCAGACTCACCGCCAGTACGGCACCCACACCCAAAGCGGGCGTTGCCTTTTCCCTCGTGAAGAGCTCGAGCCGCGCAGCCCTCGACCGACGCTCGTAGATCGTGACGGCAACGATAAGCACTGCCGCGATTGCCGGACCGATCAGCGCCACCGAACCGAACGGCGGTAACCAGCGCAGGCACGCCACGGCCAAACCGAGAATGGACAAGCTCGTACGCACGAAAGAGAGCGACGTACGTTCGGACTGCAATCCCTTGTCCGGAGGGCTGATGGCGTCGGATGGTTCGACAGTGGTCAAGCTAGTTCACAACCTCGACCACGAGGACCGTCGCACAGATCACCAGGACGATTCCCACTACCGGTGCCATGAGAGGCACCGGTAGTGAGCGTTCGGCACGCAACGCGCGCTCCGCGCTGATCCAGTGGACAAAAGACGTGATTGCGATCAGCGCTCCGCCGACGAGAAGAAGCGCCGCCAGACCGCCGCGAACGCTCTCGCTCAGGATGTCGCCGCCAAAAGCCTCCAGGCCGACGCCCGACGCGATAAATGCCGTCGCGGTGCGTACCCAGGCCAGATACGTCCGCTCATTTGCGAGCGTGAACCGCGGATCCGGGTCTTCACCAGAGCGAAACGGCTTCCACAACCGCATTAGTGAGACCGTCCATCGAGACAACACTCGTACCCGAGCGCGCACCGCGAATTCAAGTTCATGTCCTTAATCTTCCCTGGCGGCGGAAATGCACCGCCACGCGGGTTTGATCAGGACTGGTCGAGCGATACCAGGAAGTCCACGCTGCCACTGCCGTCAACCGTTACGAACCCGAGGGACGGAGGCTGTACACCGAAGTCGGTCCACGTCACCGGAATGGAACCGGACGCGATCAGCGAGTCACCGGAGTGCAGAACCGTCATGTCCACGGACACCGACTTGGACTGACCCTTCAGCGTCAACGTGCCAGGCACCGTCACCGTCGCAGTTGTGCCGTCGGACGGCACCGAAGAGAGGTCCACCGGCGAATCCATCGTGAACGTCGCCGTCGGATAGGTACTGGTGTCCATCACGTTGCCCGTGAACTGGCTGTCGCGTCGGTCCGAGTCGGTCTTGATACTCGCCACCTGCACGGTCACTTCGCCCGCCGTGAGCTTTTCACCGTCTACCGTGGCATTGCCACTCACCTCTCCTGTGGTACCTACGACAGTCACACTCGATCCGTTGAGAATCTCGTGCACGGTGTACCCGGCTGCCGTCTGATTGTCCCCTTGACCCGCGACGACGGTCCACGCACCGTCGATCGCGCCGGACGCCGCCTCGGCACCTTCCGTAGACACCACGGCCGCGGGAGCGTCATCTTCTGCGATGAACTTCCCGTACGCCCACGGCCCCACGAGTAGAGCAAGCACGACCACGACTACTGCTCCGCCGATCCACCACATCTTTTTCATGTGTTCGACGATAGTTGCAGCTTCAACGGATGTCAGGGGCTACGTGCTGTGAGAACTCTGTGAATGCGCCGCAGAGCAGGAGTTTTGGCCGGTTCTGAAATGAGCGAACGGCATGTTCAGCGCATCCAAGGCGATGAACATGCCGTTCGCACCACGAGAGGGGAGAAGTTGCACAAAAAAGCTCCCCACCTGCGTGAACAGGTGGGGAGCTTTGGCGGTGGCGGAGGGATTTGAACCCTCGGACGGGGGTTACCCGTCACACGCTTTCGAGGCGTGCTCCTTAGGCCGCTCGGACACGCCACCGTTGGTGACTTTACCGGATGGTGTGCCCGAGACCGAAATCGCCTGGTGGCGGATCTCTAGGTCAGCTTGTCCTTGACGCTGGAAGCAGCATCCTTGACCTTCTCACCAGCGTCTTTGACCGCCGATTTCACCTGGTCGCCTTTGCCTTCGTTTTCGAGGTCTTTGTTGCCGGTGACACTGCCCGTAGCTTCCTTGGCCTTGCCCCCGAGATCTTCTGCCTTGTTCTGAGCTTTGTCTGCGATTCCCACGAGTACTCCCTTGAGCGAACGCGAACAAATCACCTTCCGGCAATTCGAGATACCGTGACGGCATCTGCCCTCCACCATGCCTGCGTCTGCCGGTTACTGCCACCCCGATGTGGAATCGGTCTCGCTCGGGAATACCGGAATCAGGCCCGCTGATCGCGGAAGAAATCCTCCAAAAGCCCAGCGCACTCGTCTTCGAGCACCCCGCCGCGCACCTGCGGACGGTAAGTCAATCTTCTGTCCCGAACGACGTCCCACAACGACCCGACGGCGCCCGTCTTGGGCTCCCAAGCCCCGAAAACGACCCTCGAGACACGAGCGAGAACCAATGCTCCGGCGCACATCGTGCACGGCTCGAGGGTGACGGCGAGCGTCGCACCTTCCAGACGCCAACCGTCGCCGTAGATTTTCGCGGCAGCACGCAAGGCCAGAATCTCGGCGTGGGCGGTGGGGTCGGACGACGTTTCCCGCGCATTGGCCGCGCGGGCGACCTCGACGCCGTCCGCGTCGAAGACGACTGCGCCAACGGGAACGTCGGCGACTGATGCACTGCGCGCGGCACTGATCGCCGCGCGGATCATGCGCTGATCGTCAGCGAGTGACATCTACCGTGGGAGCTTGTCGAGCACGGCAGAGAATTCGGATTCGAATCCGAGTCGCTGCGCGATCATCGCCAACTGCTCGTCGGGGTACAGATCGGTGTCGGCGGCAATCACCGAGAGGACCGGTTCCGGTAGCCCCAGATCAGCCAGGACCGACAGATCCCCCTCTTCCCAGGGCTCGACATTGTCGAGGTCATCCGGATCGATGTCGGGGATTTCAACGTTCAGCGCGTCGAGGACGTCCGCGGCGATGTCGTAGTCGATAGCGGCGGTCGCGTCGGAAATCAGCAGATGCGTTCCCGTCGGCGCGGGCCGCAAGATGATGAAGAACTCTTCGTCGACGTCGAGAAGGCCGAAAACGGCACCTGAGCTTCGAAGCTCGCGGAGCTCGGTTTCGGCGCTTGCCAACGACGTCAAAGCCGCGGACGTCATGGCCTTGACCGTCCACTTGCCTTCGTCACGTACCACCGCCACGCCGAAGCCTTCGAACTCCTCCGACTGGTTCGAGGAGGCGCTCTTGTTACTCGCGCGCTGTGCACCCATGGCGCAACGGTAGCCCGGCCAGTGCCCGTGAGTGAAGTCCGAGTCCGGATATGCCAACCTGAACGGGTGTCTGCGACAGATTCTGCCCCTCCCGTCTGCGTCCTCGGCCTCGGTTTGATCGGCGGTTCGCTGTTGCGCGCCGCTGCCCGCGCCGGCCGCGAGGTATGGGGTTACAACCGTTCCAGCGAGTCGGCCGACGCAGCGCGCGCCGACGGTTTCGAAGCGCACACCGATCTTGCGCTCACTCTTCGGAAAGCTCGAGAGACCGGCGCGATCATCGTGATCGCCGTGCCCATGCCCGCCGTCGACGCCACCCTCGACGCCATTGCCGCACATGCCCCGAACAACCCGATCACCGACGTCGTGAGCGTGAAGGGTGAGGTGAAGGCGGCCGTCGAACGTCGTGGTCTGAGTGCCCGTTTTGTCGGCGGCCACCCCATGACCGGAACTTCCGCGTCGGGCTGGGCCGTTGGCGATGCAGATCTGTTCGTCGACGCCGTATGGGTTGTCGCCACCGACGACGGCGTCGACGCAGAAGTGTGGACGCAGGTCGCGAACCTCGCGCTGGACTGCGGTTCCGTCGTAGTTCCGGCCGAATCGCTCGAACATGATCGGGCTGTGGCCCGGATTTCGCATCTGCCGCACCTGCTCGCCGAAACATTGGCGATTACCGGCGCGGCCGGCGGTGAACTCGCTCTCGGGCTGGCCGCCGGATCGTTCCGCGACGGCACCCGGGTTGCCAGCAGCGCACCCGGGCTGGTGCGAGCGATGTGCGAGGGCAACCGCGACGCCCTACTCGTTGCACTGGACGAGGCTCTTGCCCTACTGCAGAGTGCGCGAAGCGAACTGCACGAGCAGGGCTCGACAGCCGAACTCGTCGATGCCGGATTCGCGGCGCGAGGAGCCTACGAATCGCATGAACGCTGGGACATCACCGAGGTGAGCGTCGGAGAATCCGACTGGATCGACCGGATGCGTGACGCCGGCCGCCGTGGTGGCGTGATCCGGCGACGCAAGTAGATCCCCGCTGGTGGATCCCGACTGTCAGATCCCGACTGTCAGATCCGGCCGGCCAGTCCTGGGTAATCGAGGATGAATCCTTCGTGGTCGACCGTCACCGTTGCGCTCGATACGGGCGACATCACACTGATGCCGTCGGTACCGCTGCTGTACGTGATGGTTGCGGCTTCGACTCGCAGATCCAGCAGGTTGACGTACACCACCGGAACCTCGACGTCCTGGGTGTCGTTCTGCAGGCCGAAGCGCCTGATGGGAAGGGTGTTGAAGAACGGGCTGAGGATCACGTCGACGTCGAGCGCACCGGAGAAGGACGAGCGCTGGTGGTTGGCGCCGTTCTCCACCATCCAGG
Source organism: Rhodococcus sp. 24CO (assembly GCF_050586165.1). Taxonomy (NCBI): domain Bacteria; kingdom Bacillati; phylum Actinomycetota; class Actinomycetes; order Mycobacteriales; family Nocardiaceae; genus Rhodococcus; species Rhodococcus sp. 24CO. Next base: position 406,818 of record NZ_JAZFNF010000003.1, on the reverse strand, counting down.
TTCCTTCTTCGTCGCGGCTGATCGACATCTGACGCTCACCCGCAGCGAGGGCGGTGCGCACCGACAACCTGCGCGTGATACCCGCCTCGTCTGTGACCAGGTCATATGAGGCGCTGAATGCGGGATGTTCGCTACACGCGCCACCGATGATCCGGCCCGACGCCTTGATGCGATTGCCGCTCAACTGCACACGTACCGACTCCATGCGAGGAGCGTTGTGCGCCTGCCAGGTCAATACCGCAGGCCAGGATGCGCTATCGGAAGGTTGGATGCTCACCCGACCACGGTAATGGACGATGCCCTCGAGAGCACTGCTGGCTGGTGATTATTACCGCGATCAGGGACCTTTTCGTCCGGTGTCGGTGACCTGGGACTGTGTGTAAGGCGATTCACAGCCCGATTCGGCCGCCGATACGTGCGGAATGCCGGTGCGCGAAAAGTTGTGGCAAAAGCTGTCGGACTTCTCGAGTAACGTGCTTACGAGTCGGTTCGTGAGGAAGGGTGCTGTGACGTCGTCGCAAAGCATGGTGGGGTTGTTTGCCGGTATCGGCGGGCTCGAGTTGGGTCTGTCGGAGCACGGGTGGAACACCGAACTGCTGTGTGAAATCGACCCGGGAGCCCAGGCAGTTCTCCGTTCCCGTTTCTCGGACGTCCCACTGCATGGCGATGTCACGAAACTGCGCGCGCTCCCGGCCGATATCGACTTGGTGGCTGCCGGTTTCCCCTGCCAGGACCTCTCGCAAGCCGGTAAGACGGCAGGCATCACCGGCGCCCGCTCGGGCCTCGTCGACGAAGTATTCCGACTGGTCAAGCGCAAAAAGGGTCCGCGGTGGCTGGTCATCGAAAACGTTCCCTTCATGCTGCAGCTAGGCAAGGGCGCCGCGATGCGTCACATCACCGACGCTCTCGAAGACCTCGGTTACACGTGGGCGTACCGAGTTGTCGACGCCCGGGCATTCGGCCTCCCGCAGCGCCGCCAGCGCGTCATCATGCTGGCGTCGCGCACCGAAGATCCCCGCGAAATCCTCTTCGGCCAGGATGCCGGTGAGCGACTCGGCGGCGACCCTGCCGATTTCCCGTGCGGCTTCTACTGGACCGAGGGCACCCGCGGGCTCGGTTGGGCAGTCAACGCCGTGCCAACCCTCAAGGGCGGATCATCCGTCGGAATCCCCAGCCAGCCCGCCGTGCGCCTGCCTTCGGGTGAGATCGTCACACCAGGCCTGGTCGACGCCGAACGTCTACAGGGTTTTGATCCCGACTGGACACTGCCGGCCGTCGACGTTCCCGGCCTACGCCACAGCCATCGCTGGAAGCTCGTCGGAAATGCCGTGAGCGTGCGAATGGCGTCGTGGGTGGGTAGCCGTCTGGTTGATCCCATCGAATACGACGCCGAGTACGAGACTCCCCTCGAACCTGGCGACTCCTGGCCGAGCGCTGCCTGGGGCCGTAACCGCCAAGCCTTCCGCGTCCACACCTCGACATGGCCCGTTCAACACGACTACGAGGATCTGAGCGGATTCCTCGAAGACACTCGGTTGCTGTCCGCTCGGGCAACTGCAGGCTTCCTCAAACGCGCACGCATGGGCAATCTTCGCTTCATCCCCGGATTCATCGAGGACGTCGAAAGCCATCTCGAGCGGATGGGCGGATATCCCGAGGCAGTGGCATGAGCGAGGCAGTGGCATGAGCGAGGGTTCACTGTTTCCCGAACCGGAGTCCCTGTTTCCGGAAACGCTGTTTCCGGAACTCCAGCACGAACCACTGTGGGACGCATTGCGACTCGCGGGCGACAAACCTGCGGCAGATGCCGATCGCGGCGAGAAGAAGAATTACGCGCAGCGGCTTTCCAATCAACTCGCTCAGACCGTTGCCGACGCCTTGCGCCCGCTGTACCCCAACATCACCCCCACTGCGACGGGTGAGGGGCAGGAAGCGACGGTGGATGTCGCGAAGGGCCGAAAGCGCTTGGATGTCAAGGCACTCGACCCCACGCTCGGCTTGATCCTGTGCGTGTCGATCAAGACGTACAACTTCCAGGACTACAGCCCCCGCAGCGGAAAGCTCGGCCGCTGGACCAAGAACATCGTCCGCAATGATCACGAATTACGCGGCGAGGCAATGGTTCTGCATCAGCGCCAGCCGTACAGCGTTCTGGTGGCCGTGATGTTCGAGCCGTACGCCACGTGCGACGACGGCGACCCCACCAAGACCAGCGACACCGGCAAATCCTCGTTCGCCCACCACGTAACCACGTTGTCGAAGCGTTCCGGCCGCGGCAAACGTGCGGTTGTCGGCGTGCCGGGTAAGGCGTGGGTTGATCTGGGCGCCGAGGATACGCGCTACGACCTCTTCGAGAAAGTGTTCATCGGACTGTACGAAACCGATGGCGGCGTACGCTTTTTCGATGTCGACGAGCCGCCTCCCCGCAACGGCCGACCCACTGAGAGCCAAACATTCTCGTTTGACGATTTTGTTGCCATCGTGCACGGTGAAGTGGAGCGTCGCAACAGGTTTGCCCCCACCTGGTCAGACCCGGACGACGGCGACGACTCCGACAGCTGAGCCCTACGAAGGTGACTGACAGTGCCCGCGACGGATCCGACCACCAGCGCCCGGATGAGCGCGCAACGTCGACGCGACACCAAACCCGAGATCGCGATCCGGCGCGAACTACATCGGAGCGGACTGCGGTACTTCGTCGATCGGGCTCCCGTCAAAGGTGTTCGCAGACGGGCCGATTTGGTTTTTCCGCGTCGGAAGGTGGCGGTGTTCGTCGACGGCTGTTTCTGGCACTGTTGCCCGCTCCACGCGACATACCCCAAGAACAATGCGCAGTGGTGGGCGGACAAGTTGGCTGCCAACGTGCTGCGAGACCGGGACACCGATGCACGCCTCGCCGAACAGGGTTGGACCGTCATCCGCATCTGGGAGCACGAAGATCCGTTGACGGCAGCCGAACGCGTCCGGAACACTCTTCTCGCTCCGTAAGCTTCGTGGGGTGAGCGGACTTGGTGGAGCGCGGGTAGTTCTGGCGGGTGCGCTGATTCTCGGTGGAATCGTGTACTCGTCGTGGATTCTGGCGTTCTTCCTCGACACCGGCCTTGATCCCGTGACGTCGTTCCTCAGTGAACTCGACGCTGCAAATCAGAAATACCGCGACGTGTTCGGTAACGCCGACGTTGTCTCGGCCGTTTTGATGTTGGTGTCAGCGACGCTCGGACTGCTGGTTACGGAGCGACGCAAATTCTATGTGGCGGGCTGGATTGCGCTGGCCGTGTTCGGTGTTGCCACGATTGCGGACGCGTCGTTTCCGTTGGACTGCTCCGGCCCGGATTGCGCGGCGAGCGAGCCCGGCGGACTACTACCGCAACTGCATCACGTTCATGCTTTGACCAGCAGTGTCGCTGTCTTTGCGATCTTCACCGTGATGATCACGTTCACCGTCGGGGCCTTCCGCTATTCCGAGCATCCGTTGTTGCGCACCGTCGGATCAGGTCTTCTGATCACGACTTCCGTTGCGACGGTGTGGATGTTGACAACTAACGGCATAGAACTGGCCGGCGGCGGTAATCTAGGCTTGGGAATCGCCCAACGTGCACAGGTTTTGGGAATGTCTTTGTGGCTGTGCACCCTGGGTTGTGCGGTATTGCGGCGACAGGAAAGGTTTTTGAACAGCGATTTCGGGCGATCCTGACATACACGGACCTACCGAAGGGTGTGCCCATGTCACTCGCGTCGACGTTCTTCTCCCACCCGCATCAGGCGTTCACCACGGGGTTTTACCGCAACGAGTCTTTCGACTACGAACTGCGAGTCCTCCTCGGCCAGGCAACGTACGGCGCCTCCGATACCGGAGAAGTTCTTGCTGCCATCGCCGAAGTCGGCGACAAAGACCACGAAGGTTGGTACGTCGCGTGGTTCGACCTCGGATCACGGATCTTCGAGGAAGCCGAGGAATCCGCGCGCGCCGGACATTTGCGCAGCGCATCCAGCGCGTATCTTCGGGCAGCGTCGTACTTCGCTGTTGCCGTCAATGCCGTCGACGGACTGACCGACGACTCGGTGCTGGTTCCCACGTTTCGGCACCACCGCACCGCGTGGGACGGTTTTGTCGACACCACCTCGCACTCCGTGGAGCGCGTGCGCATTCCGTACGAGGACACCACGATGCCGGGGTACTTCTTCCGTCCCCCCGGAGATGTACGACGCCCGACGCTCATCATGGTGAACGGCAGCGACGGCCCCATCAGTTCGATGTGGGTCAACGGCGGCGCCGGAGCGCTCGAACGCGGCTACAACGTGCTGATGTTCGACGGACCGGGTCAGCAGTCCATGCTGTTCGAGAGCAATGTTCCATTCCGCCATGACTGGGAAGCTGTCATCACCCCTGTCGTCGACTTCCTGATCGACCGACCCGACGTCGACGCGTCGAAGTTGGCAATGTGTGGCATCAGTCAGGGTGGCTATTGGGTGCCGCAGTCACTGGCGTTCGAGCATCGGATCGCCGCGGCAATCGCTGATCCCGGCGTGGTCGACGTATCCGCGTCGTGGCTCGTTCACATCCCGCGCGGCATGCAGAACTTACTGGAAGAAGGCAAGTCGGAAGCCTTCGACCGGGACATGGCGATGGGGTTGCGAGCATCGAAGGAAACGGCCCGCACCTGGCGATTCCGAGCCCGGCCGTACCTGACCGACGGCTATTACAACACTCTGGCCGAGGTACGGAAATACCGCCTCGAACATGTTGCGGGCTCGATCACGACTCCCCTGCTGATCACCGATCCCGAACACGAACAGTTCTGGCCGGGGCAATCGCAACGACTCGCTTCGCTGTCCGGCGGACCCACCACTCTGGTTCCGTTCACGGCCGCCGAAGGCGCGAGTTTCCATTGCCAACCGATGGCCCGGCGCCTCACCGACCAACGCATGTTCGACTGGCTCGACGAGCAGTTGGGCCTCTAGACGACTGAACCGACCTTCTCCGGACGGTTCAGCAGCGTTGCACACATCGGGAGCAGCAGAACGGTAATTGCGCCGGCCGCCACCAGAATCGACGCATTGGACGACGACATCTGACCGGCACTGACAGCGGCACCGGTGACGGCCACGATCATCGGCAACCCGGTAGCCCCGTACAGCGCGACCTGTGCGCTCTCCCTGGTACTGAAAGGTGGTTCGACCTTCTCGAACTTGGTCGTGAAAAACACCGGCACACCGCGAACCACGATGATGAGAACAAGGAACGCCAGCAGGACGGTGGGATTCTCCGCGACCGCCGACACGTCGATTGCCATTCCGGAAGTGATGAAGAAGATCGGAATGAGGAATCCGAAAGCAATACCGTCGAGCTTGATCTCCAACCGCTCGTTGCCGTCGGGCATCAGGCGTCGCAGGATGAAACCGGCCGCAAAGGCGCCGAGAACAACGTCCAGCGAGAATACGGCCGAGAGCGCACCCAGACCGACCAGCAACAGGATCGTCAGGCGAACCGTGGTCTGAGCTGTGGTGTCTGCGCCGGAACGGACAAGTGTGTGCGTCCACGATCCGTGCGAGATCAGCTTGGTCGGCAGCACCGCAAGAATCACCGCGATCAGCGCGAATGCCGCGAGGACCACCAGCGACAGGACAGCGCCACGCGCACCGAGCAATACGGCCATCGCAACAACGGGGCCGAGTTCGCCGACAGCGCCGTGATTGAGGACCGTCCGGCCAAGCCGGGTGTCGAGGATTTTGTTGTCCTTGAGAATCGGCAGCAAGGTACCCAACGCCGTCGACGTCATCGCAATCGCAACCGCCGCTTCTGCGGAGATCACACCCTGCGCCCCCAAGAGCGCGACGATCGCAAACGCCAAGGCGAGGCAAAACAGCCACGTGTACAGCGCTCGCCGGCCACCAGCGCCGCTCAGTTCCTTGCGGTCGATCTCGTAGCCGGCGAGCAAGAACAGCATGCCGAGGCCCAGTTCCCGAAGGATCCCGATGGCCTCACTCTCTGCCGCCAAGTTGAGCGCAAAAGGCCCGACAACCGCGCCGGCGACCAACAACAGCACAACTTCCGGCACCAGGCGCCGCGGGAACAGGCCCGCGACAAAAGGCGCGAGGGCGGCGATCAGCGCAATCCAGAACAGCGACGAGGCAATTGAGGGCACGTATCATTATCGGGCATTTACGACAGATGTGCCTGCGATTACGTCAACGGCGCGTTACCTTCTGAGCTTATTTTCGCCAGAACAGGTGGTGGGTCATCCCACTCGGGCTCGGCACGATCTCGAGATTGAAACGGTCACGCAACTCGTCCGGTGAATCCCAGAGACGGAGCCCCGAACCGAGCTCGATCGGAGAAACAGCGACGTGCATGGTGTCGACAAGATCCGCGTCGAGAAACTCCCTGATGGTGGTCACCCCACCGCCGAGCCGGACGTCCTTACCCCGGGCGGCCTCGCGGGCCTGCTCGAGCGCGGTCGCCGGGTCCGCGTCGACAAAATGAAATGTCGTGTCGGAAAGGGTGAACGACGGCCTCGGGTGGTGGGTCATGACAAACACGGGCGTGTGGAATGGCGGCTCGTCGCCCCACCATCCCTGCCACTCGAGGTCTTTCCAGGGTCCACGCTGGAATCCGAATTTGTTGCGGCCCATGATTTCGGCGCCGATATTCTGGGCGAAGTCGCGAGAGAAGTAATCGTCGAGCCCTCGACTTCCACCGGGGTCAGTTCGATTCGGCCAGCTGGCCGTGGCTCCGGCCCACGCAAACATATCGCGATGGTCGAACCCGAACGGGCTCTCGAAACTCTGGTTCTCACCCGCGGCGACTCCGTCACTGGAGATGGTGAAGTTCTGGACCCGTAGTAGCTGATTCACTATGCGCTCCCGCACTCTCGAAGATGGTGATACAGGAGTTGAGACTCGGCAGAGAGGTGAAACTCATCGGCGCCGGGACTATGGATCAAGCCTGATCGTCCATGAGACTGAGCGTCTCCCAAGCCTGCTCGATGCGGCCGGCCGAAAAACGGGCATCGGAGCTTTCGAGTTCGGCGAGAATGGCCTGAACGACAGCGACCATGGCTGTCAGCGACGGAGTCACGTAGATACCCTCGATCGGGGTGATCACGACATGATCGGCGTATGCGTTCAGGGGTGACGAGTGCAGGTCGGTGAGAACGGCGATAGTCGCGCCCCTTTCGCGTGCAAGACGGGTTAGTCCACGCAATGTACTGGTGAGGCGCCAAACATTGATGACGATGACGCAGTCGCGTTCGTCCAGGTGGGACACGTGTATCGCCTGCGAAGTTGCGGAGCCTGCCGAGAGGCGAATGTCGTAGCCGTAGATGGATGCCAGGTAACTGAGTACCTGTGCGGGTCCTCCACCGGATCCACTGGTGATCACCACTATTCGACGGGCCGCTTTCATCGCGTCCGCAACGCTCTTGATCGCAATGACGTTGGCCGCGGACGAGACGGCGGCGAGATTTGCCACGTCCTGCCTCAGCATTTGCGCCGCCGCCTCCGTTGATTCGGGGCGCTCGGGATTCGTTGTCACGAGTGAGTCGAGATATTCGGCTCGGAGCGCTTGACGAAGATCGCTCCACCCGTCGAACTGGAGCTGCTGGGCGGTCCGCACAACAGTGGAGACATTCACCCCAGCGCGCTCGGCGACTTCGCGGCCAGATGCATAAGAGGCGAACTGTGGCATCTGTGCAAGAACCTGTAGGACCCGATCGGCCTGAGCTCCGAGGTTCGCGCGCTCTGCCCGTTGCGCGAGCATCGTCCCCACCGTCACCTCGGAGCGCCTCTTTTCACTGGATCTAATACATGGCATCAGCGTCGATGACGACCTGAAACACCTCACTGGTCGCAGTCACGCTATCACCGCAATTCTCAGGCCTCCTTGGGAAAACTTGGAACGCGCGTGCCGAGCTGTGACGACAGAGCACCGAACACCTCGCACAAACAAAGTGTTGCACGAATCATCAGTATGCATCTAATGTTGCGCGCAATCCAGGCCTCGACGAGCGCCTTCCCGCAGCCAACGGACAACGATCAATCGCTTTCAAGGAGAGACCATGCACACTCGGGTAATAAATGCCCACACGCTCGAACCCTCGACCGGCGAGCGGCAGAAGAATGCTTGGATCGATATAGCCGACGGGCTGATCGTCGACAGCGGAGTGGGGCGGCCCCCCGCTTCGCCCGGTGACATTCGAATCATTGATGCAGGTGGGGGCACAGTTATGCCCGGCTTGGTCGACGCGCATGTCCACATCCTGGTGACGACGACAAATACCGCCGAAATTGCTGGATGGACGCCGGGCTACGCGACGGTGAGAGCGCTGCGCTCGGCGGGTGACATGCTCCGACGCGGATTCACCACCGTGCGTGATGTCGGTGGCGCCGACCATGGAATGGCCCGCGCTTTGCAGGAAGGCTTGGTCCCCGGGCCACGACTGATCTTCGGCGGTAAAGCGCTATCGCAGACAGGTGGCCACGGAGACTTCCGCTCTCTCAATGACACCTCTGCGCCCTGCTGTCAGCTGAAACCCGACTTCGGACGTATCGCGGACGGCGTCGATGCCGTTCGCCATGCGGCCCGCGACGAGTTCCGCAAGGGCGCGCATCATCTGAAGCTTGTCGTCTCCGGTGGGGTTGCATCCCCGACTGACGAGATCTCGGCGGTCCAGTACACGCACGAAGAGATACGTGCCGCTGTCATCGAGGCCGAGAACCACAATCGATACGTCACGGTGCATGCCTACCACCCGCGCTCGGTGAATCAGGCGCTGAGGGCTGGCGTGCGATGCGTCGAGCACGGCAACCTCATCGACGACGAGTCGATCCGCCTGCTCGTCGAGAACGACGCCTTCTTGGTACCGACGATCATCACGTACGAGGCGATGTACGAGGCCGGCGCTGCATCCGGGCTGTCCGCAGGATCACTGAAGAAGCTCGACGAGGTTCGCACAGCGGCCGTCGGCGCGCTCGAACAGGCACACCGGGCAGGAGTGAATCTGGTCTACGGCAGCGACTTGCTCGGGCATCTGCAAACGCGTCAACTCGAAGAGTTCACGATCCGTGCGCGCGTTCAGCCGATCCTCGACGTGATACGCAGCGCCACCAGCACTGCTGCACGCCTACTCGGCATGGAAGGAGAGATCGGCACCCTCGCGCCGGGTGCTCACGCGGACCTTCTCGTGTTGGACGGGGATCCGGAACAGGACCTCACTGTCCTCACCACGCCGGAGCGGTACTTGCGTCACGTGCTCCACGGTGACGGCGTCACCGACATCGCGAAGTGATGGACGTAACAGCGGGACGCGGCGGCCTCCGTCGCCAGAAATACAAGAAAGCCCCTCACCGGCATCTCTGCTGGTGAGGGGCTTTCTGTTGTGCGCCCGAAGGGATTCGAACCCCTAACCTCTTGATCCGTAGTCAAGTGCTCTATCCGTTGAGCTACGGGCGCATGTTCTGTTGTGTTGCTGGTCTTGCGTGTCTTGCCGTCGTACTTTCTATCATTTCTTACCCGCCGGTCAAAATCACCGGCGTGGCGGAGGCGAGAGGATTTGAACCTCCGGTCCCTCGTAAAAGGGACAACTCATTAGCAGTGAGTCCCATTCGGCCGCTCTGGCACGCCTCCCTGGGGGTTCCGATCCTTTCGGACCGCCGGGACGAAAGATTACACACTTCTCACCACCAAAGGCAAAACGAGTGGTCAGAGGCCTGGTCCATGGCGTTATCGCAGGTTGCCGTCGAACCAGTCGAAGATCCGGGTGCGGGCGTCGATGATCGCGGCGGCGCACGGGTCGTCGTCGTCCCGGCCTTCGGGGATTTGTGGTGGTTCGTCGGCTCGATGCTGCAATCCTGCGTAACTCACCACCAGGGTCGCCACGTCGGCTTTGGCCGTCGCCTCCCTCAGCCTGCTGACGTGCTCGGGCGGAGTGTCGGGATCGTCTTCTCCGTACAGGGCGAGCCACGGGGCTTGGAGGGACACCGCGGCGTCGACCAATGCCTGCGCGTCGACGGACAGCGCTTCGACGATTCCACGAGCGGCGACACTCACAGCCGCACCGACGGGACGACTGGTTGCGACGAGCATGGCCGCGGTGCCTGCCGCGTCGAAACCGAGGACGCCGATGGTGTCGGCCGGGACGTCGCGGCCCGTGAGCCAATCCAGGGTCGCGTCGACGTCGGCAAAGAGGTTGTCACCGAAAACATCGCCCTGAATGTGCTCGGGTTCGCGGTGGAAAAGATGCGGGGCGACGGTCAGCCAGCCGTCGACGGCGAGAGCGGCCATCAACTCCAGGAGCGCTTTGCTGAACTGTCTCGCCTCGTGCAATACGACGATCGCGCCACGGGTCGGGCCGTCGGGTTCCACCACGGTCAGTGGCACAGTGGCGACGACGCCGTCGGCCACCCGCAGACTCGCGGCATCTCGGAACATTCCCGACATGTTCCTACTCTGACACGTGGACGGCTCGAGCGCACCGAATCAGAGCGCGCATAATCGGACTGTGACCCCACACATTCGCCCCGACCTCGCATCGATCCCCGCCTACGTTCCCGGACGCAATTTTCCGGGTGCGATCAAACTCGCGAGCAACGAAACGACACTGGGCCCGCTGCCCAGCGTCCGTGATGCCGTCGCCGAAGCCGTCGGTCACGCGAACCGTTACCCCGACAACGGCGCGGTGGCATTGATCGAGACACTGGCGTCATTCTTGAATGTCGAACCGGCCAACGTCGCTGCTGGTTGCGGCTCTGTGACGCTGTGCCAAGAATTGGTGCAGGTTACGTGCGATCCGGGTGACGAGGTCATCTACGCGTGGCGCTCCTTCGAGGCATACCCGGTGGTGACTCAGGTCGGCCACGCAGTGTCCGTGAAGGTTCCGCTGGCCGAGGATTTCGGGCACGACCTCGACGCGATGCTTGCCGCGATCACCGACCGCACCCGCTTGATCTTCATCTGCAACCCCAACAACCCGACCGGCAATGCACTGTCGAAAGCGGAACTCGAGAACTTCTTGGACGCCGTTCCGTCGAGCGTCGTCGTCGCTCTCGACGAGGCGTACTACGAGTACTCCCGGTCCGATGCGAACGGCATCGAACTGTTCCGCGATCGCCCGAATGTGGTTGTGCTGCGCACATTCTCGAAGGCGTACGGCTTGGCCGGCATCCGGGTGGGTTACGCGGTGGCCCATCCGGAGATCATCGTTGCGCTCGGCAAGGTCCACACACCGTTCTCGGTGAGCGCGCTCGCGCAGACCGCGGCTATCGCGTCCCTGGCTGCAGCCGACGAACTCCTCGCCCGCACCGACGCCGTCATTGCGGAACGGACCCGCGTCCGCACCGCACTGATCGAGGCCGGCTACACCGTCCCCGAATCGTCGGCGAATTTTGTCTACCTGCCACTGCGTGAACTCTCCCCCGGCTACGCCGACGCAAGTACCGAAGCGGGCATTCTGATCCGCCAGTACGGCACCGAGGGCGTCCGCATGACCATCGGCGATCCGGACGAGAACGATGCCTTCCTCGCATTTGCCTTGACCGACGAAGCCAGGCGCTTGGCGGGAATCGGCGTCAGCGCGTGACACTTGATACATAACTGTTACGCCCAGCCCTAGAATTCGTTCTCGCGGCCAGGCACACTCAGGAAGGTTCAAATCCGGTCCCGAGGAAGGAGCACGAAGTATGACGCGAGGCATCACACGCGCTTGTGCTGTGCTCGCGACTTCTCTCCTCGCAACCTCCCTGGGTGTAACTGGTGTGGCTAATGCCCAAAGCCCCGATACCGTCTCGGTCCGACTTCTTGCGTTCAACGATCTCCACGGCAGCCTGCTGCCACCAGAAGGCGAACGCAGCCAGATCATGCAGGCCGACGGTTCGTACACCCCCGCGGGCGGCGCCGCCTACCTCGCCGCGTACGTGTCCCAACTGCGGGGCCAAGCGTCGAATTCGCTGCTCTACTCCGTGGGTGACAACTGGGGATCGTCTGCACTGGAATCGTCGATGTTCGACGACGAACCGACAGTCGAACTCCTCAACCGCATGCAGATCAATGCGTCGGCGATCGGTAATCACGAACTCGACGACGGCCTCGCGGAATTTCGTCGGATGGAATCGGGTGGGTGCTCCGCGCAGAACGCGTGCACCTTCAGTCCAGAGTTCGGTGGAGCGAATTTCCCGCTGATGGCGGCCAACATGACGTACACCGACGGCACACCGGCGACGCTGCCCTTCACGGTCGACATCGTGGACGGCGTTCCCCTCGGCGTGATCGCGATTGCGGCTAGTAATACAGCGCAGATCGTGGCACCGGACGGCGTCTCGACCCTGAAATTCGGCGACGAGGTCGAAGCAATCGATCGCACCGCGGACGTTCTCGACTTCTTCGGAGTCAAAGCCATCACCGTGCTGTTGCACCGCGGCGACGAACCGGACATTGCGGGTGGGCCCAACGACTGCAACGTCACGTCCGGCCCCGCTCGCGACATCGCGTTGCGAGCATCGCCGAAAGTGGACGTCATCTTTACCGCGGACAGTCATCAGCAGTACAACTGCGAATACCCCGACCCCGCCGGAAATTCCCGCGTAGTGATGCAAGGCGCGTCGCACGGTCGCATCGTTTCCGTCGCGGACGTCGTGATCGACCGCACCACTCGAGACGTCCTGCGAGATCAGACATCGTCGTTCAATCAGATAGTGACACACGATATTTCACCCGACCCCGACACAGCAGCACTTGCCGATCAAGCGTGGAATGCGGCTGCGGAAGTGGCGCAACGTCCCGTCGGCACAATCACCGCCGACCTGACTCGCGACCAGGCGACCAGCGGAGAATCCGCCCTTGGCAACCTGATCGCCGACGCTCAATTGGCGGCAGGCACCGAGCGGGGAGCACAAATCGCTCTGACCAATCCGGGCGGAATCCGCGAAGACCTCGACACCGGAACCGTGACGTACCGCCAGGCCCATGCGGTACAACCGTTCGGCAACAGCATCGAGGTGCTGTCCATCACAGGTGCGGCATTGAAAGACGCACTGGAACAGCAGTTCCAGTTTTCGCCGGAATACTTGCCGTTCGAACGAATCCTCGCCCCGTCCACCGGTTTCACGTACACGCTCGACCGTAAGGCCCCCGCCGGCTCACGCGTGTCGGAAATGCGCCTGAACGGCGAAAACATCAACCCGAACACGGTTTATCGTGTTGCGGTCAACAAGTTCCTCGCCGAGGGCGGCGACGGGTTCACCGCCCTGCGCAGCGCCGTCGAAACAACCGGAGCGGGCAACGACCTCGACGCTCTGGTTGCCCTGTTCACCTCCGGCTCACCAGTAGCGCCACCGGCCACCGATCGCATCCGCACGGTCGGCTGAATAGGCATCAGCGAGCCGATTGCCTAGTCTCGACTGGTGATCATCGCGACCCATAACGGCAAGTTCCACGCAGACGACGTCTTCGGCGTATCGCTCCTGAAGCAGCTGTACCCCGACGCCACTGTCGTCCGCACCCGTGACGAGGACGTCCTGAACAGCGCAGACATCGTGCTCGACGTCGGCGGACGCTACGAGCCGGCGGCCGGACGCTTCGACCACCACCAGCGCGGCGCAGGCGAACGCAGCAACGGCATCCTGTACTCGGCCTTCGGGTTGCTGTGGCAGGAATACGGCCTGAAGTTCTGCAACGGCGACGAGTCCGTGTGCCGTCGTATCGACGGCCGCCTGGTCGAGGGCATCGACGCCGTCGACAACGGCCAGGAGATCTACACCCTCAACGAGTTCGGCACCAAGCCGTTCGACCTGTCCGCGGTTCTGGATCTGTTCAATCCCATCTCGTCCACAGACGAGGAGTTCGACACGCAATTCGAACTCGCGGTTGCGCTCGCAACGCAGATCCTGATTCGCTTGCGCGCCAAGTACGCCGGTGACGCGGCCGCCGAGAAGGAGTTCGCCGAGACGTACGCCAAAGCGTCGGATCCGCGATTTGTCGTGCTGGAACGCTTCATTCCGCACGGCCGGGCGGCGTCGGCTCAGCCGGAGCTGTTGTTCACGATCTTCCCGAACACCAACGGCGGCTGGTCGATTCAGACCGTCAAGCCCGCTGATTCGAAGTTCGGTTCACGAAAGCTGTTGCCGGAGCAGTGGCGCGGCCTCAACGGTTCGGATCTGGCAGCAGAGACCGGCGTCGACTCGTCTGTGTTCTGCCACAAGGCCGGATTCATCGCTGCCGCACACACTCGCGACGACGCGATGAAGCTGCTGGAATTGGCTCTCGCAGAGTAGATCCTCAGCATGGTCCTCAGCGGCGGAGTGCGGATTCCAGTATCGGCCAGGAATCGTGCAGTGCATCCTGGTAGTACGACCACGAATGAGTTCCGCTGTCCCGGTAGGCAAACACTCCCGTAATACCCAGGTCTTCGAGCCTGCTCTCGAAGACCTGGGTGCACGAATGGACAAGCGCTTCGAGCGGACCACCCCGGATTATCGCCGTCACGCCGTCCAGGCTGAGGACTGTGTTGTGCGCTCCTGGCAACCCGGTGCTCGCAGAGCTGTAGATCGTTTTGCCACGCAACGCCTCTGCGTTGCCCGACGGATTGTGATCTAGCCAATCCGGATCCCCGGCCGGTCCCCACATATTCGTGGCATCGCCGTTCTTGCTGGCTACCGTGGCACGCACGAAGTCCTGTGAGTATGGCGCCGTGGTATCGAGACATCCACTGTACGAAGCCAATCCCGTGTACAAGTCCGGATTCCGAGTGATCAGGTTGCCTGCAGCCAGCGCGCCCATGGATACGCCGCCGACAAGATTGGTGCCGTTTCCGTCGAATGACTCGTCGATGAGGGGTGGCAACTCTCGGGTCAGAAACGACTCCCATTTGTTCACACCGAGGTTCGGGTCGTCGCTGCGCCAGTCGGTATAGAAACTACCGGTACCTCCCACCGGCAGAACCACATTGACGTCCTTGTCGGCAAAGAACGCCTCGATGTCCGTGTTCTGCGTCCACGTGCTCTCGGTGTATCCCGACTCGGAACCGGCACTGACCCCATCGAGGAGATAGAACGTCGGCCGAGTACCCAGAACGCTCGCGGGGTGCAGAACCTGCACCTGAACTTCGCGGCGCATCGACGGGGAGTCGACAAACACTGCACTGCGAGTGGGCGTCAACTGCTCGATCCGGGCGATGTGAGCGATCCCCGCCCCGGCGTGAGTGACAGCTGCCCCGGCGTGAGTGACAGCTGCCTCGGTGTGAGTGACAGGCGTCTCGGCGTGAGCGAGTCCGACTACGCCGAATGCACACAACGAGAGAATCACTCCGAGTACCGCTGACGTCCGCATAAGTGGCCACCTTCTCACATAACGCCCTGTCAGACTGTTCGGTCGGGGCTGTCGATTCGACCGGAGGATTGAGTCGATCAGAAGCCGGGTATGCGTCACTCTTGGCAAGTTCTCCACCGATGCACACACAGGTGTGGATAACTTCATTCACATCCAGCCTGTGACTGTGCATAACCTGTGCACAACTACGTGAATTACATCAAGGTTATTCCACCTACCTCGACTAACAGGGTTCTACACAGTGTGGATAACTTTGTCATCAGATTCGCCGAACCGTTGCCGTTTCGGGCGTGTCCATGCAGTTCCGACCCGGCGCAACATGATTTGTTCACAAGGAAGCAACTCCCCATACTGAGTGCATGATCTCCGCCCTGTTGGCCGCTGCCGCCGTTCTGGCACTCCTCACACTGGTGCCCGGACCGGACATGGCCGTCGTGACGCAGGCAGCGCTCACCGGCGGTCGCTCGTCCGGATTTCGGGTAGCGGTAGGCATCATCAGCGGACTACTCGTATGGGGCTTACTCACCGTGCTCGGCTTGTCGGCGTTGCTGGCCGCTTCCGCGGAGGCATACACCGCTGTGAAACTCGCCGGCGCTGCCTATCTGATCTATCTGGGGGCACGAGCGCTGTGGGGCAGCCGTTCATCCCAACTGCGCAGCATCGACGCACCGCGTTCGCAGAAGGCCGGAACCTGGAAAACCGGTTTCACCACCAACCTTCTCAACCCCAAAATCGCGGTCTTCTACACCAGCCTGCTGCCGCAACTGGTTCCAGCGGGATGGCCGACGGGTCCGTCACTCGCACTCCTGGTGCTCATCCACGCAGCTATCTCCATCGCATGGCTCAGCGCCTACGTCGTGCTTCTCTCCCGCGCCCGTAGCACCTTCGAGAAGCCGAAAGTGCGGCAGGCACTTGAACGCGTGACCGGCACGGTTCTTCTAGGATTCGGAGCGAAGATCGCGCTGGAAGCGCGCTGAGTCGACACATCAGAGAAGAGCAAAACAGTGGGTGCGTGGGGATCGGGACCGTTCGAGAATGACGGTGCGGGGGATTTGATTGCATCCATCGGGCACGGTGATTTCACCTTCGAGTCCGTGGAATGGGCGTTCGAGGACGACTACCTCGAGGTCGACGGCGGCCAGATCGCCGTTGCCTTACTCGAATTGGTGCTCATCGTGCGCGCCGATCGCAAGCGGGATCCTGCCGTCGAAGAACTCGATCTCGGCGCCTTTGCCGACGCCTTGACCACCGAGCGACTCACGTGGCTGATCGAGATGGTGGAGCGCACCATCGCGTCGACCGATTCGGAACTGTTCGAGCTGTGGGACGAGCAGGGACCGGAAGAACTTGCGGCCTGGCGGATCCCGGTTGTCGACGGTCTCGAAGATCTGCGCGTTCTGTCGGTCTGATTTAGGTCAGTATCCAGCCGACGGATCGATCACGGCAGCGAGGTCCTCACCCGCAGCAAATCGAGCAACGTTGGCGGCCACGTGATCTGCCAGGACACGCGTGAGCGTCGTAGCCGGGTTGGCGACATGCGGTGTGATGATCGCGTTGGGCAGCTTCCACAAACGGTGTCCGTCCGGCAACGGCTCGGGATCGGTGACGTCCAGTGCCGCACCGCCGATCGAACCGGCCTCGAGGGCGTCGACCAGCGCGTCCGTGTCGACAAGATTGCCGCGGGCGATGTTCACGATCCAGCTCGACGCCGACATCTGGTCCAGTTCCGCCTTACCGATCAGGTGCCGGGTCGCCGACGTCGACGGTGCAGCAATCACGAAGTGGTCTGCCTTGGACCAGATTTCACCGGTGCGATCGGCCGAGAGAGTTTCGGCAGCGCCCTCGACAGGGGTTCCCGACCGGGTGATCGCGATGACCTCGACCTTGGATGCGGCGAGGTACGGGATCAACGCGCGACCGATTCCCCCGCAGCCGATGATCGCCACCGTCGAGCCCTGCAGGGTGCCCACTCGCGGATCGAATTCTTCTTTACGCCACGACTGTGCCGCCAATTGTTCGGGGAGAGAACGTACTCCAGCAAGGAGGAGCATCATCGTGTGCTCAGCCACGTTGCCCGCATACGCGCCGGCAGCGGACGTCCAGACCCGCTTGTCGTCGATCACGTCGGCATCGAACCAGGGCTCGATCCCGGCGAATGGCAACTGCACCCAGCGAACCGAGTCGGGCAGCGACGACGGGAACGTGTCCGGCCCCTGCGCCCAGACGACGCCCTCGGCCTCGTCGAGTGGAACAAGAACTCCACCGGCTCGGCGAATACCGTCGGCAAGGTGAGGATCCTCGACGGGACCGAGGTGGATGCGAGGGGCGCTTGTGCCTGTCATGTGGGGCGCTTCCTGTTCGAGAGTGGCGGTGGGGCGATCCCGATGCCGGGGATGCAGGGAACAGTAGTGCTCCGATCGGCTCCTTGGTACTGCCCTAGCGTCCAGCGGGTGAGCGTCTCGGGTCACAAAAAGGTCCCCCACCTGCGTAAGCAAGTGAGGGACTATTGGCGGAAGCGGAGGGATTTGAACCCCCGGTGGGTTTAACGCCACGCTCGCTTTCAAGGCGAGTGCATTCGGCCGCTCTGCCACGCTTCCGTGGGCGATACTATCCGGTGCACTCGCAAACTGTGAAAACGGCTCCCCGTTACTCAGCGATCGCCGATGGCCGCGTCGACCTTCGAGAAGACGTCTGCCAGCACTTCCAGTTCGTTGGGGGTCAACAAATCCACCAGATTTTTACGCACGCCTGCAACGTGAGTGGGTGCGGCAGCAGCGAGGCGTCGTCGGCCTTCGTCGGTGATCTGCGCAAGCACGCCCCGCCCGTCCTCTGCGCAGGTAGTACGCACGACTATGCCCTGAGACTCCATGCGACGGATCTGGTGCGTGAGGCGGCTACGAGAAGACAGCACGCCGTCTGCCAAGTCACTCATCCGAGTTGAACCGTCCGGGGCTTCCGACAACATCACGAGGATGCGGTAATCCGCCAACGAAAGATCATGCGAATCCTGCAGCTCCCGGTTCAAGACCTCCATGAGCCGCTGATTGCCGTCCATGTAGCCGCGCCAGGCGCGCATCTCGGCGGGCGTCAGCCAGGGAGTCCCCTGCTGCGCAGTGTCCAATTCTTGCTGCGCAGTGTCCATTTCCTGCCGCACAGTGTCCATTTCCTGCTGCGCAGTGGGCAATTCCGCCAGTACGCTGGATGGCTCCGGGACTGCCGGTGCCTCGTCGGTTGTCGTGTCAGCTGTCACGGCTCCCCAGTTTAGACCCGCGTAGGCCATATTCAGCCTTCTTCATCGGCCTGAAGTCCTGAAGCGGCCAATGCCGCTAATGTCCGGAAGTGGCCACAAGTAGGGACCTGTCGATTGCCCCCACCGACGACACCCCAGCCAGTCCCATCGTGAGATCGAAATCGGCGAGCAAACTCCGCAAAGCATGGCGGACGCCGTCCGCTCCCGCCAATCCCAACCCGTATACCCACGGTCGCCCGTACAAAACCGCCTTCGCTCCGAGCGCCAGCGCGATGATCACGTCCGCACCACACCGAATACCCGAATCCATCATGATGTCAGCTTCATGTCCGACGGCCGACGCTATGGGCCCCAACGCGTCCAACGCCGATATCGCACCGTCCACCTGACGACCACCGTGGTTGCTTACGATAATTCCGTCAGCACCGGCCGCAACCGCGGCGCGAGCGTCGTCGGGATGCACAATCCCCTTGACCGCGATCGGAAGTGACGTCCACTGGCGAAGTTTCGCAATATCCGCCATCCGAACGGCGTGATTGCCGAACAGCGACACCCACGTCAGAACCGCAATCTGCAGCGCCTCCGCACTTTCCTCGGGCGGTGTCGCCAACTTCGCCCGGAAGACCGGATCGGACAGATAGTTCGCGATGCCTTTCGCCCGCAGGAACGGCAAGTGCCCCAGTTCCAGATCCCTTGGACGCCAACCCATGCCGGGCGTATCGGCCGTCACCACGATGGCCTTCGCTCCCGCGATGTCAGCACGTCGGACAAGCGATTCGGCAAGTTCGTCGTCCGCCGGCCAGTACAACTGATACCACCAGTTGTCTCCCGACACCGCGCCGACATCTTCGATGGTCGACGAGGCCGCAGTCGACAAAACCGAGCCGATCCCCAATTCCGAAGTGACCGAACCGACCGCAACCTCCGCGTCGGCGTGGACCAAACCGAGTACACCGACGGGCGCCGTCAAAATCGGCGCAGCCAAACGTGTACCAAGCACCTCAACGCTCAGATCACGGGCATCGGGCGCAGCGGTACCTCGAAACATGCGTGGCACTATCGCGTGCCTCTCGAACGCCCGGAGGTTCGACGCTGCGGTGCGTTCGGTCGAAGCGCTGCCCGCGATATACCCGAACGCTTCGGGTGAGAGTTGCTCACGCGCGGCAGCTTCCAGCCCCGCCGCTGTCATGGGCAGCGACGGGACGGTGCCGCCGAGGCCGCTCAGGTAGATCTCGTTTTGCATGTTCCCGAAGTAAGTCACGACAGCGACGGTAGCGCCAAACCCACCTACTGCGGGGCGATTCGCTAGCGTCGTATCCATGTACGCCACCACTATCGACCAGCCCGGCGGCCCCGAGGTCATGACCTGGGCGCAGCAGCCCGATCCGGAAGTGCCTCGCGGGCATGTTCTGGTCGACGTCGCCGCGACCGCCGTCAACCGAGCAGACCTCCTGCAACGCCAAGGTTTCTACCCACCGCCACCGGGCACAAGTGACGTCCTCGGACTCGAATGCTCCGGCGTCGTCAGCCAGCTCGGAGAAGGTGTCACCGGATGGGCCGTCGGCGACGAAGTGTGCGCGCTGCTTGCCGGTGGCGGATACGCCGAGAAGGTGGCAGTACCTGCGACACAACTCCTTCCGGTACCCGAGGGAGTGGATCTGCGAGTCGCCGCGTCCCTGCCGGAAGTCGCCTGCACGGTCTGGTCCAACGTGGTCATGCGCGCCGGACTGCGCCGCGGACACACTCTGCTGATCCACGGAGGTGGCGGCGGAATCGGAACCCACGCCATCCAGGTCGGCAAAGCTCTCGGCGCACGAGTTGCCGTGACCGCCGGCTCGGAGGAAAAACTGGCCCGCTGCCGTGAACTGGGAGCGGACATCACGATCAACTACCGCGAACAGGACTTTGTCGCCGCTCTCGCCGAAGCCACCGACGGCCACGGCGCGGACATCATTCTCGACAACATGGGAGCGTCGTACCTGGGCCGGAACCTGGACGCCCTCGCGATGGACGGGCACATCGTCGTCATCGGAATGCAGGGCGGACGCAAGGGCGAAGTCGACATCGGCAAGTTGCTGGGGAAACGCGGAAGCATCACCGCGACGGGCCTACGTGGACGTCCGATAACGGGGCCAGGCGGAAAAGCCGAAATCGTGGCCGACGTTCGAGCCAAACTGTGGCCGCTGATCGCCGACGGTTCCATCCAACCGGTCGTTTCCATTGAGCTTCCGATCGCCGAAGCGCCATTAGCTCATCAATTGCTGGACTCACCCGAAACGGTAGGCAAGGTCATCCTCACCGTGAAGTGACGTAACAGGTACGAGATCAGCCCAGCGTGCCGAGTTCGGCAACAAGTTGGTTGATCTCGTATCGCGTCGTATACGGCGCCAAACCGATCGTGACCGCGCCACCCTCGTCGTTGACACCCAATGCGTCGAGGAGGCGCGAATTGCCGTGAGTGCCACTCATGACCGCAATCCGCTTGTCTGCGAGATGAGCTGCCACCTTGTCTGCAGCCGTACCGTCGAGGGTGAAACTGATCGTCGGAACCCGCGTCGGCGCATGCCCGATGACCATCACATTGGACAGCGCGGACAGGGAACGCAGCAGGTGCTCGAAAAGGCCGTCCTGGTAGTTCTGCAATGAACTGATCGACGTTTCGAGACGCTCGCGGCGACTGCCAGTGGCTGATTCATCGAGGCCGGCGAGGAAATCGATCGACGCGGTGAGTCCGGACAGCAGCGCGAACTGATGCCCACCCACTTCGAGACGTTCGGCACCGCGCGCATACGGATTGAGCGAGACGGCGGGGATACGGTCGAGCAGGCCGGGATCGCGGAACACCAGCGCACCCACCTGCGGACCACCCCAGGACGGGGCACTGACCGCGATGATGTCCGCGCCGAGTTCGGCCATATCCAAATGCGCGTAGGGAGCAGCACCAACGGCGTCGACGACCATGAGGCCACCGAATTCATGCAGCCGATCCGCCGCTGCACGCACATTGGGCGCCGAGCCCACGATTGGCGACGCCGCCGTCAAAGCTACAAGTCGGGTCGTTGAGGTAATAAGCTCGTTGAACTGCCAACTAGGCAGTTCGCACGTCTCGATTTCCACTTCCGCCCAACGCACCTGTGCGCCGTACCGACCGGCGACGCGCAGCCAGGGCGCGACATTTGCTTCTTCGTCGAGCCGGGAGAGCACCAGCCCGGTACCGAGGCCCAGGCGCGAGCTCAGAGACTCAGCTAGCCAGGCCAACAGGACTGCCCGGTCCGAACCCAGGACAACACCCGCCGGATCACCGCCGACGAGATCTGCAACGGCAGAACGAGCACTGTCCAGGATTGCCGCGCTGCGACGGTTCGAGACGTGCCGACCGGACGACGACGACGCTGCTGCCCGGAATGCGGTGGACACTGTCCGAGAGACTGCGTCGGGAATCTGCATACCCGCCTGCGGGTCGAGGTGGATCCAGCCGTCACCGAGTGAGGGAATCAATCCCCGAACGCGGGCAACGTCGTAAGCCATGCTCGACACTCTAGGGGCATGCGGCTCTGTAGTCGAAGGCAGACACCGAAATACCCGTCAGTACAGTTACTTTTTGGTTACCTTTTCGGGGTTAAGTGCAGTTTGTCGCCCTGACACGACAAGATGGAGCTATGAACAAGCCAGAGGAAGAACGGATACTGGTCATCGGCCCCGACGGCACGGAGACAAACGGCGCGGAGACGAACACCGATCGACATGACGCCAGGGAGCCGGAAGGCGAATCGATCGCCGACATGGTCGAGCAGCCGGCCAAAGTCATGCGAATCGGCACCATGATCAAACAGCTCCTCGAAGAAGTGCGTGCCGCACCGCTCGACGACGCCAGCCGAGTACGACTCAAGGAAATCCACCGATCCTCGATTCGTGAACTCGAACAGGGCCTCGCACCGGAGCTCCGTGAAGAACTCGAACGGCTGACGCTGCCCTTCACCGACGACTCCGTTCCGACCGACGCAGAACTGCGGATCGCCCAGGCACAGCTGGTCGGATGGCTGGAAGGCCTCTTCCACGGCATTCAAACAGCACTGTTCGCCCAGCAGATGGCGGCCCGGGCCCAGCTCGAACAAATGCGTCAAGGCGCACTGCCTCCCGGCATGAGCATCGGCGTCCCACACACACCAGGGCACCCCGGGAACCCCGGGCACCCCGACCAACAGTCCCCCGGCACCGGCCAATATCTGTAACTCCGACCACCACAACACCCGAGTAAAAGTTCGCGCTGCACCGGGGCCGGTAGGCTCGACCTCCGTGTCAGCATCCGCAACCGAATCCGAGACGTCGGAGCAACCTGTGCCCGTGTCCGACTCCCAGACCTTCCATCGCGCTTTCAAAGACCTGCGCGATGGACTACGGCAGCGCGAGTTGTGGCTGAGCCTCGGTTGGCAGGACATCAAGCAGCGGTACCGCCGGTCGGTGATCGGCCCCTTCTGGATCACCATCGCCACCGGTGTCCAGGCAGCTGCGATGGGCCTCCTGTACTCCGCTCTGCTGAACATCCCGCTCAAGGAGTTCCTGCCGTACGTCACGGTCGGGTTGATCGTCTGGAACCTGATCAGCGCCAGCATCCTCGAGGGCTCCGAAGTCTTCATTTCCAACGAGGGCCTGATCAAGCAGTTGCCGTCGGCGCTGAGCGTGCACGTGTATCGCCTGGTGTGGCGTCAGGTGCTGTTCTTTGCGCACAACTTCGCGATCTACATAGTCCTCCTGTTCGCGTTCAGCATCTGGCAGAACATGAGCTGGACGGCGCTCGCGGCGATACCGGCATTCGTGCTGATCGTGGCGAACACCCTGTGGGTGTCGATCGTGTTCGGCATCTTCTCCACGCGGTACCGCGACATCGCACCCATCCTCGGCAGCCTCACCCTGCTGCTGTTCGTGCTGACCCCCATCATGTGGACGACGCAGGCTCTCAAGGATCAGGGCGGGCAAGCCGCAGAGCGAGTGAAGCTTGCCGAACTCAACCCGCTGTACCACTACCTCGAGATCATCCGAGCACCACTTATCGGAACCGATCAGCAGGCATACCACTGGTACATCGTCATCGCCCTCACCGTCGTCGGCTGGGCAGTTGCACTCCTGGCACTCCGCAAGTATCGGGCACGCGTGCCCTACTGGGTCTAGAGGAAAAATCACATGAGTCAGCCAGTCAGCATCCACACGCAGAACGCGTGCGTCGACTTCCCGATCTTCGACGCCAAATCCCGCTCGCTCAAGAAGGCTTTCCTCGGTAAGGCCGGCGGATCCATCGGCCGTAACGACTCCGATGTTGTTGTCGTCGAAGCTCTCCGCGACATCACGATGTCCCTCAAAGAGGGCGACCGCATCGGACTGGTCGGCCATAACGGCGCCGGCAAGTCCACCTTGCTGCGACTCCTCTCCGGGATCTACGAACCGACCCGCGGAACAGCCACCATCCGCGGCCGCGTCGCGCCGGTCTTCGATCTCGGTGTCGGGATGGACCCCGAGATTTCCGGCTACGAGAACATCATCATCCGCGGCCTGTTCCTCGGTCAGACCCGCAAGCAGATGCTCGCGAAAATGGATGAGATCGCCGAATTCACCGAACTCGGCGAGTACCTCTCGATGCCACTGCGCACCTACTCCACCGGCATGCGCGTGCGCGTCGCCATGGGTGTTGTCACCAGCATCGACCCGGAAATCCTGCTCCTCGACGAAGGCATCGGCGCCGTCGACGCGGAATTCATGAAAAAAGCCCGCGTACGTCTGCAGAAACTGGTCGAACGCTCCGGAATCCTGGTTTTTGCAAGCCACTCCAACGAGTTCCTCGCCCAACTGTGCAACAGCGCGATGTGGATCGACCACGGTCAGATCCGCATGCACGGTGACATCGAAGACGTCGTCCGCGCTTACGAGGGCGACGACGCCGCCGAACACGTCCGCCACGTGATCAGAGACATGGAACGGGAGACGCCCGCGTGAGCACACCCGAGAAGATCATCGGGGTCGTCGTCACACACAAGCGTCGTGAACTGCTCGCCGAATCGCTGAAAGTGCTCAGCACACAGACCCGGCCGCTCGATCACCTCGTTGTCGTCGACAATGCCGACGAAGACGCGGTGCGTGAACTGGTCGAAGGCGCTTCCCTGCCCACCAGTTACATCGGTTCGAAGCACAATCTCGGCGGTGCCGGAGGATTTGCCCTGGGCATTCTGTATGCATTGTCACTCGGTGCAGACCGGGTTTGGCTCGCCGACGACGACGGTCGCCCCGAGGGACCCGAAGTCCTCGAAACCCTGCTTGCCTGCGCGCTGCGACACGACCTGGCCGAGGTCTCCCCCGTCGTCTGCGACATCGACGATCCCGACCGCCTGGCATTCCCACTGCGCCGCGGCACCTCGTGGCGGCGGTTGCGCAGCGAACTCGACACTTCCGAACTCGGCGACGAGGACCTTCTGCCGGGAATCGCATCCCTCTTCAACGGCGCGTTGTTCACCGCCGACGCCATCGACGCTGTCGGTGTTCCGGATCTTCGACTGTTCGTGCGCGGTGATGAAGTGGAAGTGCACCGGCGACTCGTACGATCCGGCCTGAAATTCGGCACGTGCCTGAAGACCGCCTACGTGCATCCCAACGGCGCCGAGGAATTCAAGCCGATTCTGGGCGGGCGGATGCACACGCAATACCCGGACAACGACACGAAGCGCTTCTTCACCTACCGCAACCGTGGGTACATCCTCGCGCAACCCGGAATGCGCAAACTGCTTCCGCAGGAATGGATTCGGTTCGGCTGGTACTTCCTGATCACGCGGCGCGATCCCGCCGGTCTGCGAGAGTGGATGCGACTGCGCAAACTCGGCCGGGAAGAGAAGTTCGAGCGCCCGAGTTAATTCGGGTGCCCTGATTTAATTCGGTTGCACAGCCGGGCCTGCGCCTGGGACGATTCTGCACCGACGCATGGTGCGTCCTGAGATTCTCGAGGAGTGAGTATTGATGACTGTCGTGTTCCGCACTTATCGCACCGTCAACACTCACGATTCTTCGTACTCGAGGACACCTTCACCATGCCAGAAAACAGCACATTACTGACCGAATACGGTTGGAACGCAACACTCTCGGATACATTCGACGCATTGCGTTTTGATTCACCTGACGCGGCACCTGGGCGCGTCACACGCGTGGACCGCGGCCAGTGTGACATTGCCGTCGCGACCGGTACCGTCCGCGCACTCAGTGGCAGCAATGCACTGTGCACCGGCGACTGGGTTGCAGTCACCAACACTGCGCTCACCAACACTGTGCTCGACAACACCACGCCCGCCAACACTGCGCTCGCCAACACCACGGGCGAGACTGAAACACCCACGGTCACTTCGATATTTCCGCGATCGAGCAGCATCGTTCGATCCTCGGCATCCGGAAAATCCGAAGGTCAGATACTGGCCGCAAACGTCGACACCGTCGTCATCACCACGGCGTCGGACGGCGACGTCGACCTCGGGCGCATCGAGAGACTACTCGCACTCACCTGGGAAAGCGGCGCAACACCTGTCGTCGCGCTCACCAAATCCGATGCAGCTCCTGATATTTCCACTGTTCTATCCGAAGTCTCCGCCATCGCCCCCGGCGCAACAGTGCTCGCCGTCAGCGCCGAAACCAACGAGGGGATGGACGTACTCGACGCAGTTCTGGACGGCACCGTGGCGATACTCGGACCTTCCGGCGCCGGGAAATCGACCCTTGCCAATGCGCTCCTCGGTGATATCCCCGCGAGTCGCGTGCTCGAGACAGGCCGGGTGCGGGCCGGCGACGGCAAAGGACGCCACACCACCGTCACGAGAGAACTGATTCCGTTTTCCGGCGGCCGGACGCTCATCGATACCCCAGGCCTGCGGGGCGTCGGCATGTGGAACGCCGGAGAGGGCATCGACAAGACGTTCCCCGAGATCGAGGAATTCATCTCGGCCTGCCGGTTCTCCGATTGCGCACACAACTCCGAGCCTGGGTGCGCGGTCTTGGGTGCACTCGAACGCGGCGATATCGACGAGCGGAGACTCAGAAGCTATCGGAAACTGCAGCGGGAGAACGCGTGGAACGCCGCACGCAGCGACGCCCGTCTGCAGGCGGAACGCACGCGAGAGATCAAGGTGCTCTCCCGCCACATCAGGGATCATTACCGGGGCCGAAGACAGTAACGGCCGAATCCTGGCAGCATGGGAGTGATCCCGACGAGAGGTTGCCATGTTCGAGCAGTTCCGTTCCAGCGCCAGGACCAAGCTTCAGCGTGCGGTATCCGAGGTGATCGAGAATGCCGACCGTCACAATGCCGAGCGCACACGGCAGATTCTCGACGAACTAACACGCTCGCACGACGAACTGGCCGGGGCCCGCGAAGATATCGCGGGCCTTCGGCGCAGAATCGACGAACTGGAATTCCGTCAACGCCGCGATCTGGCGTACGCAGTCGATCTGGAAGCAACCGCGTCGAGCGCGTCGTTCATCCTGGAACACATGCGGGTGGCGCAGACGTTCGGCCATCCTCACGACACACTGCGGCACGCACTGAATTTGGTCGAGATTCCAGGAATGGCACTCGAATTCGGCGTCGCATCCGGAACGACCTTGAAGATTATCGCCGACGACTATCACGAACGTGATGGCATCGTTGCCGGCTTCGACGTGTTCTCCGGGCTACCGGAAACATGGCGAACCGGATTTCCAGCCGGCGAGTTCGCCCAGGAATCTCTCCCCGAAGTACCTGGAGCACAACTCGTTCCAGGACTTTTCGAGGAAACGTTACCGACGTTCCTGGACCAGGAACGTGAAACCGTGGCGTTCCTGCACCTCGACGCCGACCTCTACTCGTCGACCAAGACGGTGCTCGATCTACTCGGAGACCGCCTAGTCCCGGGATCGATCATCGTGTTCGACGAATTCTTCAACTACCCCGGGTGGCAGAACCACGAATACCGGGCATGGACGGAATACGTCACACGCACCGGCATCTCCTTCGAGTACGTCGGTTACACCTTCGACAACGAACAGGTGATAGCCAAGATAGTCAGGTGAGATTCACTTCTCGTACAGGCGAGCCCAGTTCTCGCGGCTGGTGAGCTGCGGGAACTCCCGGGCGAATGCCTGAGCGACACTTGGCGCTTCGGCCAGGAATCGCTTGATCACGCCGGCGAGGCGACCACTCATCTCGGCAGCCGTCTCACTGTCGAAGCGGCGTTCACGCACGCCGCCCTGCGAAGCGTCGGTCACGAAGACATGATCGAAGCGTCCGACGTGCCACCACTGTGCGTCCTCGTAGGAGATCGCCACCGGACCCCGCTCGAGCTGGTTACGAGCCTGCATCACAGCACGTTTCGCAAGAACGAGATCGGTCCACAGGCCGGTCTTGGGACTGGGTGCAACGCGTCGGATCGGCAGCCTTCCCGGCAACTCAGACGCCGGACGAGTCACCGTCTCCGGGAACCGCTTTCGCTCCTGGTTGATCGTCGCCAATGCCTTCTGTCCACCGTCGGCCAAGCCCGCCGGGCCTTCCAGGAATCCCTCGATCGCCCGGATCTGTGTGTGCGCAAGGCCGTACTGCAAACCGACTATCGAATGCGAAATGTCTCGCGCCATTTGCTTGGCCAGTGTCTTCGGCGCAAACCCTGGATCGAGTGCCGCGGTGATCAGACCGTTGCGAGTACTGAAGTAGTGGGCAAAACCGTCGACGTCCTTCCAGTAGAAGTCCGCATGCCAGACCGCCGCCGACGGCAACGTGATGGTGGGGATTCCGGCCCGTCCGGCGCGCAGGCTGTACTCGACGTCGTCCCACTGGAAGAACACCGGCAGGGGCAGCCCGATGCGTTCGATGGCTTCAGCGGGGATCAGGCACGTCCACCAGCCGTTGTATTCGGCGTCAACTCGGCGTTCCGGCAGCTTCTCGAGCACGCTCCGGTTACGGACCCCGTGCTCGTCGGTCGGCACACCACGCTGAAGGGTGCCCAGATCGACGCGTTCACCCGAAGCCAACAAGTAGTCGGGGTTGAACAGGAAAAGCATCTGAGCGCCGATCAAGGCGGGTTCCGTTGTCATGTTCGCAAACGCACTCAGTCGA
Source organism: Rhodococcus sp. 24CO (assembly GCF_050586165.1). Classification (NCBI taxonomy): domain Bacteria; kingdom Bacillati; phylum Actinomycetota; class Actinomycetes; order Mycobacteriales; family Nocardiaceae; genus Rhodococcus; species Rhodococcus sp. 24CO. The sequence goes on along the minus strand of NZ_JAZFNF010000003.1, from coordinate 378,135 downwards.
AGGACCGATTCCGGTTCACACAGGATGTCGTCGTCCATCAGAATCACGTCGGAGTGCGGTCCGGCCTCTGACGCCTCGTACAGTCCTCGCGTGAAACCGCCGGCACCGCCCAAATTCGCCTGCCGCAGGTACTGCAGACGCGATCCGAACTTCTTCGACACTTCCTGGAACAGTTCACGGCTCTCCACCGGATCGGTGCCCTGATCGACGACGTACAACGCGTCGAGCAACCCCAACACGCGTTCGTCGGACGCAAGAGCCTCGACCGTGCGAGCGCAGTCGTCGGCACGGTTAAACGTGCAGATCGCTACCGCTACCGGCCGGATCAGCTTCGGTGAAACGACGGACCATTCGACGTCGTCGACAACTGCGCCGCCCCCTTGCGCTTCGAACTGCAACCACAGCGCGCCGCCGTCGACAAAAGTGTCGAGCGGCGCAGTCATGGAAATCTGCTCAGTTCCAGTAACAACGACATTGGTCACGATACGACGGTGACCACCGATGTCGGACGCCTGAATTTGGATGCGGCAGGCCGTCTCGGCTACGACGCGTGCGGTGACGGTGACCTCGGTGACGGGCGTCCAGCGCTGCCAGTAGCTGGCCGGAAATCGACCGAAGAAAGTGTTGGTGTGCGCAACAGCGCCAGGCTGAAGTCGCAGTTCGAACCGAGATCGTGTCGACATGCCGACCTTGGTGACCGCGTACAACTCGTCACTCGCGACCGGTGAGGTTCCGGTGAACAACGTGCGCTGCGCCACCAGGCGATCCGAGCTCGCACGATGTTCGGTCAACTCGACCCCGGAGTCGGACTGCCCGGAGTCGGACTGGCCATCGGTCACTTTCGCGGTATCCACACCTCGCAGGGTATCGCGAACCCGCTCAGCCCTGCCGCAAGCACCAGGCCACGCTGGTTCTACCCGCGGTACCCCGGGCCGGCCACAGCGGCCAGTTCCTTCTTCCGCCGCCGAAGCGACAACAATCCGTTTGCCATTTGAATGACGTCCTTGGGCGAAATCCGGCTTGCATGCGCGAGGTGATCGTCACTGAGACGAATGGGAACCTCCACTGGGCGCACTCCCGCCAATTCCAGCGCGTAGTCCAATTCCGTCGTGAACAGAAAACCTCGCTCGGCCAAAGCCGGCGCGATCCGGCGCACCAAGGTGCCGTCGACGATGAACGTTCCCTGCGGATCACCCGTCCGGGTACCCAATATCGCTCGCCGAAGGGTGGCAAATCCACCGGTCATGATCGCTCTCAGCAGACCACGCTGCACCTCGGATTCCGCGTGGGCCTTGGAACCGATGACCACGGGAGGAACAGACCCCAAATCAGCCATCACACGGTTCGCGCCTTCGATGTCGCCGAAACCGAATGGCAAATCGTCCGCGGTGAGCAACACACGCTCTCCACGTGACGCGATGATTCCCGCGCGCAGTGCTGCACCCATGCCTTTGTCACTGGTCATGGGACGGAAAGTCACGCCCGGCCAGGACCAGGCTGCCGACAACGCGGCGCACACGTCCGCAGTGTTATCGGTGGAACCGTTCTCCACGACGATGATCTCGACTGGGCTGGTGCTTTTGGCAGGGCTGATGCTCTTGGCAGGGTTGGCGCTGAAGTACTCGGCGAATTGTCGCACCGTCGACTCCAGTACCTCACCTGAGTTGTATGCGGGGATGACCACCGAAAGCTCCGGCGTAGCTGATTCCCCACGAACGGGTTCCGTCCGCGATGTCGCCACGTCCCGATCTCCTTCTTCCCCGACTGCAGTTCGAACTCGTCGGAATACTACGCTCCAAGGAAATGGGCTCCGCGAAACAGGGGCACCGAGAAACAGGGCACGCCCCAGGCTCCGAAGTACAGCCATCGACTCGACGACGAAAGCACATCGTGAAATCTGACTTGCCACTCGCTCAACGCGTAGTGCCGCCGATTCTGCTCGCCGCTCTGGTTTCGATCGTCGCGGCAATCCCACTGATCTCCAATCGCTGGTTCTACTACTGGGACGACAGTGCAGCAGCTTTCACGCCTGGATGGCACACGATCGGCGAACGAATTCTGTCGGGATCATGGCCGACGCTCATTCCCGAATTGTGGGCCGGTGGAAACGTCACCGCCGAAGCTCTTTACGGGACATACAATCCCGTGATCCTTCTGGATTCAGTTGCTATCGCACTCATTCCGAACCTCGGTATCGGAATCACCCTCGTCAAGATGCAATTCATGGCGATACTCGCCGTCGGTGTCTACCTGGTCGCTCGCCAGTACGGCGCAAACCGGTCGATGGCCTTCATCGCCGGATTTGCCATGCCATTCGCCGGCTACACGCTCTACTTCGACGCCTCCAGTTGGGCATCCGGACTGATCGCCTTCGCCTGGATCCCCCATGTCTGGTGGTCGACGCGAGCCAGCGCACTCGGACGCGTGAATCCGCTGGTACCGATCGCATTCGGCTATCTCGCCATGACCACCGGCAACCCGTACGGAGCGGTTGGCGTCGCTGTCGTCTACATCGCCGTCATCGCGGAATGCATAGCGATCAAACGGGCAGGCAGTATCCGGTCACTTCTGATCAGTGCCACCGCGATCATCATGATGTCGCTGATCGTGTACCTACCACTTCTGTTCACCACCGGCGTGTCCGTGCGCACGCAGTCCGGCATCGCGAACGACGGCTCGCTACGGCCCGATCTCGGTGACCTGATCAATGTTTCAGGACCTTCCAACCAGCCGTACGTCACGGCGTTTGCCTCACCTGCCATGACGATTCCCTTGGTCTACCTGGTGTGGTTCCTGATCCCGCTCGCTCCCTGGATTCGATGGAGTTCGCTCAAGGCCCTGGGGCGTCACAGTGTTTCGCTCTTCGTCTTCGGCGGAATCTACGTAGTGCTGCTTCTCGGCCCGTCGAATCTCTGGCTGTTCCGGTGGCCGGCGCGACTTCTCGAATACGGTCAGCTGCCGGCCATCATTGTCACGGCGGTTGCTCTGTCCGCGGGCTTGCAGCGTGATCGAATCCGCGCGCGATCGATCATCACCGCAGGATTGCTGGCGCTCCAGTTCTATCTCGCCTGGTCGAATGTCCCCGAAGACATTGGCATTCATCTCGCATCGCTGGTCATCACCGTGGTTCTGACGGTCGTCGCGTTGATCGTGGCCTACCGGAAACCCCGCTACCTGGTAGGTGCACTCGCAGCCGGAATCGTCGTGGTGCTCGGTGCCCAGACAAACTTCTGGTTCACCGGAAACTACAACGTCACACCTTGGAAGTTCCCGCGGCAGATCGCGTTCCTGGAATCGAAATTCGAAGACCGCTACCAAGGAACAACTTTCGCCATCGCCGATCCCATCAACATTCCACTGGACAACCAAACCGGACAGTGGGGCGATCTGCTGTTCGGAAACGCCTGGCAGCCTGCGGGTGTCGACGCCGTAAACAGCTACGCGGGAATCAGCTACAACGACTTCGTTCAAGCCCTGTGCCTGAATTACTACGGCGGCGTCCAGTGCCCCGACGCAGTCGATCGACTGCTCGCCGAATCACCGGGCACCGGCGTGTCCTGGCTCGACGCGATGCGCATCGATACCGTCGTCGTTCAGAATTCCGGACCCTATGGCGGCAAACGCGCCCTCGACGCCCTCCCTGAGAGCGACTGGGCAGTCTCCCCCGATCGGGTCGTCACGGTCGGCCGCCGCACCACCGATCACCAGTGGCCGGACGGCCGGGTATCCGCAACCACACCGGGACTCGACATTCAGGGCGACGCCGCCGCAACAGACACCCGGGAAACCGTCGAGTACACCGGATCCGGCACCGTCACCTTCGCCCTGCTCGCCTGGCCCGGCTGGACCGCAACCGTAGACGGGCAGTCGGTGGAAACGAAGGCCAGCCCCGGCGGCTTGTTGCAAGTCGATCTACCGCCGAGCGCCGACGCCGGATCGACACTCACCATCGAATTCAGCCCGCCGGGAAGCACATTCGGATGGGGTATCGCCGGCGTCGGACTACTCGTCGCCTTGTCTCAAGGCGCCTGGGCTTTCCGAACGCGGCGCAATCAGGAAGAGAGCGACGCGGCGAGCGCAGATTCCGTGACTTCGTGAACCGCACGGTGAGCGGGCAGGATCGACGCCCGCTCACCGTCCGCATCACCTGTTCCCTGCACCAATCCGAGGAAGTGCGTCAGCTGCGCAGCCAACGGCTCCTCGCTGTAACGGATCGTCGGAATCTCGATGACCGTCTGCTGCTGGTAGCCGTCCCGATCGGTGGGCATGTTGTCGTCGATGTGCCGGTAGATCGTGATGTCGCGACGAAGCAGGTCGATCTCGATGAGTCGGTCGGCCTCGAGCAACGACAGTTGACGGATCTTGCGCTGGCTGATTCGGCTGGCCGAAATCGTCGCTACCGCACCCGAATCGAAACGCAGAACAGCGTCGGCGCAATCTTCTGACCGGTTCTGCACGGAAGTCGGATGGAAGTATCCGAACTCGCCTTTAGCCAAACTCGGCTCCGATCCGGCAAAGCCGATAGCCAAGTCGATGTCGTGAATCAACAGGTCTGTCGCAACGCCCGTCGGAATGCGAGAAACGAACGGAGAGTGGCGAATACCGTTAACCTGCCACACGTCGCCGGAGAACTCGCGCGCAGTGCGAACAGCTGGATTGAAACGTTCCAGAAGACCACACATCAGCGGAACACCGGACGCGCGTGAACGATCGACCAAGTCGACACTCTGCTCGTACGTCGCGGCCAACGGCTTCTCCACCAGAACGGGCTTACCCAGATCGAGAACCCGTCCGGCCAACTCGTAGTGGGCCGGTGTGGCCGCGGCGATCACCACGGCGTCGATACCGTCGAGCGCGTCGAAATCCGCAGCCCAGCGCGTATCGAACCGCTCCGCAACAGCTTTGCCCTGTTCCTCGCGGGGTTCGATCAACAACTCCAACTCGCACAAGGCCGACTGCGCGATGACACGCGCATGCAGCGAACCCATCTGACCGGAGCCGACAAGGGCAATACGGGGCTTGCTCGTGGTCATTTTCAGGCCTCCATAGCGCCGCGCACTGCGGCTACGATCTGATCGACATCTCCGGCGGACAACGCCGCGTGGACGGGAATGCTCAGGCACCGCGACGCCACCGAAGTGGCCACCGGCGTCTCGTCGATGACGACGCGCGGATGTTCGCGGTAGCACTCGTAGTCGTACACAGCCTTCGGGTAGTAGATGCCGCTACCGATGTCCTTCGCGGCCAGACGCTCGCTCAACTGGTCGCGAGTGATCGGTGCGTCCTCGGCCAACAGCAAGGTGAACTGATGCCAGACGTGTCCGCGGCCGGACAGCTCAGCCGGCAGGATCAGCCCGTCGACATCTTTCAAACCGACTCGCAAGGCTTCCGCGTTGCTTCGGCGCGCCTCGACCTGCTGCATGTACGTCGCCATCTGCGGCAGCGCCAAGCTTGCCTGCAGATCGGTCATCCGGTAGTTCTGGCCGACCATCTCGTACTGGTAGCGAGCCCGCATCCCCTGGTTACGCAGGACACGAAGTCGGTCGGCCGTCGCCTCGTCGTCAGTGGTGATCATTCCGCCTTCGGCGGTCGTGAGGTTCTTCGTCGCGTAGAACGAGAAGCAGCCCAACCCGAAACTGCCGGCGCCGCGTCCCGCGAAGGTCGCACCGTGAGCTTGAGCGGCATCCTCGACGACGGTCAGGCCATTTTCTGATGCCAGCGGCATCAAGGCACCCATGTCAGCCGACTGGCCGTACAGGTGGACGGGCATCAGCACCTTCGTACGGTCGCCGATTCGGGCAGCCGCGGCGGCTGGGTCCAGATTGAAATCGGACTCGGAGATATCTGCGAACCTAGCCGTCGCACCGGCCTCGAGAATCGCATTCAACGTGGCAACAAATGTGAACGGTGTGGTCAGAACCTCGTCACCGGGCTGCAGATCCTGAACCTGAAGCGCCGCGATCAGCGCCGTGGTGCCGTTGTTCACCGCCACCGCATGACGAGTACCGACCAGAGCCGCGAACTCGTCCTCGAGTCGCTTGACCTTGGGGCCCTGCGCGACGATCCCCGATCGCAGAGTGTCCAGCACCTCGCGCTCGACTTCTTCCCCGAACGAGATACTGGATATCGCGATCACTGAGTTACCTCCGATAGATTCATCCGACTGTCGTCGGACCGAAATGCTCCGACAACCAACGAAGCGTATCGAAACGCAATTCGATACTTCGAGAGGATTCCGGAACACGCATGTCTTCACGACCTGACTGCCATATCCATCCCACCGCCGTCATCGGCGCTGAAGTACTGATCGGAACTGGTGTGACGATCGGACCGAACGCAGTCCTGACCGGTCCACTCGACATCGGCGACGACTGCTGGATCGGCGCGGGAGCCGTGCTGGGAGCACCACCCGAAATCCTCGGCGCGGACCATCCCACCTCGTGGTCCGTCAGCGCGGGCCTCGGAATCCGCATCGGCGCCCGAACCACAATCCGTGAACTGACCACCGTCCACCAGGGCAGCGAACGACGCACCGAAATCGGTGACGAGTGCTTCGTGATGAACCGTGTCGGCATCGAACACGACGTTCAGGTCGGTGACCGGTGTGTGGTGTCGTCCGGGACGACGCTGGCCGGGCATGTCAGCGTCGGAGACGGCGTCAATCTGGGGATGCATACCGTCGCTCACCAGCGACGCGTCATCGGATCCGGATCCATGATCGGCATGGGAACCGTCGTGGTCAAAGACGTTCCTCCGTTTGCCAAGGCCTTCGGCAATCCGGTATCCCTGCACGGCGTCAACCGGATCGGCATGAGTCGTTCGGGTATCTCCGAAGAAGCCATCGAGGCAGTTGCGGCGATCTACGCCGCCGGAAGCTTCGACGGTCTGGCAACCTTCCCGGATTCTCTGCGCGACGCCTTCACCTGGTGGCGCGAACGGGCCGACAAACCACTCGTTGTGTAGCTGGGAGAACCCTGGTTGGTATCGTCAGGCAAATGACGAACGGGTGGGAAGTTTCAGGCGCGTGAGTACACCCCCCGAATCTGAACAGCCCAGACCGGTCGACGATGTCGAACCGGACGCGAAGCCGAACACTATGCGCGGTGCGCTCGTCAACGGATTCAAAATTCTGGTCACCATCGCGATCGTCATCGCAATCATTTTTGCGGTGAAATCCCAGTGGGCCGCCGTGAAGAACACGATCACCGAACTGAACTGGTGGACACTCGCTGCGTCGTCGCTGTTCATCTTCCTCGGCATGGGCGCCGCAGTGCGATCCTGGCAACACGCACTCGGCGCCCTGGAACAACCGATCCCGGCGTTCGACGCTGCGCGCGCTTATCTGGTCGGCCAACTCGGCAAGTACCTTCCCGGCAGCGTGTGGGCTTTTGTGCTGCAAACGGAACTCGTGAGGCGCGCCGGCGTGTCCCGGGCCGCAGGCTTTGTCGCAGTGCTGGTCACGGTGGGGTTGAGCACAACTTCGGCGTTGGTCGTGGGACTCTTCGGTCTACCTGCTCTGTTCGAGGTCAGCACGGTAGCAGCGGTCGGCGTGATCATCCTGGTACCGATCGCATTGGTCTGCGCGTACCCACCGGTGCTCACCCGTTTGGTGAACCTCGCGCTGAAATTGCTCCGCCGCGCGCCCCTGCACAAACCGCTCACAATGCACAAAATAGCCCTCGCGCTGGGCTGGTGCGCGGCTAGTTGGGTGCTCTACGGCATCCAACTGTGGCTGCTCGCGTCCAGCTCGGCGGGATTCGAAATTCGTGGGCTCGTCCAGTGCATCGGGGCTCTCGCCCTCGGTATGTGCGCGGGCGTCCTGGTATTTGTCGTCCCGTCCGGAATCGGTGTCCGCGAAGCCGTCATCGTCGCGGCGCTTTCGCCGTTCATGGATGCGGGCGTCGCGCTCGGCCTCGCGCTGGCGTCGAGGCTGCTCTTCACCCTCTGCGAAGTCTTTGCCGGCGTCGTAGCTGCGCTCTCGGGATCGCGGGGCCTGCGCAACGCTCTCGTGCACGAGCGTTCCCGGGTACCAGATCCCAGCAAAGCCTGAGCTGACAAGTCCGGTAAGCCGCTCAGTCCACGACAGCTTCCGAAGCTGAATAGCCTGCCTCGGTGACAGCCTTCTGTGGACGCCACCACTGTTCGTTGTCGCGATACCACTCCACGGTGGCTTCCAATCCACTGCGGAAATTGCGATACAGCGGCTGCCATCCCAGTTCCCGTTGAATTCGCGTCGGATCGATCGCGTACCGCATATCGTGCCCTGGCCGGTCGGTGACAAAGTCGAATTCGTCTGGTTTGCGCCCAAAAATCTCGAGCAGGGCCGCAATGACCGTCCGGTTATCCGTTTCACCATCCGCGCCAATCAGGTACGTTTCGCCCGACTTGCCTCGTTCCAGGATGTCCCAGACCGCGCGGTTGTGATCGTCGACGTGAATCCAATCACGGACGTTGCGACCCTCCCCGTACAACCGGGGACGCACACCGTCGATCAGATTTGTGATCTGGCGCGGGATGAACTTCTCGACATGCTGAAACGGGCCGTAATTGTTGGAGCAATTGGAGATCGTTGCCTCGATCCCGAACGAACGCACCCACGCCCGCACAATCAGATCGCTCGACGCCTTCGACGCCGAATACGGACTCGAAGGGTTGTACGGAGTCGACTCGGTGAATCGCGTCGGGTCATCCAGCTCAAGATCGCCGTACACCTCGTCCGTCGAGATGTGGTGATAACGGACCTTATGCGCCCGAACAGCTTGCAGCAGCGAGAACGTGCCCATCACGTTCGTTCGGATAAACGGTTCCGGATCACTCAACGAATTGTCGTTGTGGCTCTCCGCCGCAAAATGCACCACTGCATCGGATCGCGATACCAACTCGTCCACCAAGCCCTGATCGGCGACGTCACCGTGAATGAAGTGGATGCGATCCTCCACCTCGGCAAGTGAGCTCCGATTACCGGCATAGGTGAGAGCATCGAGAACCGTAACCTCGACGCCCGGACGCGAAGTCACCGTCTGGTGAACAAAATTGGCGCCGATAAACCCGGCACCCCCGGTGACCAGCAGTCGCACGTTCATCTCCTCAAGCTTGCCGAACCCTTCGAACCTTACCGCTCGACGACGCCTGACTGGTTTGCTCGTCGGATCTGACCGCTTTGCCCATTAGCGCCCGAACCGAATGCCTGCCGGTGCCAGATTCGTTTGCCCATCGGTGCCCGATCCGTTTGCTTCGTTGTGCGTACGTGCAGGACACTGCACGTATGCGTGGAATCATTCTGGCCGGCGGCACAGGCTCTCGCCTGCACCCGATCACTCTCGGAGTGAGCAAGCAGATGCTGCCGATCTACGACAAGCCGATGATCTATTACCCGCTTTCCACCCTGATGTTGGCGAATATTCGCGACATTCTCATCATCACCACGCCGCACGACTCCGAACAGTTCAGGCGCCTGCTCGGTGACGGTTCCCAATTCGGGGTCAATCTGACCTACGCGATCCAGCACGAACCGAACGGACTCGCAACAGCATTCGTCCTTGGCGCCGAACACATCGGGAGCGAATCTGTTGCACTTGTTCTGGGCGACAACATCTTCTACGGTCCGGGCCTGGGCACCCAGTTGAAGCGATTCTCCGACATCGACGGAGGGGCGATCTTCGCCTACTGGGTCTCCGATCCCACTGCCTACGGTGTCATCGAGTTCGACGACGCCGGACGCGCGATCTCCATCGAGGAAAAGCCGGAATCCCCGAAATCGAACTACGCCATACCCGGACTGTATTTCTACGACAGCGACGTTGTGGACATCGCGCGAGACCTGAAGCCCTCCGACCGAGGCGAATTCGAGATATCCGACGTCAATCGCCACTACCTCGACGCGGGTCGTCTACAGGTCGATATCCTCCCCCGTGGAACCGCCTGGCTCGACACCGGAACCTCGAACTCCCTTCTCGAAGCCGCCAACTACGTGCGGACAATCGAGCATCGCCAGGGCCTCAAAATCGGTTCACCCGAAGAAGTTGCCTGGAGGCAAGGATTCATCACCTCCGACCAAATGCGCTCCCAAGCAGAAACATTGGGCAAATCTGGCTATGGCGATTACCTCCTCGCCCTACTCGAACACGGCAAGGAATGGTGACATGGACATCCGCGAACTGAAAGTTGCCGGAGCTTGGGAAATCACTCCCCGACAGTTCGGAGACAACCGCGGCGTTTTCCTCGAATGGTTCAAAAGCTCAGCCTTCACGGCCGCAACGGGCCACAATCTCGAACTGGCGCAAGCTAATTGCTCGGTTTCTGCAGCGGGCAGTTTGCGCGGAATCCACTTCACCGACACACCTCCCGGGCAAGCCAAGTACGTCACCTGCGTCAAAGGGGCGTTCCTGGACGTGATCGTAGACCTGCGCGTCGGATCCCCGACATTCGGCGAATGGGATTCCGTCCTGATCGACGACATCGACCGCAAAGCGGTCTACCTGTCCGAAGGCCTGGGGCACGCCATTCTGTCCCTCGAAGACGGATCAACCGTCATGTATCTCTGCAGCATCGAGTACTCCCCACAATTCGACCGCGACCTCGACCCTTTCGATCCGGAACTGAACATCGCCTGGCCGACAACCGACCGGGCAGGTCAACCCCTGGCCTACGAACTGTCTGCAAAAGATAGTGCCGCACCATCACTCGAGGCACTTCGCACGCAAGGACTCTTGCCCAGGTTCTAGGCGCCCAGGTTCTGGGTGCCCCGGTTCTGGGTGCCCAGGTTCTAGGCGCCCCGGCTCCAGCGCCCAGGTTCAGTGCCCCGTTTTGTGACCGCACCACCGCCGAATCGGTAATCTGCACCAATAGAAACACCGGTACTGGTAACCGACGGGCATGGGTACACAGGCGACATGGGTACACCGACGACATGGGTACACCGACGACATGGGTCCACGGATGAGCAAAGACAGTGGTAGCCGGGGCACCAAACGTGGCCTGTGGATCGCCGTACTGCTCGTCCTGGGACTCAGTGGTCTCACGTTGGCCGCTCCGCCGCTCACACCGAGCTCACTAATACCGAGCTCACTAATACCGAACTCACTGCAACCGAACGCCCAGTCACCCGTCTCGGTCATCACCACCACCCCGCCGCCGCCTGCGATTTCGCTGACGCCACAAGAACTGGTCGCGCGGGTCGTCCCCAGCATTGTCACCATCACTTCTTCCGCCATGTTCACCACCACTGCAGGAACAGGCATTGTCCTGTCTCCGGACGGGGTTGTCCTAACTAACCATCACGTGATCAGCGGTGGCACCGAAATCACGGCCGTGAACATGTCCAACGGACTGATCTACGACGTAGAAGTACTCGGCTACGACAGCGGCCAAGACCTCGCAGTACTCCGACTCGTCGGAGCGTCCGACCTTCCAGTTGCCGCCGTGGGAAGCTCACAGACAGCCGCGCGAGGCGATCCCGTGACCGCCATCGGAAACGCCGATGGAGAAGGAGTTCCACTTCCTGCGCTCGGCGCCATCACCGGTTTCGGGGTCACAGTCAACACTCGCAATTCCACGGATGGCTCACGAAATCAGTTGAAGGGCCTCATCGAGGTCAATGCCGACATCCGGCCAGGCGATTCCGGCGGACCACTTGTGAATGCGGCTGCCGAATTGATCGGAGTCAGTAGCGCCGGCAATGCCATCGCCATCGAAGATCGGACGGAAGTCTCACCCGCCCCGCAGTCTTACGCGATCCCGATCGACACGGCGCTTCCGATTGTCGACCAAATACTCAGTGGTCGCTCCTCGGAAACGGTACGAGTAGGGCCGACGCCGGTGCTCGGCGTAGCAGTCAAAGATCACGTGGGCTCTCCTCCCGGCGCGGAAGTGGTTGCAGTGAGCTTCGATTCGCCAGCAGAGCTTGCCGGGCTGACCGAAGGTGGCGTGATCACGAACTTCGGCGGAGCACCCATCGCCTCGACGTCCGACCTGAATATTGCGATGAGCATGCGTCACCCTGGCGATACGGTCGATTTGATCTGGTTCGACACGGAAGGTCAGCAGCGGTCAGGTTCCCTGGTCCTCGACGAAGGGCCGCCGCGTTGAACTGCCACGCCGAACCGCTGCTCTGAACCGCATCACGCTCGTCCCTCTGGCTCCGGATCTTGATCCTCTCTCGAAGACCGTCTCTGTCGATTCGGGTCTCCTCGATATAGTTTCTTGCGCCACGCAATGATCGAGTGTGCTCGTTGCAACAATTCTCGTGGGTGGTGCCGCGAGTTCACTCGAGGCCGCCGTTCCGGATCGATATGCGCAGGCGGCGTCCACTCGGTTCTTCCGGTGTACCCGTCGTTTTCGTTCCGCGCGTTGGTGATCCAGCCCTGTGGGCCCTTTTTGACCAAGCTATGGCAGCTGTCGCAGACGAGGGTGAGGTTTTCGATGTCGGTGAGTCCGTCATCATTCCATTCGGTCAGGTGGTGAACGGCGCACCGCGAGGGTGGTGCGTCACAGTCGGGCCGCGTGCATCCCCGGTCAGCTGCAATAAGCGCCAGGCGCTGATTAACAGTTGCGAGGCGCTTCCCACGACCGAAATGCAGCGGCCGACCGTCATGATCGAAGAGAACCAACACCGGATGGGATTTCTCGGACATCGCGAGCGCGTCCCGAATCGGCAGAATACCGCCGGTTGCCGTGGTTGCCACGCCACCGATCGATTCCTCCAACTGCTCCAATGTCATGGTGACGATGACCGTCGCAGGAAGGCCGCGATGGTTGCCCAACACACCTCCGTCGAGGACACATTTCAGCAGTGCCGAAAACGCGTCATGGTTTCGCTGACCGGCGGTACGTGTGTCACGTGACGCTGCTGCCGCAATTACCGACTCACCGACCTCAGAGCAGTCCCCGCCAGGTGATTCCGGATCATCCGGGTTGTTCATCCCTGGTCTCGCCCATTTGGCCAGCACAACATCAAGTTGTGCCTTTGCAACCGGATCGAGCTCACCGGAGATCCGTGCCATCAGATCTGCGTCCTGTCTGCGCACGCTGAGATACCGCCGACGTCGCCGATCCCTGTCATCGGTTAGTTCGCCGTCTGGGTTGAGCCAGGCCAAGGCCTCGATGCCGGCTGCCGTCACTGCTTCGGGAGTGCCCGTGCGCGCGTATTCGGCAAGCACCATTTCAAGGCTTTGTCGGTCTTCGAAATCAAGCGCAGCAGGCGCCTTGTGCATGACGTCCGCGATCGCCGATATGTGATCACGGCCGATATCCCCGTCGCGTGCTGCATCACCGGTTTCGGGGAGCACCGCCGGAGTCGGCTCGCCGAACGCCGAAACTTGTTGCACCACAGACCGTGCCGCCCGTACGCGCCGCGACGCGTCCGACGCAGAAATTCGGAGAACCTGCACGAGTAGTTGATTGGGTGATCGAAGACCTTGTCCCACGTGCAGGCTACGTTCCATTCCTTCGGCCACGAGCTGATAACCAACAGCATCGATGAGCCGAACTGTTCGCTCGAGATCTCGCAAAGCAGAGATAATGCCGTCGTCGGTCAACGCCGAAGACGAGCACTGCACCAATTCTTCGGCAGCGCAAGACAACACGTCGACCAACTGGCGATGACCCCCGTCATCTGGTGCGATATCGCTCACTGAACCCCCCGGTTCGAACTTGCACCACACACTATTCCGAGGGTCCGACAAGAAACTCCGGGCACGACAAGACGAGCGCCGGAAACGAGCGTCGGAAACGAGCGCCGGAAAGAGTCAGGCGATGCGCGCCCGAATGAATGTTGCGACGTCACGGAGAGCTGCACGGCTTTCCGGAAGACTCGGCCACACCGCTGGGAAAGCGTGAATCTGACCGTCCCAGATTTGCAGTGAACATTCGACACCGGCTCCCGAAAGTCGTTGCGCCATCAGTTCCGCGTCCACTCTGAGCACTTCGGATTCCGCTGCTATCAGCAGCGACGGAGGAAGCCCTGCAAGGTCTCCGTCGACCGGCGAATCCATCACGCCGCCCAGCGCACCGATTGCTGTCAACGCAGAAACCGGGGCGATAACATCGCGTCGAGCATTGGCATGTGCAGATTTAGCGGTGCAGTCCAGGTCGAGGAATGGCGACAACCCAACCAACCCTGCAGGCGCAAGATCAATGGCAGCTGCGGCCAACGCTGTTGCGAACACCAGAAATCCACCGGCCGAATCCCCGACGAAGACAGTCTTTTCCGGCAATCCGCCCTGCGCGAGAAGCCAGTGATATGCGCTCAGGCAATCATCGACCGATCCGCTGATGCTCGTGTGCGGCAACTGCCGGTACGCAAGATGCAACACCGGCAGACCCGTCCGCTTGGCAATGCTTGCAACCACTGGACGATGCGTGTTGAGGCCGCAACACATGAAGCCGCCCCCATGCAGGTACAAAACCGCTCCGTCGCGGATATCGGCCGTCGAACCGGCTCTGCGCACCAGTTCTCCGTCGAATCCCAAGCCCCCGCCGAAATCAGGAAAACGAATCACCTCTCGATCGATTCCTGACGGAATTCGCAACCCTGCCGCGGAGTCCAACACCGCAGCGCGCCGAATTGCGCCGTGCGTCAACGGCGCCACTCCGACAACCGGACGCACCATCGCGCGACACACGTTGTACAGAATCCGCGACGAGGTACTCGGGCTGCCGTACCGCGTGCCGGTTCGGCGAGTGATTATCGGAGACAGGGACATCCGCCTAGATTAAGGGCGGTCAGTTCCCGGTGAGGTCGACTTCGTCAAGATCTTCGACGATAGTGACTTTTCGCTTCCGTCCACCGATCACTTTCCCGAAGTTGCGTAGTCCACCGGACGTCGGCTTGGGTGCGGGCGGGATGCGCTGGGGTGCAACGCGGGTGCGGGCTGCACGTTGTACCGGTTTAGGAGCGGGTGCCACCGGCACAGCAGGAACAGGAGCAGCCGGCGCGGCGTAAACAGTCGACTCAGCGACTTCCACAACCTCGCGCACGACAACCTCGGGCACTTCCACAACCTCAGCCACCTCGACAGGCTCCGGCATTTCGACAAGCTCCGGCACTTCCACAACCTCAGCCACCTCGACAAGCTCCGACGAGACAACCCGCGCCTCAACAACCCGCGCCTCAACAAACGTCGCCTCAACCTGCGCCGGCCCGTCGAACACGGGGAATTCCAGCGCCCAACGAACGCGGCTGTCCAACCACCGTGAGTCGAGTTCGCGCAGAAGATCCGGATGCCACGACGCTTCCTGCGTGTCACCGAACGCCCGTGTGTCGGCGCTGACCCAGAGTATTTCGGTGCCGGGATTCCGATCGGCCAGATCGAGCAGGGTCAACCAGTTCAGTGTCGCGGGGTAGCCGTCACGCTTTTTCTTGTCGACGTACGGCCGTTGCATCGCTATCGCACGTTCGGCCACGAGTAGGTGCGGCACGTCGACAGGGTCGATGACCTCGATGCCGATTCCCTGCAGATCGTCGACCAGATCCTGCACATAGCCGTCCGCTTTGTCGTGGGCGGCGTCGATGAATCGGGTGAGGTCCCGGCGTAGGCCGAGACGGTCGTACATCCGCGCTTGCACGCTGAGTGCGGCGATCATGTCCGCGGATTCCTTGCGGTAGCGATTTGCGACGTCGAGGGCAACGAGGCGCGGGACCACAACGCGGAGTCCGCGGGCTTTGGCGTCGGCGACGGAATTGTCGAACCGTGCGCCCCGGACCAAGGCGGAGGAGTCGAGGACGATGATCATGACCTGCATTCTCCCCCAAGAACGGGACGAATGCGCTAATTCACGCAGCCGCTAATTCATGCGGCGCTTAATTGCTGCAACTCTCACTTGATATTGAAGATCACAGCTCGCTGGACGATGAAGTTGATGACCGTTGCCGTGCCCTGCGCGATGACAAACGCCAGCGGCATGCGCCACCATTCGTCTGCAAGCAGGTGCAACATCACCGCGTTGAGACCGACCTGAACGGCAAAGGTCACCGCGTACAGCAAAACAACGGCGATAAACCGGGCGCGCGACGGCTCGGCCTTGAACGTCCACCGGCGATTGATCAGATACGCCGTGGTTGTACCGGCAACGAAGCTCAGAGCTTTTGCTGCGGTGAACGACAATCCCAACGCGTGGAGCAGCGCGTACAGCCCGTAGTCCACGATCGCGGACAGCCCGCCCGTCGCAACAAACCGGACGATCTGCGTTTTCAGGTCGAGAGCGTCATCGGCGAGGTCCGTCGTGACGGGAATCTCCACCGGCAAAGGGACGTGAGGTTCGTGCTGGTGGTTCGCAGGCGTTTCGGGCACGACGACGAGCGTAACGACTCCGGCCCAAGCCGTCCGGCTCTACTCCCAGGTAACCTCTACGTTGATGTCCACGACAGCAGAAGAGACGCCCAAGCAGGCTCTCCACACCCAAGCCCGCACCCTCACCGGTTGGGGACGCACCGCCGCCACCACCGCACAGGTGTTGTCCACCCCCGACGTGGAAGTGATCGCCAGTGCGGTCGCCCAGGTTGCGGAGAAGAACGAGTCCAAGCCGTCGCACCTGCGACGCGGTGTCATCGCGCGCGGCCTCGGCCGTTCGTACGGTGATCCGGCGCAGAACGCAGGCGGCCTGGTCATCGACATGAATGCGCTCAACCGTATTCATCGCATCGATCGTGACACCGCTTTGGTGGACGTCGACGCCGGGGTGAACCTGGATCAGCTGATGAAGGCTGCTCTGCCGTTCGGCCTGTGGGTTCCGGTCCTGCCGGGTACGCGTCAGGTCACGATCGGCGGCGCCATCGGTTCCGACATTCACGGCAAGAACCACCACACCGCCGGCAGCTTCGGCAACCACGTCGTGTCGCTGGATCTGCTGACGGCTGACGGCAAGGTTCGCACCCTCACCCCCAAGGGCGGGCGTAACGATCCCAAGGCTGCGCTGTTCTGGGCCACGATCGGCGGTATGGGCCTGACGGGCATCATCCTGCGCGCCACCATCAAGATGACACCGACCGAGACGGCATATTTCATCGCCGACGGCGATGTCACCAACAGCCTCGACGAGACCATCGCGCTGCACAGCGACGGCAGCGAGGCCAACTACGAGTACTCGAGCGCCTGGTTCGACGCGATTTCCGCGCCCCCGAAGCTCGGTCGTGCGGCAGTCTCGCGCGGATCTTTGGCGAAGCTCGACCAGCTTCCGGCCAAGCTGCAGAAGAACCCGCTCGCGTTCGATGCGCCGCAGTTGCTGACGTTCCCCGACGTCTTCCCGAACGGTCTGGCCAACAAGTTCAACTTCACCGCGATCGGTGAGGTCTGGTTCCGTAAGTCCGGCAAGTACCGCGGCAAGGTCCAGAATCTGACGCAGTTCTACCACCCGCTCGACATGTTCGGTGAGTGGAACCGGGCGTACGGATCCAACGGATTCCTGCAGTACCAGTTCGTGGTTCCGCCGGAGGCTGTCGAGGAGTTCAAGAAGATCATCGTCGACATTCAGCGCAGTGGTCATCACTCGTTCCTGAATGTGTTCAAGCTTTTCGGCGAGGGCAATCAGGCTCCCCTGAGCTTCCCGATCCCGGGTTGGAACATCTGCGTCGACTTCCGCATCAAGCCGGGCCTCAACGAATTTGTCACCGAACTCGACAAGCGGGTCCTCGAATTCGGCGGACGCTTGTACACGGCCAAGGATTCGCGGACGTCCGCAGAAACCTTCCATTCCATGTACCCGCGCATCGACGAGTGGATGGCGACGCGCCGAAAGTACGACCCCACAGGCGTTTTCGCCTCCGATATGTCCAGAAGGCTGGAACTGTGATCAACGCTGTAGGTAACCCGCAAACCGTTTTGCTTCTCGGTGGAACCTCCGAGATCGGCCTCGCGATGTGCGAGGAGTACTTGAAGAAGGCGCCGCTGCGCATCATTCTGGCGACACTGCCCGGCGATCCGGGCACCGATGCCGCGGTCAAGGGCCTCGAAGCCAAGGGCGCCACCAAGGTTGAGGTCGTCGACTTCGACGCCGTGAAGTTCGACAGCCACCCCGACGTCATCGACAAGGCATGGGCCGGCGGCGACGTCGATGTCGCGATCGTTGCGTTCGGTTTGGACGGTGACGCCGAGGAGCTGTGGCAGAACCAGCGCAAGGCCGTCCTGGTCGCAAACGTCAACTACACCGCGGCAGTCTCCGTCGGCGTGCTGATCGGCGAGAAGATGAAGGCTCAGGGCTTCGGCAAGATCATTGCCATGTCCTCGGTTGCCGGTGAGCGCGTGAAGCGCGCCAACTTCGTCTACGGCTCCACCAAGGCGGGCCTCGACGGCTTCTACCTGGGTCTCGGCGAGGCTTTGGCGGAGTTCGGCCCGAGCGTCACCGTGGTTCGACCGGGCATGGTGCGCACCAAGTTCAGCGCCCACGTCAAGGAAGCGCCGCTGACCGTCAACAAGGAAGACGTCGCGCGGCTTGCTGTTGCAGCGTCGGACAAGGGCAAGGAAATTGTCTGGGCACCTGGCCCGTTCCGCTTCGTGATGATGGCTCTGCGCCACGTGCCGCGACCTATCTTCCGGAAGCTGCCCGTCTAAGCTCTTTTTCGTGTCACAGACAACAGCCGAACCAGCTCTGACAACTGCCTCCCCGTCGCCGTGGCGTAATGCCGCGGCGACGGTGGTGGAAATGGTGCTCGCGGCACTGGTAGCCGTCGTCGTCGCCGCTGTCGGGCTGTTCGCGTTCAGCCAGGTCGACTGGCCGGCGTTCACGTCGTCGAATGTCACTCAAGCCGTCACGACGGTCTTGCAGGTTGTCTGTATCGCCGTGATCGGCGTCGCCGTCCTGATGTTCCGCGCCCACAAGGCGCAGCGGACTGCAAAGGTCCTCTCATGGGCGGGGCTTTCGGGCTTCGTCACCACGACGCTCGGACTCCCTCTCGCCGCAACCACGCTGTATCTGCACGGGGTTTCGGTCGATCAGCAGTTTCGCACCGAGTACCTGACTCGGCTCACGGATTCCGCTGCGCTGCACGACATGACGTATGTGGATCTCCCGCCGTTCTACCCGGCCGGCTGGTTCTGGGTCGGTGGCCGCGTCGCCAATCTGCTGGGCATGGACGGCTGGGAAGCCTTCAAGCCCTATGCGATCGGCTCGATCGCAGTTGTCGCCGTGATTGCACTCGTGTTGTGGACCAAGCTCATTCGCCGCGACTGGGCGGCAGTCGCGGCGCTGGCCGTTACTGCGGTTGTGTTGGCGTACAACTCCCCTGAGGCGTACGGCGCCGTCGTCAATCTTCTTATTCCGCCGGTGCTCATCCTCGCGTGGGGCGCTCTCGATCGCCCGGGTGCTTCTCGATTTGCCGGAGCGGGCGCAGTTCTCGGCACCGGCTTGTTTCTCGGCTACGCAGCGACCGTCTACACCCTGTACCTCGGATTTGCCGCCTTTGCGGTAACACTGATGGGTATCGTCGCGGCGGTTCTCGCTGCCCGCGCCCAGAACACCTGGAAAGCCGCACTCGGACCACTGATTCGACTGGTTGTCATCGCCGTCATCGCAGGCGTGGTCGCTTTGACTGTCTGGGCTCCCTACCTGCTCGAGGCCCTCTCGGGCGCTCCGGCCGAGTCGGGCACCGCTATGCATTACCTCCCGGATTCCGGCGCGGTATTGCCCTTCCCGATGCTGCACTTCTCACTCGTCGGCGCGCTGTGCATGTTGGGCACGATCTGGCTGATTTCCCGGTTCCTGTTCTCCCGCAGGGCACGGGCGCTGGGCATCGGCGTGATTGCCGTGTATTTGTGGGCCCTGCTGTCGATGATGTTCACGGTTGCCGGCAGCACTCTTCTCGGATTCCGGCTCGAGCCGGTTCTGATCGGACTCCTCGCCGCGGCGGGTGTGTTCGGCTTCTTCGAGTTCGCCGGCTGGATCGTGTTGGCCACCAGTGAGAATCCGCGGGTCAAAGCGGTACTCGTTGCTCTGGGCGTCATCGGCGCGATTTCCTTTGCGCAGAACATCCCGCAGGTGCTGGCACCGGATATCGCTGTGGCATACAGCGATACCGACGGCAACGGTGAGCGCGGAGACAAGCGCCCGCCGGGAGCCGAAGCGAATTACGCGGACATCGACCGCATCATCCGCGAACAACTTGGCCGCGAACCCCACGATCTGGTGGTCCTGACAGCCGACATCGGCTTCTTGAGCTTCTACCCGTACTTCGGTTTCCAGGGATTGACGTCGCACTACGCAAATCCGTTGGCAGACTTCCGGGCCCGCGCCGAGCTGATCGAGCAGTGGTCGGAACTCGAGACACCCGACGAGTTGATTGCCGCATTGGATTCCGCACCGTGGCGCAGCCCCGACGCATTTGTCTTCCGCCAGGGTGCCGACGGCTACACCCTGCGCCTGGCCGAGGATGTCTACCCCAACGATCCCAATGTCCGCAGGTACACGGTCACCTTCCCCAAGGAGCTGTTCGACGATCCTCGCTTCACGATCACCGAGCAGGGACCGTTCGTGGTTGTCACCCGCAACTGACGCGGTACCCCCGATAACAGTAAACAAACGGGATATTCTTCACAGTCGGCTTGCCGATGAAGGTCGTTGACGCGCTCCCTCCGCGCCCCTAGCTTCATACCGTGACAAAAACCGATGCCCGCACGGCCATGATCGATGCGGCCGAGCGATTGGTGGCGGAGCGCGGTCTCGCAGCACTGACTTTGCGCGATGTCCAGATCGAGGCTGGGCAGGCAAACAAGTCGGCTGCGCAATACCACTTCGGTTCACGCGAAGGCTTGCTGTCCGCGGTGATCGAGTCACGGATGAAGCCGGCCGCGGAGCGCAGACATGATCTCCTCAACGCTATCGACGTCGCGCAGCAACCTCCCACCATGCGCCAACTCGTGGAGGCGTCGGTGCTGCCGTTGGCCGAGCAGACGATCGAACGTGAGCACAGTTTGTACGCGCGCTTTCTGGTGCAGTCCATCTTCGATCCGGGGATGTCGGCGGTCATCCGGGACCACCTGCAGGCAGCGACCTTTCGCGACGTTCAGCATCGCATCGCGGCGGCGTCGTTGTTGCCGGCCGATATCGCGGAACTTCGCGCAGGCACACTCAGCATTTTGAGCATCGTGACATTTGCTACTTGGGAAGGACGAGTTCACAGCCCTGCACAAGCCAAGGTCATCGTGGCCGATCTGATCGAGAGTTGCCTCGGCGCGTTGAACGCGCCGGCACCCCAGCTCTGATCACACCCGGCCCCAGTTAGACCCCTAGTCAGACAGGGGTCGAGTTTGTCCTCGCCATCACCGGGGTATTCGACTGCTTCACGACGCGGTTGACATAACAACTGCGCACCCATCGTGGCGGGGCAGGTGATGACATTGAGCGAACTCATTGCGCAGAGTCACGAATTGGTTCCACATCGCGCGATCCTGGACGCAGCAGAGCACACTCTTGTCATTGCGCGGGGTAAGCCGTACTGCCCCGAGCAGGCATTTCACGAGTTACTCCGTGTTGCGACAGAGCATCGGATCGCGGTGCTCACTTTAGCGCGGGCTCTCATCGACGTATCTCAGACCCGTCAGCCCGAGAGCCTTCCGAAGGATCTGCCGCACACCGTCGCTGCGGCGCAATGGGGTGCGCTTCTGGATCTTCCCACCCGGGAAACGCTGGACGCGCACGACAACGGCGGCGCCGAGGTAGAAAGTCACGCAGCCGACGAACCTGCTGTCGACTATCTGCTCGCGACGGATCTTGCCGGTCGCATCGTCTTCGTGTCGCTGGCGTTCACCATCGCGGCGATAGTGGGATTCTTTGCCCACGACTGGGCGCTCTTACTTCTGGTGACGGCGGCGTGCACGACGTGGGCGGCGGTGGCACTCTCAATGAAGGCCCTGCGCGCCTCCCGCGCTCACCGCCGGTCGATCTCTACCGAATACCGGTCGAATACACAGGCTCCCAACAACTCTCACCGCCACACTGTTGCAGCGTGACGGTGAGAGTCATATCAATCAAGGCCCCCGCCCCTTAAAGTCCCTGCCCCTTAAAGTCTCTGCGGAACTCCGTACGTCACCACAGTGTCCCCATTGGATGTCACGGCCTTTGCGTACGGCCGGATGGTGACCGGACCGATTGCACCCTGCACGTAGCCGTGGATTCCTTGCATCCGCACCGTAGCTTCGCGGCCGTCGAATGTCTGATCTTCGAGCAATTCCACGTCGGTGATTCCACCCGGCGCCAAATCCACGTCGAGTTCCTGCGACGGAATGATGTCCCCACCGAGCACAAATGCATTCGAGATGTCGAGCCCCAGTGCCGGTTCCGGAATGAATCCGATACCGATGTTGGTTCCGCTCTCCACTGCCCAGTCGAGACCAGGACTGTTGAGGACAACCGTGGCACCGGTCAACGCGATCGGGTAACCGATTTGGTAGCCGATCGTCAGTTGCGTTCCGGTGAAACTGTCGGCGTCTGGGCCGTCGATGCGCACCGACGCAACGCCGTCGTGGAAGAACTCGACGCTCAGTGGCGAACTGTCGAGCGGCGGGACTGTCTGGATCGCTGTGTCCATCTGTAGGACTTCTATGCGGTTTCCCTTGACGTCCGTGATCGAACTCGCGTTGTCGACTCCCGCCGATGCGTTGGTGCCGCCGAACGCGACGGCAAGGGCGGCCACTGCCCCGACAGCCCCGATACGAGCCCCGTTACGAGCCTTGTTCCTACTCGCTGCGCGTTTACCCTCTGCGCCGCCGCAAACCCGTGTGTTCGTCATGCACAAGCACCATCCCATCAGGTTGTGACCCCGAAGGGTTCCCGCTTTGTCGAGAACGCGATCCGTCGGGGCTGTGTGAACGAATTCGGGGTACACGAATTCGAGCAGGACACCTCCGAGGTACCCATGTCACAAAGCCGCCAAACTCGACCGACCGGTTATCTCGAATCAGGCACGAGCGGTCCTGAACTGCCCTGAATACGGCCTGCTCGCGCTGCTAGAGGCAGGCTTCGAGGGCATTGTTCGTTACGCTGGCGGGATAAGTTATCGAATCGATACCTTGAGTGCGACCTCGTAACCACCGAGCCGAGCACCGAGGCAACCACCGAGATTGGTTTCAAACGAAAGGCGCCGACTGCATGACCGAGACTCTGCCCGAACCTCAACAACAGCTGGTCGAGGCGACATCAGGGCGGGTCCGTTCAGTTATCAGTCGTGGCCGAATGGTCGATCTTGCGATCGTGGTGCTCTTTGTCCTTGCGGCGTTCTGGGTGATGTCGAATCTCTGGCGCAACCTGGAGTCCGGCTATCTGGTCAACGCGGGCCGCGACCAGTCGATGTGGGAATGGTTCTTCGCCGACACTGCGCATGCGCTCTCGCAGTTCCGCACACCGTTGTACAGCGACCTGCTGAATTATCCGCTCGGTGTGAACCTGATGGCCAATACCGCGATGTTCGGCATCAGCATGCCGCTGGCGCCGCTCACCTTGATTTTCGGGCCGACGCCGACCTACGCCATCGGGCTGACCTTGGGTCTGGCCGGTACCGCAATCGCCTGGTACTGGACGTTTTCCCGGTATGTGCTGATGGGCGTTTCCGTTCGGGTGAAGTGCGCGGCCGCGATCGGTGGCGGGTTCTGCGGATTTGCCCCTGCCATGATTTCGCACGCAAACGGTCACCCGAATTTTGTGGCGTTCTTTGTCATTCCGTTCATCTTCATGCAGGTTATCCGCGTTTCACGTGGAACCAATGTGGCTAGAGACGGCGTCGTCCTTGGGCTGCTCATGGCGTGGCAGATTTTCCTCGGCGAAGAACCGCTCCTCATCTTCACCATGTCCGCGATGGTGTTCGGCGCTGCGTACGCACTCTCGGATATCTCTAGGGCACGGGCCGCCATCAAGCGCAGCCTGCCCGGCTTGGCGGTCGGCGCAATCGTGTCGATCCTCATCACCGCGGTACCGCTCTATTCACAGTTCTTCGGTCCCGCAAGCTACGACGGCGTCGCCCACGGCCAGGCGGGAGCCGACTTCGGCGCCTTCACCACCCTCCCCACCGAATCGGTGGGTGGCGACAAAACCGGCGCCGAGTACCGTATGAACCCCACCGAGGAGAACTCGTACTTCGGTTGGCCGATCGTCATTCTGATCTTCTTCGCGACCGTGTGGCTGTGGAAGATGAAACTCACCCGTGCCGCTGCGGCCGTCATCGTCGTGATGGGCGTGTTGTCACTGGGATCCGAGCTTGTCTACAAGGGCGATCACACCGGCATCACGTTGCCCTGGAAGTTCCTGGCGCACTTGCCGCTGTTCGAGTCGGTCCTGGAGTCGCGCTTTGCCATGGGAGCAATTCCCGCTATCGGGTTGCTTCTGACCCTGGGCACCTACCGCGCGCTGGTGGAACTTCGCAATCCTCGGGGCCCGGCCTTGATACTGCCGGGAGCGTGGTTGGCGGTGCTGGCGCTCGCAGTGGTAGTCCTGATTCCGACACGCATCGATACCGTCGAACGCCAGGACACCCCGGAGTTCATCACCAGCGGATCGTGGGAGAACTACGTCAGCGACGGCAGCCTCGTGTCGGTTCCCGTGTCCAGCGGCGAAGAAGCCCGGGCCATGCGCTGGCAGATCGACGCCGATTTCGGCTTCCCGATCGCGGGCGGCTACTTCGTCGGCCCTCATTCGATTACCCGGGGTGGCATCTACGGGGCTGAGTTCCGCCCCACGTCGTCGCTTCTGGTCAGAACAAACGAGACGGGTCAGATCCCCGTTGTCGACGCCACCACCCGCGCCGACGCACTTACCGACCTGCGGTTCTGGCGTGCCGACGTCCTGGTGCTCCCGAAAGCAAGCAACGACAACGCGTTGCGTCAGACGGTCAACGCTCTGGTGGGCTTCGACGCCACCTCGGTCGACGACGTCTGGGTGTGGGACGTCCGTGACCTCGTGAGCGGCAAGACCACCAACAAGTAGCGCTTCCTTAAGTCGTCTCTCAGGATGTAACCGGCGACACTCGCCTAACATCGTTCCTTGTGCCGTCTGACGTAGTAGTGCCCCCGCAGTCTCCCCCCGCTGGCCCCGACGCTCGCCCCGAGTCGGATGCCCAACGGGTGCAGAAGGCACGAATCATCGCGATCGTCACCGGTCTGATCGGCCTGCTGCTGGCGCTCGCCACCCCGTTCCTCCCGGTCGACCAGAAGGCAGCAAGTGTCAGCTGGCCGCAGGACGGGTCGTTGAACAGCGTCTCGGCGCCGCTGATCTCCTACTCCCCGACCTCCCTCGACATCACCATCCCGTGCTCCGCGCTCGGCCAGCTCGGCGAAGACGGCGGCACGCTGGTCTCGACCATGCCGAACGGTGCGCCCGATCGCGACGCGCGCGGCCTGACCGTTCGGACCACCGCGGATCGCCTCGAAGCCCTCACCCGCGAATCGGTCCTGATCTCGGCGCCACTAGGCGAGCTCGCCGGATGCACCGCACTGACCATCACCAGCGACTACCAGCAGACCGTCGCCACCGTCACCGGAATCGACGGCGTCGGGGCAACCCTGACCGGCGACTACCGTCCGCAGGTTGTCGGCATCTTCACCGATCTGCAAGGCGCTCCGCCGGCGGGCCTGTCCGTCGACATGGATGTCGACTCGCGATTCTCCTCCAGCCCAACACTTCTCAAACTCTTTGCGATGATCGTCGCGGCACTCTCCACGATCATTTCGCTGTACGCGCTGCACCGGATCGACGGCGTCGACGGCCGACGCGCACGCCGATTCCTCCCGGCACGGTGGTGGAAATTCACGGGCGTCGACGGTCTGGTCATCGGCACGCTTCTGCTGTGGCATGTGGTGGGCGCCAACACGTCCGACGACGGATACCTCCTCGGCATGGCCCGGGTTTCGGAACATTCGGGATACATGGCCAACTATTTCCGTTGGTTCGGTGTGCCAGAGGCGCCGTTCGGTTGGTACTACGACGTCCTCGCGGCGTTCACCAAGGTGAGCACTGCCAGCATGTGGATGCGGTTGCCCGCGTTGATCGCCGGCATTCTGTGCTGGATGGTGATCAGCCGCGAGGTGATCCCACGGCTCGGCGTTGCGGTGCGCCGCAACAAGGTAGCCATCTGGACCGGCGGCCTCGTGTTCCTGGCGTTCTGGTTGCCGTACAACAACGGTTTGCGTCCCGAACCGATCATCGCGCTCGGCGCTCTACTGACGTGGTGCTCCATCGAACGTGCCGTTGCCACAGGCCGTTTGCTGCCGGCGGCAGTTGCGGTGCTGATTGCCGCGTTCTCACTCGCTGCAGGTCCGTCGGGCCTCATCGCGATCGGTGCCCTGCTCGCCGGTGCGCGCCCCATTGTGCAGATCATGATCGCTCGCGGCAAACGAGTGGGCTTCTTCTCGCAGATCATGCCTGTCCTCGCGGCCGGAACCGTCGTACTTGTTGCGGTGTTCGCCGATCAGACGTTGGCAACGGTGCTCGAATCGACCAGGGTGCGAACAGCTATCGGCCCCAACGTCCCGTGGTTCGAGGAGCGAGTTCGCTGGGACGCTTTGATGACCATCTCCCCCGACGGCTCGTTGGCACGCCGCTTCGGCATGTTCGTGATGATCGTCGGACTGATCTTCTGCGTCATGCTGATTCTGCGGAAGGGACGGATTCCCGGCACCGCGATCGGGCCGTCGCGCCGGATCCTGGGCATCGTGTTCGCGTCGCTGCTCCTCATGCAGTTCACGCCGACCAAGTGGACCCACCACTTCGGTGTGTACGCGGGGTTGGCGGCAACGGTGGCCGTGCTCGCGGCGGTGGGAGTCAGTGCGTCGAGCATGCGTTCCAAACGGAACCGCGCGCTCTTTGCCGCAGGCATCCTGTTCATCCTGGCCGTGGCGTTCACCAGCTCCAACGGCTGGTGGTACGTCTCGAGTTACGGCGTCCCGTGGTGGGACAAACCGCCGTCCATCG
The DNA here is from genome assembly GCF_050586165.1 of Rhodococcus sp. 24CO. NCBI lineage: Bacteria > Bacillati > Actinomycetota > Actinomycetes > Mycobacteriales > Nocardiaceae > Rhodococcus > Rhodococcus sp. 24CO. The sequence continues at coordinate 351,249 of NZ_JAZFNF010000003.1, read as the reverse complement.
CCGGTAAGGGCTTCTCCACCGCGTTTCTGGGTCTGACGATTCTCGCGTTGCTGCTGGCTGCGTGGTACCACGTTCGTGAGCCCCTCGAAAAGTCGACACCGAAGAAGAACAACGGCCGGACAGCTCGCTTACTCGCAGCGTCCCCGTTGACGATCGCGGCAGGCGCGGTTGTGTTGTTCGAGGTGTTGTCCCTGGTGAAGGGCGCGGTCGCGCAGTATCCCGCGTACTCGATCGGCAAGTCCAACGTCGAATCCGTCTTCGGCGGAAGTTGTGGTCTCGCGGGCGAGGTCCTGGTCGAATCGGATCCCGATACCGGTGTTCTGCAGCTGATCGACCGCCCCACCGAACTGGCAGGCGCAGGCGCTTTCGGGGCAACCGAATCAACCGGTTTCACCCCGGACGGTGTGGCGAGCGACCTGACGGCAGACGCCGAGGATCAGGCTGCCGGCAGCGCCAACAGCCTCGACACCACCACGTCGGCAAACGGCACCACCACCCCGGGAACCGGCGCCGGTACCGGGGGTGGATCGGCGTCGACCGCCGGAATCAACGGAAGCAACGTTGCGCTCCCGTTCGGCCTCGATCCCGCGACAACTCCGGTTCTCGGCAGCTTCGGCTCGCCGGAAGCCGCTTCCCTCACCACTGGTTGGTACGCCTTGCCGCAGCGCAGTGACGCGGCGCCGCTGCTGACCATCGCTGCAGCGGGGCGTATTCGCTACGTCGACACCGACGGCATCGTCACTCCCGGTGCGGTTGTCCACGTCGAATACGGCAAGGCGCAGGCCGACGGCAGCGTGACCGCTCTCGGCCAGATCGATCCGATCGACATCGGCCCGTCCCCGTCGTGGCGCAACCTGCGTGTCCCGATTGATCAGCTCCCCGCCGACGCGGACACCGTGCGTCTGATCGCCAGTGACTCCGACATCGGCGGCGAGAAGTGGGTTGCCCTCACCCCACCGCGGGTTTCCGACATGCGCACTCTGCAGGACGTCGTCGGATCCACCGATCCGGTACTGATGGACTGGGCTGTCGGTCTTGCCTTCCCGTGCCAACGGCCGGTCGATCATCTCTACGGCGTGGCCGAGGTTCCGGACTGGCGCATCCTTCCCGACCGCATCGGCGCGGAGTCCACCAATGCCTGGCAGGACCACTACGGCGGCGGTCCGCTCGGCTGGACCAGTGAGTTGCTCGCAGCCCGCACCTTGCCGACGTATCTCGACAACGACTGGGATCGCGACTGGGGTTCACTCGAGCAGTACACACCGCTCGATCCGGCTGCGGAACCCGCTCGGATCGACGTGACAACCGAGACCCGTTCGGGCACCTGGACACCAGGTCCGATTCGTTACCAGTCGTAACTGTTACCTGTGGGCCTACCAAACCTCCCGGGCACGGTAGGTCCACGGGTAACACTCGCATAACATCGGTAGCCGTGCCAGACGTCGCTACAGTGCCGCCCTCTACTCCGAGTTCGCCGACTCCGAGTTCGCCGCCATCCCTTCCGGATGCACGGACGCGCTTCCGCCGAACGCGATTGATCGCGATAATCGCGGGCCTCATCGGATTTGTTCTGGCACTCGCCACCCCGCTTCTCCCCGTGGTGCAGACGACGGCAGCCGTCAACTGGCCGCAGAACGGCGTCATCGGCGACGTCGAGGCACCGTTGATGGCTCAGGTCCCCATCGACGTCAACGCGTCGATACCCTGCACCGCGGTCGGCTCGCTTCCCGCGGGCGGCGGCATCCTCATGTCCACGGCCCCCGCCCAGGGCGACGGTGCTGCCCTCAGTTCCATGTTCGTGCGTGTGTCCGAAAGCAATGTCGACGTCCTCGATCGCAACGTCGTCGTGGCGTCGGCTTCGCGTGAGGACGTCGAGTCCAGTCGCTGCAACGCCATCACGTTCAACTCCGATGTCGATCGGACCGCCGCAGAATTCGAGGGACTCACCTACACCGACGGCAACCCCGTTCGTGGACAACTCGACGGCGACTTCCGCCCCCAGGTTGTCGGCGTCTTCAGCGACCTCCCCGACGGCGCAGCACCCGAGGGCCTCGGATTCTCGATGACCATCGATTCCCGGTTCTCGTCCAGCCCGACAACGCTCAAGCTGGTTGCGATGATCGTGGCCGTCTTGTCCACCATCGTGTCGCTGATCGCCCTCGCCAAGCTCGACGGAATCGACGGCCGCACGCACCGACGCTTCCTCCCCGCACGCTGGTGGAAGTTCTCCGTACTCGACGGCGTAGTTGTCGGCACGCTGACGCTCTGGCACTTCATCGGGGCAAACACCTCCGACGACGGCTATCTCCTCACCATGGCCCGCGTTGCTCCCGACGCCGGATACATGGCCAACTACTTCCGCTGGTTCGGCGTCCCCGAAGCCCCGTTCGGTTGGTACTACGACGTGCTCGCGGTGATGGCCAAGATCTCGACGGCCAGCCCGTTCATGCGTCTGCCCGCGTTGATTGCCGGAATCCTGTGTTGGATGGTCATCAGCCGTGAGGTTGTTCCACGTCTCGGACGTGCGGTCCGCCGGAGCAACGTCGCGCTGTGGACCGGCGGTATGGTCTTCCTCGCTTTCTGGCTCGCCTACAACAACGGCCTGCGGCCTGAGCCCATCGTCGCGCTCGGCGCCCTGCTGACGTGGTGCTCCATCGAGCGCGCCATCGCGACCGGCCGACTGTTCCCGGCTGCCATTGCAGTGCTGATCGGTGCCTTCACGCTCGCTGCCGCCCCCACCGGATTGATGTGTATCGCAGCACTTCTCGCCGGTATCCGCCCGCTCATCCGAATCGTCGTGAAACGCCACCGCGAGGTCGGCACACTGCCACTGCTCGCACCGATCGCGGCGGCCGGAACCTTGGTGCTGGTCGTCATCTTCGCAGATCAGACACTGGCCGGTGTTCTCGAGGCCACCCGCGTGCGGACCATCATCGGACCGAATCTCGAGTGGTACAAAGACTTCCTGCGGTACTACTACCTCTTTGTCGACACTGTCGACGGCTCGGTAGCCCGGCGATTCGCCTTCCTGACGATGATCCTGTGCCTCTTCACGACGCTCTTCGTGTTGCTCCGACGCGGTCGCGTTCCCGGCGCTGCGACGGGCCCGTCGTGGCGTTTGGTCGGAGTTGTCTTCGGCACCATCTTCTTCATGATGTTCAACCCCACCAAGTGGACTCACCACTTCGGTGCGTACGCAGGCATCGCCGGTTCGCTCGCGGCCCTGACAGCTGTTGCAGTCTCGGCATCCGCACTGCGATCGCGCCGCAACCGGTCGGTGTTCGTGGCGGGACTGCTCCTGATGCTGGCGTTGACCTTTGCCGGCATCAATGGCTATTGGTACGTCTCGAGTTACGGTGTGCCGTGGTTCGACAAGACCGTCTCCTTGAGCGGACACGAATCCAACACCCTCTTCCTCGCACTCTTCGGGCTCGCTCTGGCCGTCGCGGCCTGGCAGTACCTGCGTGAGGGATTTGCGGCGGCACCGGAAAAGCCGAACTCAGTCAAGGGCAAGCGGATTCGCAAATTCGCCGCAGCACCGCTGACAGTGATCGCCGGCCTCATGGTGCTCTTCGAAGTGCTCTCCCTCCTCAAGGGCGCCGTCTCCCAGTACCCGGCATACTCGTTGGGCCGCAGCAACATCGAAGCCCTCGCCGGAAAGACCTGCGGCATGGCCGAAGACGTGTTGGTCGAGACCGACGTCAACTCCGGCAACCTGGCACCCATCCCGGGCCCCGGATTCAATGCCGAAGACCCCTTGTCCGGCGAAGAGGCGAAGGGCTTCTCCGCTAATGGTGTCCCCACCGACCTGACCGCGGACTACATCGAAGTCAAGCAGGGCATGGGTAACACCGACACCCAAAGCGTCGGCCCCACATTCGAAACCGGTTCGGACTCCGGAACCAGTGGCGGCACCGGCAATGTCGGCGTCAACGGCTCCACCGCCAAACTCCCGTACGGCCTCGACCCGGCCACCACACCCATCATGGGCAGCTACCAGGCCGGAGTACAGGAACCGGCGTCACTGATCTCGAGCTGGTACCAATTACCTTCTCGCAGTGAACAATCTCCGCTGGTTGTGATGTCGGTAGCCGGACGCGTCTGGTCCGTCGACAACACCGGTGCGGTGACCTACGGGCAGTCACTGCTGGTGGAGTACGGCAAGACGCAGCCGGACGGAACGGTGGCACTGCAGGGTTCGTACATGCCCCGCGACATCGGCCCGGCGCCGTCGTGGCGAAACGTTCGTATCCCGATCGACGAACTCGCCGCCGACGCCGACGCCGTCCGCGTGGTCGCGTTCGATCCCAACCTCACCGGCGATCAGTGGATGGCGTTCACGCCGCCGCGGGTGCCGAAGCTCGAGTCACTGAACTCGTACCTCGGCAGCGAGCAGCCGATCCTCCTGGACTGGGCTGTCGGCCTTCAGTTCCCGTGCCAGCGTCCGTTCTCGCACATGAACGGCGTCGCGGAGATGCCTAACTTCCGCATCCTCCCGGACCGGCCGCTGGCGGTCAGTTCCACCGACACGTGGCAGTCCGCGGACAACGGCGGGCCGCTCGGGTTCACCGAGGTTCTGGCCGAGGCCACGGCCGTCCCGACGTATCTGAAGAACGACTGGGCCCGCGACTGGGGATCTCTCGAACGTTACGACCGGTACTTCCCGAATGCCGTTCCCGCAGAAGTAGAGACAGGCACCGCAACCCGCTCGGGCATGTGGATGCCCGGCGAGATGCGGGTGCACTAGGCGATCGCTGCTCGGGTGCGCCCCAGAGAGACGAGTGAAACAGCTCCGACCACAACAACGCACCCGAGCAGCTGCGCAGCACTTGGCCGTTCGCCAAGGAGGACAACGGCCAGCAGAACGGCAAGTACCGGCTGCATGAGCAGTAGCGTCGCGCCAACCTCCGCGGGCAGCCGAGGCAGCGAATAGCCCATCAGCATCCAGCCGAACACCTGGCCTACCAGTGCAAGAGCGGCCAGCCAGACAAATGCTTCCCAGCCTGGCGTGAAATCGATCTGCCCCCACAGTGATCCGATCAGGGAACCGGCAATACCTGCCGAGGTTGTCGACACCAGCACCTGACTCGCCGCACGATCGGCCGCGCCGGTACGGCCGACCACAAAGATGTAGCCGCCGTAGGCGATTCCGGAGATCAGGGACAGCACAGTTCCCCACAGCAAATCCGTCCCCGCCGCTTCGCCGCCGAACACGCCGCCCGCCAGGGCAATTCCGGTGAACATGAACGGCAACGCAAACAGAAAGCGTAGCGAAACGCGATTGCCGAACACCAGCCAGGACAACGCGGGCACCACGATCACCTGCACATTCACGACAACGCTTGCCATCCCGGCACCGATCATGAGAATCGACTGCGACCACAAGGCAAAGTCCAGCCCGAGCAGGATGCCGCCCAATGCCTGCAGCACCAGTGCCCTCTTGCTTGGCATCCCTACCCGCCGATACTCGCGCCACGGCAGCAGGGCCAGCGGCGGCAAGGCCAGGAAGCACCGGAAGAAGACCGCCGTCGACGGCGACACATCTGCCAGTTTGATCAGGATCGAACTGACGGAGATAGCAGCGGCACCACCGATGACCAGTAGTCGAGGATCGAAGCGAGCCTGAGCAATTCGAGTGGGTGTCAGCGTGGGTGAGGTCAAGGTGGTCACCCCATAATGTTCCTGCCGCTAACTATTCAGCACAAGCAAATATTCAGACCGCATATTGCGTAGCATTACTACCGTGTTGAATCTCGAAAGGTTGCGCGCCCTGCATGCCGTCGCAGAAAACGGATCAGTTGCCGGTGCCGCGCGCACTCTGCACGTCACGCCGTCGGGCATCTCACAACAGTTGAACAAACTCGAGCGCGAAGTTGGTGTGGCCTTACTCGTTCCCCAAGGCCGCGGGGTACGGCTCACCGAAGCCGGCCGTGTCCTCGCGCGGCGAACCGCCGAGGTTCTCTCGGTACTCGCTCAAGCCGAGGCCGAAATCGCGTCACTGCACAGCGAAGTGACTGGTCGACTACGCCTGGGCGCACTGGTATCTCCCAGCCGGACTGTACTGCCGAAGGCTGTCGCCGAGATCAAACGTGCGCATCCCCAACTCGAGATCACCTTCACCGAAGGCGAATCCGAGGAACTTCTCCCCGCCCTCATCCGCCGCGACCTCGATGTTGTCGTGGTAGACAGCTGGAGCGCTCTGCCCATCGAACTCCCCGAAGGACTCTCGTTCACCCCGGTGTACGACGACGTCGCGGTTGTAGCAATCCCCGCATCACATCCACTGGCCGACAACAAGGTTGTTGCACTCAGCGAGTTGTCCGACCACGCGTGGGCAAGCTGGACGCGAGGCACGGATTTCCACACCTTCACCGTCAAAGTCTTGCGCGCACAAGGATTCGACCCACGAATCGAATACGAAGTCGCCGAGTTCCCCGCGCAAGTGGAATTTGTCGCCCAGGGTCTTGCCGTGGCGCTGATTCCGCGTCTCGCGAGAGTGATACCGCCGGAGGGTGTTCGGATGCGCGACACACTTCCGCCGCTGCGACGCGACATCTACGTGGCCTGGCGAACCGACAGCGAGCGGCCCGCTGTGCGGGCAGCGGTCGACGCGCTGCGTGAACAGTTCGATGCCCTGGATACGGCACAGGACACGGCACAGGACACGGTTGACTAGGACAATCCAACGACAACGGCCCGGCACTTCCAGAGAAGTACCGGGCCGAAACAACTAAAAAGACTACAGCGGGATCAGGTTGTGCTTGCGCGGGTTCTTGAACACGGTCTTGTCCTGCAACAGCTTGAGCGCCTTGCGGATTTCGAGGCGAGTCTGTGAAGGCTCGATCACAGCGTCGATGTATCCACGCTCCGCCGCAATGTACGGCGTTGCCACAAACTCGTTGTAGAAGTTGATCAGCTGTGCACGCACGGCAGGTGCGTTGTCGCCCGCTTCGGCCAGCTGACGGCGGCCCATGATGTTGACGGCACCCTCCGCTCCCATCACCGCGATGCGAGCCGTCGGCCACGCGAGGTTGATGTCGGCGCCGAGCTGCTTGCTACCCATCACTGCGTAGCCGCCGCCGTACGACTTACGAACCACCACAGTCACCTTCGGCACCGTGGCTTCGAGGTACGCAAAGAGGAAGCGTCCGCCGCGCTTGATGACGCCGACCTTCTCCTGCTCGACGCCGGGCAGGAAGCCCGGTGTGTCGACCACGAACACGAGCGGGATGTCGAACGCGTCGCACAGGCGAACGAAGTGCGCGGCCTTGTCGGAACTGGCAGCGTCGAGTGCACCACTGAGGTACGTGGGCTGGTTCGCGACAACACCGACGGGACGACCGTCGACGCGCGAGAACCCGGTGATGATGTTGTGCGCGACCTGGGCGCCGATCTCGTGGAACGTGCCGTCGTCGAAGATCCGCAGAATGATGTCGTGCATGTCGTAGCCGGCGTTGTCGGCGTCCGGCATGAAGGCATCGAGTTCGAGGTCCGTCTCGGTGACTTCGGGCTCGAGCCCCGGATTGATGAGCGGCGCCTTCTCCTGGCACGAGGACGGCAGGAAGCTCAGGTACTCACGCACCCACTCGAACGCGGCCTTCTCGTCCGGAGCGACGTGATGGATGTTTCCGTACTCAGCCTGCTTGCGCGCTCCACCGAGGTCGTCGAGGCTGACTTCTTCGCCGGTCACCGACTTGATGACGTCGGGGCCGGTGACAAACATGTAGGACTCTTCGGTTGCAACCACGACGTCGGTGTTGATCGGTGCGTACACCGCTCCACCGGCGCACTTGCCGAGAATCACCGAAATCTGCGGGCACAGGCCGGACAGAGGCTCTTGGCGCGCACCCATGTTGGCGTACCACGCCAGCGAGGAGACAGCGTCCTGGATTCGGGCTCCGCCGGAATCGTTGATGCCGATGACCGGGCAGCCGACCTTGAGGGCAAAGTCGTTGACAGCGGCGACCTTCCGGCCGAACATCTCGCCGGCAGCGCCGCCGAACACCGTCTGATCGTGCGCAAAAACAGCGACGGGGCGTCCGTCGACGGTTCCGTGACCGGTCATGACGCCGTCGCCGTACGGATTGCCGTCACCCGTCATCTTCACGAGGGCGCCGATCTCGATGAAACTGCCTGGATCGAGAAGCATGTCGATGCGCTGACGCGGCGTGCTGTGGCCCGCCTCGTCCCGCTTCGCGATAGCCCGAGCAGAGCCGGGTTCCTTTGCCTTCTCCAACTTTTCGCGGAGTTCAGCAAGCTTCTCCGCGGTGGTTGTCGTCACTTCTGAACTCCGGTTTCCGCTGCTTTGGTCTGGGCCGTCTCGATCTGGGCCAGCTTGGTGGTGAGGTCTGCCGCAACCTTCGAGATATACGGCTCGTCCACGATCTGCAGGTGATCCCCGCCGATGTAGACGACCTCGAGGTTCTTCACGTAGCTGCCCCAACCACCGTCTGCCTTACGGGTTTTGAATGCAGGCTCGAGCGTCATCAGTTCGTCGTGGTACTTGTCTGCCATGTAGATCACGACGTCGCCGTCGTAGCTCTGGAACTTCGCGGTCTGGATGGCGCGATTGTCCAGGAACGACGTCCGCTGATGCTCGATGATGCCGCCGGGGATCTTGACGCCACTCATCTTGATCATGTCCATCAGGAACTGCATCTGATCTTCATCGGATTCGATTTCGGCCAGAACATCCACGGGCAGTGGCACATCGAGGTTGTAGGTGCGCTTTGCGAAGGCTCCGTACCGCTCCCACCGCTTCCGTCGCTCCTCCGCAGTGTCCGGAACGTCCTCGCCGGCCATGACGGTGTCGAGCATGCCGACAACACGGACATCGGCCCCCTGCTTGCGCAGGATGGCTGCGACGGCATACGCCAGCACGCCGCCGAGCGACCAACCGCACAAGACGTACGGTCCGTCACCCTGAATTTCACGGAGCAACGGCACGTATTCTTCGGCGCGCTTCTCGATCGGGCCTTCCGTGCGCTCGAACCCGTACATCGGCGTGCCGGCAGGCAGACGCTTGAGCAGTGGTTCGTACGCAACGGTGGATCCACCGGCCGGGTGAAACACGAATACCGGTACGGCAGTGGAACCTTCGGGGCGGCCGCGCAGAATACGCACCACACCGTCGATCTTGCCCTCGTCTTCGAGGTACTGACGCACAACGTCCGCAAGGTCTTCGATCGTGCCGGAACCACGTACGTCGTCGACGGTGACTTCGCCGCCGGCCCGCTCGGACAGCCGAACTGCCAACTTCTGCGCCAGATCGTCGTCGACGGTCGGCAAAGCATTGAAAATGCCCTTGGCCGATTTGCCGGTGACCACTGCCCACGTCGCAAACGTCAGGCGCTCAGCGGCATCTCGCGGCGGGACGTCGGAACCTGCATCGTCCGCTGTGCCAGCACGGGAAGGATCGGCGGCAGGCATCTCCACCGGGAGCTCAACCGAAGCCGGAGGCGAAGCAACCTCGACGTCGCCGGCATCCTCTGCCAACTTCGCGGCAGCCTGCTGATCTGCCATCGCCTGAACCTCTTCGCGGTTCTCGATGGCGTAGCGCAGGTACTTGTTGACCTCGAGCAGGCTTGCATCCTTGACTGCCTGGAGCTGCAGCTGCGGAATGTCGAACTCGTACTCGACGCGGTTCTTGATGCGCATCGCCATGAGCGAATCGAGGCCGAGTTCGATGAGCGGAACCTCAGCCGGCAGATCTTCCGGCGAGTAGCCCATGGATTCGGCGACAACGATCCGCAGGCGGTCGTCGAGGCTCTGCGAACCGTGGGGATCCCACTTGTCGCCGGCATCTTCGACTACCTCGGCAAGAGCTTCCATAGCGCCCGTCGGACGCGCCGGCGCGGCTACGACAAGCTCGGGCAAAGCCTCACCCGACGTGACAACCGCGTCGAACAGCAACCGGAAGGAACCGTTCTCGCGGGCATGCACCTGTACCGACGCTCCGCCCGGGTGCGGGTTGAGCGTGGTGGTGACCGTCGTGGCGCCTGAAAGCTCGCCGTGTGGCACGGCAGCGGTGAGCGTCACGTCCGAAAGAACCTGAGCTGCGGCGGCAGTCACCAAACCGGCCAGGTCGGAGACGACCGATGCGTCGGCCTCCCACACGTGGCGGCCGTCGGGCAGGGCAACGTGCGAACCGGGAACGCGTCCGGAGCCGCCCGCGTTGACCCGAATGTCGAGCCAGTACGGCTTACGCACAAAAGCAGTGCGCGGGAGAACTGCGAATTCACCTGCCGGAAGCAGAGATTCAAGATTCACAGCGTGGCCGTGAACGTACAGCTGAGCCAAAGCCGACAGAACGCCGACGGACTCGTCTTCCTTGCGCTTGAGCGTCTGGATGAGCGCCATGTCGTGCAGGCCGGCATCGAATGCCGTTGCGGCGACGGACATCAGGGTCACCGGATTGGGAGCAAGCTCCACAAACGTGGTGTGGCCGTTGGCAACTGCCAAACGCACAGCGTTGGTGAAGTACACACTGTGGCGCAGCCCCTTGACCCAGTACGCCTCCTGGTGGATCGGCTCGTGGCCGGCCTTGTAGAAGGTGTCCTGATCGACGGACGAGTAGACGCCCACCTTCAACGTCGACGCTTCGATTCCGGCCAACTCGGCAGCCAGTTCACCGAGCAGCGGATCTACCTGCGACGTATGGCTTGCACCCTTGGTCTGCAGAACGCGAGCCATCTTGCCGTCGGCCTCGGCGGCGGCGACGATTGCCTCGATATCGGGCTGCGGTCCACCGATCACCGTGTGCGTCGGCGCCGCGTAGACGCAGACCTCGAGCTTGGGATACGTGGGCAGCAGCGCTTCGATCTCGGTCGCGCTGTATTCGAGCAGTGCCATCAGGCGGATGTCGTCACCGACCAGAGCGCCCTCGGCTTCTCCCATCAGACGCGAGCGCGAACAGATAACGCGGACAGCATCTTCCAGGTTCAGGCCACCGGACACGTAGGCCGCCGCAGCCTCACCCATCGAGTGCGGAACAACAGCGGCGGCGTCGGCGCCGTGATGACGCAGCAATGCTGCCAGGCCGACCTGAATGGTGAAGATCGCAACCTGAGCGGTTTCGACGTTGTACTCGAACGAATCGTCGAGGAACATCTCGGCCACCGAATACCCGGCCTCGTCCTGGATCAGCACGTCGACTTCGTCGACGGCTGCCTTGAACGCCGAATTTTCCAGATACAGCTGCTTGGCCATCTTGCGGTGCTGCGAACCGAAGCCCGAGAACACCCACACCGCACCCTTGGGCGACGGCGCGTCGGCGGAGAACACGCCGGCAGCGGGCTTTCCGGCAGCAACAGCGCGTAGGGCGGTGATGGCTTCGGAACGAGTCTTGACCACAACGGCGGCCCGCGAGCGACCGTGGTTACGACGCGAGAGTGTGCGCGCGACATCTACCAGCGGCGTCGTGCTGCCCTCTTCGGTTTCGAGCCAGTCCGCCAGATCAGCAGCCGCGCGGCGACGACGCGACGGCAATGCGCCGGACACAGCGAGCACAACCGTCTGATCTTCGACGAGCCCCATCGACTCGGCTGCGTCGGCAAGAACACCAGCGGCTTCGGTCTCGACATCCAGAGTCTCGACATCCAAATCGGCATCGGAGTCCGAAACAGCATCAATGACAGCCGGCACGTACTCCGTCACCACGACGTGCGCGTTGGTTCCACCGAAACCGAAGCCGGACACACCGGCAACGGCCTTGCCGGTGTAGCGCGGCCAGTCGGTGGCCTCGGGCGTCACCTGCAGGTGCGCCTTCTCGAAATCGATGTGCGGGTTCGGGCCCAGGTAGTTGAGCGTCGCGGGAATCTTGTTTTCCTGCATAGCCAGGACAACCTTGATCAGGCCGGCAGCACCGGCTGCGGCCTCGAGGTGCCCGAAGTTGGTCTTTGCGCTGCCGAGCAGTGCCGGCTTGTTGTCGTCACGTCCACGCCCGACAACGCGGCTGAGCGCGTCGGCCTCGATGGGATCACCGAGATCGGTGCCCGTGCCGTGAGCTTCGATGTAGTCGACGGTGCTCGGCAGAATGCCGGCGTCGCGGTACGCAAAACGCAACACGTCGGCCTGAGCGTCCGGGTTGGGCGCGAGCAGTCCGTTGGAGCGGCCGTCCTGATTGACCGCGGAACCGGCGATGACCGCGAGGATGGAATCGCTGTCGCGCTCGGCATCTTCGAGACGCTTGAGCACAACAAGTCCGCCACCCTCGCTGCGAACGATTCCCTGTGCCTGAGCCGAGAAGGCGCGCAGTTTTCCGTCGGGAGCGAGCATGCCGATCTGATCGAACCCGAGGGTTCCCGGAGGGGCCAGCAGCATGTTGATGCCGCCGGCAAGCGCGATGTTGGAATCGCCGCTGCGCAGCGAGCGCACAGCCTCGTGCACTGCCACCAGCGAGGACGAGCACGCGGTGTCCAGCGCGATGGACGGCCCGCGGAAATCGAAGAAGTACGAGACACGGTTCGCGACGACGGCCGTCGACGTTCCCGTCAGTGCGTACGGATGCGCGTTCGTGGGGTCGCTGACCGCGAGCAGCTGGTAGTCGTTGGCGGAACTGCCGATGAAGACACCGACCTGCTTGCCTTTGAGATCGCTCGCAGGAATGTGCGCATGCTCGAGCGCTTCCCAGGTCAGTTCCAGAGCCAGTCGCTGTTGCGGATCGACGTTGACGACCTCGAGCGGGGACATCGCGAAGAACTCCGCGTCGAATCCCTTGACGTCGTCGAGGTAGCCGCCCTTGGTGTTGGCGTTCTCGATCGCGGCCTTGAGAGCGGGATCGGACTTGAACTCGACCCAGCGATCCTCAGGCAGGTCGCTGATGCCGTCGCGGCCCGCGGCCAGCATCTCCCACATCTCCGACGGAGTATGTCCGGCACCCGGGAAACGGGTCGACAAGCCGACGATGGCGATGTCGTGGGCATCCGTGCCGGCGCCTGACGCGTAGTACGACGCGTCGACGCTCTCCTCCGGCACCTCGGGCTCACCCTCGATGATCCGAGTGGCCAGCGACGCGATGGTCGGGTGCTGATACGCAACGGTGGCAGTCAGTGTGATTCCGAGCAGATCCTCGATGTCGCCGCTCAGTGCAACCGCATCACGTGATGCGAGCCCGAACTCCTCCATCGGCCGATCGTCCGTGATCGTCGTGGCCGGCTGACCGGTCGCGTCGGCGATCCAGTTGCGTAACCACTCACGGAGCTGCGCGACACTCATGTCGACACCGCTCGCGTCACCAGTAGCGCTCACGTCTACGGAACTGTCCTGCGCACCATCTTGTTCAACCATCAACTCACCAAGCTACCGATCATGAAGGGGATGTTCCTCAAACGCTATCGGGGAATGCCGTCTGCTGATAGCCACCACGCAGCGTCCCCTCGATGTAGCTTGCCTTGCACGCGCGGCGAGCGATCTTGCCACTGGACGTACGGGGAATGGAACCGGCCGGAACCAGCAGGATGTCGCGTGCGGTCACACCGTGACGAGTCGAAATCGCGGCGCGGACCGTATCCGCGATCGGCTGCGGGTCGGCTTTACCGGCACCGGGCGCACGCTCGGCGACGATGACCAGCTGCTCCGAGGAATCGTCGTCGTCGAACGTCAGACCCGAGTGGGAATTCGAGAAGACGACGGCAGGCAACTGGTTCGCCGGAACGGCAAACGCCGCGATGAAGCCCGGACGCAATGCGGGGCTCGCGTCCTGAGCGGAAGACTCGAGATCCTGCGGGTAGTGATTGCGACCGTCGACGATCACCAGGTCCTTGACGCGACCGGTGATGTACAGCTCGCCGTCGACGTAGACGCCGTAGTCGCCGGTACGCATCCAGTGCGCGTCCAGCGGCAGATCGTCGGTGTGGCTGCCTTCCGGCAGGCGGCTGGTCAGCGTGTTGTGGAACGTCTCGGCGGTCTCTTCCGGGCGGCCCCAGTAACCGACGCCGATGTTCTCGCCGTGCAACCAGATCTCGCCGACGTGATTGTCGGGAACCTCGGTCTGCGTTTCGGGGTCGACGATGGCGGCCCACTGGCTGCGTGAGACGTATCCACAGGACACCTGCGCGATTGCGTTGTCGGCGTACTGATCGACGATGACCATGCGGCCGCTGTTGAGCTCGTTGCGGTCGACGTAGATGACCTTGGCTTCGTCGGAATGCTTGGTCGACGACACGAACAGCGTCGCCTCCGCCATGCCGTACGACGGCTTGATCGCCGTCTTGGGGAGACCGTAAGGCGCAAACGCCTCGTTGAATTTGCGCATCGACGCCGTCGTGACCGGCTCACTGCCGTTGATCAGGCCGATGACGTTGCTCAGGTCGAGGTGCTCGCCGTCCTTGGGCAGACCGCGGGCAGCAGCATGCTCGAAAGCGAAGTTGGGGGCGGCCGCAAAAGTGCCTGCGCCGTCCGAGGCCGCTGCGAGTTCCTTGATCCAGCGGTTGGGCCGCTGAACGAAGGCTCGCGGACTCATGATGGTGATGTACTTGCCACCGAACGCAGGCAGGATGACCGTCAGCAGACCCATGTCGTGGAACAGGGGCAGCCAGGTGACGCCGCGTGAATCTTCGGTGAGCTCGATGGAGTCGACCATCTGCAGTGCATTGGTACCGACAGCGCGGTGGGTGATCTCCACGCCGGCCGGAACTCGCGTCGAACCCGACGTGTACTGCAGGTAGGCGATGTCGTCGAAGCCGATATCCGGGCGAACCCAGGTTTCGCCGACGGTGTCGGGAATGGCGTCGACGGCGATGATGCGCGGACGCTCGGCGGCGGGCAGTGACCGGAACAACGCACGGACACCGGCAGCCGACGATCCGGCAGTCAGAATTGCCGACGGCTTGCAGTCCCCGAGAACAGCGTGCAGGCGATCGGAGTGGCCGGGCTCGTCCGGATCGAAAAGCGGAACGGCGATGGAACCGGCCTGGATGGCCGCGAAGAACGAAATGACGTAGTCGAGGCCCTGAGGTGCCAGGATCGCCACGCGGTCGCCAGGCTTGGTGACCTGCTGGAGGCGGGCGGCAACAGCGCGCAGACGTACACCGAACTGGTGCCACGTCAGCTCCTGCGCTTCACCGTCGCGCTCACGCGAGTAATCGATGTAGCGGTACGCGAGCTCGTCCGCGTTCACACGCGAGTGTTGCTCGACGTAGTCGACCAGAGTGAAGCCCTCTTTCAGGCGAATCCGGCCCTTCTCGTCGAGAAAACCATCGAACAGCGCGTTCATTCCATCTCCTCCGAAGCGATCACACAAGCATTTTTGGTCATGCTTGCGCCCCAGACTTCCTTCGCTCTCTCGGGTATATCGTCAATCAATCGAATCGCACTACGTGCGCAACTCACCTGAATCACTTCATCGATCCCAAACCATCGATATGTTACAGATCGGCATCATCCGCATCGCCGCGCGTGCTCGGCCTCAGGGATCGTGGCGAGCGAAGAACCGATCGTGGCGATCGTGTCCAGCGGCGTCGACACAGCCGATTCGCACTCCTCGAAAGTGCCGACTGCCAGGCACGCAGAGCCTGGCGGCTCCGGGGCGCCGCGCGTGCGCTCCACCGCTGCACCCCGCGGGACGCCGTGACCTGGAGTTGTGATCATCCCCACCCTGCAGCGCACTGCGAGCCGGGGCGCGCTACGCGCACCAAGGCTGTGGGTGGAACCCATGGATCACTCCTTCGTAGTCAACTGACTGGAACATCCGAACTTACTCGCCAGTCACGTTCGTGACAGCACTTTAGAGGACCAGGCGAGCAGTGGTCGCACTTTGCCACGACCAATCCAGCAGACTACTCGCCGACGCACCCCAGCCAGACAAAAAGGATCAACTGTGCGGCGGCGTCGGCGCACCGTTGATCATGTCCGCTGCCCACTGTGCCATCCATTGGGTCGCCGTCGTGCCCTCCGAATCAACTTGGAAGGAGTTGTACATGGCATGCACAGGATTGTTGTAGTACTCCGCCAAACGAGGCAGCGACGTCATAAGGTTTCCCGGATTCATCGCCCCTGCCGGCGCGTCACAGATTCCGTCACTGGGCGCACAGATCTGATAGGTGCGGTCGTTCAGTTTGCCGAACCCACCCTCACGGGGACCCGTCATCGTCAGACCTGGCAACTTCAAACCGTTCAGCGACAGCTCGGCACCAACGCCGGCAACGCTCGGGCCAACAGTAATTCCGTACGCGGGATCACGACGCCCGTCCGCAATCAAGCCGACACCGAGCACAAGATCTGCCGGCACTGCGCCCGTACCGTTGCCGATACTCGCGGCTACGTCACCGGCGATGACCGCGCCCTGCGAAAAGCCGGTGAGTACGTAACTCGTCAGTGGGCACTCGGCGTGGCGCTGCACCAGAAAGTCGTTGGTGGCAGCAGTTCCCGCAGCCCGGCTGTTGTTGTACGACTGCTGCCCGTCCGGCGGAAACGCCACCGGATTCGAGAACTGCGCAACATACGGAACCGTGTAGACGTCCGCACGTGAAGGGTCGAATTGGCTCTGCAGCGGCCCCGTGACGTTGAGCATCAACGAAGCCGGATTTGCCGCCGGAGCATACGGATCGTCGGCAGCGCTGGACTCCCACGTTCCAGGGATGGCAACTACCTGGACATCGGGACAACTAGCCGGCTGCGACGCCGGTTTCTCCGGTCCGGGCGGCAACGGCTCGGGTGTCGGCACCCGCCCGGCAAGGATGTACCAACCGCCGATCACCACGGCAGCGACCACCAGAATGATCAGCAGCGGGACCAGGCAACCCCGACGCTTTCCGCCTCGCGCCATCATCTATTTGCAGAATGTGGCGTTGGCGACATCGATATAGATCTGCGCGTTGGCGTTGGCCTGCTCGGACGTGATCGCAGTGCCATCCGTCGCTGCGGAACCCACGACGGCCGTCACCAACGCAAGAATCTCCTCGTCCGAGGTTCCCTGAACGTTGGCCGCGCAGATGTAGTTGGCCGTGTTGATCGCGATGCTGCCGTCACCCTCGGGAGTAACTCCCTTGGCCTTCAAACCGTCGAGGAAAGCCTGCGCTTGCGGGTTGACCTCGACCTCTGTCGGACCGGGGAACCCCTCGATGCTCTGGGGCTGCTCCGGCGGAGCTGTGGCAGCCGCACCAGGACTGGTGGGCGCTGCGGACGCCGTTGTGGTCGCGCTCGCGGAAGCCGAACTGCTCGCAGCCGACGACGATGCCGCGGCAGACGTCGTGGGCGGGGTCGAGGTGACCGTCGAGTCGTCACTTCCACAAGCGACGAGCATCCCACCGGTGATCAGTGTCAGAGAGCCCACTGCGATCGCGCGCGCAAAAGTATTTCGGTTACCCGAGAAAAGCGACATCAATGTCCGTCCTTGCCTTCAGTCGAAAGTCCATCATCAGGTTACGCAACGCACAGCGGGCAGGCACCGATCCGTGATCGGGCCCGCCCGCCGTGCGTTGTGTGTCGTACGTTGCGTCCTACGGGTGAATCTCGGTCTTGCCGTCGATCACCGTGATCCAGCCGAACTGGAAGTTCTGCTGAGTTCCACCGGGGATGTCGAACTTGTCACTGAGCGGGTATCCGAGCTTGCCGCCTTCGTAACCGACGCTCTTCCAGCCGTCGAAGATCGGGCCGTTGGCTACGGACCAGGCACCCGTTGCGGGGCTCCAGTAGATGTTGCCGCCGTCGAATTCCGTGAAGCGACCGTTGTCCTTGATCGCCACTTCGTTGGACTTCGGGAACCCGAGCCATCCGTTTTCCCAACCGAGTTCGCCGTACTTGCCCATGATCATGCCGAGCACGGCGTACGTGCCGTTTGCACTGTTGTACATGGCGCCGATTTCGAAGCCCTGCACGGCGCCGGCCTTGCCGGGGGTCGCGATCTCCGCTGCGGTGGGGTACTTGAGCGGGCCACCCTCGTAGCCCTGTGCTGCCCATTCGCTGAGGATCGCTCCGCGGACGGCGTGTGCGCCGGTCCACCAGGTCCAGTAGATGGAGCCGTTCTGGAAGTGGTTGAACCGTCCCTGACCGTCGGGGGTTCCGAGTTCAGGCGTGGTCGGGAAGCCGAGCGGGCCGGCAGCTGCGCCGGTGTTCATGTACTCGCCGGCGATACGGCCTGCGATGGGGTTCGCGCCGGTGCCGGAGGTCCAGTAGATGCGACCGTTGCGGAAGTCCTGAGCCAGGCCACCCGCGACGCTGTACTCGGCGGTGACGCAGTCACCGATCCAGCTGTTTGCCGCTGCGGTTGCCGCGATGGCACCCGAAGCGCCACACGCCGGCTTCTCCACGTCGGTGCCGAGCGCGTTGGCGAGCTGCGGCCACAGCTGATGAAGCTCGAACTGCCAGTACGGCCACGAGTGCGTGCCGGACGGGCGGTAATTGATCTGCGCGGGAATGCCGAGCGAGTTGAGCTTGGTCGCAAACGTCTGCGAGGTCAGGCGCGCAAGAATCTCGAGGCCCATGCCGGCGTAGTTGGTGCTGACGCCAGGGATTCCCGACGGCTGATCGTACGGTCCGGTGGTGCCGCTACCGCTCGAGACGTACAGGCTGACGCCCTTGAGTTTGTCGGCCTGGGTGTACGGATCGTGGGCTGCCCACTGCGGGTTCGACGGCGGGCCCCACATCGCTGCGGAGTTGAACTTGCCTGCGTCGTTCATCGCGAACTGGATCGCCTGCGGCATTCCGAGCGACGTCGTGGTGAGGATGCCGGAGAGAGACGCTGCGAACTTGAAGAATCCGGGGTTGCGCGCGGCGAGAGACATCGCGGCCGTGCCACCCATGGAGAGACCGACCACGCCGCGGGTCTGCGTTGTGCGCCAATCGTTCTCGAGGATGGACGGAAGTTCCTTGGTGAGGAACGTTTCCCACTGGTAGAACACACCGTTGTCGGCTTCGAGCCAGTCGGAGTAGAAGCTGGACTGTCCGCCGACGGGGAGAATTACGTTGACGTTCTTGTCCGCGTAGAACGACTCTGCATCGGTTTCGGCGGTCCAGCCGTTTTCGATGTCCGTGGCGCGAAGGCCGTCGAGCATCCAGACGGACGGGAAGGTGGCCGACGGGTTCACGTTCCAGTCGCGGGCCAGAAGGATCTGAACCTGAATGGGGATTCCCATCGACGGGGAGTTGATCCACAGTGCGACGCGGCGCTCGCTGAGCCATTCGACCTTGCCGACAGTGGCGCCGCCCTGGTTCTGCGTTGCGGCGGGTGCGGTGAGAGCCGGACTCGGCGCAGCGGCAGCGGTGCCTGCCGTGGTCAAACCTGCTGCGATCGGCAGAACCAGCAGAGCTGCCAGCGCTCCGACGACCTTGGTTCTATAGGTCCCGAAGGACCGACTGCGGTCCCGCTTGGCAAGGCCTACTCGCATGAGTTCACTCTCTTTCCCTTACTTCCGGTCCGCGTGTCTTACTACCCGGTGTCTCACGTACTCGGTGTTTCACGTACTCGGTATCTCACGTGTTCAGTGCCTACGCGGCGAGGCATCTCTGCCTCGCACACCACCTCGGCGACCAGAGCCCTGTCGAAACTCTTTCTACACGGAAACGACTCCGACTAGGGGTTGCCGCGCTGTTACTGGTGGTGCAATTGTTACTGAAGTTCCTGTTTACGGCATCCCCAAAGCAGAAGTGCCGTTCCGGTCTTCCTCTCGGAAGTCCGGAACGGCACTCGTCTGTCTAGGTCATGCGGTGATGCAGGTTCTTGCGGTGAAGCATGGTCACCAGGCGTTCATCGTGTCGAGGATCTGGCCGCGGGCCTTGAACAGTTCCTCGGACCAGTACGCCCACGAGTGGGTGCCGTTGGACGGGAAGCTGTACGTGGCCGGAATGCCGAGCGTGTTCATCCGGATCTGGAATGCACGGGTGTTCGCCAGCGCAAGTGCTTCGAGGCCCATGGCGTTTGCCGTGTTGTAGTAGCCGACCAAGCCCTTGGGGTGGTCGTACTTACCGGTCAAACCGCTTGCTGCGGAGATGTACATCGACAGGCCCTGGAGGCGAGGTGCGAAGACGAACGGGTCGTTGCGCAGCCATGCCGGGCTCCACGGGGGTCCCCACATGGAGTCGACGTTGAAGCGGCCGGCATCGAGCATTGCGACGCGGATTGCTTCACGCATACCGGGAGCCGAGATGTTCAGGTAACCCGACAGCGAGCCGGCGAACTTGAACTGGTCGCGGTGGTACGCAGCGAGTGTCAGTGCGGCACTGCCGCCCATCGACAGGCCGAGGACAGCGTTGTTGTTGCGCGAGACGCCGTAGTTCTCGAGGAAGTTGGGCAGCTCTTCCGTGAGGAAGGTCTCCCACTTGTAGGTCATCTGCTGACCGTTGAAGTTCGAGGGTGCGTACCAGTCGGTGTAGAAGCTGGACTGTCCGCCGACCGGCATCACGAGGGTGATGTTGTCGTTGCGGTACTGCTCGAGAGCGTTGGTCTCGAAGGACCACGCATTGGCGTCGTCACGAGCGCGGAGGCCGTCGAGCAAGTAAAGGGCAGCGTTTCCGCCGCGAGCGGCCCACTGGACCTGAACCTTGATGTTG
This sequence comes from Rhodococcus sp. 24CO, assembly GCF_050586165.1. Classification (NCBI taxonomy): domain Bacteria; kingdom Bacillati; phylum Actinomycetota; class Actinomycetes; order Mycobacteriales; family Nocardiaceae; genus Rhodococcus; species Rhodococcus sp. 24CO. The sequence goes on along the minus strand of NZ_JAZFNF010000003.1, from coordinate 330,762 downwards.
CCCATCGTGGAGGGCACCCACAGCTCTTCGAATCCGCCCCACGGCGCGGTCTGAACCGGCGCAGCGTGCGCGGGAGCAGCGGTAGCAACTGCGCTACCGGCGACGCCTGCGGCAAGGGGAAGCACGAGTGCTGCCGCACCGATGGCAAGTGCTCGGTGCTTGAGGCGCTGTGTCAGCCTCGTCGGGGCAAATCGCATGGATACTGCTCTCTCTCTTCGTCTGCGGTAGCTACCCCCGACAAGGGGAAGTACCGACGGATTCCGTCGGGGAACAGGTATGTGCGCCAGCCTGGACAAACCAGACTGGCAGCGGACCTCGTTCCAAGTCACACTGCGCTCGGTGGACCCTATGTCACAGGTTTGGTTGTGACAAATGGATCTCAACCACCGGGCGCTTCTCCCCTGGTGCTCACGGGAGCATTTCGGGTAGGTGAATCGTCTTCGGATACATCGGCGCCGATCACGGGAGCGTTACGGGATCGCAACATGTTTTCTCCCACGGCATAGTGATCTGCATCACTTTTGGGTTTCAAGTGGCACAAGACCACATCGCTGTAGTTCGTATGCCGGCACTCGATCGAATCGATATTTTGCCAAGTCGAATGCCTGACGGAAGTTCTGCTTGAATCGCGCCCACGTCAATTCACTGCGGTAGGAGGTCAGCAACTCCTGCGTTTCCGGACAGGTCAGCGCCAGCTTCGCGTCAGCTACCCACTCCTCGTCGAGGAAGAACGGCAGCCACGGGTGCACGTCGACCATCCCGGTGTCCGCAACTACCCAGTCCGGATACAGGTTCTTGTCGTGACCGATACGGCCGTCTTCCAGCCTCTCCGTATGCGCGGCGAGCGGGTACGCCAATCCCATCTGATCGAGCACCCGAACGTCGAGGCCGACGTTCATGCTCGTCATACCGAGGTTCAGGAAGAAAACGACGTGCTCGCCCGATTCGTCGATCGGCCCTGGCGGCGGAACGACGAACCACGCGTTGTAGCTGGGAGACGGAATGAGTAGTCCACCGTCCGGGGTGTCCGCGATGGTCTCGACCATCGCTCGCATCCAGGGGTAGTCGAGGTAGTCCTCGGCTCGGATCGGATGCTCGTGGCCGGTGTTGAGAGCGTAGAACGCACGCTCGTCGACGATGCCCGAGCGTCCGACGATCGACCCTTCGGGCATGCCGGTCGTATTGGCGGCGACGGCTGCCCACACGATGGTCCCCAACCACAGCACTGCGGAGACGCCGAAGATCGCGGTATCACGGTTCCGGCCGAATGCCGCGCGCGCCGGAACCCGAAGCGGAATGACCGCCACCGGGATCAGAAGGCAGAACAGCACCGGGAGCAGGACGCGGCCGTGCATGAAGTCGCCACCGACTCGAACCGAGTACACACCCAGAATCAGGCCGCTACCGAGAATGAACGTGACAACGGCGCGTGGGGTGCGCAACCACGCCTGCAAACGAATCCATCGTGAACCTGAAACGGTCTGGGGCGCGGACGTGCGCTCGTTCCTGCCGATCGCTAGGAGTACCAGCGCCCCGACCAGGAGGAACAGCAAAGGCAACCACAGCAAGTACGGTCCGACGAGATTCCACAGGTAGGCAAATCCTTGCGACCACTTTGCACCGCCGGCGTCCTTCGAGACCGCGGTGTTGGGGTACGGCAGCCCGTAGTAACCCATGCGCCAGATCTGGTACGCCACCGGAACGAGTCCGGCGACAACAACGATCATCGCGCGGACCTTCCACGTCAGCCCCGCGGACACGACGATCATCATCAGCGCGAGAGCACCAGGGATCGCCATCTCCGGGCGCACGAGGGGCCCGAGTCCGGCAACAAAAGAAAGAATCAGAATCGAAACCGTCGACGGCACTGACGCCTGGGCCCACCGAACCATCAGCAACCACAGCAGCGCGATCCAGAAGATCACCAGGCACGTCTCGAGGCCGGACGTCGCAAAATCTCGGGCGGGCGGAACAGCAATGTAGACAAGGACACCGGCAGGAACGAGGAAAACCGTCCCGCCGACGCCTGGTCGCAGATCGCGGTACAGGCGGGCCGTTCCGAGCATCGACAAGACCACAGCTGCGGTCGTGAGCACCAAAGCGATTGCGAGGACGACATATTCGAGTCGGATCTGCGTCAGCCAACCGAAGGCGTAGACGATGTACGTCCACGCGGTACTCGTATTCGCCTCGACGCGTTCACCGGCGTTGAAGACGGGACCGTTGCCGGCCAGCAGATTTCGCACCGTGCGCAGGACGATCAGTCCGTCGTCGGCGATCCATCGACGCTCCCACGCTCCCCAGAACGTGAGGACGGCAGCAAGCACCACCCCGCCGAGGAAAACTGCTCGGTTAGGGGTGGTGCTCGGTGCCGCGGTGTCGGCGACCTGGTCGGCTGCAGTGGCCGGCTCAGACGATGTAGACAGCGACACCCACTACTCCGATCCACGCCACTGCGAGGAATTGCAGAACCCGGTCACCGAGCGCGATTTCCTCGGGCTCGCCGGCTTCGCCGCCGTCGACGTCCACGGCGTACCGCAGCACTGCGACGGTGAAGGGGACCATCGAAATGGCGTACCAGTTGGTGCCCTTGATGTCGTCCTGCTGGAAGGCCCACAGTCCGTAGCAGAGCACGAGTGCCGTCGCGGCCATCGTCCACACGAACCGCAGGTAGGTCATCGTGTAGCTCTCGAGCGACTTGCGGATCTTGGCGCCGGTACGTTCGGCCAGCTTCAGTTCGGCGTACCGCTTTCCGGCAGCCATGAAGAGCGAACCGAATGCCATCATCAGCAGGAACCACTGCGACAGCTCGATCTCGGCTGCCACGCCACCGGCTATGGCGCGCAACAGGAATCCGGACGACACGATGCAGATGTCGATGACGGCCTGATGCTTCAAACCGAAGCAGTACGCAAGCTGGATGACGATGTACACGGACATCACCACGGCAAGTTGCCAGTTGGCGATGAACGAGAGAGCGATCGAACCGGTCAGCAGCACCACGGCCATGCCGTACGCGATGTTGACGGGCAGAACTCCGGCCGCGATGGGGCGGAAGCGCTTGGTGGGATGCGCTCGGTCTGCCTCGACGTCCATCGCGTCGTTGACGAGGTAGATGCCGGACGCCGCCATGCAGAACACGACAAATGCCAGCGCGACGGGCAAGAGCACGTCGACTTCGGTGGCTGTGCCGGCCGCGATGGGCGCGGCGAGCACAAGAACGTTCTTGACCCACTGGCGTGGGCGGAGCGCCTTGACGATGCCGGCGGGCAGGGACTTAGGGGGTCCGCTGACCGTGGCCGCTTCCTCGCTCATTTCTCTCCATATTTCTGTTCGGCCTTATGCACCAGCGCCGCGGATGCGGCGCCCAGTGCCGCACCGGCAAGCACGTCGGTCGGGTAATGAACTCCCAGAACCAGGCGCGAAAGCATCATCGGGGGCACCAGCAACGCCGGTAAGGGTAGCCCGGTGAGTCGACCGATCAGGAATGCCGCCGCCGTCGTCGACGTGGCGTGCGAGGACGGGAAGCTCAGCTTGCTCGGCGTCGAGACGTTGACCTGCAACGACGGGTCGGACGGGCGTTTGCGCCGCACGACACGCTTGATCACGACCGACGCGGCGTGCGCGCCGAAGGCACCAACAGCAGCGCCCGCCCATTCGCGTCGACGCGGCTTGTCGACGGCAGCGCCGACGGCAGCGATCGCGATCCAGCCGAGGGAGTGCTCACCGAAGTGCGACATTCCGCGGGCAACGGCGACGGCTCCCGGCACCTGCCCGACGGTCGACTGAATCGCGGCCAGAATCTGTACTTCAGGAGATGCCGAAGACACGTTCCCACCTTTCCGTGCTGGTCAGTGAAGGAACGGCATCCTGGTACTGCTTCTTCAGTTCGGGGAACCGGGTGGCGAGCTCGCGGCGCAACCGGGTGGCTTCCTTGAGCAGTTCGAGTGCCTGCTTGGGGTTGCGCTTGCGGTAGACGACTCCGCGGCCGTCGGCGGTGGTGACGGTGACGCCGTCCACCTGCGAGAGCAGGAACCAGCGGGCGTCGATGGTCGGCACGTTGAGCTGCGGACGCTCGAGGTGTTCGGCCTTGGCCGGCTTCACGTTGTGAACGGCGGCCCGAAGTACGCGGGTCACTTTCGCGACGGTGGTGAGCGGCAAGCTCACGTCTCCGACGTCGGCACCCGACGGCAGTGGCAGTTCCGTCGACGACGGCAGCACGACGGCGTCGGAGAATTCCTTGCGCTGGGCGTGTACCTCGCCGAGCGCTGTCGGCAGCATGTTCGCGACGTGCTCGGGGCCGGCGAGGAAGTCGGCGATGGCCTTGTTCTGGATTGCGACGGTGGAGTACTCGAGGCACAGCAGGTGCTTGAGCGTTGCCTTGACCGTGTTGACCACGAGTCCGCGGCCGTTGCCCGGCATGTGCAATGCGGCCACCACGAGACGGTTGCGGAGGTGGAAGTACGCCTGCCAGTCGATGGCGTCGTCCTTGTCGCTCCACGCCATGTGCCAGATCGCGGCACCCGGAAGTGTGACGGTCGGGTAGCCGGCTTTCTTTGCGCGCAAACCGTATTCGCAGTCGTCCCACTTGATGAAGAGCGGCAGCGGTTGCTTGATCTCTTCGGCGACCTGGCGCGGGATCATGCACATCCACCAGCCGTTGAAGTCGACGTCGATGCGGCGGTGCAGGAGCTTCGATTCGCGCAGCGGCTTCTTCGAGAAGTCGTGGTCGTATTCGACGTTCGGCGCTGCGGTCCACATGAAGATGCCGCGGTTGACCACTTCACCCATCACATGGAGGTGGCTGCGTTCCTGCAGGTTGAGCATCTGGCCGCCCACCAGCATCGGCGATTTCGCGAACCGCGAGAAGGACAGGGCGCGCAGGATCGAGTCGGGTTCGATCTCGATGTCGTCGTCCATGAACAGAATGTGCTGGCACGACGTGTTCTTGAGTGCCTCGTACATGATTCGGCTGTATCCGCCGGAGCCGCCGAGGTTGCCCTGATCGTGGATGGTAAGCCGATCACCAAGCGCTGCAGCAGCTTCGGTGAATCCGGGCTCGTCACGCACCTTGCGGGTGCCCTGATCCGGCATGATGACTGCCTTGATCACGTCGGACACCAGCGGATCGGATGCCAGCGCGGCAAGTGCCTTCACGGCGTCCGTCGGGCGGTTGAACGTCGGAATGCCCACGGCGACAGTCGCTTCGCCGGGAGCCTCGACGGGGGCGTACCAGCCGCCACTCTCGACAACGACAGCCGAGTCGGTGGTGATGTCGAACCAGATCCAGCCGCCGTCTTCGAACGGAGCAAGCTCGACGTCGAATTCCAGAGCTGCGTCACCGTCGGCAAATTCTTTGCCCTCCACGTGAATTCGCGAGGAATCCGCCTTGGAACGGTAGATGTCGACGCGGCCGTGGCCGGACAGTTCGAGACGCAGGACCACCGATTTCAGGATGGACCACCGTCGCCAGTAGCTGGCGGGGAAAGCGTTGAAGTAGGTGGCAAACGAGACCTCGGTCTCGGCGCCGAGTGCTACCGACGTGCGCGACGTAGAGTGCGCCCGCCGGCTGTTCGACCAGGACTCTTCCAAGTAGAGCGTGCGCACGTCGAGTGGTTCACCGGCGCGCGGCAGGATGATCCGCTGGAGCAGCGACTTACCGAGGTAGCTCACCTCGTCCCCCGCGTCGGCGTTCTCACCCTCGAGTAGATGACGTGCGTTCATTCGCTCTCCCCTGCCAATTCCGCACCCGATTCCAGATGCGGACGCAGGGTGTTCTCGAACATCGTCAGCGCACTGGCGATAGCCATGTGCATGTCCAGGTACTGGTAGGTGCCCAGGCGGCCACCGAACAGCACCTTGTTGTCAGCGGTTTCCGCCTTGGCGCGTGAGCGGTACGCGGCGAGCTTGTCGCGATCCTCCGGCGTGTTGATCGGGTAGTACGGCTCGTCGGTCGACTCGGCGAAGCGAGAGAACTCGCGCATGATGACGGTCTTGTCGGCCGGGTACTCGCGTTCCGGGTGGAAGTGACGGAACTCGTGGATGCGGGTGAACGGGACGTCCGCGTCGTTGTAGTTCATGACCGGGGTGCCCTGGAAGTCGCCGACTGGCAGAACTTCGGTCTCGAAGTCGAGGGTCCGCCAGCCCAGCTCACCTTCGGAGTAGTCGAAGTAGCGGTCGAGCGGGCCGGTGTAGATGACGGGTGCGTCGGGGTTGGCGCTGCGCAGCTCGTCCCGGACGTCGAAGTAATCGGTGTTCAGACGGACCTCGATCTTGGGGTCCGTGACCATGTTCTCGAGCCACGCGGTGTAGCCGCCGACGGGCAGGCCCTCGTACGTGTCGTTGAAGTAGCGGTTGTCGAAGTTGTAGCGGACCGGCAAGCGGCTGATGTTGGCCGCGGGCAGCTCCGTCGGATCGGTCTGCCACTGCTTGGCGGTGTAGTCACGCACAAAAGCTTCGTACAGAGGGCGGCCGATCAGCGAGATCGCCTTTTCCTCGAGGTTGGAGGCGTCCTTCGCATCGATCTCGCTGGACTGTTCCGCAATGAGCGCGCGTGCCTCTTCAGGCGTGAAGTACCGGCCGAAGAACTGCGAGACGAGGCCCAACCCCATGGGGAACTGGTAGGCCTGGCCCTTGTGCAGCGCAAACACGCGGTGCTGGTAGTTCGTGAACTCCGTGAACTGGGTGACGTAGTCCCACACCTTCTTGTTGGAGGTGTGGAACAGATGCGCTCCGTACTTGTGGATCTCGATGCCTGTCTCCGGCTCGGGCTCGGAGTAGGCATTGCCACCCAGGTGGTGACGGCGATCCAGAACCAGCACTCGCTTACCCAACTGGGTGGCGGCGCGCTCGGCGATGGTCAGCCCGAAGAATCCCGAACCGACGACGATGAGGTCGTACTGAGCAAGGGCGGTCTCTGAATTTGCAGCGGTCACGATGAACCAGGGTATCGGACCTGATCTACCGGGGGCGTATTAGCAGTCGTGATCACACCTGCTGTGGAACCGATACCCCGGTCCGATGCGTCCAAGCACGTGGGCTACCCGGGTGGGCAGCGGGAGGTGGGGACCGAAAGATGACACGCATAGTCGGAGCGCTGATGCTGGCGACCGTTCTGATCTCGGTGGTGACCGGTTGTGGTCGCAGCGTCGAAGGGACTGCGAGGGCGCAGGCGGCAACGGCCACGCTCGAAGAGTCCCCGACCGCCACCGCGCCGTCCCCCGAACCAGCAGCCGACGAGGGTCTGTGCAACATTCCCGAGGACGTCGCGACGGAGTTGAACGTCGACAAGTCCACCGCTGAGCGGTCGATGGAATCGGCTACCACGCTGCTGGACGACTGCGCGTGGCGTGGCCCGGATTTCGAGTTGCGAATCGCGAGCTACGACGTTGTTGCCGCCCCCTTTGCAGCGCGTCTTGCGCAGGAAGTCTCAGCCGACAGCAAAGAAATCACCATCGGTACACATCAGGCATTTGTTCTCACCCAGTCCGAGGAGGAGTTCGAACCCGGCTGCGTGATCGTCCTGGACATGATGGACAACAGCATCGTGGTCATCAGGGAAGACGACACCTACATCAGTCGCGCCAGCATGTGTTCTCGCGTCCGTTCTGCCGCCACCGCTATCGAGGACGCCCTGGAGTGAGATTGCCAGGACGTCCTCGAGAGCTGGCGTCTACAGACTCTTCGCGATGATTCCCTTCATCACTTCGTTGGCGCCGGCGTAGATCTTCTGCACGCGGGAGTCTTCGTACATGCGCGCGATCGGGTATTCGCGCATGTAGCCGTAGCCGCCGTAGAGCTGAACACAACGGTCGACGACGGCACACTGCTGCTCGGTGAGCCAGTACTTGACCATCGCGGCGTCGGCGCCGTCCAACTCACCGTTGAGATGATCCTCGATGCAATTGTCGAGGAACACCCGGCAGGTGCGTGCGATCGTCTGGCACTCGGCCAGTTCGAAGGCGGTGTTCTGGAACTCGAAGAGGCTGTGCCCGAACGCTTGACGCGCCTTGGTGTACGCGACGGTCTCCTCGACGGCCCGCTCGATGGTGCCGATGGCCTGAGCGCCGATGATGAGACGCTCTTGCACCAACTGCGCCATCAGCTGACCGAAGCCGAGGCCTTCGGACTCGCCCAGGAGATTCGAGACGGGAACGCGGACGTCGGTGAAGGACAGCTCCGACGTGTCGGCTCCGTGCTGGCCGACCTTGTCGAGCACGCGGCCCACCGCAAAGCCTTCGCAGTCACGCAGATCGACGATCAAGAGCGAGACGCCCTTGGCGCCGGCCTTGGGGTCCGTCTTGACGGCCAGCACGATCATGTCGGCGCTGCCACCGTTGGTGATGAAGGTCTTCGACCCGTTCACCACGTAGTGGTCACCGTCGCGGATAGCCGACGTCGTGATGGCCTTGAGGTCGGAACCTGTTCCCGGCTCGGTCATTCCGATGGCGCCGAGGATTTCGCCCGTCGCCATGCCCGGCAGCCACGCCTGCTTCTGCTCTTCGTTGCCGTACTCGAGCACGTAGTGCGCGACGATGCCACTGTGCACGGAGTTACCAAGCGCGTAGTCGCCGCAATACCCCTGCGCCTCGAAGACCGCGAGGTCGTGCGCAAAGGTTCCGCCGCCCCCGCCGTACTCCTCGGGAATTGAGCAGCACAGCAGGCCGAGCTTGCCGGCTTCGAGCCACACGGAACGGTCGACGCGATGCTGAGCGTCCCACTGCTCACGCTTGGCGATCAGCTCACGATCGAAGAAACCGCGGGCCAGTTCGGCGACTGCGGTGATCTCGTCGTCGTACCACGACGGCTTGCGCTTGGTTCCCATGATCAGACTCGCTTGAGCAGGGCTGCGAGGGCCTGGCCGCCGCCGATGCACATGGTGACGATGCCGAATTCGAGATCGCGGCGGACCATGTCGCGGGCTGCGCGCAGCGTCAGGATCGCGCCGGTTGCGCCGACGGGGTGTCCGAGCGCGATGGCGCCGCCGTACGGGTTGGTCTTCTCCGGGTCGAGGCCGGCGTCACGGATGACAGCGATAGCCTGCGAGGCAAACGCCTCGTTGACCTCGGCGGTGCCGATGTCGGACGGCTTCAAACCTGTTTGTGCGAAGAGCTTTTCGAGGGCGAGCACGGGAGCGTAGCCCATCAAGCCGGGCTCCATGGCTGCCGTCGTGACAGCTTCGAGGGTGACCAGACCGGTCAGGCCGCGCTTGGCTGCCTCGGTGCCCGTCGCGAGAACGAGGGCTGCTGCGCCGTCGTTGATGCCCGACGCGTTACCGGCGGTGACGGAGCCACCCTCTTCGAATGCGGGGCGCAGCTTCGCGAGGGTTTCCATCGTGGTGCCGGGCTTGGGGTGCTCGTCCTCGGTGATGGTGACGGAGCGACGGCCACCGGTTTCGACCGCGGTGATCTCCTCGGCGAAAGCGGCCTTTGCGGCGTCGGTGGCGGCGCGTCGCTGCGATTCGACGGCAAACTCGTCCTGCTGCTCGCGGCTGACGCCGTACTTACGGGCGACTGCTTCGGCGGTGCGGCCCATGTGGGCGTTGCTGAAGGGGTCGGTGAGCATCGCGACAGTGCCGTCGACGAGGCCGTGATCGCCCAACTTGAAGCCGGCGCGGGCCGAGAAATCGTAGAACGGCATGCGGGACATGCTCTCGTCGCCGCCGGCGAGCGTGATGGCGGCAGCGCCCCAGCGCATCTGCATTGCTGCCGACCAGATTGCCTGCAGACCGCTGCCACAGAGGCGGTTGACGGTATACGCGGGAACGTTCTCGGGCAGTCCGGCTGCGATGCCGACGCGGCGCGCGTTGTAGGCGTCTGGACCGACCTGGCCGATGCAGCCCATGACAACCTCATCGATGTCCTCAGGTGCGACGCCGGCGCGGGTCAGCGCGGCCTTGGCAGCCGTGGCGCCGAGCTCGTGTGCGGGGACGTCCTTGAAGACGCCACCGAAGCTACCGACCGGGGTGCGAGCCCCGTCGACGATGACGATCGGTTCGGGTGTGGTCATGATTGTCCCCATCTGCTGTGCGCACGGCGCTCGAAATTCTCGGTCCGTGGCCGATACTAGGACATCTAAGTATCGCGCAGATGGGGACGTAGGCGTCAGGCCTTTGTAGTGACTGCCGCTGTTGTCGTTTCCACCGTGGGGGTTACCTCTGCCGGGGCGGCCCCGGTCTTGTTGTCGTCTGTCTTGTCGTCGTTGCGGTAGCGATAGAGCCCGATGCCCACAAGGATCGCCGCAAGACCCAGGGACACGAACATCTGGCTACGGGTCGAGTCGAGGACGACCATGCCGATGCAGAGCGCGATGATCGCGGCAATGGTGGCGTAGGTGAGGTACGGGAAGAGCCACATCTTCAGTTCCAGTTCCTGGCCCGACGCTTCGAGCTTGCGACGAGTTCGCAACTGGGACACGGAGATAACGAGCCACACGAAGAGCGCGATCGCACCGGACGAGTTCACGAGGAACAGGAACACCTTGTCCGGGGACAGGTAGTTCATGCCAACCGTCAGGAATCCGACGATGGTCGAGACCAGCACGGCGCGCATCGGGACGCCGGTCTTCTCGATGCGGGAGAGCGACTTCGGGGCGTCGCCGCGGCCGGCGAGGGAGAAGATCATGCGGCTTGCGGTGTACAGACCGGAGTTCAGGCAGGACAGGACTGAGGTGAGAACAACGACGTCCATGATGTTGCCTGCGGCCGGGATGCCGTACGAGTCCATGACGGCGACGTACGGGCTGAGCGCGACAGATGCACTGTCCCACGGCAGCAAGGTGACGACAACGGCAATCGAGCCGATGTAGAAGATGAGGATTCGCCAGACGACGGACTTGACGGCTGCGCGAACAGCTTCGAGCGGGTTGGCCGATTCACCAGCGGCAATAGTCGCGATCTCGGCTCCGAAGAACGAGAACACCACCACAAGGACCGCGGCAAGCATCGCTCCCGTGCCGTTGGGCAGGAACCCGCCGTGGCCGGTCAGGTTGGTCATGCCGGGGGCTTCGACGCCGGGCATCCACCCACAGATCGCAACAACGCCCATGCCGAGGAACGCGATGATGGCAACAACTTTGATGGACGCGAACCAGAACTCGAACTCACCGAACGACTTGACCGAGATGATGTTGGTCAAGGTCAGCACGATCATCAGAATCAGTGCCCAGGTCCATTGCGGAACACCCGGTACCCATCGGTTCATGATGAGAGCGCCTGCGGTGGCCTCGATTCCGAGGACGATGATCCAGAACCACGCGTACAGCCAGCCGATGGAGAAGCCGGCCCAGCGGCCGATGGCCTTGTCTGCGTACGAGGAGAACGACCCGGTTTCCGGGGACGCTGCCGACATCTCACCGAGCATGCGCATCACGAGGATGACGACGACGCCGGCAAGTGCGTAGGAAATCAGGACGCCGGGGCCTGTTTCCTGGATCGCCACGCCGGAGCCGACAAACAGTCCGGCCCCGATGACGCCCGCGATCGCGATCATCGACAGGTGCCGCTTCTTCAGCGTGTGCTGAAGCGCGGGTTGGTCCGTACTGGACATCGAAACTCCTTGTGGGATTCTGGTTGCGCTTTTTGGCTAGCGCCAGTGTCGGACCTCGAGCCCCGTCGCGACAGGCTCCACTTTGTACAAACGTGACCGCAGGCACTACATAGTGGCGCGCGGCAGGTGCCAGACTGAACCCATGCCCATCACCCTGCGCCAGCTCTGCGCGACCGAACAGTTCGGCCTACGCGTACTGGCCGGGCAAGACCAGCTCGATCGTGCCCTGACCTGGGCACATGTCTCCGAACTCCCCGACCCGACGCCCTTCCTCGACGGCGGCGAATTACTCCTCATCACCGGGGTGTCGCTACCCATGACGGCGGCGGGAACAACCCGATTCGTGCGGACCCTGGTGGGGGTCGGAATTGCCGGAATCGGTTTCGGAACCGGCCTCGGATATGAGGAAGTACCGCAGGCTCTCGTGGATGCGGCTACACGTTTCAACGTGCCGCTTCTCGACGTCCCACTGCGAACGCCGTTCATCGCACTGACAAAAGCGGTGTCCCGGGCGCAGTCCGAAGACGACATGAAAGCGCTGCGCAACAACTATCAGAGCGTGCGACGGCTCCTCCAAGCCGCCGTGACAGTCAACGGGACCCGAGCAGTTGTGCGCCGAGTCGCGGAGTTGATCGGCGGATGGGCGGCCCTGCTGGACTCGGCCGGCCACACCGTCGAGATATCGCATACCGCGGCAGGCGCGGGAATCGAGCGCACCGCTCCCGAGCGTGAGGCCCGCCCGATGGAGGTCAGCTTTGTCACGAGCGAGAACGAGGACGTCATCTCCCATCCCTTGACCACGTCGCGGGGCAAGCTGATGGGATACCTCGTCGCCGGCTGCCCCGGCGCCGTCGGTTCACTGAACCAGGGCATCGTCATCACCGCTGCTTCCCTGCTCACGTTGATGACGGCCCGCACCCGAGATGCGCAACTGACGATGAATCACTTGCGCACGGTTGCGATGCATCAGCTCTTCGAGGGCCAGAATACGCTCGCGCGCAACATCTCTGGAGAACTGTGGGGAGGATTTCCGGTCGAGCCCTTTCAGGTCTTTCATGTCGCCGGCACCGTCGGCCTACTCGAGAGCGTGTCGGTCTCATTGCTCGACGGCCTGAGTCGTGATCTGGCATTCGGCATCACCGACGGCGCACTCATCGCCGTCGTCTCGGCTACGGACAGCGAACGAATCCTCGCTCGTGTCAAAGGTATCGACGTAACCGTCGGCGTGTCGGAGATGCTGTGGTGGGACGATCTCTCGCGCGCCAGGAGGCAGGCCGCGCAGGCAGCAGCCGAGGCCAGCGCCCGCGACCTGCCCTCGATGCGTTTTGCAGAACTCTCCGAAAGCGGATTGTCGGCGTTTCTCGACCCTGATCGGTCGACGGCTTTTGCGGCCGCCCATCTTCGACCACTTCTCGAAGCGAAGGGTGGCAGCGATCTCTACCGAACCTTGGCCATGTGGCTGGCTCACAACGGAGTAGGCGACGCTGCGGCCACTGCGCTGAACATTCACCGACATACGTTGCGCAGCAGGCTCGCTCGCATCGAGAGCCTTCTGCAACTCGATCTCAGCTCCCCCACCGAACGGGCCGAACTGTGGCTCGAATATCGACTGCTCGGCGACGCCCCCACCATCTGATCTCCGGGCCGTAAACGACCTGTCGGGCCTACACCGGATTGCGGCGAGGCCCGACAGAATCGTTTTTGTGCGAGGTAAATATCGACCGATCTTCCCCTAGCTCATATCCGTCGGTATCCACTCGCGGAGCACGTTGGCATCAACTACCTGCGCACCCAAAATCTCGGTCCAGATGATGGTTCCATTTTCGAAGACGCGGAAGGTGCCTGCCTCGGAGGGTAACTGCATCTCCGGGCCGACCGGAGCGCCGAGAGTGCCGGTGGCGCCACCGAACTCTCGATACTTTGCCTCGATCTGCGTCTCGACAACCGTACCGGACGAATCAGTAATTTGCGAATTTAGTTCTGGCGCTACAGTTTCCGATACGGGACTCTCTACCACACCAGCGCCGTCTCCGATAGTGAACCAGTCGGATTTCAGTCCCAATTTCATCCTCGCCTGCATTCCGGTGACACCGACGGTTGCCTTTGTTCCGACAACTTCGAGAGCCGTGACGCGGCCGCCGTCGACGCCGAGGCCGTTTCGGGAGAGAACTTTCAGTGACGTCAATTCGCCGACCCCGAAGGCTTCCGCGATCTCGCCGGCGGAAAACATCTGCGTCCAGTCGTGATTGGGCGAGATGGTGTCACCTTCGTCTGCCACAGCGGGGAATGCTCCACCTGAGCTGTAACCGCCTGTGGACGAGGAGAATTCGGTTGCAACGATGTCACCGTCGCGTGAGAGAACTGCGCCGGTGGTGCTGCGCACGGCCTCGGTGGTTCGTGGGTCTTCCTTGCCTGCGCCGCCGTAGACCTGGCAGTCCTGCGTGTCGCAGGTATCGGCGTAGGAGCTGCGATGTTCGACTGCGGCATACGACCGCGCTGCGACGGCTTGAGCCCGTAGTGCTTCCGCCCCACCGGAATCGGCCCAATCGGCCTTCGCCTCAACCGGCACGACTCCCAGTAGATAGTCCTCCATGTCGAGCAGGTTGACCGTGCGCGCCGCGCCGTTGTCGAGCACAACACCAAGTGCGCCGCGATACGGGGCGTTGTCGTCACACATCGTCAAGAACTGGTCGGCGGGCCGGTCCGGGGCCAGATCGACCGGGTCCACCCACGGATGATTTGTGACCGCTTCCCAGACGACGCCGCCGCCGCAGCCGCTGGTGACGACCACACTGGCGCCGCCGCCGGGAAGTGCGGTCAAGTGGGCAGCTTCGCCGGGCGCGGTGCGCTGACCGTTCACGACCATTCCGGCGGCGGAGTACACGTCGAGCGTTTTGTCGTCGCGGGCCGTCAACCGAACACTCATCTGAGCGGGCGGCATGGAGTCGAGAACGGTGCCGCCGTAGTAGTGGCTGAGAATTCGCTCGCCGGACCAACCCTGGTTTTTGGCGTAGCCGTAAGCGCCCCATTGACCCATTCCGCGGCCGTGGCCGTTGCCGTGACCAGAGAGAGTGAATTGAGTGTCGGCGGACACGACGGGCATAACCGACGGCTCGTCCTGGTACAGAGTTCCGATACCTCCGACGGCAATTCCGAGCGTCAGAGCGGGAATCAATCCCAGCACGGAGATACGCATCACGGAACGGCGTCGACCGGGTCCACTCACCAGGAAACGGCGTCTAACAGGTGTTTTACCTGCGGTTCCGCTTCGCTCGTTCTTCGCCATCCACGCTCTCCTCATCGCCACCGGACTCACGGGGTTGCGAAGTCGGTTCTCCGCACGTGGTCCAGTCCACAACGATTTGGCTAAAGTCTCACCCTAAGGTTGAGCGTTATGGACTCTTGTGACTAGTGTGGCAAGAGTGCCTGGACTTAGCAACACCAGTCACACGAGTCACATCCGCATCACGAGTTGCAGACATATGCGACCGAAAGATGGAGTTGATCCGCGCAACATGGCCTCCGACCTGCTCGGATCCGGTTCCGGCCGATTCTGTTCGAGGCCGTAACCGGCCCTGAAATTCGCTCGTAAGTAACTACAACCGAGGAGTCATCCCTTGCCACACCGTCGACCGAAGCCCTCATTCGTACTTGGGGCCGTAGCCGCACTGGCTGTCGCAAGTCCTTTTGCGGTATACGGCCTCACCAACGACACGCCTGACGTCCGCTCGGCAAACGACACGTCGTCCGTGGCGGCCCCCACCCAGATCTCGCAGGTTCTGCTCGCGTCGGTCCCCGACATCGTCATTCCGCTCAAGGAACTGACGGGGCTCGATCTGCCCGACATCAACCTCGGAGATCTCAAGGCACTGATCCCCACGGACATCGCGCTTCCTCCCGGAATCACGATTCCGACGGAGCTCCTGCCGGCACCGGCCGATCCGGCTGCGCCGACGGAAACGCCTGTTCAGGATGAGGAATTCCCCGGCGCTGTGGTTAAGCAACTCACTCGCGACGCCCCGTTCAGCATGGTCGCGTTGACCTCGGACACCGTCGACTCGGCGAAGTCCAAGATCCGCGCGCTGTCCGAGGACGGCATCTGGGGCCCGTGGTTCTCCCCCGATGCAATCGACGCCGAACAGGCGACGAACACTCTCTCCGCTACCGAGCCCCTCTACGTCGGACTCACCAAGGCCATCCAGATTCTGACTCCGCGGGATGCACCGGCAACCGATGCAACACCCGCGCCCGCTTCATCGGCGCCGGCAGAGGTAGCGCCCACCACTGAGGCCGCCCCGGCTCCCGAAGGCGAACTCGGTTACACCCCGGCATCGGTGTCGAAGCCGCTTCGCCAGGTCGAGACCACCGCGGACGAGGTCACGGCAGTACTTATCGATCCGGGCACCAGCCCGGCGGACGACAATCTGCAGGCAGTTGCGGCGCCGTTCTCCACCGGCGGTCCGGCCGTGATCACTCGCTCGCAGTGGGGTGCTGACGAGGGCCTGCGTTGCGACAGCCCGACGTACGACGACGGTCTCGGCGGTGCCACCGTGCACCACACCGCGGGCATCAACAACTACACGAAGGCCGAATCGGTCGGCATCGTCCGTTCGATCTACGCCTACCACGCGCAGACTCTCGGCTGGTGCGACGTCGGATACAACGTCCTCGTCGACAAGTACGGCCAGATCTTCGAGGGCCGCGCAGGCGGTCTGGACAAGCCCGTTCAGGGTGCACATGCCGGTGGGTTCAACGAGAACACCGTCGGTATCGCGATGATGGGCGACTACTCCACCGTTCAGCCGTCGTCGGCGATGCTGAATTCGGTTGGCCAGTTCCTCGGATGGCGGCTCAAGCTGGCCGGCCTCAATCCGCTCGGCCGCACCACCATGTACTCCGAAGGCACGCCGTACACGCCGTACCCGCAGGGTGCTGCAGTCGATTTGCCGATCATCTTCGCTCACCGCGACGTCGGAAGCACCGCCTGCCCCGGCGACGCTGCGTACGCCCGCATGGGTGAAATCCGCCAGATCGCAGCCAACGCGGCTAACGGAGTAACGGCGCCGGCCAACCCCGTCACGCCTCCAGTCCAGAAGCCCAACACTCCGGCCGACACCGTTGCCGGCGGCACCGGGTCTACCGTGACGGACCTGGTCAACCAGGTTCTGAAGTTGACGGACGATTCACCGCTCGCGCAGAAGTGGATCGCCGAAGGTGGCGACCTCGGCCGTCTCGGTGAGGCGATCACCGGAGAACTGCAGGCCAAGTTCGGCAATCTGGGAGCGTTGTTCCAGAACGGCGCTATCTACACCTCCCCCAACGGGGGCGTGTACACCGTGGTCGGTGAAATCTTCAAGGCGTGGCAGAGCTACGGATCGGATCTGGGTTCACTCGGACTCCCCATCTCGGACGAGTACTCGATTCCGGACGGGTTCCGTAGTGACTTCGAGAACGGCGCCCTGATCTTCAATCAGATCACCGGTGTAGTCACACAGATTCTCAATGCCGTGGGATAACTCCCGTGGGAAGTCCTCGAGCGCTGGTGGGTTTTACGACCACCAGCGCTCGAGGACTTTTGCGACCCCGTGCTGGGAATTGGTCTCGGTAACCTCGTCTGCCGCTGCTTTTGCCTCGGGGTGGGCGTTGCCCATCGCGACACCGAGATTCGCCATCGCGAGCATCGGAATGTCGTTGGGCATGTCGCCGAATGCCACCAAGCCGGACAGGTCGAACCCGAACTGATTCGCCGCAGCCACAAGGCCCGACGCTTTTGTGATGCCGAGAGCCGAGAGTTCGATCAGCCCGTTCTCCGTCGAGTACGTCATGTCTGCCAGCGATCCCACGTGCGGGGCCAGAGCGTCGTACATTGCGGTGCTCGTCATTCCCGGCCGACGGATCAGCAGTTTGACGGCCGGGACAGCCAGTACATCGTCCTCGGACATCTCCGTGTTGTCGGGGTTGAGCCAGGCATGTTCGTAGTCCGGGGAGCTGACAAATTGTGGGGTGGCCGCGTCGTGGGCGCTCTCCCCCACTCGTTCCGCTGCCAGGCCGGCACCGGGAAGCACGCTGATCGCCAGTCCCGAGAGTTCGATCAGCGCCTCCACGGACAGGGTTGCGGCGCTGAGCACGCGATCTGCGTAGCTGTCGTAGACAACAGCGCCGTTGGCGCAGACCGCCAAAGGTGCGTAACCCAGACTCTCGACGACCGGTGAAATCCAGCGCGGCGGACGACCAGTCGCCAGCAGGAACGGTGTTCCCGATTCCACGACGGCATGAATCACCTCGCGGGTGCGAGCGCTGACCAACTCGTCCTCGTTGATCAACGTGCCATCGACATCTGTCGCGACAAGTGTTGGGCGGGCTGGGTTGGTCGGGCGCTCTGGGCTCACCCCGCCATTGTGCCTGTGAGGTACGACGGTCTCGCTCGGTGTCCGACATTATTGATACATCGAGAGGTGGGGCATATGAGCGATAGGAACTCTCCGCGCAAACGATCGGCGGTGGAAGCTGCCGCCTATCAGGCGACCAAGCATGCGCGGGTAATCACGAATGCGGATCTCATCGCGGTTGTTGAAGGGTTGGCCGGCGAATCAGCGCCGTCGACGAGAGCTGACTTTGTATTCCCCGACCTTGATCTCACGAAGGACCTGTTCGACTAAGCGACACTGGACGCATTGCAGAACCACCGAAAACCAAACGACAATTCACAACAGCGGTGGGTTCACCGGCGATCCTTTCAATGTAGGACGACTGGTGTCCGGTGTAGACAACCTTGACGGACAATCGAACTTTCTGCTGTGGAACCGACTGCGCAGCTCGACGTACTGCGCCTGGCGTCCGCGAGAAAGGGTTCATCATTTGGCGTTCCCGGCTGAACTTCCATTTCACTAAGTGATGTCAGAGCTGTCGGGCATAGTGCATCAATGTCGCCACCCAACATGTAAACAGGCCAGAGGACAAGCATGCCCGCAACAAACGATGACCGCATAGAACTTCTCGCAGAACGCTGCGATACCGACCTCGGCGACCCGGATCTGTGGTTCCGCCCTGACGGTTACCCGCACAGTCTCGCGTTGTGCATTATCGACTCGATCGCGTCCACCGGAGCTCACTACAACTCCGTGAAGAATGTCCTGCGGCATTACATCGACTATCGGCTGGCGCAGGGTGGAAATGCCGACACCGACAATGTCGGCACCCTGTTGGGCACCTTCGACGAACTCGGCGGCCCGCAGCAATGGGCCGCGATGACAAACAATCGCAAACCCACCTCGACCACGAAAGGCGCCCCACTCAAGGCCGAAGCGATATATGACGCTGCATCTCGGCTTCATGAGCGGGACATTGACAGTACCGACGCCCTCCGAGCGGCCACCACCGACGAACTTTCAGACACGAAAAAGGCCTGGACCACCGTGTCGGGACAGCGCTCCGGTCACGTGGAACTACTTCCTGATGCTCGCCGGCATTCCCGGAGTGAAAGCTGATCGAATGGTTATCCGCTATGTTGCTGACGCGATCGGATCCACCGCGGAGAGTGTGAGCGCGACCGATACCGCCATCCTGGCGAAGGCAGTATCAGAGCAGTCGGGCCGAAATATCACGAATCTCGATCATGCGATCTGGCGATTCCAGTCCGGCCGACCCGTGAACCAATCAATCTGATCGAAGAGTCCGGTGCAGGCGCAGCAAGCGGTTTCTGAGGTCATTGATTCTCTGTCACCGGATATGTCGGCAGACTGTGCCATTCTGTTCCAGACAAATCGACGATAGAAACGCGCCATGCCACCTGGCTGGTGTGGGCCATGCGCTGTGAAGAATTCGACGAGAGCGAGAAACAGATGAGTACCGCGAAAAAGAATTCACCTGCCGAAGGGGTAGTGGAATTCATCGGTGCCGTCGCCTTTTTGGCAATTGTCATCGGCGCAATCGCCACCGCATGTTCCTAATTGTCGTCCAATTTACCGAATTTCAGCTAGGCGCCGATTCGAGGAGTACACACGATCATGCACACTCACCATCATGAGTAACGGACGCAACTGCGACCCCGCGGTTGTCGCCGAGAAGAAGACCCGAATTCGCGACAACCATGTGGCGCCTTTGAACTCGCTCGCGGACCGGGTCGCCGACGCTGTCGGACTTCCCCACGGGCACGTGCCCTACGTGGATCCGGACCAAGGCGGGACCAACGCGAGAGTCCTTGTTCTACTGGATAATCCATCGACGAAAGCCGAGGCCGATACCGGATCCGGCCTGCTCAGTCTTGACAACAACGACCGCACCGCACGCAACTGTCGCGAAGCATATGAACGTGCAAGCATCTCCTGGAACGACGTCGTGCATTGGAACGTCGTCCCCTTCCCCGTCGCGGGCGTCAAAAACGGTGGATCCACCCCGGTCGAACGGACCTGCGCAGCTCAGTGGACCCGCGAATTCGTCGCGCTGTGCCCGAATCTGGAGATCGTGCTGCTGTTGGGCGTCGCCGCACGGAACGGTTGGGAGCGCGCCGGCATCGAACGCGACTTGTATGTCGTTCCAGGGAACATTCCTCATTGCTCCGATCGCGGCTTGAACTCGCCTGGCGGACGGGAGCGATTCGAAGCGGCCGTCACCGAGATCGCACTGATACTTACGACCAGAAACATGACACCGACAGGAAGCACGCGTAAATGAACGAGACACCGAACATCGAGAGTTCACCAGTAAGTGACGCAATGGAGGTCGTCGATAGCAACAGTCCCGGCAACGAACTCGCTGTTTCTGTCGAACCCGAGGGCATTCTCGTTGCCGGAGACCCGAATGTCGTAGCCGGATATCTCGCGCGCCTGACCGACCTCGCCGGCGAGGCACTCGCTGTTTCCGGCGTCAGCAAGACCTCGATGGCCAATGTTGCCGCTGCCGCAGTCGGAGTGAAAGCTATTGCCGCCCAGGCTGGCCAGTTCGTGCGACTGTCCCCGGACAGCGTCCAGGCATTGAAGACGTACAAGGTGTTGCCAGGTGACAGCGGCTTCTTCCGAATGACCGTCGTCGACGAAGTAGGAAAGTTCCGTCAGCAACTGCAGTGGCAGAAAGTGCCCCTCGGCCCCACCCAAGCGTTGTCCCTGCAGTTGCTCGCGGTGCAGGTCGCGCTCGAGGTGGCCATTGCGTCGGTGAACGAATCGATCGCCCGCGTCGAGGGCAAAGTCGAACAAGTCCTCGTCCTCGCCCAAGCGTCCCGCGTCGGTGACGTGGTCGGGCACTTTACGACCTTGGATCGGCTTGTCACCACGCTCGACGAACACGGAGCTCTGCCGACCGCGGACTGGGAATCTGTTGCCGGTCTTCGCCCCACCCTGAGTGTGACCATCGAGCGCCTCCGCGAACACGTCAAACGCACCTTGACAGGGTTCGATGCCACTCGGCCGGTCCAAGACCGCGCCGACTACCTCCGCCGGGCAATCGAAGAAAACCGCCTCGGCGAATCCCTGCATCTGTTGGTAGTCAGTGAACAGTCGCTATATCTGTGGCAGCGGCTGCGGATTGCCCGCGTTCAGGCCACCGAGCCGCAGCATCTGCAGATGGTGCTCGACGACGCACGCACAGTGCTGGCCGAGCATTTCGAACGCGACGGCGAACTCTTGCTGCACGCGCGGTCGGAGCTCTCACACTTTGCAAAAATGCACCGACTCGACGGGTTCCGGTGGGGCGCCACCCACAATCTCAAACACGACATCGTCAAACTCAAGGACGACCTCGACGATTTCGCGCAGGCACGTGGCAGTCAGGTCATGGGATGGACCGACCACGAGAGCCCCAGCGTTGTCGACGCATTAGCGGAGGTCGGAAGTCGGGCAGCATCCGCCGGCGGCGCCGTCGCCGGTGCGGCAGGAAAAGCGATCGGCGCCGGCGTCTTGGGAGTCGGATCCGGAATCGGGTGGTTGGGACGCGGGATCGGCAACCTCGTCGGTTCGGGAAACCAACAAGCGGACAAAGTCGAGATACCTACGCCCACAACAGAACATCACCGCAACCTGGACACACACGTCGACGACGAAATAATGCCCGAATCCTCAACGCACACAACTCAACCCGACCCCAATCCGCCAATTGCCTACGACGACGACATCCTGCAACTCATGCTCTTCGGGCATCTGCAAGTCGGCGACCGACTGAGCTACCACGACACTGAACGCAAACGCACCTACATCGCGACGGTCAAACGAGACGGATCGCTCGAGGTCGACGGGAAACGCTACGGCCCGCCCTCAGCTCCGTTGACGGAAATCATGGGACGGCAACGACACGGCTGGCGGGACTGGCAACTCGCCGACGGCCGCCAACTCCGACAGCTACGGCGCCAGGTACACGCAGAAATGTCCCGGTGAACACATTCGGCCCTCTGCCACTGAACGCCGAGGGCCGGATAACACACCTCCGACACCATCCATCCACTCGCCGTGAGCCGCTGTTGTACCGACCTCAGAAGGGTGCTGCGGCTCTGGAGCCCAAGGCGAATCAACTACACGCTGTTGAAATCAAGTTAGCAACAACCACGAAATACCCCGCCGATCGAGGTCAGGGATGCCGGTCGCCCTCTTGCACACCATCCACAGGATGTGGGCAAATTCGGCGTCAAACTACGAACCGGATCTAGCCGGAAATGGCCGCGCCGACTTGTCTGGCTATCTCCTCGAGATCCGGATGCTGACTGGCAGAGAGGGTTTTCAACGGCCCGAGCGCCGGTTCGTCAATGCGGAGGTCGGATGCCGTGAAAACGACGTCGGCGGGGTTGGTGCGCTTCCAGTTGCGTTCCATCATCACGCGATCGAACACCGCAGCGTATATCGCTCCGGGTTTCGCCGCACGCAAGACACGTTTATCGTTGCGTAACACAATGACTCGCGCTTGCGTTGCGGAAGGAGCAACCGCAAATGCCTCTTGCACGGTGGCAATGACGGTAGAAGCGATAGCGTCTTTGTAGAATGCTGCTTGTTCGGCAGAACTTCGTGCCCGCAGGGTTTTCGACTTCGGATCACGGATATATCCGCCGGCAATCTCGGACCCGGGATAAGTGATCACGAGCGTCACGAAATTATCAGCACCGTCAGTACCAGCGTCAATACATGTCGATACTGATGCGTTGTCGGCGAACGCGTCGTCGACAACCCTTATCACCGTGTACTGATCGTGGCTGGACAGACGCGCCCAGTCTTTGTCCTCGACTTCTTGCAACCGTGCAGCGGCGAGTTGCGCAGCGGCGGTGATACGCCACAATCCGCGCCACCCAGATCGAATGGGTTTCACGATTTGTCGTGTAGCCGTCGGAAACTTTTCGCGGTGCACGTTCAATAATGTCTGCTCTGCTTGCTTTGTTTCGGTGAACTTCTTCTCTGCGCGCCTCTCCATCGCCGACGACAGCACATCAAACGCCAGAACAGTGGCACCCAACGTCAGTTCCGCGTTCGAAACGGTACGAGATCGCGACGATCCGGTACGTTTGGCAGGTCTCTTGTTCTTCCGGTTTCCTGATGATGTGGTGCTGGCAGTGAATGGACCGAAACCAGAACTCAGAGTGGACGATCCGCCACCAACGTGCACACGAGCCACCCGGGGTCCGGCACTCGTACGTATCCCACGCCCGGACGCACGCACCGACAAGCCCGGCGCAATTTTAAAGCCGACAGACAGACCCATGCGTGACTTCCTAATCTATGACGAATATTTTGCAGGAGAGTAGCTGACACTACCGACACCGCCGGAGAAGTCGGGATGAAGAGTTGTGCGAGGTATGTATAGGCTTGGCCGCCTCAGCCGGAACCTGGCGCTCCACGGCACTATGAGACCCCTACGGGCGACACTGGCAATCCCGGCAGTAACCGAGGCGGTGTGGTAGCCGTGACGCGCCTCGGCGTTCCCGGTGGCAGCGGCATCGACGCTGCTGCCGGATAGTGTCCAGGCATTGGGACATCCTGCTACAAAGCGTAGAACAGGGCAATACCGACTGCGCGGCTTCGGTCCAGTACGACGGCACCTCGGGGTATGCGCCACCCACTTGTCGGAAACTAGATTCCAGAGAAAACTCGACATAGATTTTGGACACGAGTTCTCGACAGATCCGAACTGCGCGTATCCAGTGGTCGACAGGCTGACGAGTATCGATCGATAATCGACAGCCATCGCTGATTCGAGCGCCTTCATGATCGATCACCCTCAACAGGGGAAACGCAATTGCACAGCTGCATCGAGAGATCTCGACTGTAACGTCGGCTAATTCCAGAAGTCGTCTTCGCCGCGGTCCGCGAGATCACCGTGCATGATCATGTACTTGCGGTTCTCGCCGGCAATCACGTCGAACGCTGCAGCGGCAGTCATGCCGTCGACAGCCATCAACACCATGCGCCGAGCCAACGCGTTCGCGACATCTTGATCTGCATCATCGAGCCAACCGAGCTGCAGGGCTTCTTTGTCGTCCGTCCACAGGACACCCAGGTGCGGAATCCGCTGCCAACGACCCTTACCCTCGGGCACTCCACCGAACCGCCTGCCGACAGTCACCCTCTCGAAAGAGGTACTGACGAAACGTTCGTGCACTACTTCTCCTCTATGCGTCTGAACTGTTAATCCGATCGTGGCATCTCAACTCTCAATGATGTCGGAGGTGACCGGTAGGTTTCTTATTGAGTTCATTCGCAGCCCATGAGGGCCGCAGCTCGATGGCGAGGAGATCACACAGTGGCTGAGACTAAAGTCGTTTTTGTCGCATTCGCGATGGAGGACGAACGGCAGCGTGATTTCTTGAAGGGTCAATCGCTGCACCCGCGTGCCCCGTACGAATTCATCGACATGTCGGTAAAGGAGCCGTACGACTCGGGGTGGAAAGAAAAGGTCCGCACCCGTATCCGCCGCTCACACGGGGTGATCGTGCTGGTAAGCAAGAACTCGCTGACCTCGGACGGTCAGGCATGGGAAATCCAGTGCGCCAAGGAGGAAGGCAAACCGATCCGAGGCATCTGGGCCTACAAGGATGACCGCACGGTCCTCGCCGGGGTGAGCACGGTGACGTGGAGCGATGACAACATCGCCGGCTTCATCGATTCGCTCTAGCCGATATGCGTAAGGCGCTGATCGTCGGCATTGATCACTACGACCACATCTCCCCTCTCAGCGGGGCGGTGAACGACGCCTACAGCGTTAAGAGCGTCCTGGAGCGCAACGCTGACGGCACCCTCAACTTTGCCACTCCGCGGCTGATGACCGGAACCGGCCCGACCGCTCAAATCACCCGAACGCAGCTGCGCGAGGCGGTGGAGGAACTGTTCAACGATGATGCGGATATCGCGTTGTTCTACTTCGCCGGTCACGGCTACATCGATGATACCGGCGGGTTCCTCTGCGCGAGCGACTGCACGTCCGGGCATGACGGTCTTGCACTTTCCGAAGTTATGTCGATGGCTAACCAGTCCAAAGCGAAGAACAAGGTCATCATCCTCGACAGCTGCCACGGCGGAATCGCGGGAACTAGCGGGGTCGCGAAGCAGGTCGCGGAGATTTCCGATGGGGTGACGATCCTCACCGCGTCGACTGCGGACCAATATGCAATGGAGACCGGCGGCGGGTCCGGAGTATTCACCAGTTTGTTCGTCGACGCGCTCAGCGGCGCAGCCGCCAACCTCGTCGGTGCGATAACCCCCGGCAGCGTGTATGCACACATTGACCAGTCGCTGGGAAACTGGGCGCAGCGGCCGGTGTTCAAAACGAACGTGAAGAAGTTCGTCTCGCTCCGGGAGACAGATGCGCCGATCGAGCTAGCCGAACTCCAAAAGCTCACCGTCCTATTCCAGGACCCCACGACTCAGCTGGCGTTGGACCCAAGCTACGAACCCGAACGCTCTGGCGGCGAAGACCCGTCGATGCCTGCGCCGGACCCCGCAAAAGTGGCGGACTTCGCCGTGTTGCAAAACCTCGTCAAGGTCAACCTGGTCCGACCCGTCAACGCCCCCCACATGTGGCATGCCGCGATGAGGTCGACGGCGTGTGAGTTGACCGTACTCGGCCAGCACTACTGGAACCTCGTAGAGCAGAACCTGATCTGATGCCGACCGACGATCAGATCCGCAACATCCTTGAGAGTGATGAGCTGATGCGACGCCTAGCGACGGCAGAGCACGAGCGGTGGGCTCACTGGCAACAATACGTCCATGACCAGGGCGAACGACGGAAAGATGGCTCGTTGGTGATCCCCGCCGAACTGGTCGCCCGATGGGACACGCAGATCGCCGCCGCATACGCAGACCTGTCTACTGAGGAGCAGCAGAGCGACCAGGATCAAGTGCGCCGCTACCTACCGATTGTCATCAAAGCGCTTACCGACTGAGGCTGCCCAGTTAATTGCTACGTCCGACAGAACGACTACCTTGCGGGCGGGTGGAGATGGGTGCCACTCGTCCGCCCGGTCGTGTGATCTACGCATTCTGTTTTCGATCGACGTCCTCCGCCTTGATCACCAGACGGGGTGCGAAGATCCTTCGTACAGCATCAACACTGCAGAAGGAACGTCATGGAACCCGTATTTTCGCCCCGACTCAAGGAGAAGACCGCAGAGAAGTGGCTGGCGAAGCTGACCCCGCACCTACTCCCGGGCGAACAGGTGTGGGCACTGGCTAGGACAAACCAAGTCCGACCCTCGATGGACGGTATTGCCGTCACCAATGCACGCCTCCTCGGGTTCTCCGGCATCGACCTTGAGGCCAAGGGCACCAAAGTTACCGTCGACGCCGACCACATCAGCCGGTACGAGTTCGTGAAGAAGCTCTCCGGCCCACATCTCACCGTGACCACCCAGACCCAGGAATCCCTCGTCTTCGGCTTGATCCACGCCGACGAGATCGCGTTCGTCTGCCACCATCTCGACTTCCTGATCTCGACCGGATTCTCGGCCGAAGTTCGGGACGCCATCCGCACCCACGAAGCAAACACCGCCCAGCAAGCCGCCTCAGACACTCGAGCAGAACACGACCTCGCCGCACGCCTGAACAGTGTCAATACCGTCGGGTCACCACTGAAAGACAAAGGCTGGATTACCATTCACGACCACGCCGCACCTGGAGAGTTGCCGTGGTTCATCCTCAACAACGGCTCAGCCGGGTTCCTCGCCGCTTTCGAAGATCGGCTGATCATCGCCAAGGTCGGCGGCATGGCCGGGTTCATGACCGGCTCCCTCGGCGGCGGCCGGGTCACCACCTTCCCTTACACCGACATCACGAACATCGAGTACAACAGCGGCATGGTCAACGGTGTCCTGGAGATCCTGACACCCAGCTACCAGGGCACCGCTAACCACGACTACTGGCGCTCGTCGAACAAATCCCGCAACCGTGCGGCCGACGACCCCTGGACACTGTCGAACTGCCTTCCGCTACAGAAGGTGCTTTACAGCCAGGCGCTGCCGCGAATCAACGAATTGCAGCGCAAGATCGCCGATGCGAAACGACCACAGGTCATCGTCCATCACGCCCCGCAGCCCACTCCCGCCGCTGCCCCGCCCGCCGGCGGTCTCGCCGAGGAGCTGCAGCAGATTGCGAACCTCCACAGCCAAGGGTTGCTCGATGCCGAGGAGTTCGCCGCAGCCAAGCGGGCGACAATCGCCAAGCACAGCAACCACTGATCGTCAGTTCCGCGCGCACATGCACCCATCCCGCGCTTTCACGGACTAATCAGCTGACCGAGTTGTCGAGCTGCGGAGCGGAAAACAAGCGCTCACGCTCAGCAGCGATGACATCACGCGCAAGTTCGGCCTCCGAGACGTCGAAGGCCTCAGGCGCGCTCTGCGCGGTATCACTGACCCGGGCGAACTCGTCGAACACCTCACGCTTCCGCGCAAGGATCTCGGTAATCCGCGGGTCAACCCCTTCCTCGGTGAGAAGCCGATGAACCTGAACAGACTCCAGCTGCCCCATACGGCGTGCTCGCGCGATGGCCTGCCATTCGGTAGTGGGTTTGAGTTGCGGCTCACAGATCACCACCACCGACGCTGCTTGAATGTTCAGACCCACACCGCCGGCCACGATCTGCGACACCAAAGCTGCGCCATGACCAGCGGCGGAAAACTGATCGACCATCGTCTGCCGCGTCGCTGCCGGGACGGAGCCGGTCAACGGCCCGAATACCTTGCCCGGTAGTGCTCGGACTATCTGTTCGAGCACTCCGCGGAAGTGGGAGAACACGATCACTCGGCGGCCGTTTTCCTCGGCTTCCGCAACGATTTCGAGGAGCCGCTCCATCTTTTGCGATCGCTTTCCCTGGGACATCGCGGCCTGGCGCATCGCCATAAAGTTCCCCGCCGCCACGGCATCCCGGTAAGCGCTTGCATCAGCGGTCGAAAGCGGGAGCCATTCCTCGACCTCGACCAGATCCGGCAGCTCGGTGAGCACGTCCTCCTGATTACGGCGAAGGTAAGCGGGGGCGACTTGCTTCCGGAACAGGCGGGGAGTCAGCTCGGTGGCATCGACGACGAGCTCCGGCCGCAGGTAGCCGACGAGATTGCGGAACTCGTCGATGCGGTTCTCCAGCGGTGTGCCAGTCAGCAGAATCGCCCGTTCCGCCGAGTCGAGGAGTCGAGTGGTTCGTTGCGAACGGAGCGCGTCCGGATTCTTGATGTAATGCGCCTCGTCCACGACCACACAACCCAAGTCGGAGATGGTTGTGACGTGGCCGTCGAACCAGGCCAGAGTTTCGAACGTTGTCACAGCGACGCCGCCATTGAGGATCCAGTTCTGAGCGGCACCTTCCCGCCCGGGGCCGTGGACGCGGTGGGGACGCAGCCGGGACTTGGACGAGACTTCTCGGATCCAGTTGGTCACGACCGCGGCGGGGCAGATGACCACGGTGTGGTGAGAGCCCTTCGAGCGGAGGTGGGCGAGCACGGCGAGCGCCTCGATGGTTTTCCCGAGCCCCATCTCGTCTCCGATGATGACTTTTCGTTGGACGAGGGCGAACCGGGCCCCGAAACTCTGGTAGCCGCGCAGGGACGCAGCAAGGTACTCGGTGTCCAGTTCCAGCGCTCGGACCGCCTCGATGATGTCGTCCGGGAGGTCGCCGTGGGTCTTTTCTTCGTCTTCGGTGATGAAGCCGAGTTCGGCGAGCAGCGCGAAGTAGTCGGCGGGTCGTGCGAGGAAGTCGTCCCACGGATCAGTTGTCCCGGTCGCATTGGTTGCTCCCGCCACGAGCTGAGCGCGGTAGATGACCGCATCGATGTCGACTTGGAGATCGGTAAAGGTCTTGGCCTTGGCCGCGAACAGGACCAGATGGCGGACATCTCGGCCGAGGGCACGCGCCAGCGGGGCGAGTTCTTCGACGCGGGCGAGATCCGCTCCCGCTCCCTTGATCTTCCGCGTGGCATCCCACGCCGAGAGGCAACGGAGAAGCTCCGTCGTCGAGGGTGTTCTGTTCTTGATGTCGATCCGTGTCGGCATTTCGTCGTAGGTCGTCTGCCAGAGCGTCTGAGCGGCTCCGCGTAGTCGCGTGGCGGTGGTTCCGCCAATTCCGGGTAGCTGCTCGAGCCGGTCTCCGAGCTCCAAGACGCCTTGAACAGTCGTGATGCCGGCGTCGGTGAGAGCGTTGACGCGAAGACGGTCACGAGTTGCTTCCTTGAGCCGCTCCACCGGCATATCGGCTAGCCAGGCGCGTGTTTCCGCACGGCGGACTGCGTTTCCGGCCTTCTCAGCTTGGTTGCGCGAGGTGGTCTCGTCTTTGAGAGCTTGTTCGAGAACGGTGATCGCCGCCGGTAACTTTGCCGCTGCAGCAGCTCCGAGGATTTCGCTGCAACGGCCGAAGTCGCTCAACCGCTTTGCCAGGCCAACCCGGTCAGACAACGCCTCCGAAGTGTCGACTCGGTCGGGCGCACTCGGTCCGGCAAGGCGGGCGATGATGCCCGTCACATCAGCATTGACTGCCCCGTCACGATACTCCGCCAAAAAATCGGCAGCGCCACGTCCGGCGGCACGTTTCTTGGAGCCCCGCACGAACCGACGAAGACCCGAATTTTCACGGATTTCCTTGACGGCAGCAGCGGCGTCGCTCTGGAGTACCTGCAGCAATCGTTCTTCGGCGACGGTGAGCGGCATGAGGGCAGTGGCTGTTGCCAGTTTTCCGAGCACAACGTCGTCGGACGTCCGCAGCGGGAGAACCCGACAGAGCGCCGCTCCCTTTCGGTTCACTGCCACTGCTGAACCGCGCAGCGCACTAACAGCGCTTTGGGCTGCGGGCTCGATGGTTGCGCGGTGTTCCCGCGCAGTGTTCGCCTGGTTGATCCAGGTCGAGACTTCAGCGGTAATTACCCGTAGTTGTTGTTTGTCGTTTCGTTCCATTGCCCTGACCACCGAGTCGGTTTTTGCTCAGAACAATAGCCTGGCTCCGCTGGTGCGATGATCCACCTTGTCGTACCCCTCCGCTAGCGTTGATCAACTGTCTATCTGGAGGTTCAACGTGCAGCTCGAAGAACTGAAGCCGGGATTACGCCTGCAGGGGCTGATCCCCGCCGAAGTAGTCACCGTGATCGCGGTGCAGTGGCACGGCGGTGATGCTCTCGAGCTGACCTACAAGACGACTGTCGGGGGGCTCGGGCAGCAGGTCATTTTTCGGAAGAACGAAGCTCAGCTCGACATCGCGCAGACCGGCAGCCGCCCCTTCGATGCGCCGGCCTCGGACTTCAAGCTTGTCGCCGAAGCGCAGCGCATAGGCCTCGCCGGCTTGTTCGACCCGATGCTCGCCGTCGCGACCAGTGACGTCCAGCCGCTTCCTCACCAGATCAGAGCGGTCTACGGGGAGCTGCTTCCGCGCACTCCGCTGCGGTTTCTTCTCGCTGACGATCCGGGTGCCGGCAAGACGATCATGGCCGGCCTCTACATCAAGGAACTGATCCTGCGCGACGACGTTCGTAAATGTTTGATCGTCGCTCCGGGTGGGCTCGTCGAACAGTGGCAAGACGAATTGTTCTTCAAGTTCGGGCTCCGGTTCGACCTGCTGACGAACCAGTTGATCGACGCCAATATCAACCTCAACGTCTTCGACTCCAATCCGCTGTTGATCGCTCGCATGGACCAACTTTCCCGTAACGAGCAATTGCAGGATCAGCTCGGGGAAACTGAATGGGACCTGGTGATCGTCGACGAGGCGCACCGCATGGGAGCCCACTATTTCGGTGGGAAGTTGAACAAAACCAAAAGGTTCCTGCTCGGTGAAGCGCTGGGCGAGATCACTCGTCACCTGTTGTTGATGACAGCGACCCCGCACTCGGGGAAGGAAGAGGACTTTCAACTGTTCCTTACCCTGATCGACAAAGACCGGTTCGAGGGTAAAAACAAAGTCACCGCTGACACCAGCGGCATCATGCGCCGCATGGTCAAGGAAGACCTGCTCACCTTCGAGGGCAAGAAACTCTTTCCCGAGCGCATCGCCGAGACCGTCCCGTACGAACTGACCTCAATCGAGTACGACCTCTACGAACAGGTCACCTCCTACGTCCGCGAAGGGATGAACCGCGCCGAACGCATCGGCGGGAAGCGCAAGAACACCGTCGGGTTCGCCCTCACCGTCCTCCAACGTCGGCTCGCCTCCAGCCCCGAAGCGATCTACAAAAGCCTCGTTCGCCGCACCGAACGACTCGAACGCAAGAAACAGGACATCCTCAACGGCACCTACACCGAGACGGAACCGAGCCTCGATCTGGCAGCCCTCGATACCGACGACTACAACGCCGACGAGATCGAAGAATTTGAAGAAGAACTTCTCGACGCCGCGACAGCCGCGCAGACCGTGGAGGAACTCAACACCGAACTACTCGAACTCGCCGACCTGACACGGCTCGCCAAACAAGTTCGCGACGCCGGAACCGACCGCAAGTGGACCGAACTGTCCACGATCCTGCAAGACCACGCCCTCACCACCGACCGCAACGGGTGGCCCCGCAAGTTCATCATCTTCACCGAACACCGCGACACCCTCGACTACCTCCAAGGCCGGATCGGGTCCCTCCTCGGTCGCCCCGACACGGTCAAGGCCATCCACGGCGGTGTGCGCCGCGGTGAACGACGACAGATCACCGAGGAGTTCACCAAGAACCACGCCTGCCAGAT
The DNA here is from genome assembly GCF_050586165.1 of Rhodococcus sp. 24CO. Taxonomy (NCBI): domain Bacteria; kingdom Bacillati; phylum Actinomycetota; class Actinomycetes; order Mycobacteriales; family Nocardiaceae; genus Rhodococcus; species Rhodococcus sp. 24CO. The sequence goes on along the minus strand of NZ_JAZFNF010000003.1, from coordinate 299,105 downwards.
CCTGCTCGCCACGGACGCGGCAGGTGAAGGCCTCAACCTGCAGGCGGCGCACCTGATGGTCAACTACGACCTGCCGTGGAATCCGAACCGCATCGAGCAACGCTTCGGCCGCATCCATCGCATCGGGCAGGAAGAGGTCTGCCGCCTGTGGAACCTCGTCGCAGCTAACACCCGCGAAGGTGAAGTCTTCACCAGACTGCTCGGAAAGATCGAAGAGCAGCGAAAAGCCTACGGCGGCAAGGTCTTCGATGTACTCGGCGAAGCGTTCGCCGACACTCCCCTACGCGACCTGTTGATGAATGCCATCCAGTACGGCGAACTGCCGGAAGTGAAAGCCAAAATGCACGAGGTCATCGACCACTCGGTCGGCGACGGACTCAAAGAGCTACTCGACGAACGCGCCCTCGCTTCCGAGCATCTCGCCGACTCCGACCTCGCTGCGCTCCGAGCCGCGATGGACGACGCCCGTGCCCGCCGCCTGCAACCGCACTACATCGAGTTGGCGTTCAAGGCCGCCTTCACCCGGCTCGGAGGTCGCATCACGAAACGGGAAAAGGGCCGCTACGAGATCCCCAACGTGCCCGCCCATCTCCGTGCCAGCAAGCACGGCCCCATCGCAACCCGCTACGACCGGGTGACCTTCGATCTGCCCTACGTCCAACCGGAGGACCTCGCCCGCGCCGACCTGCTCGCCCCCGGCCACCCCCTACACGACGCGGTGATGGACGAAGCACTCCGACAGTTCGGAGGCACCCTCACCGCCGGCACCGTGCTGGTGTCCTCAACCCTGGAGGAACCACAACTGCTTGTCGGAGTGATCGAGGAAGTCGCCGACGCGACCGGCTCTTCGGTGGCCCGCCACTTCGGCTACGCCTTTGTCGATCACTACGGCACCATCACGCCGGCGGGACCGGCACCGTATCTGGATTGTGTGGCGGCCCCTGATGTGCCGGCAGTCGCCACCGCACGCTCGCTCCCCTGGCTGGCCGATGCGGAAGATAAAGCGGCGAGCTGGATCATCTCCCATCAGCTCCCCGAGTATCTCGCCGAGGTTCAGCCTCAGCGGGCGGCTGAACTGCACAAGACCCGCGAACTTGTCACCAGACGCCTGCAAAGCGAGACCGAACGGCTCCTCCTCGATGCCGCCGTCGCGGCGGAGAAAGAGCAAGCCGGCGACAAGCCCAAGGAATCGTCAGAGAGTCTGAACCGCAAGGCCGTCGAGCTCGACCACCGTCTCCGTCAGCGCCTGGAACTTCTCGACCAGCAGGCGCTTATGTCCACTAAGCCACCGCTCATCCTGACTGCGGCCCTCGTGCTGCCCCTCGGGATGATCGAAGAAACCGACCTACCCGCCACAGCGCCGATCCACGCCAAAGAAACCAAGGAGGTCGAACGCCGCGGCGTCGACCTCGTCCTGGCCTGCGAGCAGAAGGTCGGCCGTCAACCCGTCGAGCAGGCTTTCAACAACAAAGGTTTCGACATCCTTTCCACCGCGCCCAACGGTGACACTTACCGTATCGAGGTCAAGGCCCGGATCGACGGTGCCAAGGACTTCTTTGTCACTCATAACGAGGTCATGACCGGTAAGAACGCTGTTCCGCGCTACCGGCTCGCTCTCGTCCGTGTCGATCCCCGCGGTGCACAGTTCGATGAGGTTCGCTACCTCGACGATCCCTTCGCTTCCACCGACCTCGGCGATTTCGACGCCACTGGTATCCGCGGCAGCTGGGACAAGATGTGGGCCAAGGGCAAGGCTCCGTTTTGATAGCACCGACGACCGGCCGACTGGTTGCCATCCTGGCGAATCCACCCCTTACCGACGGTACGCGGACCCTGCGACGGGTTGAAGTCGCGGCTGAACTGCTCGGCTTCACCGAAATTCGCACCGCAAACCTGTTCGCTTTTCCTTCACACGCAACCGGCGCTATAGCGAAGCTAGGGGCAACAGAAACGGGGTGGCTGCAGGCACGTCCGAATCTCGCAGCGAGTATCAGTTCCGCAGAAGGCATTTTACTGGCGTACGGGGCAACAGCCCCAGTTGGGGAGGCTCGTCTTCACTTCCGCCAGCAGGTGGTGTGGCTAACCGAGCAAATCGTCGATCGTTCCGTCCCTGCATGGCATGTCGGCGACGGGCCGCGTCACCCGTCGCGTTGGCAGCGCTGGACCCACCGTACCTATCCGGAGATGCCGTTCCTCGAAGCACTACAGAACAGCATCGTTCAGGTACGTCCCAGCTCCTCCAGGGCGCCCGACTAAGGTTTTCACAGGTCGGCGCCTCACATCGTTCGCCGCAAGTCGTATGCCCAGAGATGGGCTCAATAGATTGAGGAAGCAGTGACAAAGCGCAAGCTGATCGAGGTGGCTTTGCCGCTGGAGGCGATTAACCGGGAGTCTGCCCGCGAAAAGTCGATCCGCCACGGGCACCCTCGACCCTCCACCTCTGGTGGGCGCGTCGGCCGCTGGCGGCTGCCCGCGCGGTACTGTTTGCTCAGCTCGTGGACGATCCGTCCTCACGACCTGAGGAATTCCCGACCGAGGAACTCCAGCGGCAAGAACGCGAGCGTCTGCACAATCTGATCGAGCGCCTCGTCATCTGGGAAAACGCGCGTGACAAGAAGCTGCTCGCCGAAGCTCACACTGAGATTCTCAAGTCCACCGACGGCAACCCACCGCCCATCCTCGACCCTTTCGCTGGTGGCGGCACCATCCCGCTGGAAGCTCAGCGGCTCGGGTTGAAGGCGCACGCTTCGGATCTGAACCCGGTTGCAGTGCTTATTAACAAGGCTCTCATTGAGATTCCGCCGAAGTTCACCGACCAGCCACCGGTCTTCCCCGGCCTGGCCGAGTCTGAGATTCGTAATTGGAGGGGCGCAGAAGGCCTTGCCTCCGATATTCGCGCCTACGGTGCCTGGATACGCGATGAGGCGAAGACGCGGATAGGCCACATCTATCCGAACGCCGCGTTGCCCGACAACACGAGTGCAACCGTGATTGCGTGGCTGTGGACGCGAACTGTTACTTGCCCGAACCCTGCCTGCGGCATCCAAATGCCCCTTGTCCGTAGTTGGTGGCTTGGGAAACGAAAAGGCAAAGAAGCGTATGTCATACCGTCTATTGTCGAAGACACTTCGACAACTGCAGGGCTGAGGGTTTCCTTCGCAATCGGCACGGACAAGTCGGCTGCGCCGACTGCAGCCAATGATGGAACTGTGGGCAGAACTGGCGCGCGATGCTTAGCGTGCGAAGCCGCCGTTCCACTTGCCTATATTAGGGTTGAAGGGCGTGCTGGTCGACTCGGTGCGCAGCTAATGGCCATTGTTGCCGAAGGCCATAGACAGCGCATCTTCCTCGCCCCGACCCCAGAACATGAGCTAGCTGCTACTGCTGTGACCCCTCCCAGCGATACCGTTGAGGGCACGCTGGGTTATTATCCGAGAGATCTAAAGGCTCCTACTTACGGCCTAGTCGAATTCAAGGATCTTTTCAGCAGTCGTCAGTTGATCGCTTTGACCACTTTCAGCGACCTTGTTGCAGTAGCGCATTCGCGAGTGCTCTCCGATGGCGGCTCGCGCGAGTATGCAGATGCCGTTGCGACATACCTCGGGTTAGGGATCAGTCGTGCAGCCGATCGATCCTCCACTATCGCCAGTTGGGATTCATCCGCGTCGAAAATTCGAAACACGTTCGGCCGTCAAGCGATCCCGATGACTTGGGATTTCGCTGAGTCTGCGCCCTTCTCCGAATCGACTGGCAACTACCTGAGCCAGATTGAATGGACCGCTGAGGCCGTCGAATTCGCGCCTGCAAGCCGAGCGGGCAGCGTTACACAAGCAAATGCTGCGTCCCGCTCGTACGACGGTGTCCTTATAAGCACCGACCCTCCCTACTACGACAATATCGGGTACTCGGACCTGTCTGATTATTTCTACGTCTGGCTCCGCCGTTCCCTACGAGACGTTCACCCGGAATTGCTTTCGACCCTACTCGTCCCTAAAGCTGAGGAACTTGTTGCCAATCCCTATCGGCAAGACGGCAAGGAACGCGCCAAACAGTTCTTCGAGGACGGATTTCGCGACGTATTCGCCCATGCGCGAGCGGCGGCGCTGCCTGACTTTCCAATCACGGTCTACTACGCATTCAAACAAAGCGAGTCGGACGGCGACAGCGCCTCCTCGACAGGTTGGGAAACCCTGCTCGAAGGAATGATTCGGGGCGGCTGGGAGATTACCTCCACGTGGCCGCTTCGAAGTGAACTTGCCAATCGAATGATGGCGAGTGGAATGAACTCATTAGCATCATCAATCGTGTTGTCCCTGCGGCCGCGCGATCTGAACACCTCAACAACTGATCGGCGTGGCTTCATCGCAGCACTGGAAACTGAACTGCCAGATGCACTTCGGAAACTACAGCAGGGCCAGATCGCACCCGTCGACCTACCCCAGGCAGCTATCGGCCCTGGCATGGCTGTATTTAGCCGTTACAGCGCCGTCTTGGAGCCAGATGGCAAGAAGATGACGGTGCGTTCAGCCTTGACGCGCATCAATGAAATTCTCGACCAGGTACTGAACGAGCAGGAAGGCGATTTCGACACCACCAGCCGATTCGCCATCGCCTGGTACCGCCAATACGGCTACGGCGCTGGCAAATTCGGGTCTGCCGATAGCATCGCGCGAGCACGAAATACCAGCATCACGATCATGGACCGCGATGGGATCCTGATCAGCCGCGCCGGGAACGTCCAGCTCATCAAACCTGGTGAGCTGGCGTGGGACTACGACGTCCTCAAAGATTCCCACATCAGCAATTGGGAGGCGTTGCAACATCTAATCAGGAGGCTCGAACGCGACGGTATCAACCCAGCCGGCGATTTCCTTCAATCCGCCCTAGACCGCCCCGATGGTGCGATCGACGCCGACCTCGTAAAGGAACTTGCCCATCTACTGTTCCGCATTTCGGAAGCCAACGGCTGGACGAAAGACGCGTTGAGCTTCAACACCCTGGTGACGAGCTGGCCCGAGATTCTTGAGGTCGCCCGCACGCCCCGGAAGACGATCGCGGCGCAGGGCGCCTTCGACTTCGAGGACGACGAATGACGCAGCCGCTCAAGCCAATAGATGCCGGCGAGGTACAGCTCGGGAAGCTTTTCACCGCCGAGTATGACTTCGCGATCCCTGATTACCAGCGCCCCTACGCGTGGGGTAAGGACGAGACTCTCCAACTTCTGGACGACCTCCAGAGCTCGCTCGATCGCGACACCGATGAACCGTATTTTCTCGGTTCGGTGGTGCTGGTGAAGGAGAAGGGAGTCGCTACGGCTGAGGTGATCGATGGCCAGCAACGGCTCACGACGCTCACCATCGTGTTCTCGGTGCTCCGAGACCTCGCGGTGAATCCCTCGCTTCGCGTGGATATCCAGAAATTTGTGGAAGAACCGGAGGTTGTGTGGGACAACCGGCCTGCCAAACCTCGACTGAAACTACGTGATCGGGACGCCAAGTTCTTCCGAGAGAACGTCCAAACTGATGGTGCTATCGCGGCGCTCATGAGCTTGAGTGACAACCACGTCAAGACTGATGCCCAGAAGTCGATCCGCGACAACGCTGAGGCCCTCCACGAGGCTCTCGCCGACTGGACGGATGACGAGCGCAAGCGGTTGTTCGTGATGATGGCGTCGAGAACGTTTCTGGTGGTCGTGAGCACCCCAGATCTCAACAGCGCCTATCGGATCTTCAGTGTCATGAACGCACGTGGTCTACCTCTAACACCTCCGGACATCTTCAAGTCCCAGGTGGTCGGTGCTATCACCGAGTCAGATCGCGGTAACTATGCCGACCTCTGGGAGGATTTGGAAGAAGAGCTCGGACGAGTCGAGTTCGGTAACCTGTTTCTCTATCTGAGAACCATTGTGTCCAAGGCGCGTGCCGAGCGCGGTCTGCTGGTCGAATTCCCCAAGCAGGTGCTGAACGACTATTTGCCGGCTAACGGCAAGGCGTTCATCGACGACCTGCTCGGACCCTATTCCCTGGCCGATCAACGGCTCATCAACCAGGACTTCGATGGTGGCGGTCTGTGGGACGACGTCAATGCCTGGCTCAAGCGACTTGTCCAGCTCGACAACGATGATTGGCGTCCTGCCGCACTCTGGGCGCTGAAGAACCACAAGGACGAACCGGCCTTCCTCAACTCGTTTCTCCAGAAGTTGGAGCGGCTCGCCGCGAGCTTCTTGCTGCGGAGGGTATATACGACACCGCGAGTCGCCCGGTACCTTGAGCTACTCAAGCAGTTGGATGCCGGTGACGGTCTGGGTGCCAAAGCCTTTGTCCTCAGTGATGAGGAAAAGAAGCAGACCCGCGAGCGGATTGGCGGGGAAATCTATCTCGTCAAACAGGTGCGCAAGTACGTGCTGTTACGACTGGATTCGATCATCGCTGATGACCCCGGAGCGTCGTATACCCACAAGATCATCACGGTAGAGCACGTTCTCCCGCAAAATCCGAAGGTCGACAGCCGATGGCTCGACGACTTCACCGAGGATCAGCGGGCGCACTGGACTCATCGGCTCGGCAATCTGTTGCTGCTCAACCGCACCAAGAACAGCCAAGCGCAGAACTTCGACTTCGCGGTGAAGAAGTCGAAGTACTTCACGAGCGGCAAGGGGGCTGCTCTCTTCGCCTTGACCACTCAAGTGCTGAGTTGCCCAGAGTGGACGCCGACCGTAGTCGAGCAACGCCAGACGGAACTTACGAGGAAACTCGCGGACGAGTGGGAGTTGAACTGACATGGCAGTGAGTAACCGTGACCGGATCGATCAGATGTTCCAGGTGCTGGCGCCTGCTCTCGACGACTTCATCTCCTTGATCATCGGACAGTTGGATCCCGCCCTGGGCGCGGAGTGGGTCAAGCTGGTGCAGGGCAAAGACTTGAAGAACGGGGCGCCGGCGGGCAAGCTCTACGACCCCCTGGACCCCCAAGTTCAGTTCCGGATGCTGACCGAGAGCAACATCACCGCCAACTACCAACCGCGCTGGTATCCGTTCAGCCAGGCGATCGGCCGTACCGGTGAGACTTTCGCCAACGAGTTGCGTGAAGTGCGCAACACCTGGGCTCACAATGGCTCGTTCAGCGACGACGACGCCTACCGGGCCCTCGATACCGGTGAACGTCTACTCAAACTGATCGGCGCGGCCGCTGAGGCCGAGCAGGTCACGAGTATCCGACTGAACCTGCGCCGTGTCACCGCGGACAAGGCCGACAAGAAGGTACTCAAGTCTGCCGTCGATAACCCCGAGGCCGCTGGACTTCGGCCGTGGCGCGAGGTCCTGCCGCCCCACGAAGACGTGGCCACAGGTAATTTTCACGCCTCCGAGTTCGCCGCCGACCTCTTCAAGGTCGCGAACGGCGGCGAGGTGGACGCTGACTATGCCGACCCGGTGGAGTTCTTCAAACGAACCTTCCTCACCGAAGGACTCCGCGACCTGATCGGACGGGCGGTGCGTCGCCTTTCGGGCGACGGTAATGCTTCACCGGTCATCAACTTGCAGACCAACTTCGGTGGCGGCAAGACTCATTCGATGTTGTCGCTCTGGCACATCGCGGACGGATTGCCGGTAGGTCAGTTCCCGCAGGAGACCCAAGAGTTACTGAACAGCAGTGGCTACACCGGCGAGAAGATCAATCGAGTCGCTATCGTCGGTAACCACCTGAGCCCCTCCGGTGCCACAAAGTCCGACGGCACCCAGGTGAACACGATGTGGGGTGAGTTGGCGTGGCAACTCGGCGGTACGGAAGGCTACGGGATAGTAGCGAAAGCAGACGCTGACCGCACGCCGCCAGGCCAAGCCCTGCACGACCTATTGACTGCATATTCGCCAGCCGTGATCCTGATCGACGAGTGGGTGGCCTACGCCCGCTCCCTGGTGGGGCGCGATGATCTCGCCGGCGGCACGTTCGACGACCAGTTCACCTTCGCCCAATCTCTGACGGAGGCAGTAAAGGGCACCCCCGGTGTGCTGCTGTCGATCTCCATCCCGGCCTCGGAAACTGGCGACGACGCGGACACGTACGTCGCTGGTAACGCCGAGGAAGTCGGTGGCGCCCACGGCCTAGAGGCACTCAAACGACTCCAAAACGTCGTACGCCGGGTCGCTGATCAATGGCGCCCCGCCTCGCCGAAAGAGTCATATCACATCGTCAAACAGCGACTGTTCACCCAGCCGGACGCCGCAGCGCTGGCCGCGATTGGTGCGTCCGCGCGGGCGTATGTGGAGATGTATCGCAAATACACTGACGACTTCCCCCGGGATGCCCGCGACTCGGCCTACGAGGACCGGATCAAGGAAACGTATCCCATCCATCCGGAGTTGTTCGACACGCTGTACGAGGAGTGGTCATCGCTGGAGCGGTTCCAGCGCACCCGCGGTGTCCTGCGCTTGATGTCGACGGTGATTCACGCGTTGTGGACTGGTGAGGACGCCTCGCCGCTCATCATGCCCGGTTCGATCCCACTGGCGACCGCGAATGTGAACTCCGAACTGACGCAGTATCTTCAGGATTCCTGGAAAACGATCATCGACGCCGATGTCGATGGGCCCAATTCCGAACCGGCACGGATCGACAAGGAGAAGCCACTATTCGGGCAACGGTCGCTGACCAAGCGTCTCGCTCGTACCGTGTTCTTCGGCGCCGCACCCACTGTCGCGCCTGGTGCAGCCAGCAAGGGCATCGGCACCCAGCGGGTGTTCCTCGGTACTGCCGTCCCCGGCGATGTGCCTGGAAACTTCCACGCGGCCCTGACTCAACTCGGTGACCGGGCGACGTACTTCTATTCCGGCTCCGGGAAATATTGGTATGACCTGCAGGCGAATATCAGCCGGACCGCGAAGGATCAGGCCGAGCGGCTTCACAAGGAAGATGTGTGGGCCGAGATTGCCCGCAGGTTGCAGGGACAGAGCCGCACCCGGGCGGACTTCGCCGGCGTGCACGTCAGTCCCGAGTCCAACGCGGACATCCCCGATGTCGATGAAGCCCGGTTGGTCATCTTGCACCCTAAGGTGTCCCACAAACGTGGCACCGAGTCCGCTGCCAAGGAGTTCGCCCGTAAGGCCACCGAGCAGCGCGGCAGCGCCAACCGGACCCACCGCAATATGCTTATCTTCCTGGCGGCTGACGAAGCTCGACTCGAGGAACTCGACCACGCCACCCGCGACTATCTTGGCTGGAGCCATGTCCTCAGCGATGGGGCCGACCTGGACCTGACCCAGAACCAGAAAAACCAGGCCGCGCAGAAACAGGCCCAGGCCGATCAGACTGTCACCTCGCGGCTGTTGCAGACCTTCACCTGGGCACTGGTCCCCGCCCAGCCCGATCCCGGCGCTCCGTTCCTGATTCGCGAGGTCAAGGTCGAGGGTCAGTCCCCCTCGCTGGCCGAGCGGGTCTCACGCCGTCTCGGCAACGACGGTGACCTGTCCACCCGGCAAGCCGCCGCCACCATTCGCCTAGCCATCAGCAAAGTCCCCCAAATTTGGAAAGACGGTCACGTCTCCCTCGGCATCCTCTGGGGCCTCTACAGCCAATACCCTTATATGCCTCGACTCCGTGACCGAGGCGTACTGGACGAAGGTATCGTCGACCTGCCGATGATCTGGCAAACGGATGCTTTCGCCCTGGCTACCGGGTACGACGAGACCACTGCTCGCTACATTGGGCTGTGGATCCCCGACGACAAAGCTGCCGTCCCCGCCGCTACCGACTCACTGCTACTCGTTCGCCCCGACGTGGCGACCAAACAACACGAGGCCGAGTCGAAGGCTCCGGTGGGGCAGGACGGCGAAGAGTCAAAGCGGCCGGACGAAGGCTCGTCGTCGTCGACCAAGAAACCACCGCGGCCCGACATCGTCTTCCCCGATGTCAAAACCAAGACACGTTTCTACGGCGTCAAGACCCTCAATGCCGACAAGATTGCCCTCGACTTCAAGAACATTGCTGACGAAGTGCTCGCTCATCTGCGTGCCGATACGAACACCGCTCTCACCGTGCGGATCGAAATCGAAGCCAGTAACAATACCGGCTTCGACGAGAGCAAGATCCGCACTGTTTCCGAGAATGCACGCACCCTCAAGTTCGACCAGTCTGGCTTCGAAGAGAATTGAACTAAGAGCGAATCACCGAGTTCAAGTCATCTCGTCGCAAGCTATCGACCCGATCCTGAACTGCGAAAGGCTGCACCACTCAAGGGGTGCAGCCTTTCGCAGTCTGGGGCCGTCCCTCTTCCATCACACTGCATGAGGTTGCATCCCAGCAGCCGTTGTTAAAGATGCGCCCTATCCGGTCAGCAACACTGCAGCTTGCGCCGGGAGCTTGCCGTCGCTTTTCCTGCGGAACATCTCGGCAGGGCGACCGTTACCCGGGTTCGACAGCTCTCCCGCGCTTTCGAGGGCCTCGATGACATGGCGCCGGAAGGCGTCCTTCTGCAATTCGCGATCGAAGATCACCTCGTAGAGTTGGCGCAGTTCGAGCACAGTGAACGAGTCACCTAAGAGGCCGGCGGGGTCGACGTGCGATGCATATCGTGAGCGCAGGTCCTCGACCGCTAGCCGCACCATGTCGGCATGGTCGAACGCCAACTCCTGCTCCACTGTCCCGCCCGACACGTTCACCAGGATCGCGTTGGCAGGAAGCTCTGCCGCAGGTACGACGGCGGTGTGGGCCATCGACAGGACCCATCCCCGATCGTCGCGGGCGGGATCATCGAACATCGACAACTGGTGAAACTGTGTACCGACCAGGCCCGCCTTGGTGCGCAGGGCCCGTTCGGCTGCGTCGGTGAGTAGTTCGCCCTCATGCAAGAAGGTCCCCGGTAACGCCAACGAACCGCGGCGATGCTTGACCACCAACACCTGCAGGGCGCCGCCGGAGTAGGTCAGCACTGCAACATCCACCGCCACCGAGGGACGCGCGTAGTCCCCAAGAGTCTTGCCTTTCGAATCTGTCCATTCATTCACTCTTGCATATTATCTCAAATCTGATCTATAGTTAGCGCAAAGTTGATCAAAGGAGATGTCATGGACCTGAACGCACAGCAGTCCGATCGCGCAGCAGGGGTTCTGCTCGCTACCGCCGCCGGTGACGCCCTCGGTGCGGGCTACGAATTCACGCACCCCAAATCGGGCACCCCCATCGACATGATCGGCGGTGGTCCGTTCAACTGGGCTCCCGGCGAATGGACCGACGACACCTCCATGACGCTCGCCATCGCCGAAGTCGCCGCAACCGGCGCGGACATCGGTCACGGCGCCGGCTTGGACGGCGTTGCGGCGCAGTTCGTTCGGTGGTTCGACTCGAACCCGAAGGACATCGGCAACCAGACCCGCGCAGTACTCTCCCAGCGCCCCGCAAGCGCCGAAGCCATGACGGCCCGCGCCCGGGCAATCACCGGACGCAAAGGCGGCAACGGCTCACTGATGCGCACCGCACCCGTGGCGCTCGCTTACCTCGACAACGCGAGAGAGTGCATCGGTGCTGCCGCTCAAATCGCGGCGCTCACCCACGACGACGAACGCGCCGTCCAGGCCTGCCAGCTATGGACGCACGCAGTTCGACATGCTGTTCTGCACGGCACCTTCGATGGGGTCCGCGGCTACCTGTCCATCGCCTCGTCCTCGGTCGCCGAGTTCTGGGGACCGCTGCTCGATCAGGCTGAACAGGGCTCCCCCGAAGATTTCGCGAACAACGGCTGGGTGGTGCACGCCCTGCAGACCGCGTGGTGGGCGATCACCACCACCGACGCCGGCGACGCCCGCCACCTGCAGCGAGCGCTCGAAGCCGCGGTCCGCGCCGGCGGCGACACCGATACCACCGCCGCGATCGCCGGTGGTCTGCTCGGGGCCCGGTGGGGCGCATCCGCAGTACCGGCGCGCTGGCGGCGGATCCTGCACGGCTGGCCCGGCTACACGGCGACGGACTTGGTGCGCTTGGCCGTCAAGACCGCCAACGGTGGATGCGATGACACACACGGTTGGCCGTCCACGGCGGCCCTCGACTACAGCCGCTTCCGTGGCACCGGCCATCTGACCCGTCACCCCCATGACGACGGAGTGTTGCTCGGCGGCAGCGACGCCGTCGAAGGTTCCGGGTTCGATGCCGTGGTGAGCTTGTGCCGAATGGGAACCAAACAGGTCAGCGGCGAACACATCGAGTTTCGGCTCATCGACGCCGGTAGAGACAAGAACCCGAACCTCGAGTTCGTCCTCGACGATGCCGCCCGCACCGTGCAGGCCCTGCGCGCCGAAGGTAAACGCGTTCTCCTGCACTGCGTCCAGGCACACAGCCGCACCCCCTCGGTCGCCGCCCGGTACTCGATGCTGCTCGGAGCCAACCCCGACGACGTACTCGGCGCAATGCCCTGGGCTGACCCGAAGCCTGAACTCTGGCAGGCCGCCACCACCCCCAACACGGACGACCGCGGCGGAGAAGTAATGACCAGGATCGACGTCATCGAAGGCGATATCACCACCCTCCACGTCGATGCCATCGTCAACGCCGCCCGATCCTCGCTGCTCGGCGGCGGCGGAGTCGACGGAGCCATTCACCGCGCCGGCGGAACCGACATCCTCGCCGCCTGTCAGGTGCTGCGCGCCACCAGCCTGCCTGACGGTCTGACCGTAGGTGCTGCAGTCGCCACCACCGCGGGAAAACTCCACGCGCAGTCGGTGATTCACACCGTCGGCCCGCGGTACTCACGCCGCGAGGATCGGTCGGAACTGCTGCGGGCGTCGTATACCCGCAGTCTCGCTGCCGCGGATTCTGTCGGCGCCCGCACGGTCGCGTTCCCGTTGATTTCCGGCGGATCATATGGCTGGCCGAAGGCGGACGCGGTTCGTCAGGCGGTCGCAGCGATCCGGTCCGCGGACACCAGGGTCGAGGTCGTGACGCTGGTGGCCTACAACGAAGAAACCGCGGCGCTGATGCGCCGCGCCCTCCGGTAGACATCAACCTTCCCTACCACCCGCAACACTCGCACCACGCACCACTCAACCGACACGATTCCTTTGCCCGACAACAGAAACGGATACGAATATGCCTCGGCCTGGACCCCGCAGAGCAGCCACCGCCTTACGCCTTGGCGACGACATCCTGATGCAGCTGGATGAGCGAGCGTTGCTCGAAGAGTTCGTCAAAGGCGACGGCGAACCCAACCGCTCCGACATGATCAGACTCTTCGTCGACTACGGCCTTGCCACCATGCCGATGAACTGGCGCCCGACCGTCGACACGCTCCAGAAACTCCGATAGCAACTACGTCGCGCCGGTCCTCGCTGATCCCACATACAGTACAAATCCGGAACGTCAGAGAATATCCCAGCAGCCAACGCAGCGTCAGAGTGAAAGTGAAAAATATGAGAGTCGAAAAGGGCGACGTTGTCGACGCCTTGGCAAACGATCCCCTGTACCAACTCTCCGCCTCGGACCAAGACGGATTCCACACCGGAATGCTGTACTGGCTGCTCAGCACCCATCTGAATGCGTCAACACCATTGACGGAGATTTCTCATTCCTTTTATGGAAGTATCGTCAAACGAGACTGGCTCGGCTTGGACCTTTACGTTGGCCACGACGACATGGGCGGATATGATCCGCTAGGCGCCGTAAATACCTCGACGCCCGAAGCGAAGTACGTGTTACACGACGACACCAAGAAAATAAAATATCACTCGAAGGAACCAAATATTTCATATATATACCGCCACGTTCCCCCCGACATGACACACGACGAACTGGCTGACATCTTAGCCGAATTCACTTCATATACCGACCGGTACTCCGCCACCCACTGAAATCCCCCGATTGAACGATCTAAACCAGACAAATGCAACGACGTACACAGAAATTTCAAAGAATAGAGAGGTGACGATGGACGATTCCACCAATTCAAGTGAAGTTTCGGAGTGGGCCACAATGGTCGACTGGATAGTGAAATCACTGCCCGACAAACCGGTTGCGCTCGTCCTCGACATGGGTCCCAATATTCGCATCGCCAATGAACACCAGGAGGTCGTCTGCGCGCAGATTCAGTTGCTCGGAGACGGGGTGCTGATGCTGCGCCGATCACGCACTATAATGCGCCGCTTTACTGCTGGCGGACTACCCGCCAGATGAGCTGGTACTCGATCGATGGCATTTCGACGGCCACTTCGAGGAGTCAACACATGGCAACTTCTTCGGTTGATTACGAACCGAGGGCACACAAGCTGCATTGAAATGCCTGGTGTAGGCTTACTGCCGCCACCATGAATTAACGGTTCTTGTGGAATGCAGTTCTAACTAATCCAAATTCCGATAGAGACAGAAAGTAGGCCACGGACTGCAGTGGTCCGTGACCCCTTTGCCCATAAGCCGGTTTGTCGTCAGACACGCAAACAGGTCGGGTCAGCGTTTGCCCGATCAAGATCGAAGAGCTCCATACCTGATGACCCATCCCTAGCCATGCGTGAAGAATATGTGCAATATCTAACAGCTCAAACCCTCGTCGAACTGAACGGCCTGTTAGATGCTGTCATCTGGGATCAATTGCAAAGTCCACGACGGAACTGCCGAAAATCTCTGGGTTGAATACGAAATCCTCAAAACCCGCGTAAATTGCCTCGCCGCAAAGAGCGCGAATACATCGAAAGTGAGCTACGGCGACGGTCGCCGTGGAGCAACTGAAAGGCACGACAATGACTCAGCCTCCCGGCTCAGGTTGGTTTCCCGATCCCGAGGGAGTTCCGAACCAATTGCGGTGGTGGGACGGTCACCAGTGGACCAGCGCTACTCAGCCCACACCAACTCCGGTCACACCAATTGCTCCTGTACCGCAGCCGGAACAAATCAAATCGGCACGGCAGACCAGCGAAGAAATACCGACACTTGGATTAACTGATACCAACAGTAACGAGCCTAAGAAGAAGTCGAACAAAGTTGTTCTCGGCGCGATTGCCGCAGTTGTCGTAGTCATCTTCATTGGAATTGCAGCAGCCAATAGTGGTAATGCCGATGAGACCGAAATAGCCGCAGCCACCACATCCAAAGTTGCGCAAACAACCACTGCTAAGCCGACGACTACAACAAAATCTGCTGCTGAAGTATCCGCAAGCGCTGCTGCGGCCACATCCGCACAAGCCGCAGCGGCCGCAGCCGCAGAAGCTAAACGACAAGCCGAAGCTGCGAAGTTCGATCCGAATACCTACGAGTCGATATCTGACCGAGACTTCGCACTATTCGCAAAGAACCCTGACGCCTACAAAGGCCGGAAGCTGACCCTTTACGGAATTGTCACTCAGGCTGACGCCGCAACAGGCAACACGCTATTTCTTGCCCGCACAGCCGGGTCGCCACAAGATGCGTCGTACGACTACGACCAGAACACGATCGTCACGGCCGAGACCGCTGCGCTGGTAGCTGACGTCGTCGAAGATGACTTCGTAACACTGCACGTCGAAGTTCTCGGCTCTCAGACCTACGACACACAACGAGGCGGAAGCACAACAGCCCCAAAAGTGCAGGTCAACATAATCACCGTCACAGGATCCAAGTAGTTCAGAGTTCTTCGAGAGCTGCTATGAGGACGTTGGATGCGGCTTGCACGGTCCGACGATCCAATGACCATAAATGTTGATCATCATCATCCACGACGCACACGAAGACCGTAGGTCATGTGGACGGGCGCTGTGAACCGCACCGGAGTATCCGGAGACTTTGATGTGCATCGGATCCGGCACGGTTCACTCCGACGTCTCAGTAGAGGGTTCATCAACTCTGACCATCCCGCGGCGTGACACAGCATGAGTGGCGCGGCTGCCTGACCGATAAGGGTGATGCCGCCGACCTGAACCAGCTTGGGGGGCATCCTTCACTCGGGAAAGAACCGATCATCTCACGAGGAAATTTCTATACTGCCATACGTGACCGGTCGAAAGTCCTAGCATCTCTCGACAGCGTGCGCCAAGCTGAGCGCTGTTCCGATGGTACGGAAGATGGTTGCGAGCACTCCGTTTCGTGCGCGCCTCGTCAAGACGACGAGCTTCAAGTCCTGATGAATTCGATGGTGTTGTCTACGCTGGGGAAATGTGAGTGGACGGTGTCGACGACCACCTCATCGAGGATGCAGGCGAGTTACTCCACGAGTCCCTCGACACTCTCCTCGAACGTGTAGCCAGGCGGCCGGAATTCGGGCCCAAAGCGGGCTGCCGAGATGACTGAGTTTCCTGCTGCGGCCAGGAAATGCCGGTCCAACACCGCCGTCGACCCCATTCTGGAGCACGTTCAGCGCCGTCCTTCAACGCCCTTCGATATTGGGATTGTTATGAGCGCTTTTCCACGATCCGAGCGCGACAGCGAATGAGGTGACCCAGAGTGCACCACCGCAGAGAAGAACAACCCAAAGACCTCAACCGATCGAGGCTGCTAGGGTCTGACCCGACTGGGTGGGTCGTCGTCGTAGATTACGCCGATCCCGTCATCTACGACGGTGAGCTGGTGCGGGGCTGGGCGCCGGTGCTGCGATGGACGATCGTCCCCGACAACGGCGGTCTGGTCTTCGCCGCCGAGGGTGGCCTCGAACTCGCCTGAGCTTCCCCTCCCTCACCGAGAAAGAATCACGGGATGCAGGTGTGCTACTCGTTGGTGTCAGTGAGAAAAGATTCTGTTTACAATCTCAATGTTCGGCATCGAAAGCATCGATGATGTCGGCTTTGACTCTTCCGCGTGGAAAGACGTCGAATCCGTTTTTGCCGGCCCATTCCCGGATTGCTTTCAGTTCATCGACGGATCGACCTGATCCCGACGTCTTAGTCGCAGACGAGGCTTTTGCGCGGGTTTTGCTGGCAGAGGAGACCTTCTCTGCAACCTTCATATAAGGGGCGAACGCCGCTGCGATCTTGTCGGCATTGGCGGGTCGAAGATCAATCCGATAATCGGCACCCTGATAGGAGAAGGTGACTTCGTGTTCCAATCCGGTGTCGATGGGTTTTCCGTCGAGATCGTCGATGAGTTGGCGAATGAATATTTCAGCCACAGGGAATCCTCTTCGTTGCATGCTGGATAAATATCTCATTCATGTTAACCGCAGTATCCGATAATCAAAAACACCCCTCCAGTCGCCACGCGGTTGCATGACCACTCACCGCACCGGGGCCCAAGCGTGCCGCCGCGGCCTCGGCAGTTGATCGGCCCCGATTTTCGGCCTCCCAGAACCATGTTTCATAAACGCTGATATGTGAACCACGGCCGTAGCAAAGTATTGACCTGCGTTTGGCCATGTTCTGAAACTCGTGTCCGAAAATGATGGTTCATAAATTCTGCTGTCGACGAGTTATGGAAACTGGCGTATGAGGTATCCCTACGCCGCGTACGAACAATGACCGTAAGAGGTGGTTGAGATGGACAGCTTCATTCATTTGGCGGGAGACAGTTGGAACTTCTGGTCCCCTTTTCCACCCGCAGTGACTTCCTGGCTGATCGATGTCATGGGCCAGCTTTGGCGATCGGGAATCATCCCCGGAGGCGGCTGAGGATCTATCGGCCCGAGATAAAATGGCCAATTTTCGCCATTTGAATAATTCTGGGCGATGAATTCATGGGTGAACCTTCCACCTCGACGGGACTTACGTCCCCGCCGCCTGCAGTCGTGTGGCACACTTCCAGCTATGTGGTGGATTGTCGGAATTGTCGCCGTCTGGATCGTCCTGGGCACGTTAGCTGCCTTCTGGATCGGACGAGCAATCAGCCACACCGACCTTGAGGAATCAGCCGCCGAACTGCGACGTGCGGAAAAGCATCGAGAGCAACCCAAAAGTTGCCGAGAGTAGTGCCCGACTGAGCGGAAATGCTCGCGGCCATTTTATTCACATCGGCCCTTGGCTACGCCGATTTCTGACATCGGGCAGCTCGCGCCGTCGGTGCCGGACACTGATGCGTACCCGCGAAATTCATCCTTCTGAGCCCCACAACCGAATCGCGTTGAGAGCGTTTCTGCGGGTTTGGGTGTGCGTTTTGACCATCGTCATACCGGACGATCGCAAACGGGCTTCTGCGAGAAATTGACGTGGGGAAATTCTCGCGATTTCGTCCGGTTTATGTGTCCGTTGGATTCGTCCGATATGGCATAGTTTCTAGCGGACAGTTTGTGTCCGGGACGTCGTGATCGGCGAAAATCCGAGTGGAATGAAGACCGGCTACGCGCGCGTGAGTACGGCCGCCCAGGACTCGTCGATCCACGTTGCATTTCTGCCAAAGAAGGGGTCGGCGATCACGCCGCTCCAAGGCTCAAGAATGCGATCAACACCGTCCGGTGATGACGACGTCTCGGCGCGGCCAAACTCGAGTCTTTCTCGCCCTGCGCAAACGCCAAAAGAGGCAGTCAAGAAGTTGGTCAGGCAAGGCGGCGCAGTGTCGATCAGATGGAAAATCTACGACCCAACCGATTCGATGGGCGATATGTTCTTCGGCATCCTCCGCCTGATGACCGAATTGAAGTCGACCTGATCCGGGGTAGTGGCGCCGAATGGAGATCGAAATGCGGACGTAGCGGATCCGTGGCACGTTCGCTCAACGCCCTCGCTTCGCCCGCTCCGCCACATCCATTGCCGCAGCTTCCTCCGGAGTGGGCGCGCCTCCCCCTAGCCGACGCGGGACCCAGTAAGCACCCGGCTCATGGGCAAAACCGTCCTGAACGTGACGCAAGATGGCGTCCATCTCAATCCGCAGAATTTCGGTGAGCGCGTCCGCCGGCTCTACCGGATCAATTGGCGCACCAACCTCTACGGAGATGGGAAAGTGATTGCGGCCCAGGTTCTTCGGTCCGCCTTTTGTTACCAACCGCTGCGCACCCCAGACGATCACGGGAATGATCGGCACATTCGCTTCGATGGCCATCCGGGCAGCACCGGACTTGAATTCCTTGATCTCGAAGCTCCGACTGATTGTCGCCTCCGGATACACGCCCACCAATTCGCCACGGCGCAGAGCGTCGACGCCGACTTGGAAGGCCTCGGCACCGGCCGAGCGATCCACTTCGATGACGCCACAGCCGCGCATGAGGAACGCGAGAACCTTGTTGTTCGCCAATTCTGTTTTGGCCATCACCCGAAGCTTCCGCTTCGACTCGCGCACGGCAAGGGCCGCATGAATGAAGTCCAGGTAGCTCGTGTGATTGATCGCGATCACCGCTCCGCCGATACGCGGAACGTTCTCGGTGCCGGTTCGGGTGACCGCCAGACCCTGTAGACGGCAGAGAACACGCGCGGTGGTCTCGACTGCCGTGTACACGGGTTCGGCGGTCACGGACTCAGCCTTCCGACTTGCGGGCCTCGCGTGCTTTTGCCTTGGCCTCGGCTTCTTCGGCATCCATCTTGTCTGCCTGTTCGAGGGTGGGCGCACTGCCACCCAATCGTGCGGGTACCCAGTACTCGCCAGCGGGATGCTGGTAGCCCTTCTGAGCTTCGAGTAGCAATTCCTGCATCGTCGTGCGCAACTTGGCCGTCAGCTCACTGGCCGGTTCGAACGGTTGGATGGGCTCACCGACAGCAATGGAGATCGGAGTATTGGTGCGGCCCAACCGCTTCGGGTAGCCCTTGGTCCACACGCGCTGTGCACCCCAGATCGCGACGGGGATGATGGGAACACCGGCCTCGATTGCCATGCGGGCAGCACCGGACTTGAATTCCTTGATCTCGAAGCTCCGACTGATTGTGGCTTCCGGATATACGCCGACCAGTTCGCCGCGCTTGAGAAAGTCGACGGCCGCCTTGTAGGAATCAGCACCAGCGCCGCGATCGACGGGGATGTGCTTGAGGGCTCGCATGATGGGCCCGGAAATCTTGTTGTCGAAAACTTCCTTCTTGGCCATGAACCGGATGTACCGCTTCGGGGTGCGCGCCGGCAAACCCGCGTAGGTGAAGTCCATGTATCCGGTGTGGTTGATCGCGATCACCGCACCACCGGTTGCGGGGATATTCCGATCGCCCTGAACCGAGAACTTCAGGCCTTCGAACGCGAAGACGGTACGGGCGATGCCGATGACTGTTCTGTATACGGGGTCCACAGGTTCCCAGCCTAGCGGTGAACCCGTGATCTGACCCACCGCGTGGGCGCGTGTTTCCGGTGGTGACGTCGGGTTATCCGCGATGCCCAGGGGTTGCCTGATCGAACCCGCTGCGCGGAGGGCCTACCCTGGTACCGTCGCTCAGCACATTTTCAGGAGGCATACCAGTGCAGGTCACCAGCGTCGGTCACGCCGGATTCCACATTCAGACGACCGCAGGCTCGATCCTGTGCGATCCGTGGGTCAACCCCGCGTACTTTGCGTCGTGGTTCCCGTTCCCGGATAACTCGGAGTTGGATTGGGACGCCATCGGTAATTGCGATTACCTGTACGTCTCGCACCTTCACAAGGATCATTTCGATCCCGAGAACCTGAGCAAGCACGTCAACAAGGACGCCACGGTCCTGCTGCCGGATTATCCGGTCCCGGACCTCAAGCGTGAGCTCGAGAAGCTCGGTTTCCACAAGTTCTTCGAAACCGAGGATTCCGTCAAGCACACCGTCTCGGGCCCCAAGGGTGACCTGGAGATCATGATCATCGCCCTGCGCGCCCCGGCCGACGGCCCGATCGGCGATTCAGGCATCGTGATTTCCGACGGCGAGACCACCTGCTTCAACATGAACGACGCGCGTCCCGTCGACATGGATGTTCTGGGCGAGCAGTTCGGCAAGATCGACATCCACCTTCTGCAGTACTCGGGCGCCATCTGGTACCCGATGGTCTACGACATCCCGAAGGGCACTAAGCGCAACTTCGGCAAGCAGAAGCGTCAGCGCGGCATGGACCGCTGCCGCAGCTACATCGAGCAGGTCGACGCCACCTGGGTCGTCCCGTCGGCCGGCCCGCCGGTTTTCCTCGACGACGCTCTGCGCGACCTCAACGACGATCACGACGACGAGGGAAACATCTTCCCCGATCAGATCGTATTCCTCGAGCAGATGCGCATCCACGGCAACAACGGCGGCCTGCTGATGATCCCCGGCTCCGTCGTGGATATTCACGGCAGCGAAGCTGTTCTGTCCCATCCGATTCCGGATGCCGAGGTCGACAAGATCTTCTCGAACAAAGCCGAGTACATCGAGAACATGGCCCAGAAGATGGCTCCCGTCCTCGCTGCCGAAAAGGCATCGTGGGCACCCGCCGAGGGTGAACCGCTCCTCGAAGCGATCAAGGCGAAGTTCGAGCCCATCATGGCGCAGTCGGACGTCATCTGCGACGGCATCGGCTACCCCGTCGGACTTGTCATGGGCGACGAGACGGTAGTCCTCGACTTCCCGAAGCGCCTCGTCCGCGAGCCCATCGACGGTGAAGGCAAGTACCGCTACGGATTCCGCATCGCACCCGAGTTGGTTCGCACCGTCCTGCGCGACGACGAACCTGACTGGGTCAACACCATCTTCCTCTCCACCCGCTTCCAGGCGTGGCGAGTGGGCGGGTACAACGAGTTCCTCTACACGTTCTTCAAGTGCCTCACCGACGAGCGCATCGCCTACGCCGACGGCTGGTTCTCCGAAGCCCACGACGACACCGCGTCAATCGAACTGGGCGGCTACGAAATTCAGCGTCGTTGCCCGCACCTGAAGGCCGACCTCACCAAATTCGGTGTGGTGGAAGGCAACAAGCTCACATGCAACCTGCACGGCTGGCAGTGGGATCTCGAAACCGGCGCCTGCAAGACGTCCAAGGGACACGAGTTGCGCACCCGCAAGCTCTAACCATGACATAGCCAAAAGTGGGGCTGCAGGTCGTCAGACCTGCAGCCCCACTTCATGTTACGGATGAGGAAAGTTCAACTTCTGCCCTACGAGCCGAAGATGTTACCCAGCGAACCCGATCCACCGGGTACCGTACCCGCCTCGGTGACGTTGATTGTCGACCCGGCAGATTCCGACGCCTTCATCCCGGGACCACCGCTGAACACCGCAGTGATCGAATGACTGCCCGCAGTGGCGAAGGTGTGATCAAGAACAGCAACACCGTTGACCACGTCCACCGCTGCGCCCAACGGCACATTGCCTTCGAAGAACTGCACTGTACCGACGCTGCCCAGCGGAGACACATTGGCCTTCAACTGAACACTTTTACCCACAACACCTGAGGCCGGCACATTCAACGTTGTCGTCGTATCCACATCAGTCGGCGCTACAACAGTCACATTGACAGTCTCCGCATTCGACGTCGAGCCGGCCAACGTACCGGAACCGCTGTACACCGCAGTCACCGTAACCGTGCCGACGGCGTTGAACGTGTGCGTCAACGTCGCTGCACCGTTAACTACAGGAACCGAACCAACACTGACACCGTCAACCTTGAAGTCGACCGTGCCGCCCGACGGAGCCGGATCACCTGAAGGTTGACCGGCAACAGCAGCGGAAAGATCCAGTTCCACACCGACCTTCGCTTGACCGGCAACACTGAGCACCGTTGCCGAAGTCGTGTCGACCACCACTGCATCAGTCACCGTCACTGTCGACGGACCAGCGCTAGACGCCACAAAACCCGTACCCGAGAAATCCGCCGTCACCGACTGAATACCGGCAGAAGCAAACGTATGCGACAGAGTCGCAACATCATTCGACACCGAAGCAGTACCAACCTCGACACCGCCAACCTTGAACGACACCGAACCCACAGCATTCGCCGGAGCAACCGTCGCCGTCAAATCAACAGCGACACCCGTCGTCGCCGCAGACGGAACCGACAAACCAAGCGTCGTATCAACATCAGGCGGAGCCAAGACGGTCACAGTGACCGGAGCTGAGATCGGACCGACACCAACAGCATTCGCCGCAACGGCAGTCACGGTCAGGGTGCCGACCTCGCTGGTGACGATGTCACAGCTGAAAGCACCGGCAGCACCAGCAGTAGCCTTGCACGTCTTGTCACCAGCAATGACAGTGACCTCCGAATTGGCCTCAGCAGTCCCGGAAACCGTCACGGTGCCACCGACAACAACAGATGTCGGGTTCACAGTAACGGCGGTCGGCGCCGCCGGTGCGGTCGGCGCAGCGGCAACCGTTCCGGTCTGTGCGGTCGAGGTCGATACTGCGTTGGTGGCGTCGCTGAGGTACTTCGCGGTGATCGAGTACGGCTTGCCGGCGTCCGCGCCGGACGGGGTCCACGCGTAGGTAGCGGTGCCGTTGGCGATCATGCCGGTACCAAGGGGGTTGTCGTTGTTGAAGAAGGCGACGTCGCCGGTGGCACCTGTTGTGACGGTGGCCGTCAGAGTCGAGGCCCGATCGGCCTGCGGTGCAGGCGCTACGGCGAGGGTGGTCTGCGTCGCAGCCTTTGCGACGGTGATAGACGGACCCGTATTGGCGGTTTCAGAGCCCGTACCCTGGTTCGCACTGATGCCGGCGCCCGTTATCAGGGCTACGTCGCGGGCACAGTTCTGGCCGACGGTGTACTTGACCGTGTAGTCGATGTTCCGATCGACGGCGCTGCGGATCCACGATCCTGTCATGCTCACAGATGTGGAGGTCGAACTCGTGCCGACGCCATTTCCGGCGACTTTTGACGAATCCACGACGTAGGTGAGGCAGTCCGGGTGAATGTCCTTGAAGGCACTGATGGTCGGAGCGAGACCACCGTTCCACCGGATGTTGTTCGTGACGGTAATTGTCTCGCCGGGGACGGGCGTACCGTTGCTGATCGTTCGGTTGAATGTCCAACTGCCTGACGCCGTCGATGTGCTCACGGGCGCAGCGGACGCCGTCATGACGCCGAACGTCGTGGCGAAGCCCACCGCCATCGCTGCGGTGCTGACGCCGGCTAACAACCGACGTAACTTCTTGTCTTTCATGTGCTTCGAGCCCTCTCTCTGCGATGCACTGACTGGACGGAACAACCGCCGCAGCCAGTGCCACAGCAGCAGTTGAGCTAAATCCGAATCTGCTTTGCGCAGCAGAAGGGAAGCCCACCCAGCGAGTCGACATTTTGGTTAAGAACTGTTGATCAAAAGTTGAATCACAGAGTAGCTAGAAAACTGCTACCTGTATCAGTTTTCGCAAGACGGACGTCCAATAAGGAACAAAATGTTGCTGGCCTCTGTGTTGGGCGAGCTATGGAGGCCGAAATAGACAAGAGCGGGGCTGCAGATCGTCAGACCTGCAGCCCCGCTCTGTGCGAAACGACTACCCCAAGCCGAACACACTTGGTCAGGTACAAAAAGCAGCCGAGGCCGCGACGAATCGTCGCGGCCTCAGCTTTTCAGCTAAGAAGAAGTCAGCGCAACACATCCGTGCCGACAAACGGAACCAGTGCTGCCGGCACCCGAACGGTGCCGTCGGCCTGCTGGTGGTTCTCGAGGATCGACACAATCCAGCGCGTCGTGGCGAGGGTGCCGTTGAGGGTGGCAGCCGTCTGCGGCTTGCCGTTCTCGTCGCGGTACCGAACGCTCAACCGTCGTGCCTGGAAGGTCGTGCAGTTAGACGTCGAGGTCAGCTCGCGGTACGCCTGCTGCGTCGGAACCCATGCCTCGCAGTCGAACTTACGGGCAGCGGAAGACCCGAGATCTCCACCGGCAACATCGATGACGCGGTACGGAATCTCCATGGCGTCCAACATGTCCCGCTCCCAACGCAGGAGACGCTGATGCTCGGAGTCGGCGTCCTCCGGTCGGCAGTATGTAAACATTTCGACCTTGTCGAACTGGTGCACGCGGATGATGCCGCGGGTGTCCTTGCCGTAGCTGCCCGCTTCGCGGCGGAAGCACGAGGACCAACCGGCGTAGCGCTTCGGGCCTTCGTTGAGCTCGAGAATCTCACCCGAGTGGTAACCGGCCATCGGGACCTCGGAGGTGCCGACGAGGTAGAGGTCGTCTTCCTCGAGGTGGTAGATCTCGTCGGAGTGATCGCCGAGGAAGCCGGTACCGGCCATGATCTCGGGGCGCACGAGCACCGGCGGGATCATCATCGTGAAGCCGTTGGAAATAGCCTTCTGGGCGGCAAGCTGCAGCAGACCGAGCTGGAGCATCGCGCCGTAGCCGGTCATGAAGTAGAAACGCGAACCCGAGACCTTCGCGCCACGCTCCATGTCGATGAGGTTCAGCGATTCACCGAGCTCGAGGTGATCCTTCGGCTCGAAGTCGAACGAAGGAATATCGCCGACAGTCTCGAGGACGATGTAGTCGTCTTCGCCGCCGGCGGGAGCGCCCTCCTGCACGACGTTCGAGATTGCGCGATGCGCGGCGTCGAGCGCTGCCTGCGCCTCGTGCTGCGCGGCTTCGGCTTCCTTGACCTTGGCGGCAAGTTCCTTGGACCCCGCGAGCAGTGCGGGACGCTCCTCCGGAGATGCCTGTCCGACCTTCTTGCCGAACGCCTTCTGCTCGGCGCGGAGGTTGTCTCCGGTCAGCACAGCGGCGCGTCGGGACGCGTCGGCTTCGAGCAGAGCGTCGACCAGTCCGGGATCTTCTCCACGGGTGCGCTGCGACTCGCGGACGATTTCGGGATTCTCGCGGAGGAACTTGAGGTCAATCACGACTAGGAACTTTACCCACTCACCCCAGGTCGCCAACGGTCACGTCCGCGGCCGCTCCGTACGACGCTCAGGATTCGAGCAGGGAAAGATAGTCCTCGCGTCCGAACATCCGAGCGGCGTCGATAGCGCTCGGATGCCCGCCGCGCGGGTCTGCTCCCCCGCTCACCAGTGCTTTTACGACGGCGTCCTCACCCTTGAAGACGGCACCGGCAAGAGGTGTCTGGTTCTTGTCGTTGGCCCGATTGACGTCTGCGCCACGCTCGATCAGAGCTACGACGGCATCAACGTGGCCGTGATATGCGGCCAACATCACCAGCGTGTCGCCGCTGCTGTTGGTCAGATCCACCGGAATCCCGGCGTCGATGTACGACGCCAGAGACGCAGCGTCGCCGGTCCGCGCCATGTCGAAGAGGCGTCCGGCAAGTTCGACGGCTTCGGGTTCGAGCCCGGATTCTTCGGTCATAGTCCATAAATTACCTGCTTCGGACGTAAACGTTTTGCCGTGAAGGTTCGGTATGGCATGGAAAACAGGCATGATGGGATCGATGCCTGAAGACAAGATCGAGAAGCCGTCCGATCCGGCGGGCCCGACGGGCGCGTCGGGGAAGAAAACCGTCTCAGCGAACCGCACCAGACGCGTTCTGGCTGCTGTTGCGGTGGGCGCGGTTGTTGCCGCTATTGCGACAATCGCCATTTCCGGCGGCATGAACAGTGGCGACAAGCCAGCTGCCACTGTCGGCGGAATCGGCTCTCAGGCCACCAACAAGTCTGCCGAAGAAAACGCCTTCACGTCTGCCGGCGCCGGTGATTGCCTGAACTGGACGCCCGCGACGGCATCGGGTGGTGATCGCACCGACATGTCCATCGTCTCGTGCGACACCGAGCACCGCTTCGAAGTTGCCGGCCCGCTCGACTTGTCGGTGTTCCCGGGCGCGGAGTTCGGCCCAGGATCGCGGTACCCGGGCGCGCTGCGGTTCGCGGAACTGCGCGACGAGCACTGCACTCCGATCGTGAACTCGTACCTCGGCTCGCGGTTCGATCCGAAAGGCAAGTTCAGCGTCGGTCTGATGTTCCCGAGTGAGTCGTCCTGGACGTCTGGCGACCGTTCGTTGCGCTGCGGCCTGCAGTTCTCGACCACAACCGGCGAACTTCTGCCGTTCACCGGCCGGGTTGCCGATCAGGATCAGTCGAATGTCTGGGACGTCGGAACCTGCATCGGCATCAACCAGAATCTTCCGACCGACCCCGTGGATTGCTCGAACCCCCACGCATATGAGGTCATCTCGGTAATCGACCTGGGCACACAGTTTCCCGCCGGCATGCCGTCGGTCGAGGATCAGGACGCCTATCTCGAAGGTGTCTGCACGCAGGCCGCCAACGAGTACCTAGGTACGGCGGACGCGCTGCGCGACAAGACGCTGACCCTGTTCTGGGACAACATCGCCCTGGAAAGCTGGCTGGCCGGCAGCCGACGCGTCAACTGCTCGGTCGGCACGGAAGTCGCCACCGGCGGGTTCGCGACCATCACCGGCAGCGCCAAAGGCGAAATCCTGATCAACGGCGCGGCTCCGGTCCCGCCGCCTTCAGCACCGGAAGGTCGGTCTGTGCCGACGCCGTTGCCCGGCGCGTCCCCGCCGTCGTAAGCCATGACGGTAACCATGAACGACGACCGGTTCGAAGACCTGGTCGGCGAGGCACTCGATCTCATTCCGCCAGAACTGGCCAAGGCCATCGACAACGTTGTTGTCCTGGTCGAAGCTCGTGACCCCGAGGAACCGGGGCTTCTCGGGCTGTACCAGGGCATTGCCCTCACCGAGCGCGATTCTCAGTACGGCGGATACCTGCCCGACACGGTGACCATCTACCGCGACGCGATCCTCGACATCTGCGAGTCCGAGGAAGAGGTCGTGCACGAGGTTGCGGTCACTGTCATCCACGAG
Source organism: Rhodococcus sp. 24CO (assembly GCF_050586165.1). Lineage (NCBI taxonomy): Bacteria > Bacillati > Actinomycetota > Actinomycetes > Mycobacteriales > Nocardiaceae > Rhodococcus > Rhodococcus sp. 24CO. Next base: position 271,610 of record NZ_JAZFNF010000003.1, on the reverse strand, counting down.
ATCGCCCACTATTTCGGAATCGAAGAGGACCGCCTGCACGAGCTTGGGTGGGGTTGAGAAAACCAGTCCGATTTCGAGGGAACCGATAGCTCCCGGCCTGCATCAAAGTAGGTGCGGGGAGTTCGACCTTCGGCGCCTGTAAAGCGACGGCTGATGATCCTCGCACATCATTCGCACTGGTCACCTAGGAGTTCGGCACATGCACGTCGATCCTCACGCCCTGATTACCGCTGCACTCGAACTCGAAGCGGGGGCCGCACGGCTGCGCGGAGTCGTCGCGTCGACACGACCCGCCCGGCAAGTTCTGCCGTCCGGCTCCGACGAAGTGTCCACCAGCGCCGCGAGCAGTTTCAATGCGACGTCCGAAAGCTTGGCATCGTCGGCCGACCGCGCTGTTGTCGAACTCGAAAACGCGGCCGCCGCACTGCGCCGCTACGCCGCCGCTTACGAATTCGAGGACAACCGGACGCAGGCGGATCTGGCTTCGGCTCCACTCTGATTTCTCGTCCGCAGGCACGTCACTACTTCGCACATATTCGCTTCTGGGGGAAGAACAATGGTCGGCATCACCGGCGTCATCTGGTATCCACGCGGCGCAGCGCCCAATTCGGCTGCGTTGATCGCCGGCGCAGGTCCGGTGCCACTCAGCGTCGCGGGCGGGGCCTGGACGGCAGTGTCCGCCGGCCTCGGAGACACGGCGTCGACGGTCAGCCGAGTGATGGCAAATCTACGAATCGGGTGGACGGGCGACGCTGCCGATGCCGCACTCGCCAAGTTCAAGCCGTTCGAGGAGTGGGCAGCGCGGTCTTCGATCATCGCCCAGAAGACCGGTGGCAAGGCCCAGGTTCAGTCGGCGTCGTACACCGTCGCGGCCATTGCCATGCCGTCACTACCGGAGATCGCGGCCGTCGAAGCAGCCAAGCTGGCCGCGTACACGCTCGGCGGTGCCCTCACCGGATCGGCTGCGGTAGCTGAACTGGCGGCAGAGCAGCTCAAGCTTCGGGCTGCGGTGGCCATGGAAACCTACGATTCCGCTACGGCTCCCCTCGCCGTGCGGGACGAGTTCGAACCGCCGCCGTCCATCGCCATGTCCGATGTTTCGGGTCAAGGCTCCCAGCAGAATGTCAGCGTCGCCGAACAAACCGTCAACGCATTTGTCGAGCCGGTTCGCACTGCCGCGGCGGCAATCACGTCGGTGCTCTCCAACCCTGCCGTCACTGTGGCCGCTTCCCAGCTCGGCGCCGTACTGGGCGGAGCCAATGCCGCCACCACCGCAGCAACAGCAGCCGCAACAACTGGTGTCGTGTCGACAGCGATCGGTGCGGGCGCCGGGTTGGGCGCCGGTGCAACGTCACTCCTGAGTTCGCCGTTGACCGCGCTGGCCGGCGGCAACAGCACCGGGCGCCCTGCCGCAGCCACCACTGCAGCGGCTGCCACAACACCCGTCGGTTCACATTCGACAAACGCAGGGCTCTCGGGCAGTTCTGCCGGCCAGATCACGCCCCGCGCGGCGTCGGGGACGGTAGTCAATGCTGTCGGCACCGAAAGTGTGCGCTCCGACGCGGTTCGCACCGACGCCGTCCGCGCTACGCCGAGTTCCGCAGCCGGCCCCGTCGCCAGCGGTCGGCATGCCGCGGCGGATGACGACGACACCGAATTCCACGACACCCCCGACTACCTCAAGCACTTCGAGCTTTTTGCCGATGGGCGTACCGTCATCACCTCGGTGATCGGCGGCGCCGACATGGAATCGCGCCTGTGAGCACCCTTGATCTCGGAATAGCCACCGACACCGACGCTTTCCCTTCCGTCGATCTGACGTCGGAGGAGATCGAGTACGCCCGCGAGCGCCTTGGTCTCGACGTGCTACCGGTGGTACTCGGCGGCACAGCACTCTGGGATTCGGTAGCCGAATACGAGGCCGCGATGCGCAGTGCAGCAACATCTTTGGCTGCGCGAGATCTTCTCCCCGGCGGCGAGATCCATCACGGCATAGCTAGCACACTGCGCACCCTGACTCGCCCCTCGTGGGAACTTGCACTGCGCAGCCACAACCAGGGAACTCTGACCCGGGTGTGCGTTGCCGCAGATGAATCGCTGTGCGTGGAAGCATCTTTCAACGAAGAAACCAAAATCTACACACTTCGCAAGGGCATGAATCCGGCAGATGCGGTGGTGCGCGTACTCGGCCCGTCAGACGCCATGCCGATTGCCGTGATCAACGCACCCACCGACATGCTGAGCGGCGCACTGAACGCCGGACCCGACGCAGACACCGTCGCCGCCGCTCTGATCCAAGCCGGCGTACCACCCGCTGATGCCGGCCAGCTGGGCAGTGCGATGGTCACCTGCACGTCCTTCATCGAAATTGTCGGCATCCCGCGGGGCGTCGGCACCGAGAACATCCCGGCAGGAGTGGTGTCGGTCTTCAATACCGCGCATGGCCGCATTGTCGCGTCGTCAAGCACGTCGGCCGACGGTACGCAGTGGAGTTCGATCAGTTCCGGAACACCCCAACGGCTCCGACAGGCGGTGAATTCGCTGATAGAACAGCTGTCCGAATCGCCTGGCGCCGTCTCCCGGTAACCTAGGGCGATCCCCTAGACGCCCGGAGCCTTCACTCAGCATGCCTTTGCCCACCCCCGCCACCACCGTCGAGTCACCGCACAAACCGAGAACACGGCAGTACCGCGAAGACCTGAACGGGCTTCGTGGACTCGCTATCGCCTTGGTGGTGGTCTTCCATGTGTGGTTCGGCAAGGTGTCCGGCGGGGTCGACGTCTTCTTGGTTCTGTCCGGCTACTTCTTTGTCGGTTCGCTGGTTCGCCGCGCCGAGGCCGGTGGCTCGCTCAATCCCCTGCCGGCGTTCAAACGTGTATTCGTCAGACTGTTCCCGCCGATCGCGGCGGTGACGTTCCTGACCGCGGCGGCGGCCTTGGTGCTGTTGCCTCGCACCCGATGGGCGGGCCTCGCCGACGAGCTGACTGCTGTTCTCGGTTTCTTCCAGAATTGGCAGCTTGCACTCACGTCGAGCGACTACCTGGCCGCCGACGGTTCGGTGTCTCCGCTCCAACACCTGTGGTCGATGGCTGTGCAGGGTCAGTTCTATCTCGTGGCCATCGCCGTGGTGCTGGTGGCCGCGTCGTGCGTATCACGCACTCGCCCAGAGCTTCTGCGGCCAACACTGACGCTGGTGTTCGCCGCCTTTGCGGTCGCGTCGTTTACCTACGCCGCAGTGATGTCCGGCCACGATCAAGCCTGGAACTACTACGATTCCGCAGCCCGGTTGTGGGAGCCGTCTGTGGGCGCACTCGCGGCGTTGATGCTGACACGCTGGAATATCACGCGGGTCGGGGCCTGGCCGCTTGCGCTCAGAACAGCTCTCGGCATCGCCGGACTGGTGTCGATTCTGCTGTGTGGGTTCTTCCTCGACGGCGCCGAGCAATTCCCGGGACCGTGGACCCTGGTCCCCACGCTCGCGGCCATCGCACTGATAGTCAGCGGCGAGGGAAACAAGACTTGGACCGCACAGGTTCTCGCGCACCCCGTTCTCTCGCAGCTGGGTTCATTCGCCTTTGCGCTGTACCTGGTGCACTGGCCGATCCTGGTGTTCGCTCTCGTTGTCACCGGGCGCCCGGAAGCCGGATTTGTGGGCGGGACGTTGATCATCGCCGCATCGCTCGCGGTGGCCTACGGCTTGCGGATGGCGGTCGAGGTACCGATCGAGCGCGATGCTCCGGCACGGAGGCCGATCCTGCTGGCCTCCGTCGTCGGTGCGGCGGTCATCGTCACCGGAATGTTCGGTTGGCAGGCTTACGTGGGAAGTCAGAGCACGGGTCAGCGCGCAGCCGATACTCTCGACATCCCCACCCACCCGGGCGCCTTGACGTTGACCGACGGCGTCTCGATCCCGGAAGCGTCGATGGTTCCGTCCATTTTCGACGCACCACTGGACCTTCCGATAACCACACTCGACGGCTGTATCTCGGATTTCCAGCAGATCGACATCGTGACCTGCACGTACGGCGACGTGACCGCAGACCGCACGATCGCCCTGGCCGGGGGATCCCATTCCGAGCACTGGATCACCGCACTGGACGAACTGGGCCGCAGTAATGGTTTTCGGGTCGAGACGTATCTGAAGATGGGTTGTCCCCTGGTCGCGGGCGAGAGCCCGGACGTCAGCGACGTACCGGATTGTGCGCCGTGGTCGAGCGCGGTCCTCGACCGACTTGCCGCAACCACACCCGATTTTGTGTTCACGACAGCCAGCCGGCCCAGTCCGGACGGTCCCGGCGACGTGACGCCCGAAGCCTACGTCGAGGTGTGGCACGAACTGGAGCAGAGCGCCGTTCAGGTTCTGGCCATCCGCGACACTCCATGGCTGCACCACGACGGCGTGCCGTATCGCGCCATCGACTGCCTCGCAACTGCTACCTCAGCGGATCATTGCGCCTTGCCGCGGGCAGACATGCTCAGCGACATCAACCCAGCGTGGGACGCAATCGCGGAACTCTCCAACGTGCAGCTACTGGATCTGAGCGATGGCGTTTGCGGCCCCGACCTGTGCCGCGTGGTGGAGGGAAATGTGTTGGTGTACCACGATTCCCACCACCTCACAGCAAGCTACGTCCGAACCCTGACGCCGGAACTCGGCCGACAGTTGGGTTCAGCGACAACCTGGTGGTGAGCTGGAGCGTCAGCCCATCACGTCGTCGGCGCCCGGGATGAGCCGGTGCTCGAACGGCGGGTTCACCGTCCCCCAGCGCAGGCACTCCCAACCGCCGTCGGCGCGCGGCAGAAGTTCGACGCTTTCGGTGTTCGCGAGGTGATTGTTCGCCGCGAACAGCCCCGGGATGCCCGCGAGCTGAGCTGCGACCAGCCTGATGGCGGCGCCGTGGCTCACAACGACGATATCGCCGGCCCCTGGTGATCCTTCGAGAAACTCGTCGCGCAGTGAGTTGACTACGGGGACATATCGTTCCAAGACGTCGTAACCGGTTTCGCCACCGGGTATGCGGGCACCGAGATTGCCGGTGTGCCAGTGATGGAAAGTTTCGACAAACAGTCGGTGCGCTTCTTCGTCGGTTCGATCTTCCAGGTCGCCTGCCTGCACTTCATGCAAACCGTCTCGAACGTCCAGCGAGACCCCAGCGGCCTGTTCGACGAATCCCGCTGTCTGCCTTGCTCGCAACGCCAAAGACGACACCAAGGCAAGTGGCGGTGCGGCGGCCAGACCCTTACCCAGAACTTCGGCCTGCGCCAGCCCTTCCAGGGTGAGTTTGGCTCCAGGCAGTGCGGTGTCGAGCCGCTTGGCGACGTTGGCTTCGGTCTGACCGTGCCGAACGAGGATGAGCCTGCCGGTCATCGTTCTCCCTCTCCGCGCTTGAGTTCTTCGATCCACGCTATTGCTGTGTCATCCGAAGGAGGCTGTGGCCCTGTCGAATTCGCGGTCGCCCACGACCCCAGGAAGCGCACTCCGGATTTGCGATACAACGCGCGCATCGCTTCTGCCACCAGGGAGTCCTCAACATGCCCGACGCAGTCGACGAAGAATCGGTAGGTTCCCAGCTCCGTGCGCATCGGACGAGACTCGATTCGCGTCAAATCGATTCCGCGAGCTGCAAATTCGGAAAGCGCCTGAACCAGCGATCCAGGAGCGTTGTCCAGATGGAGCACCAAGGCGGTGCGGTCTGCGCCGGTTCTGGCCGGAACTGGCGCAGGTTTGGTGACCAGCACGAATCGCGTCACGGCCCCGCCCACGTCGGCGACATTGTCTGCAAGGCTTGCCAATCCGAGCATCTGACCGGCCAAGGCTGTGGACACACCGGCGTCGACGGTTCCCGCCTGCACGTCCAGCGCGGCACCGGCATTGGATGAGGAGATCACAACTTCCGCGTTCGGGAGATTGGCCGCGATCCACTCTCGAACCTGGGCGCTTGCATGCGGATAGGCGCCGATGGTGCGCACTTGATCCGCGGTGACGCCGTCGCGAACGAGGATGGAGAAGCTCACCTCGATCTCGGTCTCGGCCACGATCTGCAGCGGCGAACCCAACGCGAGTGAGTCCAGCGTCGGCGCGACACCGCCTTCCACCGAGTTCTCGAACGGCACCACGGCGCCGTCGACAACGCCGTCACGAACCAGGTCGAGCGTCGAGGGCGGACTACCCGCAGGCACCCGTTCGACCAGCTCGTCGAATGCGCCCTCTGCCTCGAACTGGGCGAGCGCTATCTCCGTGAAGGTTCCCGACGGACCGAAATACGCGATTTTTGGCACGCCTCAAAGGTTACGCAACGATCAGCTCAAACCTGCCGAACGTAGTGCCGTTTCTACGGAAGTCGGATCAGAGACCTCGATCGTGAGGAGAACCTCGCGCAACGCGGACTGGGCTTCGGGGATCAGCGCGGCCAGTTTTGCGGGCTGCGGGTCGAGGATCGCAGCGCGGGCGTCGTCGCCGCGCAGGGCCGCCATGGTTCCGCACAGCAATCCGATCACCTCGTCGGCGTTGGCCGCTCGGGCGACAAATCCCACCGATTCGTGGGCCAGCACCGCCAGGAAATCCGCGATTTCGGCAGGTGAGTGCCCTGAGTCGAGTCCCGGAATGCGGCCACCTTCACAGAGCAGCGCAGCCGATTCAGCCGGAGACAGAACCTCGTCGCCGCCGTCGACGTACACCGCGAGCGGGGCGGGCACGCGGAGCGCGATGGCGTCACCGATCTGGTCGGTTGTGCACTCCAGATCAAAGCGCACGGCTTCGTACGACGCGTCGGCATCCGCTCGCAATCGCGCGGGGTCGATATCGAGGAGAACTACGACGCGTCCGGCGGATTCGGCTCCGAGCAGGGCAGATGCGGGAACAACGCGGGGTTCGCCAGGGGCGCCGAGCAGGAGTCCGTCGAGCAGTCCGCGGGAACTTTTCGGGGGCAACCCGAGGGAAAGAGGTATGGCCACCGCTACACCGTAGTAGCGGGTGGGGTCGGGGATTTCAGGCGAGTTGCGCAAAAGTCTTGCGATTCACACCACAGCAGCTTAGGTTAGGGTTACCTCATCAACCGGTGAGGTAATCGGAAACACCCACCGAGGGGGCAGCATGGCTACGAAAACGAGCACCGGTCCATCCACCGCCGAACGAGTACGTAGCGCCTGTGCCCGAGCCCAGGATGCGGTTCTCGCCATCGAAGGCAGCGAACCGACCGTCACATCGGTGCACCACCTGCGATCCAACGGCGACATCGTTGTGGCCGTCCCCTCCGGTTCGGCTGCAACAGCACTCGCCTGGAGTGCCGGAAACGGCGGCCTACCTGCAGTGCTGGAGCTCACGGACCACGCTCCGCTGGCGCTGCGGGAACCTGTCCGCTCACTCGTCTGGCTGCGCGGCACCCTGCACGCGGTGCCGGACTACGAATCGCGGGTACTGGCCGACGACGTCGCCGCCGAACACCCGCACCCCGCGCTCCTCGACCTCGGCCACACCTCCGTACTACTCCGGCTGAGCCTCGCGTCGGCCGTTGTCGCGGACTCGTCAGGCGCCGAACCCGTCGCCGTGGAGGACCTGCTCGCGGCTCGCCCCGATCCGTTCTGCGAAATGGAAACGGCGTGGCTGCAGCACCTCGACGACGATCACAGCGACCTTGTGGACATGCTCACACGCAAACTGCCCTCGTACCTGCGCACCGGACGGGTACGCCCCCTCGGAATCGATCGCTACGGACTGCGCCTGCGCGTCGAGGACCACACCGGCGACCGAGACGTCTGGATGCCGTTTGCCAACCCCGTCGACGACGCCATCTCGCTGTCCCGCGCGATCCGCATCCTTGTCGGCTGCCCGTTCCTCAACGGTCTGCGCCCCGGCGGTTCACATGTCACGGGCGGCGCGACCAACGGATAGCGTTGCGCGGGTGAATGCCCGCCAAACCGTCCGCTCGTGGTTGAACCCACCCGCTCCCGCCGGACCCGCTCTCGATGCGTCCGAACGCCGCGGTGTGCGGATCGAGATCACGATCGTCCTGCTGGTCACCTTCGGCCTCAGCGGCCTCTCCGGCGTCTTGTCGCTCCTCGAATCTCTCGCAACGCCGGTCGCGCTGTCCGATCAGACGGTGGCACTCAATCCGTCGCAGGCAGCTATCGACTGGATCGACCTGGCTCGCCAATTACTGAGTGTCGCAAGACTGTTCGCGTGGGCTGCACTCGGCCTGTACCTGCTCTGGCGGGCGGGTATCGGTCCGACCGCGGCCGGCCTCCCTCCCAAACCGAAGCTACGACGCGACATTGCGCCCGGCTTCGGCCTTGCCGCCTTGATCGGCCTTCCCGGCCTGCTGTTCTACCTCGCGGCGCAGGCGTTGAACATCAACCTCACGGTGCAGGCGAGTGCCCTCGACGATCACTGGTGGCGCGTCCCGATCCTGATTCTCTCGGCGATCGCGAACTCGAGCGCCGAGGAAGTTCTTGTTGTCGCGTATCTGATCAGCCGGCTGCGCCTGCTCGGTTGGGGCGAGAACTCGTCGCTGCTCGCGTCGTCGCTGCTGCGGGGCAGCTATCACCTGTACCAAGGCTTCGGTGGTGGTGTCGGCAACGTTGTCATGGGGTTGATCTTCGGTCGGTACTGGCAGCGAACGGGCCGCCTGTGGCCGTTGATCATCGCCCACGCGCTCATCGACATGGTGGCGTTCATCGGTTACGCCCTCCTTCGCGATCATGTGGGTTGGTTGCCGTGACCGGTACCGTGAACTGGTGACCGGCGACTCCCCCTATCCTCAGCGCCCGCCGCGACCGGGTCCTCCACCGCAGGGTCCGCCGCCGCGGCGCCAGCCACCGCGGCGACCAGAGGGACAGCGGCCGCCAGAGGGAGCGCGCCCGCCCGAGGGAACTCAGGTCATCCGCCGTGACGGCCGGCCGCCCCAGAACCCAGCGCCGCAGAACCGAGCCTGGTCGCAGACCCCGCCACCCCAAAACCGCAACAACTGGGCCCCGCCGCAGCAACCGCAGCCGTACCGGGACCCCCAGCAGCAGAACCGTCAGCCACAGCAATACCGTCAAGCACCCCCGCCACCGCCACGCAGGACGCCGCCCAACCAGCCGCCCCGCCAGCCACCGCCGCGTCAGCAGCCGCCGTCGGCGCCTCGTCGACGCAAGCATTGGGGCAAGCGCATCGGCATCACGTTGCTGGTGCTGCTGCTCGCGTTTGTCGGCGCGATTTTCTACGTCGACAATTCACTGAATCGAATCGACGCACTTCCCGACTACGCCGGCCGGGTCGCGGATACGCCTGGCACGAACTGGTTGATCGTGGGTTCGGACAGCCGCGACGGTCTGACTCCGGAGCAGGAGCAGGCGCTCGCGACCGGTGGCGATACCGGACCCAAGCGCACGGACACGATCATGCTGGTCCATGTGCCCAAGAGTGGGAAGACCACGATGGTCAGCATTCCGCGTGACTCGTACGTGCCGATTCCTGGTGAGGGTTCCGACAAGATCAATGCCGCATTCGCGTGGGGCGGGGCGCCGTTGCTGGTGCAGACCGTCGAGGAAGCAACGGGTTTGCGGATCGACCACTATGCGGAAATCGGATTCAGCGGTTTTGCGGGCATCGTCGACGCTGTCGGTGGGGTCAACGTGTGCCTGGATTCTCCGATCGACGATCCGCTTGCCGGTATCAACTTGTCTGCCGGGTGTCAGGACCTGACGGGCTCGGAGGCGCTCGGATTTGTGCGTACCCGCGCGACGGCGTTGGCCGATCTGGATCGCATGAACAATCAGCGCAAGTTCATGTCGGCTCTGCTGTCGAAGGCCACCAGTCCTACGACGTTCCTCAATCCGTTCCGGTTGTGGTCCCTTGCCACCGACACGGCAAAGTCGCTTCAGGTCGACAACGGTGACCACATTTGGAATCTGGCGTCACTCGCGTGGGCTCTGCGCGGCGGCATGACAACCACGACGGTTCCCGTCGGCGGATTCGACTACGTCGACGGCTCGGGTGACGTCCTGTTGTGGGACAAGACCAGGGCATCACAATTCTTCGACGCGCTCGCCAATGATCAGCAGATTCCTGCGGAATTGGTCACACCCGGCTGAACGACGTAGATCCCGGAAGGCGGCCTGCACGCAGTAACCTGGAGACATGACACAGGCGAAGAACTCGAGCGAATTCACCCTTCTTCTGCGTGAGCAGATCCGTAACGAGTTCACGGCGTCTCAGCAGTACGTCGCGGTTGCCGTGTACTTCGATTCGCATGATCTTCCGCAAATGGCGACGCGTTTCTACAAGCAGGCGAGCGAAGAACGCGCCCACGCCATGATGATGATCCAGTACTTGCTGGACAACGATCTCGAGGTCGAGATTCCCGGAGTCGACGAGGTTGTCACGAAGTTCGAAAATGTACGCGGACCTGTGGAGTTGGCGCTCGAGCAGGAGCACACGGTGACAAATCAGATCACGCGTCTGGCTCGCACTGCTCGGGACACCGGGGACTATCTGGGCGAGCAGTTCATGCAGTGGTTCCTCAAGGAACAGGTTGAGGAAGTCGCGAGCATGACCACGTTGTTGTCGATCGTGGATCGGGCAGGAAACAATCTTTTCCACTTGGAAAACTTTGTGGCGCGCGAGATGAACAATCCGCCCGCAGCAGATGCCACGGCTCCGAAAATTGCGGGCGCCGGGGGCTGAATAATTAGGTTTCCATTAGTTTGGAAACGCTTACCACAATAAGGCTGCACTGGGATGACAGTGCCTCTGACCTGCATTATCTTGGGGTTCATGACTTCTGGTGACACACACATGACTAAATTCCATGCGCTCCTGCGAGACCAGATTCGCAACGAATTCAACGCCTCGCACCAGTACACGGCAACTGCTGTCTATTTCGACTACGCCGATCTTCCGCAGCTTGCCAAGCACTTCTACAAGCAGGCCGTTGAAGAGCGCAATCACGCGATGATGATCGTCCAGTATTTTCTCGACCGCAGCATCAACGTCGAACTCACGGGTGTCGACGGCGCCAAGTCCGACTTCAAGGATGTCCGGGAAGCCATTGCGATTGCACTCACCCAGGAAAAGTCGGTCACCGAGCAGATCGTTCAGCTCGCGAGCACCGCTCGTGAGGAAGGCGACTACTTGGGCGAGCAGTTCATGCAGTGGTTCCTCAAGGAGCAGGTCGAGGAAGTTGCAAGCATGACAACACTTCTCACCATCGCGGATCGCGCGGGCGCCAACCTGTTCGACATCGAGGATTTTGTGTCTCGTGAGATGAGCGTCGTTGGCGATTCTTCGGGAGCACCCGCAGTTGCCGGCGGAGCCGTCTAACTCCGCAACTCACTGCCGGCCAGCAGAATCGAGCTGATCAGCTCGGGCGAGTCGGTCATCGGAACATGCCCGACCCCAGGCAAAACTATGAGTTTTGCTTGCGGGAAGGGCTTTTTCACGCGATGGGCCTGATAGACCGGCAGGATCAGGTCGCGTCGGCCCCAGGCAACCGTCACGGGCACAGCGGGATTCACGATCGGCGGCAGCACAAAATCGAGTTCGGCCCCGAGATCGACAAGATCATTCGAGATAAGCGAACGGCAGTCGGCCAGGGCTGCGGAGTAGCCGACGTGACTCGGATGCGCAAAGAAAGCGGCAAGCGCTGGATAGCGAATTAGCTTGTACCGCATAGCGTCTGGCAACCGGTTGCCGAGGAGTTTGGCGGTGCTCCGAAGTGCCTGAAACGTGGCTATCGCGCGCACCTGATCCAGGTGATTGACAAAAAATCCGGCCGGCGAGAGCGCCGTTGCCGACGCGACGTCGCCGCGTGCCGCGAGGCACAGTGAGATCCATCCGCCGAGAGAGTTGCCGGCGACGTGAGCGCGCTCGCCAGTCGGTGTCACCTCGGCGATGAATTCGCTGACGTCGTCGATCAACTGACCCATGACATCAGTGCCGAGTTCGGGCAGCACAGAATCCCCGTGACCGGGGAGATCAACAGTGACGACGCGCCGATAGGGCGTCAGCTGATCCAAAAGCGAATCCCACGCCTGGCGCCTGTGGACAATGCCATGGACGAGCACAAGCGTGGGACCGCTACCGGAAATGTCGTGCGCCAAGGTCATCCGTAAACTTTATACGTGACCCGGCGTAACGTCTATAGAAGCGCTATCAGCGCAGCGTGACCTGACGTCCACGCAGTCCGTCACGCGAACGCAGTTCCGCCGACGTCAAAGGCGCGTCGACGGCCAGGGCCTGTGCCAGACGGTCACCGAACTCGACGGTTGCCGCAACCCACTCGTTTGCGTGCTTCTCGGGATCCAGGTCGAAGACCGGAACGAGGAGGCCGTGCGTGCGGAAGGATCCCGCGTAACGCGAACCCTCACCCAGGTTCAGTCCACCGGCAGCGTGAACGCGAGCCAGTGCGAGCATCAGGTCGTCTTCGCTTTCGGGGCGAACCCAACGCAGGTGCGCCTTCTCGCCGGCGTCCACCCACCAGGCTGCGACGAGGCCGTCACCTTCGAGGCGAGCCGACGGCATGATTGCCGCGTTGGCCTGCTCAACGGTGGCCTTGACCTGCGCATCCGTTTCGGTTCCTTCGGGGATCCACCAGTTGAAGTCCTGGTAGACGGTGATGTCGAGCAGTGCGGCGGGATCGACGACGGCGGTGACGGCCGGGGTGTCCTCGGCGGGATCGGCAGCGGGGAGCGCGTCGCCGGGAGCTGCGTCGGCAACCCAGGTCACGGATGCGGCGAGGTCTGCGCCCAGGTCGGCGGAGTGCGCCTGAACCTGAACACCGACAAATCCGGTTGCCGTCTCACCCTCGTTGCGGACGAGTGCGGCAACAGCGCCGGGAAGAACCGTCGCGACGGTGACGGGACGGTCCGAGCCGATGACGGGCAGCGGAGCCGTGGCCGAAGGAACAAATTCGCGCATGGCAACCAGGTCGCACTCTGCCGCGAGGCCTTCGAACGGGCGGTTGACCGCGCCTGATGCGGCGTCACGCTCTGCTTGGCGGGCGGCGAGCTTCGCTGCGCGCCCACTGTCTACCTTCGGTCCACTGTTTCTCTTGCTCTTCTTAGCCACGAGGGCAAAACTACACGGCATCACCCGCGATCAGGCACTGCGTCCCGCACGATCAAGCACTGCGTCCCGCACGATTAAGCATTGCCCAGCCATTGCTTCGTGCGTCCGGGATGGTTTGTGGCCACCCAACTGACCCCGAGCTCACGGCACAGGTCCACATCGGCCTTGTCGTCAACGGTCCAGCAGTAGGTTGCGCGTCCGGCCGCAGCGGCACGGTCCACAAGATCAGGATGCTCGCGCAGCGCCTTGACGGACGGACCGATCGCGGTCGCACCGACAGCCGTCGACGCTCCGCCGCCGAGATACCGCGACGCGTCGCCGAGAAGCACTGTCGGCAGGAGTGGGGCTGCGCGGCGCACGCGCCACACCGCGCTGGCCGAGAAGGACATCACGACGGCCCGGGAATGATCCGCTGACGGCGGCGACGCGATGCCGAAGCGGTGCAGTTCGGCGAGGAGCTTCGCTTCGACCAGTCCGCCGTATCGCACGGGGTGTTTGGTTTCGATGAACAGTTTCACCGGACGCGAGAAGTCCAGCGCCAAGGTGATGAGTTCGGACAGGGTGAGCAGATCTGCGGGCTCGCCGGTTGATCCGAAGTCGAGCGCGGTCAGGGAATCGAGGGTCATCTCGCTGACGATGCCTGTGCCGCTGGACGTGCGGTCGACCTTGCGGTCGTGGACACAGACGAGATGGCCGTCGCGGGTGAGCCGGACGTCGCACTCGAGCCCGTCTGCGCCTTCCGCGAGGGCAAGCTCGTAGGCGGCAAGCGTGTGTTCCGGCCGCGCAGCCGACGCACCTCGATGCGCTACGACAAGCGGGCCACGGCGATCCGGGCTCACCGAGCAGCTGCCTTTTCCGGCAGCGCGTTTTCCAGTACCGATCGTGGAACCGGCACCCATCTGGTCGCGGTGTCCGGTTCGCCTCGCCAGTCCTTGTGCTCGATACGCCGAATCACCACCAGCAGGAGCGCAGCGGTGGCAGCGGCGATCAACGCAATGAAGGCCGAGAGGAGCACTCCGTCGGCCATTGCCTGGAGGCCGGGTCGCGAGCGCCAATACGCGTTCACGACAAGGAGGAAGCCACTGAACACCCAGAACCCCCACCAGATCTTGACGAGCCGAACGCCGCGCGGGTCGCGGCGCACGAGTTCGAGTAGATATACGGGTGCCATCACGAGATTGAGGACAGGCACGGCGCAGCCGACCAGGATTTCACCGCGTGAGCGTGGATCGGTGCGCTTTTCCCGCGCGTACAGGTCGCGGCGCGCACGCAGCAGCCAACACACCGCGGCCACGGCGGCGAGCACAGCCGTCAGCAGCCCACCGAGTTGCGTGAAGTAGACGGCGGCGTCCGACAGCCACAACAACAGTTGTGGGACCAGGCGGGTCTGGTTGTACACCAGGATCGCGTAGCGGCCGAGTTCCGCGAAGACGGCCAACCCGTACAGAACTGTCGCAATGGTGAGCAACGAGCCGACGCGATCGGCCATCCGGTCGGCGCGAGACTCCTCGGCGGGGCTGGTGTCGACGATGTCGGTGAGTCCCCACGTCGGAACGGCGTCGTATCGGGGCGTCGACGGGTCGGCGCCCGGCGGGTGAGGATCTCCGACGCCACGTGGTTCCCCGGGGTTGCGGGCGATCCACCGGAAGCCTCGGCGGGCGGGTGGCAGATACACGTCGGTGCGGACCGGCATGAGGAGGACACCGCCGCAGCGGGGACACCATCTACCCGCGGGGCCGACGACGGGCCATCGTGCGGCGCACCGTGCGCAGACCTGTAGCTGGTTCACATGCTCGATTCTGTCACGCCGTATCGGTAACGGCAGCAAATGGTTTCGGAGCTGTTCCGTAACCTGAACTTCATCTCCGGGTACAACTTTGTGCCGATAATGTGACCTGCGACACCGAAAAACTCGAGTTATCCACACTATCCACAGGTTCATCCCCAGCTTGGGATGAATCCACGGGCCTTTATCCACAGGTCAGGGCTCATGGGTTGTGGGTTTACTGACAGGTGTTAGCGAACGATGCACAGGCTCGAGGATGAATTTGACAAGCGGGCGAATTCCCTGTGAATTCGCGGCCGGAGGCCACCGGACAATCCGTTCACGCGCCACCTGCAGCACTGCCGGAACGGCACCTGGCAGCATTGCCAGGCGATGACTCCTCCGATGCCGAAGCTCTCCTGATGACCAAGCCCACTGCCAAGCACGTTTTGCCGATCGCACTCGCGTCGATCGCGATTGCTCTCGGCGTTCGAACGTGGGTGGCGTCGCAGAACTACTTCTACTGGGACGATCTCATCCTGATCGGACGCGGAGCTCGCTTCCCCCTGTTCTCGAGCGAACTGCTGCTCTACGACCACGACGGTCACTTCATGCCGGCAGCCTTCTTCCTGACAGGCCTCGTGACGCGAATTGCCCCGTACCAGTGGGCTCTTCCGATGACGCTGCTTGTCCTCGGTCAGGCATTGGCATCACTCGCACTGCTCCGCACGCTCAGACTGGTACTCGGATGGCGTCCGGCGCTGCTGATTCCGTTGCTCGGATATCTGTTCATCCCGCTCACCTTGCCGGCATTTGCCTGGTGGTCGGCGGCACTCAACGCGCTTCCCCTGCAGATTGCTCTCGCGTGGGTGTGCGGCGACGCGATACAACTCGTGCGGACCGGCCGACGGCGCTATGCCGTCTCGGGGACAGCTGTTTTTGTGGTCTCGTTGCTGTTCTTCGAGAAGTCGGTACTCGTACCGTTTGTGGCACTCGTGTTCATCGTCTTGTACTTGCGCACGCAGTCCGACGCGTCGCCGATTCGCACAGCCCTGAAAAAAGCCAAGGCGCTGTGGATTCCGTGTGCCGTTGTGCTCGCGATCTGGATTCCGGTGTACCTGTTCACCGTCGAATCGCCGGTGACGGGCAACGGTCGCAGCATGTCTACCTCCTTGCTGCACCACGGCACTTCCTTGGGAATGCTCCCGACATTGTTGGGTGGGCCGTGGCAGTGGGAGCGATGGATTCCGGGTCCCGCGTGGGCCAATCCCCCGATGTTCCTGGTCATTGCTGCCTGGATCATGCTGCTGGCGGCGCTCGTGGTCACCGTGCGCTCCCGGCAAGGCGCTGCCTGGATCTGGATCTGCGCCGCTCTGTATTTCCTGGCGTCGGTTGTTGCGATGACCGCTACCCGCACCGCGGAGGGCACCACGTACGAATTGGCGCAGACCCTGCGGTATTTCACGGATTCGGCCACGGTGTTCGCCCTCGCGATTGCGCTCTACTTCGCGTCGCCACGACGCGTCGAACCCCGCGTCGAACCCCACACCAAGGTGCCGATCCGCGCTATCGCCGTGGGTCTTTCGGTTGTGTTTGTCGCCAGTTCCCTGGTCTCGACATTCTCATTCGTGAATATCTGGCGAGAAAGCCCGACGCGTGACTATCTGCAGAATGCGCGGGTCTCGTTGGCGCAGAACACGGATGCGCCGCTGCTCGATCAGCCGGTCTCGATCTGGGTTCTCCTTCCCTTCACCAACCCCAACAACATGGCCTCCCAGGTACTCGGGCCATTGCCCGATCGACCCGAATTTGCTTCCAGCACCTCGATTCTGCGACTGATCGACGACAACGGCACTGTCGTCGACGGCGAAGTCACGTTCACCAGACGGATCCCCGAAGGCACAGAACCGCAGTGTGGAACACGCGTCGACGGGCCGACAGAACTGACGTTGGACGGACCGTTGGCCGTCTGGGATTGGACAGTTCAGCTCAACTATCTCGCGAGCGCAGACGGAACGATCGACGTGTCCTTGACCAACGGCGATGCGGTCTCCGTACCTGTGAAGCAGGGCCTGCACTCGGTATTCGTGCAGGTTGTCGGCGACGGCACAACCGTCAAGGTAGCGCCGCGGACCCCGGGGCTGTCACTGTGCCTTGCCGCCGGACAGGTGGGTGTGGTTGTTCCCACTCAGCCCTGACGCACCGGCAGTGGCAGAGTTGAGCGCATGGATCTACGTATTTTCACCGAACCCCAACAAGGCGCTACTTACGAACAACTACTGGCGGTGGCCCAGACGGCCGAAAAGCTCGGGTACGGAGCGTTCTTCCGTTCCGATCACTATCTGGCCATGAATTCCGAGGGCCTTCCCGGACCGACCGATGCCTGGATCACGCTTGCGGGCATCGCCCGCGAGACGTCGACGATCCGCCTCGGCACGCTCGTCACGTCGGCAACGTTCCGGTACGCCGGCCCGCTTGCCATCTCGGTCGCGCAGGTGGACCAGATGAGTGGCGGACGCGTCGACTTCGGTATCGGCGCCGGCTGGTACGAGAAGGAGCATCAGGCGTACGGGATTCCGTTCCCGGCGCTGAAGGACCGCTTCGAACTGCTCGAGGAAACCCTCGACGTGGTGACGGGCTTGTGGCGCACGCCCGTCGGCGAGCATTTCGACTACGACGGTAAGCATGTGCAGATCAAGAATTCTCCGGCGTTGCCGAAGCCGCACCAGGCCGGCGGACCGCCCATTCTGATGGGCGGCGTCGGTAAGAAGAAGACACCGGCTCTGGCTGCGCGGTATGCCAGCGAGTTCAATATCCCGTTCCAGTCCGCTGGCGACACCAAGGACATCTTCGGACGCGTTCGCCAGGCCTGTGTCGATATCGACCGGGATCCGAACGAGCTGACGTATTCCAACGCACTGGTCCTGTGCTGTGGACGCGACGAGGCGGAAATCGCCAAGCGGGCCGCTGCCATCGGCCGCGAAGTCGACGAACTGCGTGAAAACGGGTTGGCGGGAACGCCGTCGGAGCTGGTGGACAAACTCGGCGCATTTGCCGAGGCCGGTTCAGAGCGTATGTACCTGCAGACGCTTGATCTGAGCGATCTCGATCATCTCGAACTGGTGGCGAGCGAGGTCATGCCGCAGATCGCCTAGGCCTTCGGCCCGTGCGCCTTTTTGGTAGCGCCCACTACCGGAAAGGCGCACAGGGGGCGAAGCCCCCTAACTGTTCGCGTCCAGGAATGCGCGCAGGTCCCGGTCCCACTGCGCGTCGCGGCTACGGTCGAGCCATACGCGAATCAGCATGAAACCGATGGTGAGCAGCGACATGATGCTGAACCACGTGAAAATTCCGGTCACGACCGCGGCAACGTCTGCTGCACTCTCCGTGATCGGGGCAACGGTCTTGTCACCGTTGTCGTTGACGTAGATGTCGACGGAAGTGCCGGCCGGCGTGGTCTCGTCGACGATGATGTCTTCGCGGTGAACCTGCCCGTTCCAATTCCACTGAGCTGGTGATGTTTCGGTGTTCGCAGGAATGTAATCGGCCGTCGCGACACTGGACGTGACCGAATCGCCCGTCGTGACGGCGGCGATGGAATGGGTGCTCCTGGCTTGTTCGGCGATGAGCGCATTCTGGCTTGCCGCCGTTGCGCCGCCTGCCCAGATGGCAAACGGCACCAGCAGGACCGCAAGAACGATCAAGCCGAAGGACATGAATCCTTCGATGCGATCACTACGCCTGACCATCGGGTCGTGGCCGACGTGAATGGTGCGTCGGAGCAACGACGCTGTTGCTCGCGTGCTAGCGGACATGATGCGCTCAGTTCTCTCGACAAGACACTCTTACTATCGAGATTCCCTTTATTTCGATCTAGTTGCAAGTATTAACGATCGGAATCACATGTGTCCTCCAACACCAGCTATTCGCGAGGCGGAAGAATATCGGTCTGTGCCGGCACCTGATCTTGGCGCAATAGTCCTACCGGGCAGCTGACTCCCGTGGCATGTACCGGGCAATATCCGCCGGGGTTTTTTGCAAGATATTGCTGGTGATAGTCCTCGGCGTAGAAGAAATCACGCAGCGGACCTATTTCCGTCGTAATTGCGCCATATCCAGCGTCAGTCAATCGTTTGCCGAATGCAAGAGCAGATGCGTGCGCGATCTGTTCCTGATCTTCGGAAGTTGTGAAAATCGCGGACCGATACTGCGAACCCTGGTCGTTTCCTTGACGCATCCCCTGCGTCGGGTCGTGGTTTTCCCAGAAGTGGGCCAGGATCTGCTCGTACGAAATGACGGCCGGATCAAAGACGACGAGCACTACTTCGGTGTGCCCGGTGCGTCCCGAGCAGGTTTCCTCGTACGTGGGGTTGGGGGTGAATCCGCCCGCATAACCGGCAGCGGTGCTGTAGACGCCCGGAAGCTGCCAGAACTCCTTCTCCGCGCCCCAGAAACAACCCATACCGGCGACGACGGTCTGCATTCTCTCGGGGAACGGCGGGGTGAGCGGATGCCCGTTCACGTAATGCGCGGCCGGCACCGGCATCGCGGTCTCACGTCCTGGCAGTGCGTCCTGCGGACTGATCAGGGTGGATTGTGCGGACGCTCGCCCCAGAATGTCGTCGTACCAGCTCATTCTTTGATTCTACGCGTGAGCGCTTGTTCCGCCATGCCGTGACGGCTCGGGCGCCTGGCAGTTCGACCCAGCGATATCCGAATTCCGCGACGAGCGCCGTGACAACAAGAAAGAGGCCGAAGGCAAGTGTCGGACCGACATGCGGGGTCGTGTTCTCGACGACGCGATACAGGATCAGCGTGTGGACGAGGTAGATGATGTAGCTCCGCGTCGACAACCACTTCACGAACGCCCAGCGCGTCGGGGCGCCGTCGTAGCGGCCGATGAGGACCACTGCGGCGGCTACGACGGTGATGGTCCACAAATAGTTCTCGCCGGCCCAGTAGACGCGGAACTCGGTGGCCACGAGGATCACGTGAATCTGTGCCAGAACGGCGACGATCAGCCACCGCCCCGGGGCCAGCCGCGCCCACGCGAGGTACATGATCTGTCCGAGGAAAACCGCCGGGAGAGTCGCCGCGATCTTCGAGAGCATCGGAACGGTGTACGGCATCGGTGCGTAAATGTTGTAGAGCAATACCAGCGAACACAGCGCTGCCCCGCCGAGCGGCATGATGACCGGACGCATGCGCAGAATCGGCCGCATCGCCACACAGGCAAGGTAGAACAGGAATTGGACGGTCAACGTCCAGGTCACCCCGAGAACAGCCACTTCGGGCGTGAGAAAGAACCCGCCGAGGAAAAAACTCATCAGCGCTTGGGTATTCGAAATACCGTCCTGGCCACTGAACATGCCGTTGATGCCGAGACGAACCAACAGGATGGCTATCGCAATTGCCACCCAGAACGCCGGTACCAGCCGGCTCAATCTGTTGGTCAGGAATTTGCCGGGCCGATCACGTATCGCGGACCGCGTCACCAGGGCGCCGGTCAGCATCATGAACGTCGCGACTCCGACAAAGGACAAGTGCTGATTGAGCTGGGCGGGCTCGATCAAAGCGCCGTAGACGACGTCGATCAGCCACCAACCGGAGCCGAGATCGTCGATGACGTAGAACGAGATGTGGGAGTAGATCACCGCCGCCACAGCGAATGCGCGCAGCAGGTCAGCGCCCGGAAGGTGCACCCGAGGCGGTGCGGCCTCTGATGACTCCGGGAGAAAAACTGGGGCGGGCATCGAGCAAGTTTAAGGTTCCGTTCACCTTTACGACGAATTCTCGGGTGCCCCAATGTCCGAGATCACGCAGTTTTCGGGTGCCCGAACTTTTTTGTCAGGTGATGACTACCTGAGCTGAACTGTTGCAGACCGTGTACGAATGTTATTGGGTGGATACCCAAGATTGATCCGCAATCCAAGCACCATACTCTCGAAGAAGCAGGGCTCACGGAGCCCGCAAAGAAGGGACCCTCGTGTCTGTTTACACGCTGCCGGAACTCCCCTACGACTACGCAGCCCTCGAGCCGCACATCTCGGGCAAGATCATGGAGCTGCACCACGACAAGCACCACGCGGCATATGTCGCCGGCGCCAACGCTGCACTCGAGAAGCTGGCCGAGGCTCGCGAGAACGACACCATCGCCGCGCAGGCCAACCTGCTCGAGAAGAACCTGGCTTTCCACCTCGGTGGCCACACCAACCACACCGTTTTCTGGAACAACCTCAGCGCTGACGGTGGCGACAAGCCCGAAGGCGAACTCGCCGCAGCGATCGACGACAACTTCGGTTCGTTCGATCTCTTCCGCGCACACTTCTCCGCGAACGCCAACGCCATCCAGGGCTCCGGCTGGTCCATCCTCGCGTGGGATTCCATCGGCGCACGCCTCGTCATCGTCCAGCTCTACGATCAGCAGGGCAACATCTCCATCGGCCTCACGCCGCTGCTGATGCTGGACATGTGGGAGCACGCTTTCTACCTCGACTACCAGAACGTCAAGGGCGACTACGTCAAGGCATTCTGGAACATCGTGAACTGGAACGACGTCACGGCACGCTTCGAGCGCGCTCGTACGCAGACCGCAGGCTTGATCGTCTAGTCACGCTCTTCTTGCTCCACGCGGCGGCGCTCCTTCACCAGGGGCGCCGCCGTTTGCATCAGCAAGGCCCCCGCAAGAAGGGCCGTCGCTACGCCGAACACCAAAGCGATTGTGCGCGAATCAGATCCACTTCCCGGGGCACTGGTTTGATTCACCGCCACAGGATCGGACAGCACCGACATCAGTTGAACCTGCTGCGGAGTGGTCAACGCAGGCAGCCCGGATTTTGCGGTGTCCAGCCCGGTCACCAACGACGTCGCGACCGACTTGAGAGTCCCGAACCCCTGCGTGATCTGAGTGGTCACATCCTCGAGCATCTGCGGGGCCTGGTCCGCGATCGGAATCAAACCGTCACTCAATTGACCGGCAGCGCTGTTCAATTGAG
This sequence comes from Rhodococcus sp. 24CO, assembly GCF_050586165.1. Classification (NCBI taxonomy): domain Bacteria; kingdom Bacillati; phylum Actinomycetota; class Actinomycetes; order Mycobacteriales; family Nocardiaceae; genus Rhodococcus; species Rhodococcus sp. 24CO. The sequence continues at coordinate 249,802 of NZ_JAZFNF010000003.1, read as the reverse complement.
CACTGGCACCCTGCAATTGGCCGACGGCAGTGCGCACCAGATCGCCGAGAGCCGTATCGGGCCCCACCGACCCACCCAACATCGACGGTACCGCGTTCAATTGCGCAGTCACGGCGCCCAAGTCAGTGCTCACGCTCGCCAATTGCGCCGTAATATCCTGCGGCACGGGCAATCCGCTCAACGCACCGGCCAGTGAGTCGATGCGCGATTTGAGATCTGCGGTCGACGACGACGCCTCCCCCAACGTCAGACCGAGAGAGTCTGCGCGCGTGGCCAATTCCTCCGCCGAACCGGCAGCCTGATCCACGACGCCGGATACCTGCTCCGCGACACTCGTCAACTCCAGCGAACCCGCCCGGGCCGTTTCCAGGTACGGCAGGATCGTGTCTGCCCCGGCCTTCACCTGGTCGATCGACTTCTCGGCGCCCGCTGTTCCCGCCACCAACATCTGCGCGGTCACGAGATTCTGATCGAAGGCCCGTCGAGCAGCCGACGTCTGGGACATCAAACCCTTGATACCGTCGGCACTGACCTGCGCCGACACCGCGCTGGTCAGTGCCACCGCCTGCGCTCCGTCAGTGCCCTGAACGTCGAGGTCGATGCTTGCCTGCTGAGGATCCGGGCCCAGCATCGAGGCAACCGACTCACTGAAATCCTCGGGCACGGTGAGCGTCGCAAAGTAGTTACCGCCGGGGCGCTCCACGACATGGAAGTCGAAATCCTCGCTCGCGCTCAGAGTCTCGACCAATGTGTCACCGGCGCGCAGTTCCTCGCCGTCCAGCACGGTTCCGGCATCGGTGTTGACTATCGCAACTGCCCGCGAGCTGTTCTCGCTGCCCGAGAACCACACCCAGCCGGTACCGGCCACCGCGCCCACCACAACAGCTGCCAAACCGCCCACCGCCAGCCGTCGACCAAGTAGCGACGGCTGGCGGTGGGTGTTCTCGGTGTTGTTCGCGGTGCTCATGGCCGAGACGATAGAGGGCGATCTTGTAGAAATACTGAGAGTCACTTCAGCCGGCGATCACCGGATCTTCGGGCGGCTTGTCGTTCCCTTCCGGTTCCTCTATCGGCCCAGCCGTTTTGCTCACTTCTTTCGGACCACTGATCAAGATGTCGGCCCACCGGGTTGTCGGATCGATGTCGAGCAGGACAGCTTTCACCAGGAGGGAGAGCGGAATAGCCAGCAGCGCACCGAGCGCGCCCAACACCCAGGACCAGAAGATGAGCGAGAGGAAGGTCATCGTCACCGACAGACCAACGGCGTCGCCGACAAACTTGGGTTGAATGATCGACTGGATGACGAAGTTGATCACGGAGTACACGACGATCACCCACAGCATCAGCCATGGTCCGCCCTCGAGGAGTCCGAGCAGTGCCGGCGGGATCACGCCGATCACAAATCCGATGTTCGGGATGTAGTTGGTGATGAACGACAACAATGCCCACAGAATCGGGAGAGGGATCCCCATCAACCACAGTGCCGCGCCGTCCAGCACCGCAACGATAAGCCCGAAGACGGTGGACACCACCAGGTACTTGCGGGTTCCCTTGGCAAAAGTGGAAAGAGCGTAGGAGATTTCAGGGCGCTCGTCGGCCAGGATATGCAGCCTCGACCGGATACTCATGCCGTCGAAGGCCATGAACAGCAGTAGCGCCAAAATGAACACGAGGTCCGAGAACACTCCGAGGAGGCCCTCGAGAGCTGTCTCGACCACGCCCAATACCTTGGTGAGATCGATACTGCTGACCGTGTTTTGGATCTGCTCGGTATCAACTCCGAAGCTAGCCAGACTACTTCGAGCCTCGTCCAGGAGCGCACCCATCTTGTCGGAGTACTCCGGCAGGATCGTGGCCAATTGAGCGGTCGAGACAACCAACGACGCAGCCAGTCCGATCAGGATCAAATACACCGTGACCAGGGCGCCGAGCATGCCGAGCCACTTCGGCCACCCGCGCTTCTGTGCCCAATCCTGAATCGGCTGAACGGCAACGGTGAGCATCAAGGCCAGGAATACGGGACCGAGGATCCCGCTGAAGCCCTTCATCCCGGCCACCGCGACCACAGTTGCGGCAGCACCGAGCAGCACGATCAGCCCGCGCGGAATCGACCAATGCTCGCCACCGGTGACGGTCGGTGCCGGAGCGGGGACGGGAGCAGGAGCGGGAGCCCGCTTAGAGAACACCAGCTTCCTTTGCCCGACTCCTGATCTGGAACGCACCGACGATCATCAGGATGCCGAAGAATATTGCGTACCAACCGAGCAACCAGGTCAAGCCGATGATGCCTTCACCAGGGAAGATGAGCAGTATTATTCCGAAGATCACGGCCAGCACCGACGCGGCGAGTAGCCATCCCCACCCGGAGCCTGACAAGCCCTTGAGCTTGAAAGATCCCACCACGCCGAGGATTCCGAACAGGATGGCGTAGAACGCGATGATGTACAGCAGTACTACCGCTGTGATTCCGGGCCATACCAAAGCAACAACACCGGCGGCCACCGAGACCACGCCCGTGAAGACGAACCACCCCCATGAACTGAGATGCGCTCGGTCACGGATTGCCCGCACCAGGGTGACCACACCGTCCACGATGGAGTAGATACCGAACACGAAAACCAAGGCCACTACGGTTATTCCCGGCCACACGAGGGCGATGATTCCGAAAATCACGCCGAAGATTCCGCGGACCAGGATCATCCACCAGATCTCTTTGCCGTACAACACAAACGGGTTCGTTGCGACCATCAGTAGCCTCCGAGTATTTCAGTTCGTCGGACGAATACCCGGTGCCGTCCACGATCCCGAGAGCACCGAAGCCTTGGGCCAATACAGTCGCAAGAATACGTTGAATCCGTCTGCGGGGCTGGGTAACCAGTTCTTTTCCTTCGGACCGCCTGGAGACTCGTGCTGAATGTAGATATTCAGGCTGCCGTCGCTCTCGAATTCGAGGTCACTTCGGTCACCGATGGCGTATCGATCAATCGGATTGTCCACGAAGAACTGTCGCTCGTTCATCATGGTGAGCGACCAGAAACCTTCGACCGGCGGAAGCTCGTCCTCGTCGAAGTGCAGGACGTAGTTCTTCTCCCCGGTCAGGGCATTGCCGTCGATGTCGGTGGTGGCATGCGGGTACACGGCGTCCGCGTCGAGGTTGGCGCCGAATCCCAGCCACGCGATCAAAGCCCGCTGCGCATAGTGCGTTCCGTAGTGCCCCAACCCGCGGTGCATGGTCCAACCGTTCTTCGGGGAACTTTCGGCGTCGGCCGCGATCGTGTGCAGCAGGTCCATGCCGCTGCGTGCGGCGCGGTCCAGCGCATCACGAACTTCGGGTGGCCGCGACGCCCACGCGAGTCCCGACCCGATTCCTATGTCGCCGAGCTGCTTCATGATCTCGGAATCCTCGGGACGCGGTGGATTGTCGTCGAGTAGCGCGTCGAGTGCGGTGAAGAACGCCTGCCCGTCCATCGCGGCAACCTGGTCGACCGGGGGCGTGAACGTATCGACTGTCGGGTCGAGCGAGCCTTCGGGCGCCGTGTACCCATTCTTGTGGTCCGTCCACTGCGACAGTGGTGTCAGCCGGGTTCCGTCCTGCAACGTGTGTACCGCGGCCAGGTCGGTTCCGCCCGAGGTTGCGTAGCGCGCCACTATCCAATTCATCGCCGTCTGCGAACGGAGAAGCGTCATACCCCTCGGCACTTCGCCTTTCCATGTCGGACCCGCCACGAGGTACGGTCCGCCGGTGCGACCTACAGTGCGCGAACCGGGCACGGTGAAGACATCGCTCCACGCGTCGAGAATCGGGACCAGCCAGTACCTCGTCCCGAAGTCCGGCAACGTCAAGACCTGCGGTTCGGTCCGCAAGTCCAACCACGCCGACGAGTAGAGAGTGTCCGCGTTGGGTGAGACCACATCCGTGAACGACGCATCCGGGGTTTCCCGCGCGTACGCAAACTGGTTGAGCGGCGCTTTCATGCCCTGCGGCGTCGCCGTTGCCGTCATCACGTCCCGTGAGACCGCCGCTATCAACAGTGGATATCCGAATATCCAGGCCTGCGTTGCCAGATCATCCAACGACGAGCGCTTCGAGGCAGTCATACCCGGTGAATACCACCGCCCTCACCTGCGCAAACCACCGGCGGCACCTGCGCACATCACCGCTGGCACTCTCCTACTCTTGTGTGCCAGCAGTGTTTAGGCGCATATTTTACCTACCCAACGACGTGTGCCGGATTTACCTGTCATCACCTCGGGGAGGAACAGAGATGAATAGAAATGAAGCGATAGGCATCTCACCGTTCCAGCAAGCCGGAGCGTTGCAGGGTTTTGTCATTTCTGGGCGTTGGCCCGACACCACCAAAGAATGGGCGCAACTGCTCGCATTGGCTGTGCGGGTCGCATCACTCCCCGGTCTCTTGCCCACCACGACGGTTTTCGGCGTGCACGAGGATGTCCCGGATGATCCACAACCGGGCACTGTGGGATTGGTGATGGCCGAAGGACCGGTTCTCGGAGATTTTGCTCTGCCACCTGGGCGTTTTTCCGAGCATCAACCGCCGGCACTGATCATGCTGCACCCACCCTCCGAAACGACGCCCAGCCTGCCGGAATGTGAGGGCAGCGCCTCCGGGTGTGTCCTGCTTCCCGGCCTGCCGTACCTCGGTTTGGACCATCGGGCGGCCTGGGTGGAAGCTGAGGCCGACGGGACTGTCGTCTCGATGATCAGCCGGGTCGGCATCGATCCGATCAGCGATCCCGACACCGCAGTTTTGGCAATGCTCCTCGCCTGCTGACGGCAACGGTAAGCGATAAGTTCGGTCTCCCAAACTTGCTGTGCGCTTTGCCAATTCGTGCAATGCAGGCTAACCTCGGTAACAACGAAGGGGAGTAGCCCCCAATCGCCTGTGTCGACATACTGGTTCGACGCGTTCCGCCTGGCGCGGATCGCGAAGCACCCGGCCTGGCGAACCGAAGGTCTTGACGGCCTCGGTGGGCGAGACCTTCGGCCGGACAAGCGCACCCGTTGCGTCTGTCCAGGCCGGAGGCCCCATATTTCCTCCGACCGATACGGACCGGAGGAGTTAATCTTGCTTGCCGCAATACTTTTGAGCTTCGGCGTCATCTTCATCGCCGAACTCGGCGACAAATCCCAGCTGATGGCGATGACCTTTGCGCTGCGCTATCGCTGGTGGGTAGTTCTCGGCGGAATCACCGTCGCCACCACACTTGTTCACCTGGTGTCAGTGGCTGTCGGCCACTACCTGGGCGTCGCACTTCCCACGGCGGCAATTTCCATTGTCGGCGGTATCGCATTCCTGATCTTCGGCCTCTGGACCCTACGCGGTGACGATCTCACCGAGGACGAGCAGAACAAGGCCGGTCGCGTCACCCGATCCGCTTTCATCGCCGTCGCGTCGGCCTTCTTCCTGGCCGAACTCGGCGACAAGACGATGCTCGCCACCATCACTCTCGCCACCGATAACGACTGGATCGGCATCTGGATCGGGTCCACCATCGGCATGGTGGCGGCCGACGCACTCGCCATCATCGTCGGTTCGGTTCTCGGAAAACATCTTCCGGAAGGTTTCATCAAGATCGGTGCCGCCGTGCTGTTCTTCGTCTTCGGTGTCTGGCTGCTGCTCGACGGCATTTTCCCGGACTCGTCCGCCGGCATCATCGGTGGCGCTGTTGTCTTCGGAATCTCGGTGGTGAGCGCGCTTGCCAGAATGGCTTGGAAGCGCTCCCGCGCGACCGACTCCGATCCACACCTCGTCGACGACAATCGGACCCCGATCGACTGAGGCTCATCGAAGAATGTCGTCGGCACCCCAAATCGCGACCGGCACATGACCTTCTGCTACTCCGTTGGGACCGAGTAGCTGACCGAATCGCTTCATCGGGTACAGCGAGACACGTCGATCGAGGATCCGCACACTACCGATTCGGCGGAGTCGATCCTCGACGACAAGACTCTGCGCGAGGCTGCTCAGCCACACGCTGATCAACATGTTCGCTGTTCCGGTGGTCGCCACCAACAATCTGATCTCCGGCCAACTCGACACAAGATTGCCGAGTTCGTCGGCGGAACCGTCCACAGCGACATCGAAGATCACTTCGAACGGTGAACCGACAGCCTGTTGCGAGACATCGCAGCGGAAAATCAACTGTTGCGATGCAGTCAGCTGGGCCAAGCGCCGTCGAATCGCAGTCTCGTTCGTTCCACAAATCGCGGCGAGACGCGCATAGCTGGCACGTCCGTCTCGGCCGAGCGCCTCCAACAGGGCACCGTCGGACTCACGGAACACTGTCGGATCTGCCGGCGCCGCAGCGGTTGCCAGCTGAGCGCGACCTGCTTGCCCCAGAGCGCCCGGCTCCCAACTGAAGCCGTCTCGGTACACCTTCACCCCGACCCGGCTTCTGATCGACAAGATTCCAGGATCGGCAGCAAGGTGCTCACACACCAAGGCGTCCAAACTCTTCTGGTCGGCGGCCACAACTCCGACGAAGTACTCGTACTCACCTTCCGTCCTGGCCAACAGATAAGCGCAGGCCAGCTCACGTAACCTCTCCCCCACGTCGGCAACCGCATCCTGAGTCGTCCTGATCAGGAGATAGCCGAATATGTGGGTTCGACCGATTGCGACCGCGTTGACCCAGGAATGACCGTTCGAGACGAGTCGACGCCACCGGCGGGCGATCGTCGTCGAATCCATGTCGAGTACCGACGACAACTGCGTCCACGACGCGCGGGGGTTGAGTTGGAGTGCATTGATGATCTCCAGATCAGATTCCGCGATGACAAATTCGTCGGATTCCGGCTTCATCTGCCAAGTATTGCCGGATTACTGCATTCCGGCCGGTGATCCCTGCCTGTTTGCCAAAGATATGTGAATCACTTCACAGGTTCACCACTTGGAGGCCCAGTGCTTCGCTCCACCAAAGTCACGGTCGCGCTGCTGTTCGTCGCCTACGCGATCGACTACATAGATCGGCTGGCGATCAACCTCGCCCTCCCCTTGCTCGGTGAGGAGTTCGATCTCGACTACTCCCAGCGCGGGTTGATCATCTCCACGTTCTTCATTGCATACACACTGGCCCAACTACCTGGTGGACTGCTCGCCGATCGATACGGCGCAGTCCGGATGGCTCTGATCGGGTTGGTGGCGTGGAGTGTCTTCACCGGCCTCACCGCCCTTGCGTGGTCGTTCGGGACGCTTCTGGTTGTTCGCTTTCTCTTCGGTCTCGCACAGGGCGTGTTTCCGGCAGCCGCAGTAAAGCTGGTTGCCGAACGCAGCATCCCGGAGCAACGTGCCACCGCAACCGGATGGATGAACAGTTCCAACGCCGTCGGTACGCTTCTCGCCATTGTCGTTGCGGCAGCGCTTCTCCCGTTGATCGGCTGGCGTGGGATGTTTCTGGCCGTCGCGGCGCTCGGCGTACTCTCGCTCGTCAGCATCAAGTTGTGGCTCCCTCCAGCACTTCCGGCGGAGATCGACCACGGTCCGGATTCCTCCTGGGACAACATGCGCACCGTACTTCGCTCCCGCGCGATGTGGCTCTTCGCCTTGATGTTCTTCGGATACGACTTCGTGATCTGGGGGATGTCGTCCTGGGTTCCGTCCTACCTCCATGACGAACGAGGAATCGCCCTCTCGAGTGCAAGCCTCCTGCTCATCCCGGCAACCGTGGTGGCCGCCGTAACCACCGTCATCGGCGGCCGAATCTCGGATCGACTGGAAGGCAACAGCCGCATCGTCGTAGTGCCGTCCATGCTCGCCTGCATCGTGATGCTCGTTTCGATTCCTTTCGTCTCCAACACAGCCTTGTTCGTCGTTCTCGTCACTCTCGGATCAGCCGCTGCCTCTTTCGCTTTCATGCCGTGTTTTGCACTACCACTTCGTAGCCTGCCTTCTTCGGTGGTCGGGGCCGCCTCGTCGATGATCATTTTCGGCGGCATGGTCGCCGGAATAGTCGCACCGCTGGTGTTCGGATTCATCGTGGACCATCTCTCCTGGTCAGCGGCGTTCGTATCTCTCGCGCTCGGGCCCATCGTGGCGATCATCGCGGTAATGGCAGCGCCGCAGACCCGAGAAAAGATGCTGAACCTGGTGCAACTGAAAACCGCCAACTGAACACCACCAATCGAAAGAAGATCGACCATGAACCAACTGCTTTCGAACCTTGAATTCGGAGACCCGTCGCGGTTACGAACCGTCGAGCCGCACTGGTTCGATCTGTACCGGGACCTGCACGCACACCCCGAGTTGTCCGGAGACGAAACTCGCACTGCCGCAATTGTTGCCGAAGAACTTCGGCGGATCGGCGGCTGGGACGTCACGGTCGGAGTCGGCGGCACGGGTGTCGTCGGTGTCCTCGAAGGGAGCAGCGGTCCGGTCATCCTGCTACGCGCCGACATGGACGCGTTGCCGGTCGCAGAAGACACTGGTCTGTCCTACGCCTCCAAGACCGATGGCGTGATGCATGCGTGCGGCCACGACGTCCATGTGACCGCGCTACTTGCCACGTGCGCAGCACTTTCCGCGGATCCGACGTCGATCACCGGGACTGTTGTCGCGGTCTTCCAGCCTGCCGAGGAGACCGGCTCCGGCGCTCGTGCGATGGTCGACGACGGAATCTTCGACCGCTTCCCTCGACCGGACCTCTGCCTGGGACAACACGTGGGCCCGACTCCGGCCGGGATGCTGGTCAGCAAACCCGACATCTTGATGGCAGCATCCGACACGATTCGAGTGGTTTTTCACGGCCGTGGTGGACATGCGTCCTCGCCGTACGCGTGCATCGACCCCTTGTTGATGGCAGCATCTTTCGCGCTGCGCCTTCAAAGTCTGGTCGCTCATGAAGCGGCAACCCCGACAGCACCGGTGCTCACGGTGGGAGCATTGCACGCCGGCACAGCTGCGAACATCATTGCCGACGACGCCGAACTACTACTCAGCCTGCGAACTTTCAGTGCATCGTCGCGAGAACACATGCTCGAGTCGGTACGCCGGATCGCTCGTGCAGAAGCAGACGGAGCAGGCGCCACCGAACCGCCGGACGTTCATGCGTACAACGGCTTTCCGGCCACGGTCAACACTCCGGACGCAACGTCCACGGTGATGTCCGACCTACGCCGGGCCGGATTGGGGATGCACACCCTGCCGCAACCGCTTTCAGGCAGCGAGGACTTCGGAGTTTTCGGCACTGCTGCCCAATGCCCCTCCGTATTCTGGCATTTCGGCGGGACGGCGCTTCGCAGTTTCGACGAAAGAGCTCTCGCCGCACTCGCCGAGGGACGGATTCCTCCCGGCACACCCTCGAATCACTCACCGCGCTTCGCACCGGATCCGGCCGCGGCACTACCCGAAGGTGTCACGGCTATAACTGCGGCCGCACTGGGCGCCCTTGCGCGAAGCGCGTGATTCCTACACATATTTCTCCAGGGAGATAACGCCATGTCAGACGACCTGCATTACCTCAGCGCCACCGAAGCTATTGCACACTTTCGCACGCGAGAATTGTCTCCGGTCGAGCTGCTACAAGCAGTCGTCGACCGAACCCAGAAGTTCGAACCTCACATCAATGCCTTCACCGAAGAGATGTTCGACGAGGCACTCGCGGGCGCTCGGGAAGCTGAGAGCCGATATCTCGGCCACGGGCCCGACCCGCGGCCGTTGGAGGGAATTCCGGTAGCAGCCAAGGAAAAACATTCTATTGCCGGAAAGTCTCTGACCGAAGGTTCGCTGGCGACACGCGGAAACATCGCCCGCGAGAACGCGCCGGTGATCGATCGAGTTCTGGCAGCAGGCGGCCTGATTCACGCACGCACCACGACGCCGGAGTTCTGCGTCGCGGCGTTCACACACTCTCCACTGTGGGGCGTGACCCGCAATCCCTGGAACCTCGACTACAGTCCGGGCGGCTCATCCGGAGGAGCCGGTGCCGCACTCGCCGCCGGAACTACCACTTTGGCAACAGCATCCGATATCGGCGGGTCGACGCGAGGTCCAGCAGGCTTCACCGGCACCGTCGGACTCAAAGCGTCGTACGGCCGTATTCCCGGGGTCGCCCCGCTGTCCATGGATTCCTACCGTGGCGACGGTCCCATGGCCCGAACTGTTGACGACGCAATTCTTTTGGCCAACGTTCTGATCGGTCCGGATCCGCGTGACCATTCTTCCCTGAGGCCGGCGATCACGCTGCCACACGAGTACCCGTCGGTCGAGGGAATGCGAATTGCCCTGTGCCTACGGCTCGGTGACTTCCCGATCGAACCTGACATCGAGGCGAACACACGGGCGCTCGCCCAGCCGTTGGTCGATGCAGGGGCGATAGTCGAGGAGATCGAACTGCCGTGGACTCGCGACTCGATGGCAGCAGCAGTGAAAGTCCATTTCGGAACGATCATGGGTGCATCCGTCGCGGAAGTTGCTCGGGCCCACGGTGATCTTCTTGCCGACTACACACTAGACAACGTCGCGATCACGTCGAAGGGCGCTGCGGAAATGTCATTTCTGGACGGCCTTCGCAAAGAAGCCCAGATGCAACGAGAGCTCGCCGAGGCGATGGCTCCATTCGATGCGCTGATCTGCCCGACTTCGGGCACCATCGCCTTCCCGGCAGGCGAGTCTTTGCTCGACGGCCTCATGGTTGCGGGCCAGCACGTGAACACCACCGCCGAAGCACTTCTCACGTTGCCGTTCAACGTCGCCAATCGGTGTCCCGTACTAGCGGTGCCCAGTGGACACGCATACAACGGCGTGCCCACGGGCGTCCAGATCGTCGGCCACACCTACGACGAACCGACCGTGTTCCGGATCGGCAAAGCACTGGAGAAGATCCGCCCGTGGGCATACACCGACCACCATCAACCGAGGTTGGATGTGGTGACGCCAGCTTCCTCGTGATGGCTGAGGAGATCAGAGCTTGGTTCTGATCTCCTCGGCGATCGGCTGGAACTGCTCGAGGAAGCTAAGGGCCCAACCGAATGAGGCGACGCCCTCGTAGTCGAACGAGTACACCTGATCGTTCTTGACGGCGCGCAGACGCTGGAAGATGGTGTCGTTCGCCAACTTCTCGTTGATGGGGCCCTTACCACTGTTGGTTATGATGACGTCGGCCTCGTCGAGTAGCTCCAACTGCTCCTTCGGGAACCACTCGTTGCTGCCGGCGGGAATTGCGAGTGAGCGGTCGTTGAACTGGAATCCGGCCTCGCTGATGACCGTCGTCTGATACTTGGTCGGCGAGTACAGCGAGAAACCACTCTCCTCGAAGTACGTGGTGTAGACGACCTTCACCTTGCTCAACACATCAGCGTTGTCGCTGCGGAACTTCGCGATCCGCGCCTCATACCGGTCGGCCAACTCCTGAACCTTCGCGCTCTGGTTGAGCGCGTCCGCGACCCCGAGGGCACGTTCCTTCCACGCGTACTGGCCGTCTTCGGCAAAAACCGCGGTCGGTGCGATCGACCGGATCTGCTCGTAAAGATCCGGGTTGTTCTCCGAAAGCAGGTTGGTCATCACGATCAAGTCGGGAGACAAAGCCGCTATCGCCTCGGCGTTCGGCTCGTACCAGCGCCCCACCTTCGGGAGAGACCGCAGAGCGGACGCATAGGGCTCCGGGACACCGTCGGCGTTCTCGTAATCCACCGGCAGTCCGACGGGTGTGAATCCGGCATCGAACATCGCGGGGCCCGTGTAGTAATCGGCGCTGACCACCCGTTGCGGATTAACGGGCACCTCCACCCGGCCGTTGACGGTGGTGATCGTGCGCATCTCGCCTTCGGCCGTTTCGCTCGAACTGGTTCCGCAAGCCGTGAGTAATCCGATCCCGGCTAATGCGCCCGCCCCGAGGAAACCGCGACGGGTGAGAGCAGCAGTGATGCGAGCGAATTCGGCGTCGGTATCGAGCGTCGGCAAGAGAAGTGGCGTCATGAGTGTCCTGACAGTAACGGAAATTAGGATGACCTAAAAACTACCCTCACCTGCGGAGTTCCGGTGAAGATTATTGGTCAAGCGTTGTTTCTTTCACGCCAAGAGAACTGGTCTGACCACTTGACCTCTTGCCAGTAGGGGCTTATCGTCAGTACATGTTCCAACCCGTTGCACGTACCTCGGCTTCCGGCGCAGTGTTCGATCAGATTTCGGTGAAAGTGCTGGCTGGAGAGCTTGCGGCAGGCGAAAATCTCCCGAGTGAGCGCAAGCTGGCCGACGCATTCGGGGTCTCCCGCCCCGCAGTAAGAGAGGCAATTCAGAAGCTCGCCCAAGCGGGACTCGTCGAAGTCCGCCAAGGTGAATCCACGTCGGTGCGCGATTTCCGGCGCCAGGCCGGACCCGAACTTCTCCCCCAATTGCTGATACGCGACGGCGTCCCCGACCTGACCGTGGTGCGCAGCGTCCTCGAAACCCGCGAGTTGATGGGGCCGCAGATCGCAGTATTGGCAGCTCGTCGCATTACCCCGGAATCGGCCGAAGAACTCCGCGCGGCCGTGGAACATCTTGGCGCGACGGAAGATCCAGTGGAGCTGCAAGACCGCGCTCTGGCGTTCTGGGATGTCGTGGTCGACAGCGCGGATTCCATTGCCTTCCGCTTGATCTTCAACAGCCTGCGCACCGCTTACGAACCGGCCATGACGGCACTTGCCTCCGTCATGGTTGCCGAAGTCGGCCAGACCGAACTATATCGAAAACTGGCCTCCGCCATCACTTCACACGACGAGGCCACCGCCGAAACTCTAGCCGCGCAGCTCCTCCACACCGGCACGACGGCAATCGGCGACGCTCTCACCTTCCTGGAAGGACTGAAACCATGAGCAAGCCTCTCACTCTGGCCGATGCCGCACGGACGTTTCGCAAGTCACCGACGCCGTGGATGATCGGCGCCATGCTGGTGCTCGCAACGGCGGCGCGCATCATGCTGGGCGACTGGCAGATCACCGACGCACTCGTTCCGCTCGTGATGATCGCCGCATTCCCGTTCGTGGAGTGGATCATTCACGTCTTCGTTCTGCATTGGAAGCCGCGGACCATTGCCAGCATCACACTCGATTCACGGCTGGCACGCAGCCATCGGGAGCACCATTTCGCTCCGCGAACCGTCTCACTCGTCTTCATTCCGTGGCAGACGCTCCTGATCGTAATTCCCGTCCTGACAGCCGCCGCGCTCCTGGCGTTTCCCCGCATCGAACTCGGCCTGACGTTCCTGACCTGCATTTCCGTACTCGGCCTCGGCTACGAGTGGACGCACTTCCTCATCCACAGTGACTACAAGCCGAAAACTGCTCTCTACCGGTCGGTTTGGCGCAACCATCGCAACCACCATTTCAAGAACGAGCACTACTGGTTCACGGTCACCACCGCGGGAACTGCCGACCGCGTACTGGGCACGTATCCCGATCCCAAATCCGTCGAGACATCCCCGACGGCCAAGAACCTGCACGGCAGCGCGTCGAAGCTGTGAAGGTGGGCCCGTTCCTGACCCCCAGCTGGCAATGAACTTGAACTTGACTGTGTATCAGCAATTTTCGTTGAAACTCACTCGAACCGTGCTTAGTGTCGATGGAGTCAGAAGTTCGAAAAACGCTGTTACCAAAGGACGCAACACATGTTCAACGATGTATTCAACAACGTCATCCACCCGATGGTTACGAACTTCCAGCAGGGCGGCGCGGGTCAGTTCATTCCGCAGGGCACGCTGCAGCAGTTCATCCCGCAGCAGTTCCTTCCCCAGCAGGCACCGCAGGCAGTTGAACACGTGACAAGCATCTTCGGAAGCTGATACCTGGATATCCAATATCGGCACCATGCAGGTCGCTCGTCCAATACTCTGGATGGGCGACCTGCCGCCGTCTATCGAGGATTCCCATGAGCGCCAAGATCCAAGTCCACACATTCACCAACGACGCCCTGGGCGATCTCGACGCCACCGGTGTCGCCGCCCGAATCGAATCCGGCGAGGTGACTGCTCGGGAAGTCATGGAGGCATCGATCGCGCGCGCCGAGACAGTTCAGGGGCCGTTGAACGCCCTGGCCTGCGCTGATTTCGACCGCGCCCTCGCCAGGAGCAGCCGGCCGGCCACGGGCGTCTTCGCCGGTGTCCCCACCGCGATCAAAGACAACACCGACAGCGCCGGCCTTCCAACCCAGCAGGGCAGCAAGGCTTTCACCGCAGTCCCCGCCAAGGCAGACAGCGATTTCGCGAAGCAGTTCCTCTCCACCGGGGCCATTTCGATCGGCAAATCTCGACTGCCGGAATTCGGATTCAGCGCGTCCACCGAGTACATGACTGAAGAACCAGTCCACAACCCGTGGAATCCGGCGTATTCATCCGGTGCGTCCTCGGGCGGCGCTGCCGCGCTTGTTGCGGCCGGCGTACTCCCGATCGCGCACGCAAACGACGGCGGTGGATCGATCCGGATTCCCGCCGCTGCCTGCGGGCTGGTCGGACTCAAACCCACCCGCGGCCGCACCATCGCCGATCCGGCCGACAAGTCGATGCCGATCCGGCTGATCGCTCAGGGCGCTGTCACCCGCACGGTTCGCGACACTGCACGATGGATGTCTGCGGCTGAAAGTTACTACCGCAATCCGCGACTCGCACCGGTTCGGCTGATCGAAGGACCGAGCTCCACACGATTGCGCGTCGGCGTGATCACCGATTCCGTGACGGTCACCAAGACCGACGACGAGACGCGCAAGTCCGTCGAAGCTACTGCCGAACTTCTTGCCGGCCTTGGCCATCACGTCGAGGATGCGGCGTTGCCGGTCGGCCCGCAATTCATCGACGATTTCAGCATTTATTGGGGCTTTCTCTCGTTTGCCATCTCCACCGGCGGCAAACAGATGCTCGGATCCGACTTCGACAAGTCCGCAACCGACAATCTCACCAAGGGTCTGTACACGCTGTACCGGAAGAACATCGCGAAGACGCCGCGAGTGCTCTACCGCCTCCGACGCCTCCAGCAGCAGTACTCGGCCATGTTCTTGAAGTACGACGTCGTGCTCTCACCGGCTCTGGGACACACCATTCCCGAGCTCGGATACCTCTCTCCCGCTCAGCCTTTCGAGGAACTCTTCGACAAGCTGATCGCGTACACGTCGTTCACGCCTCTGAACAACATTTCCGGCGGTCCCGCGATTTCACTACCGATGCACCAGACCAGCAATGGTCTGCCGTTGGCTTCACATTTCTCCGCCGACCTCGGCGACGAGCGCACGCTCCTCGAATTGGCCTTCGAACTGGAAGAGGCTCAGCCCTGGAGAAGAATCCAGGACTGAGCCCCACCCGATAAATACCCTCAGTCTCGCGGCAATCCGAGCATGCGCTCACCGATCACGTTGAGCTGCACCTCGGTTGTCCCACCGTAAATGGTGGTGGCACGGCCCGAAATGAGCTGCTCCATCGCCTTGTCGCTTGGCTGACCTGGGATGCTGACCGCTCCAGCAGCACCCAGTTCGGCGACGACGAACTCGGCGATCGACTGGCTGATCTTCATCGCCAACAGCTTGCCGACACTCGACGTCGTACTCACGTCGATTCCCGAAAGTTGCTTGAGCACAACGCGGGAACCGATGAGGTCGATGGCTTGACTCTCGGCAACCAGCTCACCGACGCGGTAGCGTCCGATCGGGCTCAGGTCTGCTGACTTCGCGAACTTCAGTAGATCGGAGTCCGAGGCGTACGCCTCCATCTTCTGGCTCAGCGCGACGCGCTCGCCCGCCAGCGTCGTACGGGCGACGTTCCAGCCGTCGTTGACCTCGCCGACGACGTTTTCGTCGGGGATGAACACGTCGTCGAGGAAGACCTCGTTGAACAGCGCCGAACCCGTCATCTCGCGGAGCGGCCGGACGGTGATGCCCGGCGTCGACATGTCCAGGACGAAGTAAGTGATGCCCTGATGCTTCGGCTTGGTGGCGTCCGTACGGGCGATCAGCATTGCCCAGTCGGAGAACTGCGCAACCGTGGTCCAGATCTTCTGACCGGTGATCTTCCAACCGCCGTCGACCTTTTCGGCCTTCGTCGACAATGACGCAAGATCGGAACCCGCGCCTGGCTCACTGAAGAGCTGGCACCACACCAGCTCACCCTGCAGGGTCGGTACTGCCAGTTCTTGCTTCTGCTTGTCCGAACCATGCGCTACGACGGCCTGCACGGCCCAAGTTCCCATCAGGAGCTGCGGCATCGAGATACCCGCAGCCTTGATCTCCTGCGAGATGACGATCTGCTCGAGCGGAGCGGCGCTGCGCCCGTACGGCTTCGGCAGATGTGGCTGAACCCAGCCACCGTCGCCGAGCGCGATCAGCTGGTCGTCCTCGTCGAGATCAACCAACTTGGCAAGCTCGGCCGCGATGTCGCCGCGGATCTCTTCTGCCTCTGGCGGTAGTTCGAGAACCGAAGCTCGGCTGACACCGTCAAGTGCCTGCTGCGCAACACGGTTGGCACGATCCTCGCGGGTGCCGAGAATGCCGCGGATCGAGAGCGCGCGGCGGTAGTACAGGTGGGCGTCGTGCTCCCATGTGAATCCGATGCCGCCGTGGACCTGCACACAATCCTGCGCTACCTGCACTGCGGCGTCCGGCACGATGACTGCGGCGATATCGGCGGCAAAATCTGCCGTGTCGTCGCCCTTGTCCAATGCGCTTGCCGCATCCCACACAACGGCGCGTGCCTGCTCGAGCGCAATGCCCATCTGCGCGCACTTGTGCTTGACGCCCTGAAACTGGCCGATGGGTCGCCCGAACTGCACGCGGGTCTTGGCGTACTCCGACGCGGTGGACGCACACCAGGACATGACGCCGACGTCTTCGGCGCCGAGAACTACGGCGGCAATGGAGCGTACCTGCACCTCGGTGAGACCGTCGAGTATCCGTTCGGCGCTGATCTGAACATTGTCAGCTTCGATCCGCGCACTGCCGCGCAGCACGTCGATGCTGTCCTGCACGGTGATCGCGACTGCGCTGCTCTCGAGCACCGCGTAGCGGACACCCTCGGGCAACTGGACCGGGACCAGCAGCACGTCGGCGTGTTCACCACCGAGCACACCGTCGAGTGCGCCCGTGATCTTGTATCCGCCGTCCGACGACTCGGCCGTCAACGGTGCACCCAAGGCGACTGCTGCCGTACGACTTCCGTCGATCAGGCCGGGCAGGAACTCAGGTCCCGCCTTGGAATCAGCGGCGCCGAGAACGGCGCTTGCCAATACCGTCGGAACAAACGGGCCGGGAGAGACAGTGCGGCCCAATGCTTCCAGTGCCACCGCCAAGGTCAGCAGACCGGCGCCGTGACCACCCTGCTCTTCCGGAACCGCGAGCCCGAGAAGGTCCTGCCCAACGAGTGCCGGCCAGAACTGCGGGAACTTGTCCTCGGTCCTCGACTCCACGGCCGCGCGAACCTGCTCGGTGGTGATGGTGCGCTCGGCGAAGGACCGCACCGAATCTGCAAGCGCGGTGTGCTCCTCACTCAGCCCGAGACCGAGTTCGTATGCGTTGCGTGCCATGCGCTTACAGACGTTCTGCGAGGTCGGCGGTGGTCCAGGGACCCTCGCTCTCGATGGTGTTAACGCCGTGCCAGCCCGCGAGTTCCGTGATAGCCCCGCCTTGGACTGCGTACACCTTGCCGGTCAGCTTGCAGTCCGCTGCTGCAAGATAGGCCACCAACGGGGAGATGTTGGACGGCGCAAACGCGTCGAACTCACCCTCGGGGACCTCGGCGGCGAACAACGCGCCCATACCGGGTGTCGCCAGCGTCAGCCGAGTACGCGCGATCGGCGCAATAGCGTTGACACGCACGCCGTATCGATCGAGCTCGTCAGCGGCCACCAGAGTCAGGGCTGCGATGCCCGCCTTGGCGGCGCCGTAGTTGCCCTGGCCCGCGTTGGGCATGAAGGTACCCGAAGCCGAAGCCGTGTTGATGACCGAAGCGTTGACGGTCTCCCCTGCCTTGCTCTGGTCCTTCCAGTAGGCGGCAGCGTGGTGCAGCGTCGCCGCGTGCCCCTTGAGGTGCACGGCAATGACTGCATCCCACTGGCTCTCGTCCATACCCGCGATGAAGGCGTCACGAAGAATACCCGCGTTGTTGACCAGAACGTCGAGTCGGCCGAACTCACTGACGGCCTGCTTGACGAGGCCCTCGGCGCCGTCCCAGGTGGCGATGTTGTCGGTGTTGGCGACGGCTTTGCCGCCTGCAGCGACGATCTCGTCGACTACCTGCTGCGCGGGGCCGGCATCTGCGCCCGATCCGTCGTTTGCGCCGCCGAGATCGTTGACCACGACGCTCGCACCCTCACGAGCGAAGAGCAGCGCATGCTCACGGCCGATGCCGCGTCCTGCTCCGGTGATGATCGCTACGCGACCGTCGAGACTTCCCATCAGTTCAGATTCCCATCAGTTCAGTTGTCGGACATGAAGACTCATTTTTCGGCGATGACCGCGAGGCCGTCCTTGATGACGAGGTCACCGACCGCGCTGGTTTCGTACGAGTACGACGTGGCTCCGTCTGCCGAACCCGACTTGTGGAACACCGTCTCGATGTCCTGGGTCGGGAGTACGGGTTTCGCGAATCGCACTGCGAGACGGCGCAACCGCTCGGTCTCGCCGCCTGCCAGTTCGGTCAGGGCTCCCCACGACGTGAACGCCATCGTGCACAGTCCGTGGTTGATGATTCCGGGGAGACCGGACATCCGAGCGATCTCCTCGTCGAGGTGGATCGGCATCGGATCGCCGGAAGCCGGTGAATACCGGAATGTCTGGTCCTCGTCGATATGCTGGTTCACCACCGCTGCGGGACTACCAGCGCGAAGAGCGTCGTCGAATCGGTGTTCGGGAGCCTTCTCGCCTAGTCCGGGGCCCGCGTCGACCTTGCGGAAGAAGGCCGTCATCCACTGCTCGTTGACCAATTCACCCTTGTCGGTTTTGGTTTCGACGTAGATGACGACGGTGGATCCGTTGTCCCGGCCCTCGAATCCGATGGGCTTGGCACGAGCGACAAGGTGGTCACCGGGGTAGATCGGACGGTGGAACAGGAAGTCCTGCTCACCGTGAACGAGCTTCATCAGCAGTTCGACCGGCGCCACCGACAGCGCAGCGGGTGCCATCGACATGAAGACGGGTACCACCGCGAAGACCGGTGGAGCGATCTCGCCCTTCAGGTGTCGCTCGATGGGATCGTTGGTGGCAGCCGCATATTCGGCGATGCGCTCGGCTGTCACCTCGAAGTGCTCCGGATCGGTCCATACGTCCAGCCCGGACGTATCGAATTCGACCGCGTTGGTCTTCGGTGTTGTCGTCTTCGGTGTCGTCATTGAGCCGTTACCCGACCAGCTCGGCGAACTTGGCCAGCGAGGCCTCGAGATCAGCCTTGGCGTTCTTGGCAACTGCCTTGCCGATCGGCCCGACGATCATGGTGCCCTTGAAGCTGGCGTCGACGGTTGCCTTCGAACCCGCACCGTCGGCCTCGACCGAGAGAACGAATTCGACGGTGACGCCGGCCATTCCGGTACCGGCAATCTTGACCATCTTCGGAACCTCGACCTCTTCGACGGTCCACTCGATCTTGTTTGCCATACCCATCACGGAGACGACCTCGGTGAACTTGGCGCCCAACGCAACCTGGGTGGGGAGTTCACTCTTCCAGCCCTGGTGAATGGTGAGCCACTCTTCCCAGCGAGACAGGTCGGAGAGCGCATCCCAGGTCTTCTCGGGGGATGCGGGCAGTACAGCGGAGACGGAAACGGAAGCCATGATGAAACTCCTAGTGGGTAGCTGGCGGGTTGTGGGTGTGATTCAGCGTGCGTAGGGCTTGTATGCGGTCACGACAACTGCGCCGCCGAGTCCGATGTTGTGCTGGAGAGCGACCTTCGCGCCGTCGACCTGACGCTTGTCGGCGGTTCCGCGGAGCTGCCAGGTGAGTTCGGCGCACTGGGCAAGGCCGGTTGCGCCGAGGGGGTGGCCCTTGGAGATGAGGCCGCCGGACGGGTTGACCACCCAGCGTCCGCCGTAGGTGGTGTCGTCGGCGTCGACGAGCTTGCCGCCGTCACCTTCGGCGCACAGTCCGAGCGCCTCGTAGGTCAGCAACTCGTTGGTGGAGAAGCAGTCGTGGAGTTCGATGACGTCGACGTCGTCGGCGGTGATCCCGGCCTGCGCGTACACCTTCTCAGCGGCCTTACGAGTCATGTCCGCACCGACGAGACTGATCGCGCTCTTGTCCTCGAAGGTGCTGTTCATGTCGGTGACCATGGCCTGCCCGACGATCTCGATCGCCTGAGCAGCGAGCCCGTGCTTCTCGACGAATGCTTCGCTGGCGATGATCGCCGCGCCGGATCCGTCCGAGGTAGGCGAGCACTGGAGCTTGGTGAGCGGCCCGTGGATCTGACGTGCCTCGAGGATCTGTTCGAGGGTGTACTCGTCCTGGAACTGGGCGTACGGGTTGTTCAATGAGTGCTTGTGGTTCTTGACGGCGATCTTCGCGAACTGCTCTGCAGTGGTTCCGAAGCGTTCCATGTGCTCGACGCCGGCCGCGCCGAACATGTACGGAGCGGGCGGCATCGCGAACTCCTGCAGCTCGGCGAGAGCGAGGAGGTGCCGCATGAGTGGCTGTTCACGGTCGTCGTAGGTGGATCCGAGGGACCCGGACTGCATCTTCTCGAAGCCCAGCGCCAGTGCGCAGTCGGCCTGACCACTCTTGACTGCTTGCGTGGCGAGGTAGAGCGCGGTCGATCCCGTCGAACAGTTGTTGTTGACGTTGACGATGGGGATGCCCGTCAGACCCAGCTCGTAGACAGCCCGCTGACCTGCCGTGGACTCGCCGTAGACGTAGCCGACATATGCCTGCTCGACCTCGGAGTAGTCGATACCCGCGTCTTCGAGCGCCTTGGTGCCGGACTCGCGGGCCATGTCGGGGTAGTCCCACTCGCGGGCTCCCGGCTTCTCGAACTTCGTCATGCCGACGCCGACGACAAAAACCCTGTTGCTCATTGCCACTCCTGAAGAGACGGTATCTGTGTGTGACACGCTGTCCCACCAAAGTATGTGAGACATCTTGTCCAGTCAATGGCGGGGTGAGTATCGTTCGGTTCATGACGAATACAGCCGAGTCGGCGCAGCCCGACGGGCGCAGCACTCGCTGGAACGATCACAAGGAACTGCGCAAAGCCCGCATCCTCGACGCCGCCCTCGACGCAGTCAATGAAGGCGGCGCCGACGTCGGCGTCCAGCAGATCGCCGAGCGCGCCCACGTCCCCCGTTCAGTGGTGTACCGGATCTTCAAGGATCGAGCCGACCTCGACGAGCAGCTGCGGGTCCGCATCCTCGACATGATGATGAGCGAGCTGACGCCTACCCTTACCCCGCAGGGCACAGTCGGCGAGACCATCTCACGGGCCGTCGACACCTACCTTCGTTGGATCGTGAAATTCCCTCGACTGCATCACTTTCTGGGCAAGGGTTCACCGAGCACGCGGGCAACCGGCTCGAAAGTGGTGACGGGAACCAAGACGGCCATCGCCGTTCAGTTGGGGAATCTGTTGGGCGCGATCCTTACCAGCCGCGGCAAACAGTCGAAGATGGCGGAGCCCTTGGCTTTCGGCGTGATCGGCTTGGTCGACGTCAGCGTCAACCGTTGGCTCAGCCAACCAGGTTCCGACGTGACCAGCGCAGAATTGGCCGAATTCCTCGAACGCTCCATCTGGCAGGTTCTCGACGGCAATCTCCGGAGCATCGGCGTCGACATAACGCTGTCGACCCCGATCGCCGACCTGTGACAGTCACCGAACTACCCTGGACACTCGACGGACGCGGACTTCAACTGATCCACGTCCCATCACCAGTCCTAAACGCATTGGGTGACGATGACGCCACTCTCGCAATGGAACTCGCCCCCGAAATCCTGACCCCGTATCTCCTCGGCGAAGAATGCCAGGGCTTGTGGCGCTACCGGAGCAAGCAGATAGCAGAGAACCCGCACGACAGCGCTTGGATCACCCGCATCGCGGTCGACACTCGGACGTCGACGCCGGTGGGGTTGGCCGGATTTCACGGCCGCCCCGACGCGCGTGGGATGGTCGAGATGGGATATCGCATCGACCCGGCGTTTCGACGACAGGGCTACGCACGAACCGCCCTCGAGATACTTCTCGACGTCGCGAGTCGCGAATCCGACGTACACGTCGTTCGCGCGACCATCAGCCCGGACAATGCCGCATCTCGAAACCTGATCAGCCAGTACAATTTTTGCGAAGTCGGTGAGCAGTGGGACGAAGAAGACGGTCTGGAAACCATCTTCGAAGTCAGTGTCTCTCGATCGGCCGAGGCCGCCAGCGATTGATCACACCGAATACCGACAAGGTAAGAATGTCGGGAGTCAACCGCACGGCAACATCACGCACCGCCGCCAGCGGGCGACTCTCCGGCATCACGACGGTTGACATGTGCCGCGAAATCCATTGAACACCTAGAACTCTACGACGCCGAGCCTTTGTGTAGCCAGCGAGATCGTGCGCATAGGCAGCAAGAGTAACGGCGTCCTCGATCGCCAAAGCGGCACCTAGCCCGAGGTGGGGGCGCATGGCATGAGCGGCATCTCCGATCAACGCAATTTTACCGCGTGTCAACAACTTCGGGGTCCGAATCTCGAGCAACTCGTTCTCGATGATGCGAGCCGGAACAGCGTTCGCGACCAGTTGCGACACCGGTTCGGGCCAGTCGGCAAAATGCGCGAGACTCTCGACGCCGCGTTGCGCACCCGCGAAGGCGTAGGTGCGGTTGCCCGCCAATGGGAGAATCCCGAACTCCCCTCGAACCCCCCACACCTGCCCGACAAAATTCAGCGGTGGACCATCGACGATCCAGCGCCAAGCTGACACTCCGGTATGTACCACGGTTCCCTCGCCGGGCCAGAGCTGCTGTCGCACAACACTGTGTACACCGTCCGCGGCAACGACAAGGTCGTATCGAGCGGTATCACCGTCGGTGACGATCTCGCCGCGGCCGTGATCCCTGCAGCCCGCACCCGTCACCCTGGTTCCGGTGCGTAGACATTCGGCGGGGAGGGCGCGAACCAACACCTCGATCAGATCGGCGCGGTGGATTGTCACCAGATCGCGTCCGCCGGCGAGGTCACCAATTCTGCGCGTCACCAGATTTTGCCCGCGCAGATTCCTGATCGCGCCCGAACTGTACGGAAGGGAGTTAGCCCTGACCTGTTCGCCTACACCGATTTCGTCCAACGCTGCCAGCGCGTTGGGAAACAACACGACGGCGGCGCCTACCTCCGTGAACTCGGACGCACGCTCGTACACGGTGACATCCCAGCCTGCTTTGCGGAGCGCGATGGCAGCCGTCAGCCCGCCAATTCCCCCGCCGACGATTCCAGCGCATTGTCCCTCCGGCACAGGTCAGATCCTCTCCGGAACTGTGACAGCCGTCAACCCGCTGGTGTTGTCGGTCCAGTAGATGGCTCGATCCTCCAGCATTACCGGCGTCCACAACCTGTATGTCTTCACCTGATGGTGATGACGACACAGGCATTGGAGGTTGCTCGCAATGGTCCACCCACCACGTCTCGGATCGGATGGATCAAATTCGGTGACGTGGTCGAGTTGGCACCTGTTCGCGGGCACCGAACAGCCAGGGAATCGGCAGTGCCCGTCGACAGCCCGTACCAATGCGGCCAGTGCCGCTCCCGGAGCGTAGGTCAGCGCGCCGGGAGGTGGATCGGGCTGGGCGCCATGCCCATCCGATCTTCGAACTATGTCCGGTGCGTTCGCAACCATCAGTTGCATTGCCCGAATCCGATCTCCGCAGCCGTTCGGTTCGCGGCCCGGGCGATCAGGCCGGGTGACAGGCGGAAGGACAGCCGGAGCATGTTGCCGGCGCGGTCGATTTCCGGCGGCCTGGGCGCGGAAATCTACGAACAAAGCCTGCCAGGTGGAATCAGCAGCAAGCTCGCGAGCAAAATCAGGATCGATCGGTCCGTACCCGTCGATGCTCGCGGGATCTGACGTCAATCCGAGGAGCGTCGCCAGATCACACACGATGTGCAACAACGGCTTCCGACGTGAGAATGTAGTTGATTGGGCTGCCGTGGATGCAGCCTCGCACGTTTCGCTGCCACACTGGCACAGTAGCCCGTTCTCGCCGTGCAGGAGAGCGACCAGCGCATCGGCCCTACGGGTCGAGACATTTCGCGGATCGTTGGTGCAGACACTTCCGGCGGCCTCGTTGATCAGGCCGAGCGCTTCGACGGCCTCGCTGGCGCTGAGTGTTGCCTGCAACTGCGCGAGGCCGTGACGGTCGGCACGCGTACGAACATCGCGGTGCTCCAGCATCTTCCGGCGACGTTCGGCAGCAGCATCCGGATCGTAGGCAAAGAGCTGACGTTCGATGTCGCGCTCGAGTTGCCCGGGAGGAAGACGGTGCGCCGAGGCCAGTACCCGGCGCTCGAGTGCTGCGATCGCCTCGGGGTCGGCCCCGGCGAGTCCGTCGACAATCTTGCGCACACGCGCATAGTCCAGCTCGCCGGCGGCGAATGCGGCCTTGGTGAGCGGAAGGAACTCGCGTAGGGCGTCACCGATCTCGATGTGGACTTCGGCAGTACGACGTGAGCAAGTGAGCATGACCGCAATCTCGTTGCATGCAATCCGCCACGCCTTGTCGACATCACCGGACGCGTCAAGTTCGGCATTGAATCTCGACTCCGACAACATGGATGCGCCGAGCACCTTCTGCGCGGCAAGCATGTTCTCACTCTGCGCCGTTGCAAAGAGCATGTCCGGCAGCACGAGTGGATCGACGACAGGACGGCCTTCATCGACGGATGTGCCCACACCGCCCGTCGATCCACTATCGAACATACATTCGACAATAGACCCACCCGCCGACAACTGCCATACGAATTGGCAGGCCTTCTACGCTGTTACCGCCTCGGCCGAATCATTGATACTTCGGAGCACTTCAACCAAACGCAGCGATTTGCCCGTTTCGAAGACCTGCCCGGGGCCCTGCGGTGCGCCGTCCGTGAAGGGCGCCTCGAACAACAGAGCCGGATCCATGGTTCCGTGCTTGGTCACGTGTGCGATCACGAGATGCACGAAGTCGATCTGGTTGGCTGTAGCCGTACGCCCGTCAAGGAATTCCGAGAACGCCTCGGTTGCCGCCTGCTGGTCCAGTCCCACCAGGGATCGTATGAACCTGCCGAGCCCCTTGGCGTTTTCCGCCGCGCGCTTGAAATCTTCGGGTTCGCCTGCGCCACTGCGAGCCAACAGCTCTTCCAGTGATTCAAGGTCAGCTTGGGTCAACGCCTTGTTCGTGCGCAACTTTCGCAGAGCCAAGTTCTCTGGCTGTCGACGCAAATAGTCCTTCACCTTGGCCCTGAAGCGCTCGACATCAGTTCCGGAATGCAAGGTCGGCATATCGATTTCGACGACGTCACCAAGGGTGTCCTTGAAATCGGTGTAGACGATCACCGCTTTCTTCTTTTCAAGCAGACGCACGATCGACCGTAGTTCCCGTCGAGCTTCCTCGAGCATCTGCAACGTGACGTCTTCCCACCACTCGTCGCTCGCAACCTCGCGGAGCAGTTCTTCTTTCGCCTTCACCTGGGGAATGCTCAGTCCCTGGTCCAACAGTCCGTCAGCAATGCTTCGGATGGGGTCTTGATACTTGGGCAGCGTGCCGTCGTTGTTCACCACAGCCAATTGGGCACGTAAGACCATCAGGTCGAACCGTTTTGCCATCTCGTCACTGTCGCGAACTTCTGTCGGCAAACCAGCCAAGTTGTCGACGATCTCCGCTGCTTTTTGTTCGGTCAGCGACTCCCACTCGTCTCGATTGGCATACTTCTCGACATGTCGGCGCTTGGAGCGGACGATGAAATTGTCGAGCCGCATTCCAACTACAGATCTGTGCAGCATGTCCGCGACTTCGACGCGCAGATCGTTGCCGGCTCCGTACTTACCAAGAGCAAAAACCAGATCCGTTCGGGTGCTGAACAATCGCTGCGACAGTGAGACTGTCGCAGCCCCATCCGCCGCATCCGGATGTGCGTTGAAATAGTCGAAGTTTCCACAGACATCGAAAATGAAGAAGTTTTCCTTGTCCTGGCCCGGGCCGTAAAGATTTTCGCGAAGACGCGTACCTCGACCCACCATCTGCCAAAACTTCGCCTTCGATCGAACAGGTTTGAAGAACACGAGATTCACGACGTCGGGCACGTCAATTCCGGTATCGAGCATGTCCACCGAAATGGCGATGTGAGGTTCCTGGTCAGGCATCGAGAACTTGTCGATCAGGTCTTGGCTGAACGTCACCTGATGGGTGATCACGCGAGCAAACGAACCCTTGAACGTCGGATAGTTGGCGTCGAACCGTTCGGAGATGAAGTCTGCATGACGCTGGTTCTTCGCGAAGATGATCGTCTTACCCAACCTATCGCCGCCGGCGACATGATGGCCATGTTTCATCAGCGTCTCGAGAACCTTGTCGACCGTGTCGATATTGAAGAGCCACTTGTTGACTGCCTCAGCCTGCACCGCGTCGAGGATCTCGCCATCGTCGACATCGTCACCCCAGTCGATACCTTCCCAGCGTTTTTTCTCCTCTTCAGAAAGGTCCGCGTATTTGATCCCCAGCGAGGGGAACTTCAAAGGCACGGGTACAGCTCGCGGCGGTACGAGATACTTCTCTTCAATTGCCTGCTCGAGGCTGTAGTCGTCGGTCGGCACCCCATCTTCGAGCTTGAACAGTGCGTAGGTGTTGTGATCGACGTCGGACTTGGGTGTTGCTGTCAAACCGAGCAGATACGAATCGAAATAGGAAAAGATCTGACCGTATTTCTGGTAAACCGACCGATGGGCCTCGTCAATCACCACGAGGTCGAAGTACCCTGGTCCGAACCGTCGCACACCACCGTTCACCTCGTTGATGAGGCCCATCATCGTCGGATAGGTAGAGACGTAGACCCGACCCTCGGTATTCTTGTCTGTCAACAGATTTACCGGTGACGAGTCCGGCAGATGAGTCTTGAACGCGTTGACTGCCTGCTTGACCAGTGCTTTGCGGTCGGCAAGGAACAAGATGCGCTTCGCCCAATTGGCACGCATCATCATGTCCGACAGCGCCACTACCGTGCGCGTCTTACCGGAGCCAGTCGCCATGACCAACAACGCAGCTCGTTGTTTGTCGTTCTCGAAATGCTCCGCCACTCTCCTGATCGCCTGTTCCTGATAGAGACGTCCCGCGATCTCCTTGGGAACAGCGATGCCAGCAAGCAACTTTCGTGACGTGCGCCGTTGAATGATCAGATCCAACTCGTCACGCGTGTGAAATCCTTCGATCGGTCGGGGCGTCGAGTCATGATCGTCCCAGAAGTAGTGATCGAAACCGTTGGTGTAGTAAATGATCGGGCGCTGTCCGTACATCTTTTGAAGGCAATCGGCATACAACACTGCCTGCTGCTTACCTACGTTCGCGTCCCTCGATGCCCTCTTCGCTTCGACAACAGCCAGTGGCAATCCGTCTTTGCCCCAAAGCACGTAGTCGACGTATCCCTTCTTTCCGTCAGGCATTCCGTCGACGGGAAATTCGAGGTTCCGCGGTTCGTCAAGCAACCAACCGGATTCACGAAGCAGCAGATTGATTATCTCGGAACGGGTTTGGGCTTCGTTGTAATTGTGAGTATCGGGAATGATCGCAGAAGCCGATTGCGCTGCAGCAACCTCTGCTTTAAGTTGCTCGACCAACTGCTCGAGAGTCGCAACCGCGATCTCACTGGATTTCTGCTCGACATCACGGGCAGCAAGCTGCGCAGCTAAATTCTGCTTCTCGGCTTCGGACTGCTCCAGAAGGGCGTCCTTGGCCTCCATTGCTTCTTCGAGCGACTTCAGCTGTGCGACGGTCTTGGCCACCGCTGCAGGTCCACCACTCGGTTTCGGCAGCAACTGCGGGTTGAATTGCAACTGCGGTGACGGCTTACTCGACGACTGCGTGGCATATTTCCGTGCAAGCCACGACAAGATGTGGAACATCTCGTCAAGTACTTTCCGCCCGACATCCTCAGGAATCGGCCGCGCTTCGTGCACTGCGGTGTTACCGAGTTTGCGAATGAGGTTCATCTTGGACTGAAGGGAATGACCGATAATCGTCACAAATGCGGGATCATGGAGCCTCGCCGCCAGATCGTCCTTGTAAGGCACCGACAAGGATTCCATCTGGTAGATCCATTTGACGGTGATCTCGACCGTCCGCCGTGCATAGAAACAGGTGGTCCTGGCATCGAAGAGTGCGTCTCGTTCTGCTTTCCGAGCCTCTGCATGCAGCTGAGGCCATTCAGCATGTAGGAAATCAAAGTTTCCGACCATTGGACTTACACCCTTCTACCGATACATAACCTGCGCTGATCTTTACACAGTCCAGGTGCTCGATACCGAACCGACAGACGTTAGTAGCACCCTCCGACAGGTTTAAGCGAGGCTCGGACGCCGAGGGTCTCTGGTCCAGAGTCCGCGCGAAACACACCCTCCCTATTCGACCATTCTCATCCTCACCGCCATGAGAATGACACCGAGTGCATTCCCACCTGGAACGTCTCGATGCCGCGAACAGCTACAGCTTCCCCAGATTTGGTCGTGCCAGACATTGCCTTCGACGATCAGCGAGCCTCCGGTGCTACGAAGGCGATCTGCCAGATCGGGGTTATGTCTGAACTTTGACGTGACGACAGATTCCATCACGCGAAACTTCGAAGCTTCCCAGCCTTCAACGAGCGTGGCGCTGCGGCCGATTTTCTTTGCCTCGGAAGGATCATCGGTGGCGAGGATCGCACGGATCACCGTTGGATCACTCGACTTCGCCGCAGCGTAGGCATGCTCACTCGAGGGAAAGAGCTGACCACGGTGCTGCGTCGGCGCGGGATACAGATTCGACATGTATTCGTGCTCACCGACAAAGGCGTTGATAATCGGTATCGGCAACGCTCCCAACTGCCACGTGCGTTGCTCCATCAGGTCTCCTTACGAGGTGATCGGCTTGTATCCCTTGCCCTGCATCCAAGCAAGCACGTCCAGGATTCGAACAGTCGGCACGTCTTCGCCCAAGCCGGCCCGATCGCGCAAATCAAGCAACCGATGATGAAGTTCGCCATTGCGCGCGTGCAGAGATTGTCGCACCGGTTCCAGGTGGGCTGCTTTGGTCTCGAGCACCCGGCCTACTACGTCGTCGTAAATCGGGTACAGCCGAGGACGTTTGCGCGCAATAAGTTTCGAGGCGATCGTTCGGCCAACCCCATGAATTTCTCGCAGCGCTGTTTCCAGGCGCCACACCGCTGAATCCAATGTCATCTCTTCGGATTCACTCGCAAGGTCACGATCCGGACCGACTTCGACGAGCAAGGCGTTCAACTCGTCGTTCTTCTCTCCGAGCAAGATCAAGGCTCCCTGCCCAGGCACCTTGACCGACAGGAGTGTCACCGCGACAAGATCTTCCGCGGTGAATCGGTCGACGTCCTCGAGACGGTGCCCGCTCGGATCCCAAGAATCCCACAACGCTCCGGTTCGCAAATAGCCCGTCTTCTGGACCTTGCGAGTGAAGTACTCCCGCAGCACGTCTACGGCGCCGTCGTCGTCACCGTCGCTCAGAACACGCGGAAGGCGGATCAGATATTCCTCAGACATAGTTCACTCCACATCCAGCTGCCTGTCGAAAGCCTGTCGAATCAGTCCCAACGCATACGGCAATTCGTCGTATGAGGCCAGGAGGAAACGGGTTTCGCCTGTACCCCAACGGCTGATGTCACTGACATCTGCACAGATTTCACGTGGATCATCGAGTTCTTCGTAAGGAACATGTAGTTGGATACGCAATCCACCCGCCTGCGGAACGAGATCCATGAACGTGCCGTTAGCTGCGAAATCGATGTGCACCTTGCGGTACTCAATCGCTATCGTCGAATCCAGAGCCCGCAATTCCCTTACCAGCGCGTCATACATCTCACGGATGCGCTGGGATCTCAGATGCTCAAAGTTGTCTACGCCGCACTCCGGTCCGGACGTAAGCGCATCTACTGCAACACCTTCCGGCATACTCGGACGAGACCAGACCTCCACTGCCCGCTGCGCTAATTCAGTTCCCCGGTCCATGATTGCCAGTTCATCCCAAACCACAAGATCCCGCAAACTCTTGTTCAGCCGAAGCGGGCTGTCCCGAAAGCCACCCTTGATATCACGCTTCTCTGAAAACGGTCGATCGCTGTACTCCGAGTTGTAACCGGTCAGAGTCAGATTTCCCAGGGAATGCAACCACTCCCCTTGCACCCGCTCCCATTCAACTCCGAGCGATTCGCGCCACGCAGGCGACAGGTCCGGGTTCTGCGGCAGGATGTGCTCGATTGTGTACTGTCCAACCTGAGCAGGTTCTTTTGTCGCCCAATTCTCCAATCTACGAAGGAGATACAAGCGGCGTTTGAAATTGTACGCATCGAAGCGGTGCAGGGCCGCGGCGAACGTCTCGTCATTCGGAAATTTTTTGTACGTCCCGAGGCTGAGAAGATTTACCGCAAGACTGTCGAGGTAGTTCGACTTGTCGATCGTCTTCGCTAAGCTCTGGAATGTGAGCTTCAACGAGTTGGTGGGGATTCCGCATACGGCTCGACGGAACACGTAGGATTCCAACATTCGAATGACCTCAACGAAATCATCGCGACTGATTACGCAGTCTTCGTAGTCATTGTAAAACTCGAGCAGGGCAGGGTAGGCCGTGTCTGCCTTGAGTTCATTGAAGTCGGCGAACGCATCTCGCAGCGTCGCATCCCTTTCCCTACCGAGTGCGATCCTGCAGTAGTAGCCGGCATGATCTCGTAGCCCACTGAGCACCTTGTGTAGGTGCTCAGGGGCGTTGATATCTCCGTCTGATCCCGCAAGATTCCGAGAGTGCTTCTTGAACGCCTCGTAAACTTCGTCGCGCTTCGGCGTCACTCCCGTTTTCATCGTGAGGTAGTTGCGGACAAAGGCATCGAATTGGGTTGCGTACGCCGACTGGCCGAATCCCAACTCCATTGGACGCCAATATTTTTCGTATAGATCTCGTTGCAGTCGGTTTGGTGCACCCATCAGCACGTAGTTCCGAATTAAGTCCGCTTGGCTGAGTTCCTTGCCAGTCGAGTTCATCGACTCGAAGATCAACTGCGGATTCTCCTGATCGCGTGCAAGCGCGATGTCGACAACCATCAGTTTCGCCAGTCCCTGACATACGACGGCGAGGTCTCCACCCTGCCGAACGTAGTCCTGAATGGCTTGACAGAACCACTCGTGGTTCGCCGTGACCAGCAGTGAATGGTCTTCTGGGCGAGGACGATTGTCAAGCAGAGCGATGAGAGTAGATCGATCCGTCTGAGTGAGAAGCAGCTTGTACCGGCGATCGTCGTCCTCGTCATCATTGATGAGGAAGCGTTTGTGCAGCTTCGTGGGTGAATATCCGTCGAGCGGTTGCTGTTCCGACGCGGGCAGCTTGGCTAGTTCCGAAGCAAGCGCATGGATCAGTAGCGTTACAGACGTCAACCGTTGCTGACCATCGATCACCAAGAGTGGTTCTTGGCTCGTCAGGTTTGATTGCCCCTTGCTGATATGAACGATCGAGCCAATGAAGTGCGCCCCGACGCGATCGCTGCCACCTGCGCGCACAACGTCATCCCACAGAGTTTTGCACTGCTGCACCGTCCACGAGTAGGTGCGCTGATAAATAGGGATCTCGAACTGCACTCCCGTTCGCAGGAAGTCCATCAAGGTTGTTTCGGAAGCTTTCATGTCAGAGTTCTCCCCGGAATGCGCGGGACTGTAGAGCACCGAAGAGCATATTTAGCTCGTCCTGGGCAGTTTGCTGTTGGTACCTGAGCTGATCAACGCCGAGAATTCTTCGAACAAAAACCTCCTGAGCGGCCATAGGAGGAAGTGGAACCTCAGTCGCCTCAAGCTGTTTGATGTTCAGGGTCGGTTGCGCAACAGTTCGAAGTTCGCTTGTAAAGTAATTTCGGACGGCTGGTGTCGACAGGTAGGTCGCTAGGAAGATCCGGTGGACACGCTCTCCCACCCTGATACGTGCAACAGCACGAGCAATATTGAAACCTTTCTCCCGCACTGACGCGAGAGCGACTACTCCTATCGAACCCACACAGCTCACTAAGATTTCGTCCCCAACTAGCCGCGACCGCCGATGGCGCACATCAACCTCAGGAGCCACCGTGCGAAGACGTTGGATATCGAATTGGCCGCCATCAAGGTCACCGGCGCGGATGAGTGGTACACCGCCCTCGCTTTCCTCACCAGGCTGAACGACGCCGTAGTTGATCTTGTCGCCGTCCCGTACCAATTCCGACAAACGAACGATATCCCATCCTTCTGGATTCGTTGTTGGCTCACCGAACATGTCGACGAAGATCGCCTGAGTCAGCTCCTCCAACTGGGCGAGGGCTGCGCGGCGCCTGGCGCGGAGGGCATCGACATGGTCGAGAATTGCTGCGATCCGCCGCTGCTCGGAGAGGGGAGGGAGGAGAATTTCCGTAGCGAGAAACTGCCCCCGATTGACATGCTTCATCGTGGCACCATGAAGGTGCCCCTCCATAGAGCCGAGTGCCATAACCAGACCGTGCCGAAGGTAACCTTTGTCGACAACCTCAGGAAAAGGCACTACACGAAAGATGTGCTGGTTAACGACCGCTATATCGGGCTCTCTCCATTCGTAGACACCCAATGATGCCGACCAGGAGACCAAAAGATCGCCGCGCCCCACGTGATATTTACCCGCGACTTCACGCTCAGTTCGGTTATACGACTTCGTCGGATCATTGAGATTCTGAATTCGGACAATTCGCCTGCCTGTCGCGGACCAATCATCTGGTTTGAACGCCACACCGTTGATGAACTCAGCCATATCTCCCAAAGCGACCATCGGCCAGGTGCTCACTCCGCACCGCCTGCAAGCATTTCGCGGAGTTGAGCCATACCGTCGGCAATTTCCTTCTCGAGCCGATCCAGATCATCCAAGATGGCTGCAGGAGAACGGTGCTCGATCTCTTCGTGGACTATCTCTTTGTACCGATTCAAGGAGAGGTCGTACGCCTGAGCCACGATGTCAGCTTTTGGCACGCAGAATGACTGCTCCGTACGCGGGCGGGCAATCTCATGCGAATCGCGAAGACTCCAGCGATGCAACACATCCGGCAGGTTATTTTTCGCATGCTCATCACCGGAGACCGTTGCGAGTACGCCCAATTTTTCCTCGTCGAGCAACGGATTCCGCTTGTCGTCGAGCGAGTATCCGTCGGACTGAACGTCGTAGAACCAGACGTTATCGGTTCCCCCAGAATCAGTTTTGGTGAAGAACAGAATCGCAGTGGAAACACCGGCATACGGCTTGAACACACCGGAGGGCAGTTTGACCACTGCATCGAGTTTGTGGTTCTCAACCAAAATCTTCCGAAGTTCCTTGTGCGCCTTCGAGCTTCCAAACATCACGCCGTCAGGCACGATGACGGCAGCGCGACCACCGGGCTTGAGGAGGCGCAGGAAGAGAGCCAGGAACAGCAGTTCCGTCTTCTTGGTCTTGACGATCTGCTGCAAGTCCTTTGCAGTGTTCTCGTAATCCAGCGAGCCCGCGAACGGCGGATTAGCAAGGATCAGCGAATACGCTCCGGCATCACCGGTATTGGCTTCCGCCAACGAATCTCGGTATCGAACATCGGGCTGCTCGACGCCGTGGAGCATCATGTTCATCGAGCCGATTCGAAGCATGGTGTTGTCGAAGTCGAAGCCGTGGAACATGTCGTGGTGGTACTGCTCGTGGCCTGCCCCGGAGTTGATCGAGTCGGCGTGGTTGGCGCGCATGTACTCCGACGCCCCGACCAAGAAGCCGCAGGTACCCGAGGCAGGATCGACAATGCGATCGCCCGGCTTCGGCTCCATCATCTCGACCATCAGCTGGATGATGTGGCGAGGAGTACGGAACTGACCGTTCTGACCGGCACTCGCAATCTTGGAGAGCAGGTACTCGTAGATGTCGCCCTTGGTATCCAAATTTTCCATGGGAACACCGTCAAGGCGGTCGATTACGCGCTGGAGCATCCCTGCATTGGGGATTGTGAGTCGCGCATCCTTCATGAAGTGCGCGTAGGTGGAATCCTCGCCACGAATGTTCTTGATAAAGGGAAAAACGCGCTGATCGACCACTGCGAAGGCCTCATCGGCGGACATGTTCTTGATCCGCGACCAACGCAACTCGTCGTAGTCACGCCCTTCGTCGTCGGTTCCGATCGGAAAAGGGTTTCCTTCCACAGGGCGGCCGAGCATGTTGGCTTTACTGAGCGCAAGCGTCTGCTCGTCGTCGAGACGCCTGATGAACAGCAGATACGTGATCTGTTCCATCACCTCGAGGGGATTGGATATGCCGCCCGTCCAGAAGGCATCCCAAACCGCGTCAACCTTGCTTTTGACCTCACCAGTAATCACGTGTGCTGCTACCACCTTGTTCTGCGTAACGGTAGACACAGTCAACTGTGCCCCCGGCTGCCGCTGCAACATTGCAGAGTACCGCGCTCACTGTTATGCAGCCTGGTCGGCGCTACCAAAGACCGGCAGGTTGGCACGAATCAACAAACCTGTCGGTGACGCATGTCAGTCTGTTCGGCTCTCGACAACGCGGGGGCCAGAAGTTGGATCAACTTCTGTTCTCACTATCGAGGGGGACACTATGAGTACCAATTCCGACGAGTTCGAGGACGCCATCGCGCGAAAAGTTTCATCCGGAACGAGTGCGTTCTGGCGACAGGTTGCCGCGCAGTTGGCACGCGGGCTGGTCGTGTACGCGGTAGTTGCGTTGATGATGCAGCTGGGCGTCTGGATGTTCTCGCTCAGCGAATCCGATCCGTCAGAAATCAGCGTTGCGATGAGCATGGAACCGTCCATGGGTGGAGGCCTCCTCGGAATTCTGGTTGGTATCGTGACTGTTCTGCATGTAGCCGCATGGGGAGCAGAACTGTTGAGTACCAACGATATTGTCGGCCAAATTCGCAAACGCTACTTAGCCACCACCGGGATCGCCATGGGGCAGCTCGCCACCTTCATCGGCATGTCGGTCCTTCTCAATGGCGCACCTGAAAGGATCGAATTCAGTGGCATCGCGGTCGCAATGTTGTCGGTCGGTGTTGTGATCATTTCCTCTGACCTGTATCACCTCCTCGGCAAGGATGCGCCTGTTCAGCGTCGGCTGCCTGCGGCCGAGCGAAGTGCAAACATCGAGAGTCTCACGGTAGTGGCGGACCTATGGCGACCCAGCGCGACAATGACTTCCGCTACTCGTAGGTTGCATGTCACCCTTGACGTGTGCGCGATCGGCGCCGCCGCGACTCTGCCGGCGATTCTCCATTTCCTGTATCTCGGAGTGGTCAATCATCGAGAGATCAACTGGGCGTCGACTATTGGCGGCGTGGTCCTCGCGGCGGGGTTCCTGACAACACTCGCGCTGTACACGATCTTCGTCTCGACCCGCTTGTTCCTCGGCCGAGATTTCGGTACCGCCGTCTTCATCGTCGTCATGGGAACCCTGTCGTACCTCATCGCCATCTTGACCTTCACGATCGCCATACTTGAAGCGTGGCCGAATTACTCAATCGTTGTCGCGCGCATTCTGGTCGGCACCATCGCACTGTTCCTGCCGGCTGTGCTGGTGGGCTGGGGATTGAGTCGAGAGCATGCACGCTGGATTCCCGGATCCACCCTCCGAAGCGCGATGCACGCCAGCTTGGTCCGGAAGATCGAATCACTGCAGAGAATTCAGTCCGGAACGGAAACGCCGACGGCACGGCCCGGAGTCTGGACTCGCTTCGTCCGGTGGGTTGATCGCGTGACGGGAGTCCCAGAGACCAACTGATCCCACTGATCAGGTGGATTCGGTATGTGCCGAATCCACCTGATCAACCATGGTCGAGCGACCTTTCCAATACGTACTTGGCAAATCCAGCGTTGTGATACTGCCGGAATGGGCCCTTGCCCTTGGCAACAAGATGCTCGGCGAGTGGACGAACCGTCGTCACGTCGACGGGCAGTTGAGCAAACTGCTCCAACGCATCCGAGTCCTCGAGACTGCAGTCGATCACGGTCCCGTCGCCGTCGGCCGACGCCAATTCCGTGCGTCTGATGGCGACCAGATCGTGCTTGGAATCGAGTTCTTCGATGCTGCAACCGGTTCGCGATTCCAGTGCCGAACTGGACAGGTACACGGACATCACGTGCTCGATCGGCTCACCGCCGACGAGATGGCACTCGACGCTCAGAATCTCCATCGGACCGATGTTGAGTGTGAACAACCGATGGCGCTCCGCCGATCGGTTGGTCGACGGCAGGCAACTGATCGTCCACTGTTCGATCTCGACGGCGGCCGGAGCGTCGAACGCGTAGGAGAGAACCTCGGCAATCAACTCGGCAAGATCTTCGAAGAGCGGGTCGCGCTGCAACCGCTCGAAATTCTCGACAGAAGCGGCGGGACGCACAGGCGCCTTGCTCACGCAGGTCCCCTCTCGTCCGGTGCTTTGCTCTCAGACCTCGCGTCCAAGGTACCCAGCCCTACGCGGGTCTCGCGCGTTCGCCCTCACATACACCCTCGCGTTATGGTTCTCGACACGCACCACCGCCTTACCGATCGCTAACTCGAGGAGCACACGAAGTGGAAATCAAGGGAACCGCAGCACTGGTCACCGGAGCGGCATCAGGCCTCGGCGCCGCAACAGCCAAGCGCCTCGCCGACGCCGGCGCTACCGTCTTCGGCCTGGATCTGCCCGCGTCGATCGAGCGCGCAGGCGACAACGTCCCCGCCGGCGTCACCCTCATCCCCACCGATGTGACC
This sequence comes from Rhodococcus sp. 24CO, assembly GCF_050586165.1. NCBI lineage: Bacteria > Bacillati > Actinomycetota > Actinomycetes > Mycobacteriales > Nocardiaceae > Rhodococcus > Rhodococcus sp. 24CO. Next base: position 212,927 of record NZ_JAZFNF010000003.1, on the reverse strand, counting down.
AGCGGCGAAGAGGTCGAAGCTGCCATCAACCAGATCGTCGAATCCGGCTCTCCGCTGCGAATCGTCGTCAACTGCGCCGGCGTCGGCTGGGCCGGACGCATCCTGTCCAAGAACGGCCCGCATGACCTCGAGCTTTTCCGCACGGTCATCACCGTCAACCTGCTCGGCACCTTCAACGTCATGCGCCTGGCGGCCGACGCCATCTCCAAGACCGAGGCTGTCGACGAGTCGGGCCAGCGCGGCGTTGTCATCAACACCGCTTCCGTTGCCGCCTTCGAAGGCCAGATCGGACAGATCGCCTACTCCGCATCCAAGGGCGGCGTACACGGCATGACGGTTCCGGCTGCCCGCGACCTCGCTCAGTTCGGCATCCGCGTCAACACGATCGCTCCCGGCATCATCGACACCCCGATGCTCGCCGGCGTCACCGACGAGTACCGCAAGGGCCTCGAAGCCGGCGTTCCGTTCCCGTCGCGTCTGGGCCAGCCGTCCGAGTACGCGCAGCTCGCTCAGATGATCGTCGAGCACGACTACCTCAACGGCGAGACCATCCGCATGGATGGCGCACTCCGCATGACACCGCGGTAGGTCGTCCTTGCCTTGTGCGCCTTTGCCAACCGACCGCGGTTGACAAAGGCGCACAAGGGCTATGCCCCTTTGCCATGACCGATCCACTCCGGGTACTGCACAGCCAACGGCATAGTCGGCATGACATACCCGGGAGGCGGCAGAACGGCTCTACTCCCTTGGGTGTCCAGGGTGAACGTCGGGAACTCCTGTTTCCACCAGTCGATACAGCCCTGCGAGATCGCGTTGCTCAGAATCGACGTGTAGCCCGTGATTTTCCAGTTCCCGAAAACATTCCAGACTGGTGTGCGTTGGGCACGAGGATCATGACCTTCCACATCAGTGTCTATGATTCCCGGCTTGCCTGGAAGTTCGGCGGTATTCGCCAAGGTTATCTGTGCAGAATCAGAAAGCACCATCGAACTATCAGATTTTCTCGGCTCCTGATACAGCCGGTAGCTACATACTGTCGCCGACACCGAATTCGAACTATCCGAGTAATCGATTATATGTCGAAACCACGTGTATACGTTTCCGTCGTTCGCTCTCCCATCGGTATGGAAACGAGGATTAGCGGGAGAAATCTTGCTATCGATATCACGAACCGCATCGAGGTAGCCAGGATAGGCGTATTCCATCCCGGCAGCGTATGCGCTATCAACGGATTCCTTAGTCGCACGAATCAACTCGGCGCCGCGGCCGAACAGATCGATACCAGGGTCAGCAGACCACACAGTCGTAAAGGGCAATGGTGAAACCGTCGCTACATCGGGAGAAACCGCAGGTGAGCCGCCGCCGCTTCCACACGCTTGAATAGAGACCACACAGACCAGGGCTACGGTCGCCGGCACCACTCGCCTACTGAGCATGGAATGTCACCTCGTCATAACTTTCCTGCATTCTCGAACCATGTCTATCGGTTGGATCACCAAACTTCGAAAAAATCGTGTCGATGTCGCCCAACTTTTCTGTATTGCTCCCTACTTCATCCAGAAGGCCATCCCAGGACATCAAGGTTCCGTCAGGATTGAATGCCCACTTGAATTCATTCTTGAGTTCAGGTGACAATTCTGGTGCCGCATTCAGAATATTATGCGCCTGCCGAGCTGAATCGAAACCCGCAAGTTCAGCCGTATCAGGCCCTGAAGGCTGGGCACCGATTATCGACTCCTTCAACGGATCTCCTCCGGCACCGATCATAGTGTTGATGTAATCTCCGCCAGGTAAGTTTCCGATTCCCAGCGTTCCGAGACTCATCAAGGCACCATATGCATTGTTCTTGCGCGCATATATTTCGGCTGCCTGGGTCGCCTTGTCGTCGTAACCATCCTGGGTGCCGAGAAGCAATCCGACATCCGTCAGTCCGGTAAGTCTTCCTGCAGTATCCAGTTTGTTGACTGCACTCCCCTCTGTGGGGTTCAGCGCATACTCACCCTGCTTCGCGAGCATCTCTTGATACGCCGCCCGAGTAAAGTTCGTGCCAGCGGTTTCATCGGTATTCATCAGAGCGAACACGTTTGCCGAACCACTGAAGTGATGCTTTCCGTCCGGATCAGCCCATCCAACAGTTTCGAAACCCGGAAGATTCTCAGAAACTGCCCCGGCCAAATGGGACACATAGGGACTCATACTGTTCGAAACTGTCTGCAACAGATCGGGATTGAGCTGACCAGTCGACTGGCCCTCGGCTTCGGGAACATTGGACAACAACTTCCACGCGTCGTCGGTACTGACCGCTTCCCCAACAGCTGACATGATGCTGCCGGCACGAGTTGCCGTGGCCACATCGTTGGGATCATCCGGATTCTCCACTGTGGCATCACCATCCGGGAAATCGAAGAGCGTCGACGCAGCTTTACCGCCGTCAGTCCAGTTGTGGGACAGCACATCCTTCACGAAGTCGCTGCCGGTATCTGGATTGTTGACAGCGGCATCGACGGCAATTTTGTCATCTCCCACAGCGGCGAAGATCGGCTCGGTGATCGCCACGTCCTGGGTACCACGCCCGTCGACCATGAAGTACTCGAACTTGTGTTCCGGGTTCTGTTCATGAGCGACCTGCGCATCCAGATATTTCTGCCCCACGTCGAGAAGCGCACTATCGAGGGCACTGCCGCTCTTGTACTGATCCTCGCCCATCGAAACGATGTCGGCGATCGCCTGATTGTCGGCAACTCCGTTGAGTGCGATGCTGGGAAGGCCGGATCCGCCGACTACTTCAAAGCTGTTTACCACCAAGTCGTCCCGAGTCAGGGATTCTCGCATCTTGTCGGGTAGAAGGTTCAGACCGCCCTTGGTCGGAACGTCCGGATCACCCTCGACCGACGCGCTGACGTTCTCGTTGGACAGTATCTGCAGCGAGTTTGCGACCGCAGCCTGCGCACCGGGCGGCAACTTCGAGAGCAGGTCTTCGATCTCCTGGGGCGATTTCCCATCCAGTGATCTTCCCAGTTGATTGAGGTACTCCATCTGCGACGCGGAAATTGTCGCAGTTTCACCCCGCTCCAACGCCGTAGCCTGTTCCGGTGTCAGGTGGCCGGTTTCCGTGATCCGCTGCAATTGTTCCGGCGTCATCGACGCCGGATGCGTTGCCAGAGCATCAGAATCACTCTTACCCTGCTCCCCACCCGAGGTAGCTGCGGATACGAATGTCACACGTAGTCCGTCACGAGCGCCGGCCAGCGAGCTTCGCACCGTGTTGTCCGCATTCTCGGTGGCATTTGCAGCGTCGGTAAGTTCACGTTGCCGTTCGACCATCAGGGCAATACGGGCGGCGTCCGGTTCGGTCGCGGTGTCCGAGAGCAGAAGCGCGTCCGAGACCACAAATCTATCCGCTTCTGCTGCAAGAACAGCCATTCGGGCCCGCTGCAAGGGAGCGTCGATCTCGTGAAAGCCTTGCTGTGCGGTTTTTGCCAGAGCTTCGAGAGCATCGACAACCTCGCCGGCAGTCTTCCTGTCTGCGGCGGCCCTGTCCTGAGCCGCTTCTGCGGTCTTCCCTTCCCAGTAAGCACCGTGCACGGTGGTAACACTGCTGAGGTACCGGGAAAACAGATCTTCCGCCTTGCTGCCCAAGGCAATCCAGGCGTCGGCAATGGCGGTGAGCGACGCTGGATCCCACGACTCGATCTGTGCACGCGTCGGGGTCATGCGGTGGGTTCCTGGGCGACCCAGGCGCCTGTGGCGTCGGTGTACGTGGTGGCAAGTTCGGCAGCAGACTGCTCGTCACGACTGCGGAACTTTTCGGCGACGTTGATCATGATGTCGCCGGTCTCGCCCAACCGTTCCTGCAATGAGGGAACCAGCACACCCTCGACAAGCTCGTGCGAGATCGCTGACGCTTCGAGAAAAGAGGTCAGCACCGTATTTGCAGGCGCAATAGGGGGATTCCCGAGCAAGGGCCCAGGCGCCATGGGGACAAACATGCCACCAGTGGCCGGAGGAGCACCGGCCGACGGCCCCACGCTCAGCCGACCAGCTTCATCCGCGAGCCCGTGCAGCACCGCGCCCAAGCTTTTCAATTCAGCGATATCGGCCGCAAACGTACCCACGATCCCCCCTGGACGTACGAGTCAGACCCCCCGACTCATGCAACGCCCGCCAAGTATACGTCGAGGCCGCCGGATTACAGGTCCGAGGCCAGTGGAATTTCCTTCTCCGCGCGGTCCGTCATCCACTCACGTAGGACCTTGGTGGCGATGACATCATCCTCGTTGTACTGCAGGATCCGCGTCCGTTGCGTCTCGTCCGGCTCACCGTCGTAGCCGACCGCCTCGCGGTACCACGCCATCGACGCTTCACCACCGGCTTCGGCGTCGCGCCAATGGAATCCGGCAACGGGCGCAATCTTTTTGAGCCCCTTGCCCTCCGGGCAGATGAACTGATCACTGACGGCTTGGTAGATATCCACCCACTGCGGACTGTCGATAAACTCCCGAATCTCTTCTTTGGTCGGAATTCCCGGCTCACCGGCAAATCGACGCGCAGAATCCAGAAGCCATTTATCCTCCGCCGAACGTGAATAGCAGTAGGCGGCAAAGGTTTTACCGGACGCCGCTGCGGCCGCACGCTCTGCCATCAGCCAACCCCAGAACTCCGCAAACGATCGTGCCTCGTCACGCGTCGGCAACGGATCCCACGTCGCAAATCCCCGATACATCGAGAAGCCACCGACATTGAGCAAAGTTCCCCACAGATAGGCACCATGCTCCTGGTAACTCTCCATGTCGACATCGATCTCGATATCGGCGCGCGTCACCGAGATCTTCTCGAAGCGTCGAACCAACGGTGCGCCCGTCAGCCACGCCTTCGCGATCACTACTGCGTCGTCGAAGTTTCCGTGTGGCCAATCCTCGAGCGGCTCACCCTCCCAGGCCGCGAGCTGATCGATGGTGTTGCATCCGGCGTCACGCAGAAGCTCGGCCCGGGATCCGACCGCAACCAGACTGACGTCACGGTTGCGGACCAACTCTTCCTTGCACTCCGTCCACCACGGGCACGATTTGCACTCACTGATCTGAGAGGGAGACGTCAGCACCTCACCGCGCGCCACGGCAATCCTGTCGTCGTAGCGCTCGTCGTAGTCCTCGAGAATCGCGCTCAGGTCGTGAACGAGGATGCAGTCGCCGTTGTAACCGATCGCACCCGCCTGCAACGACGGACTTGCCAGTCCCCGGCGCTCGAGCATCCGGTAGACCTGCGCGACGCGCATCTGATCACGAACCTGGCCTCGTACCTTGCGCTTCGGATCGACTGCGGGCGCCCATTCGAACAGTCCCGATGTGATTGCGCCCTGCCCCGGGTCGGTGACCTTGTGGTTGACAACGATCACCGGGATATAGCCGCCGCCGTCGGTGTCGCGGATCAGCATTTCGCATCGACCCTTGCGGCCGGTGTCGCGTTCGACGGGCAACACGGCGCCCCAGATGCGGTCGGCGCCGGCTTCACATGCGGCCAGTGTGTCGCGAGCTTGCGCCGCCGTCGACTGATCAGCGTTGATCCGCACCCAACGATCAGGAGCGGCGCCGATCACCAGCTCCGCGATCTCCGCACGCTTGGCCGTTGCCGATTCCTGACGCTGCTTGATTCCCGTGTCGAGCGGCTCCGACGCCCATTTGCCCGGAAACAATCCGTCGAGACGCACCCGGTGACGGCAACGCGTCAGCGCCCCTGAATCGATCAGAGGGAGCGGGGGCGCGGGGCTTTTATCGGAACACACGATGACGAAGATTATGTGCTCCCCTAGGCTGAAGCCGAAGCGCAGGTACCTGGCAGCGCACAAACACCTGGAAACGGGGTCCTTTTCGATGGGGTTGTTCAAGAAGCGAAAGTCTCGTGCCACCCGCAAGGCGGAGGCAAAGGCTCTCAAGCACAAGGCCGAGGTCGAGGCGAAACTCAACGCCAAGAGCCAACGCAAGCGCGACAAGGTTGAGACCAAGTCGATCAAGAAGCTGGAAAAGGCTGAGATCGAGTCGACGCACAAGATCGAAAAGGCGCAGATCGCCACGCTGAAGGCCCAAGAAAAGGCTGCTGTAAATCAGGGCCTGACCGTTGCCAAGGTGCGCAAGTACCTGGGTGTCGCTCGTCTACTGGCTCCGGTTCTGTTGCCGATCATCTATCGGGCGGCAACCGCCGTTCGTGGTCAGTTGGACACCGCGCGCGCTCAGAAGATGGGCATCGCCGTCGACCAGCTGGGCGACTACACCGGCCACGGAGCCAAGCTGAGCGCCCGCATCGCGGGAGCGGAAAGCTCGGTCACCGAAATTCTCAGCCACAAGCCGAACGACGCCGAGACGCAGCGTTTTGCCGCAGCCATCCGTGAGCGTCTGAGCGACCTGAGCACCGCTGTGCGGGCGGCCGAGCAGATGCCGCAGGCTCGCCGCAAGGCCGCCCACCACGCTATTTCCTCCGAACTCGACGGCGTTGAGGCTGATCTGCTCGCACGCCTCGGCGTCCGCTAGACCTGCTCGAGTGTCCACCGACGCGCCCACGACAGCACTCCTTCGGGGTAGTGCTGTCGGGGCTGTGTCGACCGCTCTTGCCATAGCGGCGCACGGCCTGGCCGGCGGCGATGTACCGCCGGCGTCGGCGCTGACCCTGCTGATAGCGGTGTGTTCGGCCGTCGGAGCGATCACCGGAACGCTTCCCGTTCTGACCCGCGGACCGCTGCCGCTCATTGCGGCTCTCGGCGCCGGCCAACTGGCAGCGCACACCACCATGACACTCTCCGTGCATTCTCATTCCCCTTCTCCGGGGCTGGCGATGCTCGGAGCACACATAGCCGCCACGCTCGTCTGCGCAACCCTCGTGCTGGCTGCCGAGCGGCTGTTCCGCGTCGTCACCCACGTCGTACAGGTTGTGCTGTCGGCGCCGGCGACGCCCGTCGCAGCGCGAATCCGCCGATTCCCGACGACGCACCACCTCGGCCCCGTCGAGGCTCTCCTGCGCGCCGGCATTTCGCCGCGCGGACCTCCCGCTCTGGTCTGAAGAACTCGCACTGAAACCCTTCACCAGACCAAGAGGACACATCCCACATGAAGAACACCCTGTTTTCGCGTGCGCTCATCACGGCAACAGCAACTGGCGGAGCCATCCTGCTCGCCGGCGGAATCGCGTCAGCGCACGTCAGCGTCGTAGCTCCGGGCGCGACCCAGGGCGGGTACAGCGTTTTGACGTTCCGTGTGCCCACTGAATCCGACACCGCGTCCACCACCAAGCTGACGGTCGCACTGCCCGACCTCAAGTCCGCGCGCACCGAACCGATGCCCGGTTGGACTGCCGTCGTCGAGAAGGACCCGACGTCGTTGGTCGCCAAGTCCGTGACCTGGACGGCAGATCCCGGTGTCGGCGTCGGCCCCGGCCAGTTCCAGCAGTTCGTTCTCTCCGCCGGCCCGCTGCCCACGCAGGACGAGGTCTCGTTCAATGCGGTGCAGACGTACAGCGACGGCAACGTCGTCAACTGGGATCAGGCCGCCCTCGCCGACGGCAGTGAGCCCGACAAGCCGGCGCCGTCCTTGACCTTGGCGGCTTCGACGGGCGACGCGCACGGAAGCAGCGCCGATACCCACGCCACGGACGAGACAACTGCGACAGAATCATCGAACGACAACACCGCCCGCTGGCTCGGAGGAGCCGGACTGGTTCTCGGCGCGCTCGGCGCTGCACTGGGCCTGGGCGCCTTGGTGAGGAGCAAGCGTTCATGAGTACACGACTGAAGGTCGTCACTATCGGCTTACTTGCCATGCTCGCGTCCATGCTCGGGGTGAGCACAGCCAGCGCGCACTCCGCGGTGGTCGGGTCGAACCCCGAGAACGGCGCGTCCATCCAAGTTCCCCCGGACAACGTTTCCGTCAGTTTCAACGAAGCACTGCAAGCGCAGTTCGCGGCGTTGACCGTCACGGGCCCCGGTGACAGCCGTGACCAGTGGACCAAGGGCGAGCCCTCCGTCGAAGGCGCAACCGTGAGTGTGGACCTGGGAGATCTGGGACCGGCCGGTGTGTACACGATCGCGTATCGCGTCACGTCCGCCGACGGCCACCCAGTTCAGGGAACCTTGAACTTCACACTCACCGAGGCCGGTCCCGGCACGCCGGTCACCTCAGCCGCGTCGGCTGGTGACAGTTCGTCGTCCGAGTCGTCGTCGAGCAGCATCCCGGTGTGGGGCTTCATCCTCGCCGGTGTTGTCGTCTTCGGCGGCGCACTGTTCTTCGTGCTCCGCAAGCCGAAGTCGAGCTGATCGCGTGAGCGGTACGGCAAACAGGTGGTGGTTGCTGTTTGCCGTACCCACAGCACTTCTGGGAGTGCTGATCGCGTGGGGATTGGCGAGTCCCGCCGGCCCTGAAGCGTCCAGCACAGTACGTGTCCTCGCCATCGGATGTGGTTCCGTGACACTGGGAATCGCCACTCTCGCCTGGATGGGCCGGGGGGAGCGCCGCCCGGCTTGCCCCAACGGCGCGATGTGGACACAACTCACCGCCATCGCCGCCGTATGGTTGGTCGCCGAAATCGCCTTGCTCGCACTGAGTGCCGCTGCCGCTGACGGACAACCGATCACCGCGTTGACCGTCGGTCACTTCGCGACCTTTGTCGGCGAAGTCAATGTCGGCCGGGTCGGAGCGGCCATCATCGTGTGCGCTTTTGCCGTTGTCTGCTACGGCGTATACGGATTCAAGAACCCTGAAACAGCGCCCGTCGCACCGGCATTGGTTGTCACCGCACTTGCTCTCGCCACCCGCCCCATCACCGGTCACATGGCGCAGCAGAGCTTCGGTTCCATCCTCGACGCCATCCATGTACTCGCTGCCGGCTTGTGGTTCGGTGTCCTTGCCGCCCTCGCCCTCGCCATGCCCGCTCGCGGCGCCTGGGCACTCTGGCTGCCCAAATACTCCGCCCTCGCCTGGCGATGCGTTCTTGCACTGGTCATCACCGGAACCGTCAACGCGGCCGTGCGACTCGGATCTGTGACCGCGTTTGTCGACACCGCCTACGGCCGGGTCGTCCTCGCCAAGCTCGTTGCCGTTGCCCTGCTCCTCGGCCTGGGGTGGTGGTGGCGTCGTACGTGGGTGGTCGCGAGTGCAGCCCACCGCATGAGCGCCGACGGATCGCTTCGCCGCGCAATCGGCGAAGTTGTGTTCATGGCAGTGGCTTTCGGGCTTGCGGCGGCCCTTGCCACTACCGCTTAGGGCCTTCGGCCCCGCGAAGCTGCCTGATCCACTTCCTCGTATCCGCCGGGTCGATGACGTCGTCCAACTCGAATGTTGTTGCCGCCATCAGCGCCTTGCCCTGGGCGTAGGCCAATTCCACGAACTGACCGAACAGGGTTTCCCGCGCAGCCGGATCCTCCACGGATTCGAGCTCCTTCCGGAAGCCCAGTCGTACAGCGCCTTCAAGCCCCATCGGCCCGATCTCACCCGTCGGCCAGGCCACCGTGAACTCGGGTGCGTGGAATGATCCACCGGCCATCGCCATGGCACCGAGACCGTAACCCTTACGCAGGATCACCGTCCCGAAGGGCACCGTGAGCCTCGCACCGGCCACGAAGAAGCGACCGAATCGCCGTACCGTCGCCTGTTCCTCGGAATCCGGCCCCACCATGAATCCCGGAGTGTCGCAGAGCGTAACCAGCGGAATCCGATGTGCCTCGCACAGTTCCAGAAAGTCCGACGCCTTGTCCGCTGCTTCCGCATCGATTGCCCCGCCCAGATGCTCACTACTGTTCGCGAGCACGGCAACCGGTGCGCCTTCCACCCGGATCAATGCCGTCACGACACCGCGGCCGTAATCGCGCCGCAACTCGAGGACCGAATCGACGTCGGCAATCGCGTCGACGGCCCGCCGCACATCGTACGAGCGCAGCCTGTTTTCCGGCACCACATGCCGAGCCGACCGAGGGTCAGGCGCAGTCCACTGCTGCGTCGCATCCTGGAAGTAGCCGAGATACTTCTTTGCCAATTCCACTGCCTGAGCGTCGTTCTCGGCAACCACGTGCACAACGCCGTTTCGCCGTTGAATGTCGATCGGCCCGATGTCCTCCGGGCGGTAGGTACCCAGTCCACCGCCCTCGACCATCGCCGGACCACCCATTCCGATATTGGCGTCGGGCGTGGCGATCAGAACATCGCACGCACCCGCCAACGCGGCATTGCCGGCAAAACAACGACCGGATACGACGGCCACCAACGGCACTCGGCCCCGCAAGGCTGCCATCGCCCGGAAGGTACCCAGTTCAAGCCCTGACCCGGCTCCAGCATCCGTATCACCGGGGCGACCACCACCGCCTTCCGCGAACAGCACAACGGGAACACGCTTACGGGCGGAGAGCGCAAGCAGTCGGTCTGTCTTGGCATGATTACGCATGCCCTGCGTACCGGCAAGAACCGAATAATCGTACGAAATAACAATGCTCTCAACACCATTGACGGTCGCAACACCGCCGATCAATCCGTCTGCGGGAGTGTTCGCAATCAAGTCTTCTTCACTGCGACGACTGCGTTGCGCCGCCACAGTCAAGGCGCCGTATTCGACAAAGCTGCCGCCGTCTATCAGGTCGTCGACATTTTCGCGCGCCGTCCGGCGACCCAGCTTGTGCCGTTTGGCCACCGCTTCCGGCCTAGCCGCATCCAAGGTCACCTCATGTCGGGCAAGGATTTCCGCGAGGTCTTCACGCACCAGATCCAAGTCGAGTTCCTCGGAACGCTCCACTCGCTCGGCCGCTGCGGCGTCGCGCACCACCATGAGCGGCTCACCGGCGACCACGGCCCTGCTAACCCCGCCGAGTACCCGAATCACCTCGACATCGGACTCGGCAGTGAGCACGTGCTGCATTTTCATCGCTTCGAGTACGGCAGCCTGACTGCCCTTGCGAACGGCATCACCGACAGCGGCGATCTCGACGACGATTCCGGCCATCGGCGCGCGCAGCACTCTCTCACCCAGCACTGCAACGGGAGACTCCGAGATCTGGGCCTCCGGGACCAGATCGGCAATTCGGCCCTCGAGCCAGTCGACATAGACGACGCCGTCACGGAAATCCTTCTCCGACAAGATCGCCCGCAGGAAAGAAAGGTTGGTCGCAACCCCTTCAATCGTGAACTCGTCAAGTGCGGCAATCGACTTGCGCACCGCCGCAGCAAAATCTGCCCGACGGGTGTGTGTGATCACCTTCGCCAGCAAGGAATCGTAGCGGGTGCTCGGCGACAAACCCACCGCACCGAAGGTGTCGACTCGAACTCCCGGCCCACTCGGAGGCGCAAACACGTCGAGCGTTCCGGTTTCCGGAAAGGCGCCGCCGTCGCGCGTCATGGATTCCATGTTGACCCGCATCTGGATTGCGATACCCGACGCCGTCGCAACGGCTCCCTGATGCCCAGGAACTCCTGCCGCACAAGTAATCCCGCCAGGAAGACACAATGATTCGAAACTCACGCCGTCGGCGATCATCAACTGCACGGCAACCAGGTCGACACCGCTCACCTCTTCCGTGACGGTGTGTTCCACTTGGATACGCGGATTGACCTCGAGGAAAACGAAGCCTCGTTCCTCCACGAGAAACTCCACTGTTGCGATCCCACGGTAACCGACCTCCGCACACAACCTTGCCGCAGCGGCATGCAACCGCTCACGCAAAGGTTCGGAAAGACCTTGTGCTGGAGCAACTTCGACAAGTTTTTGATGCCTGCGCTGAACACTGCAATCGCGATCTCCCAGGGCCATCGCACAGATACCCGCCGCACCGGGCGCCGACACAACCTGGACCTCGATATGGCGAGCACGTTCACTGAGCACCTCGGCAAACAGTTCGGCACTGCCGAAGCCGGCCTGAGCCTCCGCAGCACACACGCGGTAAGCGTCGTCGAGAGAATGCAGATCGCGCACGACACGCATGCCCCGACCGCCGCCACCCGCAAGAGCCTTGATCATGATTCCCCGCGAATGGCGCGCAAAGAACTCCCGCACCTCGTCGAGGCTTGCATCGCCCGCCGTGGCCGGCAACACCGGAACGCCGGACTCCACGGCGGCGGTACGCGCGCGCGACTTGTCCCCGACGATACGAAGCACCTCAGCGCTCGGACCCACGAATACAAGGCCGGCGCTGGCACACTTCCGCGCGAAATCCGGATTCTCACTGAGGAATCCGTATCCGGGATGGATATGCGTGACCGATGAATCGAGGGCGATCGACAACACCGAGTCTTGATCCAGATACGCGGACGCACCGCTGCCTGGCAGCGGAAACGACTCTGTTGCAGCTTCGACATGTGGGCTTGCTGCGTCATCCTCGGCGTAGACCGAGACGGTGTCGATCCCGAGTTCACGGGCTGTTCGAATGATGCGTAGAGCAATCTCGCCTCGATTGGCGATCAGCAGTCTCATTCCGAGGTTTCGCAGTCAGTCACCGCCACAGTGTGTTTTGACATTGACGTCAATGTCAAGCATGGGGGATCGCCCGTGGCACTAGATCACGTCGGCGTAGAGATACACGTTGTCCTGGTAGTTCCCGACCCCGTCCGAGAACTCCAGCTCCCCACCACACGTCACCACGGCAAGCTTGCGCGGACCGTCCGGCCCGGCCAGAACACTCTCCTCGATTCCGTCCGCCTTGGCTCGCGACACCACTGACGTCACGCGCCACCGTGTGCTGTTCCCAGCGGCATCCGACGTGCGGATCTCCTGCCCTGGCTCGACTGTCCCGAGATCGAACAACGCACCGTTACCCTGACCGGCAAGATTCACGTGCCCGGCGATCAGTGTTGTGCCCGTCTGCGAATCCAATGACGCACCGTCCAACCAGATCCCGACCTCACTGACGTCGTCGGGAGGGGTCAAGGCTCCATCGATGACTCTCGCATCGACGATGGGTGCCAGTACCCCGAGCGGATCGAGGGACAAAGTGGCAGGCGACATCTGCGCATCAGCAGGAGCGAGCACCGCCGGCGCCGATTGGCCGGCCGTCGGCGCCGGCGGTATCGCCGTACTCTCATCCGACCGAGTGCCGAGGTAGGTCATGAGTAAGCCCACAGCTACCGCGATAATTATTGCCGCAGTGGCAACTACGCGAGACTTGCGCCTGCGCACAGGTTCCGCGGAACTGGTGCCTGGCTCATCCGGTACGGGATTCGGATTCATCGACGTCATCAAAGATGTTCCTTTGTCGTGAACGAGCATCGTCCGGTGCTAACGGGGAGTGTCGGCACCGGACGCTGCTCGATCGAAACTGGTTCAGATTTCCGCTGCTACGAGCGGCGGCGGCGGACGGCGATTGCTCCGCAGGTAGCCAGCCCGATCAGGCCGAGTCCCGCAATCGCAATTCCGACGTGCGGACCTGCAGTCTCATCAGCGGCGCCACCGTCGATGGAGGTCGGACGCTCACCCGTCGGAGCCTTCGGGGTCGTTTGCGTGACCACACGCGGGGTGGGTACCGCAACCGTGGTCGGAGCGGGGGCAACCGGCACTCCGGGGATCACCGGAATGATCGGGATAATCGGAATGATCACGTTGGGCTTGGTGGTTGTCGTCGGAACAGTCGTGGACGGCGTCGTGGTCGGAGCTCCCGGCGTGGTCGTCGGAACAGTCGTGGACGGCGTCGTGGTCGGAGCCGCATCGAAGGTCACTGTGGCATCACCCTGGAGCTTGGCCGGGGTGACGGTGTTGAACGTTGCAAAAACCTGGCACTCGGCGCCGGCGTTGTTCCAGTGGATGCTCTCGAACGAGCTGGGTGCGCCGGAGACGGATACCTTGACCGCGCCTGCACCCGGGGACGTGACGCACAACGCCACGTCAGTCGGATCATTGCCCTCACCGGTGACAACCAGGTTATTTCCGGTCAGCTGCACAGTTGCGTTCGGGTCACACAGTTCCAGAGTTGCGCCTGCGGGAGCGCTCACGGTGAGCGGCTTGCCGTACATGTTGGTGGACACCGTGAATGATGCCTTGCCGCCACTGGCGAGAGTGCCGCTCGCCGGGTCTGTGAGCGAAATACTCAGGGCGGGTGTCACATCCATGATCCCGAGAATGCGAGCCTGCTCAGCGGGACCAAGATCGGCGTCGCAATCGACTACGGCGTTAGTTTCCTCGAGATAATCCTTGTCCGACACACACCAGATAAGCAGCTGACGGTTTGCCCTGTTCTGAGCCGTCGAATCATCAGCGACGCCACCCGGCGTGAACGGGTGGGGATTCTGAATCAGGTAGCTGATGAGCAGTTCCTGTTCCTGAGTCAGACGATCGTTGCCGCCGACCGGAAGCGTCGGTCCTACTACGTTGAACTGCCCGTCATCGCTGTAGCCAGGCTCGCCATCAGGCGAGATCTCATCGCACGTCTCTTCCTTCATGTCGGTGCAGTACATCCACTCCGACTGTGGACCACTGGCCTCGGGGACGTCGCGCACACCACAGATAGGGGCAGGTGACCGCTGGTCGTTGTTGTAGTACAGCGGCACCACATTTCCGGCGTTGTAGTAATCCAGGCGCACACCATCGATAACCATGTCGTCCGCGTAGGGATAGTTGACGGAGGTCTGCGTGCCTTCGCACATCGGCGCAGTGAAGGCGGCCGCCGACGCCGGCGCCGCCGTTGCCGGCCCTGCCAAACCGGCGACAATTCCACCGACCAATGCAAGCGTCGACACAGCGGACACGGATGCCAGCCCGATCTTTTTCCGCCGCACCACGGCTGATGACGATGTGTTCATGGACGATCTCCTCGCGAAGTAACAGTTGGGGCACCCAGCAGGCCAACATGGCATTAGCCATGTGATTGCCAACACAGTTCGACGATTGAAACTTGCTGCGCGCTTGCTGTCAAACGTCACTATTCGGTGGAAAACGCCCATCGCGTCGCAAAACAGCCAAAAGGTTTGTTATGTGACACTCTGTCACAGATACACGCAGAAAGCGGCAATAAGCTGCGCATTTATCCACCAGGGAGAACAGTTCCCGAAACTCTTTGCCGACCCGGAAGAAAATCGTCACAAATTCAACAATCGACACAGTTACAAGACGATAGCTGTGCGCGCTGATAGCTGAATGGTGACAAATCAACCAAACGACTATCTGTTGATCGACTCACGGCACGTCGCGATCCCATGGCACACGCGGCCCGAGAATGAATGGAATCGCGCAATTCAACCCACACCATTCGCGTGCTGCCGGCCGGTACCAACGGGCACTGCCGGTTGGTACCGAGGCACGCAATGTCCACACCGACCGCACGAAATCAACCAGACAACCGTAATCTTTCCGACTAAGGACTGACCGGTCTGAAGGGTGCTCGGCTCGACTTGTCGCAGAGCTAGGTACCCGCTGTCCACTTTGCTTCAGAAGGAGACCAAGCGATGCCCGAAAACGCTGGGCCGATGACGCCTCTTCAGATCAAGAACGCTGCGGCAGATTTGATGCCGGCGCTTCGATCGGAATTAATCGAACTGGTACGGATACCGTCGGTCGCGACCGATGGCTATCCCGCAGCACCACTCTTCGAAGCTCACGACTTCATCGTGTCGCTCTTGGAGAAATCCGGCGTCACCCAGATCGATCGTCTCGAAATTCCGGGGAAGACGGCACCCGTCATCATTGCGACCATTCCGGGACCGGTTGGGGCGCCCACGGTTCTCCTGTACTCGCACTACGACGTCGTTCCCGCCGAGGACCTCGAGCTGTGGGACACACCGCCCTTCGAGCCCACCGAACGCGACGGCGCGCTCTACGGCCGCGGGACGGCGGATTCCAAGGCAAACGTGATCGGCATGATCGGGGCTCTTCGCGTCTTCGACGGAAAACCGCCTGTGACAGTCAAACTCGTCATCGAAGGCCAGGAAGAATTCGGCAGCCCCTTCGACAACTATCCGCCCGAAGCCCCGGAACTCTTCCAGTCCGACGCCATGGTGATCGCCGACGTGGGAAGTGTTCGCCCCGGATCACCCACCTTGACCGTCGCACTGCGCGGATCCGCCCAGGTGATCGTGGAACTGACCACTCTCGGAGCCGACAAACACAACGGCCTCTACGGCGGCGCCGCTCCCGACGCACGACTTGCGCTCATCCGCGCACTGGCATCGCTGCACGACGACAACGGTGATGTCGCCGTCGACGGTCTGCTGCGCGAGGAGTGGACCGGAAGCAGCTACACCGACGAAGAATTCCGCACCCTCGCCGAAGTACGCGACGGACTCCCCCTCCTCGGCACCGGCGGAATCGGTGAACGGATCTGGTCCGGGCCGGCGATCACCGTCACCGGAATCGACGCGCCGCCAGTCGACGGCGCAGTCAACGCCGTCGCGAGCACCGCACGCGCAGTGATCAACCTGCGCGTGCATCCGCGTCAGCCTGCCGTGGAAGCGCAGGCAGCGCTGGTCCGGCACTTACAGGCGCTACGCCCGTTCGGCCTCGAACTCGACGTCAAAGCCGGAGAAACCGGGGACGGCTTTGCTGCAGAACAGGGTGGTCCCGCATTCGACGCGGCCATGTTCGCGCTCTCGGAGTCCTGGGACGGCGAAGCCGGGCAGATGGCCGGCGGCGGTTCCATCCCGATCGTGATGGCTCTCGACACTGCCGTGCCCACCGCCGAGAAACTGCTCTTCGGCGCAACCGACGGGTACGCAAACATTCACGGCCCCAACGAGCGTGTGCTTCTCGACGAATTCGAGAAGGCCGTTGTCGCCAAAGCTCTGTTCTTCCAGGAATACGCCCGCACATTCGAAGGAAAGAAATGAGCACCAAGACCGAAGAAGGCGCCGCGCAAACCCCGGCGAAGAAGAAGTTCGAGTTTCCCGGCGCCGTCACGATGCTGGCCATCGTCACGGTATTGGTCTGGGTTGCCGCCCTGTTCATTCCGGCCGGACGCTTCGGTGTCGACGTCGACGGATCACCCGTCCCCGGTAGCTTCGAAACCGTCACGTCCCCGCTGACGTTCTTCGAACGCATCCAGCAGCTGATTCTCTCCCCCGTCAACGGCCTCTACGGTGTCCAGGATCCGCTCACCGGATTTGTCGACACCGACAACATCGGCCGGCTTTTCGGATCCGTCGGCGTCGTTCTGTTCATCATGGCCCTCGGCGCGTTCATCTCCGTCAGCTTCGCCACCCGCAGCCTCGAAACCGCTGTCTCGCAACTTGCTACCAAGCTCAGCGACAAGGGTTGGCTGCTCATCACCGTCATCATGGTGCTGTTCTCGCTACTCGGATCGACCATGGGCTTCTCCGTCGAGACGTTCGGCTTCTACGCGCTCCTCATCCCCCTGATGACGGCTCTCGGTTACGACCGCATGGTCGCCGCGACGATGATCATCCTCGGCGCACTCGTCGGCAACATGGCGTCGACGGTCAACCCGTTCTCGATCGGTGTCGCGTCCGGTGAGGCCGGCGTCTCCATCGGCGACGGCATCGTCCTGCGCGTCATCCTGTGGATCGTATTGACCGCAGTGGCAGTGGTATTCGTGCTTCGCTACGCCGCCAAGGTGAAGAAAGATCCGGCCACGTCACTCGTCGGATTCGATATCGACGACGAGGAAGAAGAGGCAGCACCACCTGTCGACATCGACAGCAAGCTGACCGGAATTCAGAAACTGGTCCTCGTCATCACCGGACTCACCTTCGGCTTGATGATCTTCTCCGTCATCCCGTGGTCGAGCATCTTCGGCGGTACCACCGGGCCGGCCGAGTACGACGCCTACCACGTCACTGCCACCGAGCCCTACTGGTTCGAATTGAACTGGTGGTTCCCGCAACTGGCGATGCTGTTCATCCTCGCGGCCGTCCTCGTCGGCATCGTCGCCAAGATGGGCGAGAAGAAAACCGTCTCACTGATCACCCGCGGCGCCGGCGACATGGTGGGGCCCGCCATCGTCATCCTGCTCGCGCGCGGCGTCTCCGTGATCATGACCAACACCGAAACCCTCGACACCATCCTCAATGCGATGGAACAGTTGGTGTCCGGCGCGTCCGCGGGTGTGTTCGCGATCCTCGTGATGCTCGTGAACATTCCGCTGGCCTTCCTGATTCCGTCCAGCTCGGGACACGCCACCCTCGCAATGCCACTGCTGGCACCGCTGGGTGATTTTGCCGGAGTCAGTAGGTCTTTGGTCATCACGGCCTTCCAGATGGGCCACGGCCTGATGCTGATGGTTGCACCCACCAACGTCGTCGTTGTGGGTGGACTCGCGATGGCCAAGGTCGGCTACGACAAGTTCCTGCGCTTCGTCTGGCCACTGTTGTTGATCAACTTCGTGATCGTGGTCGTCGTGATCGGCGCCGCCGCCGTTCTCGAGTAGAAATGGGTCAGGCGTGGTCGGCGCTGCGAGCGGCGTCCTCGAGGCGGTCTCGATATTCGGCCCACCACGCCTGATCGCCCGGCGCCACGTTGGCGTTGTCGGATCGCAGACCTGCAGCGCCGTCGATCATTTCGCGCACGATGTCGGCGTGGCCGACATGACGGTGAATTTCCGTGACGACGTGCACGAGTATCTGGTGCAAGGTCACGCCGCGCCGTTCCGGCGGCCACGTCTTCACCTCGCCCGGTGCATCAAGATCCAGATCATTGATCGTGGCATCCGAAAATGCCCACGTACGACGGTACGTGTCGAGTATGTAATCCCTGGATTCGTCTGCGCGGGCCCACATATCGACATTGGGCTCGTCCGAGCGCAACCACTGCGGCAGGTCGGGCACCCGGCGTCCGAACACCGGGCCGAAGTATCCGAGTTCCACGCCGATCATGTGCTTGACCAATCCCAGCAGATTGGTGCCGGTATGAGTCATCGGTCGCCGGATGTCGTACTCCGACAGCCCTTCGAGTTTCCACAGCAAGGCGTCCCGAGCCGACTGAAGGTATCGCTGCAGATCGTCCTTGTCTTGCACGCTTGTCATGCTTGTCAGTGTTGCACCGATGCCTGCTCTTGCGTGAGATAGTGCGCAGGAGAGCTGATTTCCCCTATTGCAACTACCGAGTGGAGTGAGCAGTTGACCGCGGTCGAAGATCTGGCCGAAGTAGCGTCGCGGGCCCTCGCGGCCGAAGCCGAGGTGCGTTCGGTCCGATGGCAAAGCCGAACTGCAGTGGAGAAGGCTGCGACTGGTGCCCGGGATCTGTTGGACAAAGATCGAGCGGCACTGAACCAACCGACGTACAGCGGCCTCTCGCCGTCACCGCACATGGCCCGCCAACTCGAACTGATCACCCGCCTTCAGCCACCCCTACCGGCCGACGCCAGCATCGGCGCGGCAGCTCAAGCCGAAGCTGACGCGGTAGCGGCAGTCACCACCGCCCGGATTGCGCTCGAAGCAGCGCATCTCGCAGTTCTCGAAGCCCGTGTTGCCGCCCTCGATGCCGGCGACAGTGACGACGTTGCCGCTGCGATCCGCGGCTACGTCCCGCTTGCGGCCGGAAACCCCGCGGTTCGGCACATGCAGGACCTCGGCAGCCGTATTCGCGAGGAATTCCGACACGTAGTCAACGGGAAACCTCGATCCATTGCGTTCCGTCTGGGCCTGAGCCTCGGACTCGGGTTCGCGTATCTGGCGTTCATCCGACTTTTCCAGTGGGACAGCAAGGAAGACCGTCTGCCCTATCTGGCTCTGTACGCATTGTCTGGCGTCATCGGCAGTGTTGTCTGCACCAATGCTCTGAGCTTCGACGCCGGCCGGGTGCGCGCGGCGCTCTCCGGTGGTACCCGCCTGTGGCATGTGCTTGTCGCCAAGAACATCGTGATGCTGATCCTCGTCGGAGCCGCCGGCTTTGTTCTCAGCGTCGTTCTGTCATGGCGCGCCGGAAACAGCACTGAATTGTTGAAAGCCTGCGGACAGGTCCTGACCATGATCCTGCTGTGGCTCGGAGTCGCCAACGTGATGTCGGTCAGCTTGCCGTTGCGCGCCGAACCGATTCTCGAACGTCGCTACGACGGTACGTGGAAACCGTTCATGCTCTCCTTCGCCATCTCGTACGGCGTCGGATTGGTCGTCAATCTCATGCTGTACTGGCGTGTTTGGGCCAAGACGACGCTACTCGAGCAGATGGGTGGGCCGTGGATTCCGGTGCTCATGCTGCTTGCGAGCGCCGCCGCGACGTGGTTACTCCTGACGGTACTGGCCGTGTTGCTGGCCGAGCAGCCGCGGTTCCGTCGTGCGTTGCAGCGCGAGATGATCGTCTACCGCGACGCTGCCGAAACCGTGAAAGCGTAGAAACCAGACAGTCGGACTATCGTTGTAGATGATCATTTCACCAGGCCGGAATTCCGACCTCGAACAAGGAACAGAAGAACTGATGGCCAGTCAAGACCAGTTCGGTCCTATCGAATATGTTGCAGTCGAGTTTCCCGATGGCGCAGTAACTGCCGACGGTTTCGAGCAGTTGCTCGAGATCGTCGACAACGGAACCATCCGCATTCTCGATCTCGAGTTTGTTGCCAAAGCTGCGGACAACTCGCTGCGCGTGGTTCCGGCATCCACGTTCGACCTCGCAGATTTCGATCTGTCCCAGTTCGACGGTGCCGCGTCCGGATTGCTCGACACCGGCGACATCGCTGCTGTGGGCGAGGACATCGCCGCCGGAAGTGTTGCAGCGGTTCTCGTCTACGAGGAGTTGACTGTGCTCCCCGTTCTGGATGCGTGGGTTCGCAGCGGTGCCCGAGTGATCACCGAAGGTCACATTTCAGTCGACGAGCTGGCCACTGCCTTGAATGAAACGGAGAACAACGAATGAGCTTCCTGAGGCGGGCCAGCCGAGTAGCTGTCGCAAGCTCCATCCACGGAAATGTTCAGCGCCGCCAGCGAACTCGCTGGGCCGCAGAAGATCAGGCCAAGGCGGCGGCACAGGCTGTTCCCCCGATCCCGGATCTGCCACCACTGCCGCCCCAGGTTGCGCCGGCCGCATCTATGGACGCGAAGATCGAACAGCTCACCAAGCTCGGTGAACTCAAAGCTGCCGGCATCCTCACCGACGCCGAGTTCGACTCCCAGAAGGCCCGGATTCTCGGGAACTGAGAACCATCGTGCTCACCCCCGCCAATTACGGGGGTGAGCACAGCACTTCCTTCAAGACCTCAGGCGCGAGCGAACTAGGTGCCCGGGAGAAGTATCGGTTTGACGATTTCCCCCGCGAGAGCGCGCTTTTCGGCGGCATTGATCTCGGAGAGAGGGAAAGTGGTGACGAGGCGGTCGAAGGGGAATTGTCCGGCCCGCCACAGTGCGATCAGGGTGGGGATGAAGGTGTGCGGGTTGGCGTCACCTTCGAGGATGCCGGTGATGGTACGACCGGCAGTCAGAGCAAGCGGTGCGATCGTCAAATCACCCTGTTGCACGCCGACCAGTCCCAGAGTGCTGCGCAGAGCAAGGGCATCAAGGGTAGCCGCGATAACGGTGGGTAGCCCGGTGGTGTCGAGGCCGTATCGGACTCCGGCCGGCGCAATCGCGCGGATCTGTTCAGTCAGATCACCCGTACCCGCGACGATCGTGTCCGTGGCACCGAGTTCGCGGGCCAGCGCAAGCCTGTCGCTGTTCAAGTCGACAGCGATGATCGGTCCGGCACCGGCAACCTTGGCGGCCATGACCGCGGACAGGCCGACCGCACCCGCACCGACGATGACGATGCCTTCACCGGGACGCACCTGGAGCACTTCGAGGACTGCACCAGCGCCGGTTTGGATCCCACAGCCGAGGGGACCGAGTAATTCCAGCGGAAGTTCTTTGTCGACGACCACGGCGTTACGTGCGTCGACGACGGCGTGGGTGGCGAAGGACGACTGGCCGAACCATCGACCGGCGACAGGTTTTCCGGCGGTGTCGGTCAGCGGGGTGGACGCGTCGAGAGCGTTGCCAGCGAGATTGCGGGCCAGGAAGGTGTCGCAGTACGCGGGGTGGGCGTCGAGACAGTTGGCGCAGGCGCCGCAGGAGTCGAAGCTCAGGACAACGTGGTCACCGACTGCGACGGTCTGCACTGCGGATCCGACTGCTTCCACGATTCCGGCGCCTTCATGTCCGAGGACGATCGGCGGGGTGCCGAACCCTGCTGCGGCCCTGGGCAATACATCGGTGTGGCAGTGGCCGGCACCGACGATCCGGACAAGGACCTCATGCGGAGTCGGGTCGGCCAAGTCGAGGTTCTCGATGCTGAAGGGGGTTTCTTCGCCGCGGAGGACGGCTGCTTCGATTTTCATTGCTTTTCTGCGTCTTTCGAGTCAGTGACAGTGGTGAGACAGATCGATTTGGTCTATCGGCGTTGTGTGCGCCCGTCAGTACAGGTAGTCCTCGCCGCTGGCGCGGACGGTGATGTCACTGATGCTGATGCCCCACGGTTGATCAATGACGTGAACAACAGCGTCGGCAAGATCGTCGGGCTTGATGAGCCAGTATTCGATCGAGTCGACGTCCTTCTGCTCCGGGCGCAACGAGTCGGTGGTCGCCGCGCCCATGTTCTCGGTGAAGGTCGCGGCACGCTGGCCCGTGAGGCCTAGGATCGCATTCTCGTTGACGATCCA
Organism: Rhodococcus sp. 24CO; assembly: GCF_050586165.1. Lineage (NCBI taxonomy): Bacteria > Bacillati > Actinomycetota > Actinomycetes > Mycobacteriales > Nocardiaceae > Rhodococcus > Rhodococcus sp. 24CO. The sequence goes on along the minus strand of NZ_JAZFNF010000003.1, from coordinate 190,402 downwards.
GCTCGCCAAGTTCGTGCCTGTCACGCCAGTCGGCTTGACCGTCGTGACCTTGATCTTGCCCTTGGCCTCAATTCGTAGCGAATCCGAGATCGTGGTGACTGCAGCCTTCGTCGCGCTGTAGACACCGGAACCGTCGATGCCTGCATTGCCGAAGATCGACGAAATATTGACGACCTGACCGCGACCCTGTTCGATCATCTGGTCGTAGACCGCGGAAATTCCGTTGACGACACCCTTGATGTTGATGTCGATTGCCTTGTGCCACTTCTGCCATGCACGCTCGTGGTCGGCAAAGTAGGCGAGAGGCATGACGCCTGCGTTGTTGACGAGTACGTCGAGCGCTCCGAATTCCGCAATTCCGTGCTGTGCGGCAGCGACGACCTGGTCCATATCGGTGACGTCGGCAACCTTGTAGGTGCCCGTGAACCCCGCTGCCGCGATTCCGTCGAACACAGCCTTCAAACCGGCTTCGTTGATGTCGACGCCGACGACCTTGGCACCCTGCGCTGCCACCTTCTCGGCGATGAGCTGACCGAACCCACCGCCGGCGCCGGTGATGAGAATGACCTTGTCCTGCAAGTACTGCGACATAACTTTTCCCTTTTCTTCGAAATTGAGTTCTGTGTGGATCACACGATGTCGACTGTGTGGGTCACACGATGTCGACGGCATCAAGGACCGCCGCGACGGTTTTCCGATCACCGGAAATCTCGACAGCGGACCGCCATGCAGATCGGGTGGTCCCCCATCGCAAAAAGTCGGTGGCAAGAGTCGTCGCGACGTTCTCGGGCACATCGTCGGATTCGCTGACGGTGACTCCTTCGCCGTCACGGGCCAGGACGAAAGTGCGCTCGGTGGCACCGGTGAGTCGAAGTGCCACAGGCGATGTCAAGGCGACAGCGACGGCTTCGCCGCACATCTGCGGGAGCCCTGCAACCATCCAGTCGATTGCCGGATCGATAGCAGCCGCCACGTCGATCTCACCGTGAGAGATCGGTCCGAACGGTGCCAGAAGATCCGACGTCAGATGGACGAGATGGTCGAACGACACCGCGTCACTGAGCTGATGCAGACGATACGTCCCGAGGTCGAGCATCTCGAGCGTGTTGTCGCGAAGTTCGTCGCCCTGCAACAGGCTCAACGTCGCGAGTCCCGCTTCGGCCTGTTCCCGGTAGTAGTCCAGAATCTGCGCGTGCGGTAGATCTGCGCGCTCGCGAACAGCAGCGTCGTTGAGCCGCTCCGACATTCCGCTGGGGTTCGGCGGGAACACGAGGTCCGGATCGGCGATGAAGTTGAAGAAGAACGCCATGTGGCCGACGAGGTCGTGTACGCGCCAGCCGTGGCACGCACTGTCAGCTTCCCATTCGGCAGTCCCGAACTGCTCGGCGATTTTGACTGTGTTTTCTGCCAGCGCGCGGGCGCCGACGAGTCCTGCGTCGGACATGATGACTCGATTCTCAAGAGGATGCGAGGAAGATGGATTTGAGCTGCTGGTACGACGCGAGTCCTTCTGGACCGAGTTCGCGGCCCACGCCGCTGGCTTTGACTCCACCGAACGGCGAACCCCAGTCGAGGTTGAATGTGTTGACGCCGAACGAGCCTGTCTCGACGCGTCGAGCAATGCCGATTCCGCGTTCCTCGTCGGAGGTCCACACCGTCCCACCGAGGCCGTACTCGGAGTCGTTGGCAAGTGCGAGCGCATCATCGACGTCGTCATAGCAAATGACGGACAGCACCGGCCCGAAGACCTCCTGTCGTGCGATGGTGCTGGCGTTGTTCACGTCGGCAAACACCGTGGGCTCCACGAAGAATCCAGTGTCGAGGCCGGCAGGACGTCCACCACCGGTGGTGATAGTTCCGCCCTCCGAACGACCCTGCTCGATCAAGGACAGCACACGATCGCGTTGCCTTGCGCTCACCATGGGGCCGACGAACGTCGACGGATCCATCGGATCGCCGACCTGCAAACCCGCCGCCATGGCAGTGATGGCGTCGATGTAGGTCCGACTGTGGCTGCGCGGAACCAAGATTCGAGTCGACATGTAGCAGGTCTGCCCGCTGTTGAGCAGCGATGCCGTCGCGAGACCGGTTACCGTCTGCTCGACATCCGCATCGTCGAGGACCAGGGCTGCCGACTTTCCGCCCAGCTCCAGGGTGACAGGGCGAAGCATTCCGCCGCACACCTCGCCGATGTGTCGCCCGGCTGCGGTGGATCCGGTGAACGCGACCTTGTCGATCCCAGGATGCGCCACGAGATACCGGCCGATCTCCGGCCCACCCGTCACGACGTTGATGACGCCGGCAGGAAGGTCGGCCGCAATGGCAGCTTCAGCCAATACGTAAGAGTCCAAAGTGGTTTCGGGCGACGGCTTCAGTACGACGGTGCAGCCCGCCGCGAGCGCCGGTGCAATCTTGAACATCGACAGCACCGCAGGGAAGTTCCAGGGCGCGATGGCAGCGACGACGCCGACAGGCTCGCGTCGCACGATCGTCGTGCCCGGCATCGGTTGGCTGACGCGTCGTTCCTCGGGGGGCGTCGACTCGGCGAGGTTTGCGTAATAGCGCAAGAGCTGGACGGGTGCGGCGCCCTCGGCGAATCGGGCAAGCTCGATGGGCATGCCGTTCTGGTGAGTGACCGTCGTCGCGCGGTCCTCGGCTCGTTTCTCGAGTTCGTCGGCGAATCTGCGAATTGCGTCTGCACGTTCGGCGGGGGAAAGTTCCGCCCAGTCGCTCCGCCGCAACGCTTTTCGAGCCGATGCCACCGCAGCGTCGACGTCCGTAGTCGTGGACGCGGGGAACGAACCTATCTCCAGCTCGGTGAAAGGTGAGACAACGTGGATGGTTTCCGAACTGTCCGGTGCCCTCCACTGTCCGTCGATGAACAGAGCGGTGTGGTCGGTGCGCGATGTCATTTTCTGGCTCCTCCGAGGATGGCGTTCGACGTTGAACAAGTCATCTGTGTCGATCATCACTGCCCGCGCCAGGATTAAATTGACTTCACACGCCAATTTATTTACATTTCGACACATGGCGGATCTCATCAGTGCTTCGTCGTTGACGCGATTGCCCGAGCTGATCTCCGAGCTCGGGGGTGATCCCTATGAGTTCTGTGACCGTGTGGGGATCGATCCGGCCATGATCGGCACGTACGACAGCTTCGTTCCGTTCAGTGCGTTGTCCACCTTGCTCGGACAATGCGCACAGGAGCTTGGGGTTCCGGATTTCGCCCTCAGGCTTGCGAGCAGGCAAGACCCGGACATCCTCGGCCCGGTGGCAATCGCGGCCCGCAGTGCCGAGACGATCGGCGATGCGTTGCACGACGTCGCCCGGTACGCCCACGTGTACAGCCCGGCGTTGGCTGTCGATCTGACGATCGGCGACACCGACGTGTCCTATGGGCTCGACACCGTGCTGCATCGACTGCCGTACCGCTCGCACGTCGTGGAACTGGCGATGGGGGTGACGCTCCAGACGTTCAGGATGATGGCGGGCCCGGATTTTCATCCGACGCACATCTCATTCCAGCATCCGCGCATTTCCGAACTACACAGGTACATCGAATATTTCGGGTGCTCGGTCGAGTTCGGCTCAGACCGGAATCTGTTGACCTTTCCGCGCGGCGTCATGCATCGTCAGCTGCCCCGGGTGGATCCGTTGGCGTACGGCGTTGCTGTGCGTTTCATGGCGGGTCGAGATCCGAATGTGGCGTTTTACGACGCGGTGTCGGCGTTGATCGTACGGTCCCTGCCCGCAGGCGTAGCCACACTGAACCAAATCGCGACATTGATGATGCTGCACCCGCGAACACTGCAGAGACGACTGGCCGCAGAAGGCAGAACTTTCGAATCACTCGTCGATGATTCGCGGCGCGAACTCGCTCTCAGCCTGCTCGCCAACCCAAACGTCCCGGTCTCGGCAGTGTCACGGCAACTTGGCTATTCCGAACCGAGCACCCTGACCCGGAGCTGCAAGCGGTGGTTCTCCACAACGCCACTGGCGAAGCGGAGGGAATTGACCGGGCGCAGCGGTTGATTGCGTGAAAATATGCACGTAGGCGACACGACGACGTCGATCCACTCGTGTGCAGTCATGGACTCACCAACCCGGGTGCAGCAGGCGAGACACCTCGGCGGCCCCGTCAATTGAAGCGAGTTCGCCGGCGAACCACGCCTCCGGAACAGCGAATATCGCGTTCGACGTCGCGGCCGGAGTCCCGGCAAATGCCGTGCGGGCAGCCTCGAGCGTGGATTCGCGAGTCGACTCGGTGGAGTAGACGACCAAGATTGCCTGCGGCAACTTCGCAAGGACCGATTCCGTGGCTACCTGGCCGAAGTACTTGCCGTCGGGTAGGTCGTTCTCGAAGAGGTTGCTTCCCCCTGCCGCCTCGAGCACGCTGCTGTACAGCCCCCTCGCCAAAGCGTACGACTGTCCCTCCGAAACCTGAACCATCACAGCAGAAACAGGCTCCTTTCCGGCCACGGACGCCTCGGTGGCCGCCAGTGATTTCTTGCCGTCCGTCAGGAGGGTCGCTGCCTGGTCACTTGTTCCGGTGAGGGCACCGAGACCGTCGACGTCGGACCAGACGTCGTCGATCCTGCCCTCGGTGACTGCCTTGTGGCAGTATCCGCTGTTCACGAAGATCGGGATGCCGAGGTCGCGCAACTCGTCCATGGTCTGTAGCCGGTCACCGTCGAACCAGTACTCCCCGTCTGAGACGATCAGATCGGGGCGAGCGTCGAGCAGAGCTTCTTTCGCTGGAACTCCGGAGCTCAAGACCGGGACGTCGGCATACTGCTGCGCGAGGCCGGCACTGGGCGGGGACAGGTCGGTATTCGATTGTCCGACAATGCGGTCCGCGGCACCGAGCTGAATCAGCAGTTCCGTCATCGACGGATACAGCGAGACAATCCGTTCCGCCGTCTTGGGCAACGTGACGTCCCGATCGCAATTGGTGACGGTGATCGCGCCCGAGGACGCTGCCGCCGAATCCGCAGTCGAGTTTCCGCACGCGGTCAGCACTGCAGTGGCGACGACGGCCGAGCACAACAGGGCGGCAGTACGTATCGAGGTTTTCACGTCACAGCTTCTTTCGTGGGGGTGGGCGGAGGGGCAAACGACAGCAGTGGCCGCCCGGTCAAGGGGTGTGTTCCGAGATGCACCCGGACTCCGAATACCTCGGACAACAGACCCTCGGTGAGAACCTCGGCGGTGGGTCCTGATGCGACGACTGCTCCATCAGAGAGCACGCAGACGTAGTCGCAGTACGCAGCGGCCAGGGCAAGCTCGTGGATCGCGACAACGGTCGTGGTTCCGAGTTCGGTTACCAGTTCCATCAATTCGAGTTGAGCACGGATGTCGAGGTGGTTGGTCGGTTCATCCAGCACCAGCACCGACGGCTGCTGGGCGATCGCCCTGGCCAACATCACACGCTGCTTCTCACCGCCCGACAGCTCGGCGAAGAGCCGTGATCCGAAGCCCTGCATACCGGTTCGCGCGAGTGCGGCGTTGACGATGTCCCGGTCGATCTCACCGAGTCGCGAAAACGCGCCATGGTGCGGGGTCCGACCGGTTGCAACCACCTCTCGGACACTGAAGGAGAAGTCGGAGGAATGTTCTTGCCCCACAACGCCGATGATCCGTGCCGCCGATCGGGGCGAGAGATCGTCCCACACGTTCACCTCGTCCACCCACACGATTCCGCTGCTCGGTTTTCCGGAGCGATACAGCGCACGCAGAAGCGAGGACTTTCCGCTACCGTTCGGTCCGACGAGCCCGACCACGCTTCCCGCGGGCGCTTCGAGATCTACGCCTGAAACCACCAACCGTCCACCTCGAACGACGTGAATTCCACTGGCCGACAATCTCATGACTGCGTTCCTCCGTCGCGGCGAAGTAACCAGAGGAAGAATGGGGCGCCCAATCCGGCCGTGATGATTCCGAGCGGTAATTCATTGGGAGAATCCAACATTCGAGCCGCAAGATCCACAACTACCAGAAAGGTCGCACCGACGAGCGCTGTGGCCGGGAGAAGTTTGCGGTGATCGGATCCGACCACAAGCCGTACCGCGTGAGGGACAAGCAGTCCCACAAAGCCGATTCCGCCGGCCACGGCTACGACAACCGCAGTCAGCATCGACGCGATCACCAGCAACAGCAATCTGGTGCGGCGCACGTCGACGCCCACCGATTGCGCACTCTCGTCTCCCATTGCAAGAGCGTTGAGTTGGCGGGACTGTGTCAACAGCACTGCCGCACAGACGGCGATCACCGTGGCCGGAATGCCGAGGTCCGACCAACTTGCCCCGCTTACCGAACCGAGCAACCAGAAGAGCACACCCGACAACTGACTCGGGTCGGCTCGCAACTGCACAAAACTTGTTGCAGCCGAAAGCAAATAACCGATGGCCACACCAGCGAGGACCATGCGTAGCGGGACAAGCATGCCCTCTCGCCTGCCCAGGACGAGGACTGCGATCAGGGAGACCATAGCCCCCAGGAAGGCTGCCACCGGGACTCCGATCGACAGACCGGTTCCGACGCTGGTTGTCATGATCAGCACCGCACCGAAGGACGCTCCCGAACCGACACCCAGGATGTACGGATCGGCAATCGGGTTGCGTACCAACGCCTGTAGAACTGCGCCGGCCAGAGACAACCCGGCACCCGCCAGGGCCGCAATGAGAATACGCGGGACCCGCAATCCCCACACGATCCGATCGAGCAACGGGTCGACGGGCGGACCGCCAACGTGCGCGTACAACACCGTGAAGACGTCACCGACGGATACCGACGCGGCACCCGACCACACCGCGACGACGGACACCAAGGCAAGACAAACCGTCGTAGCCACGAGAAACGGGACGTACCTGCGGGAGTCGACTGGATGCGAACGCGTCTGCGCGTCAGGTGCTGCATCGCCGGTCAGCGTCATCGCACTCCTGATCCATTGGGGTCCACGGACATGAACACACGCATTTAAGCATAACGACAGTCGTTTTCATTAATAGCGAAGTGCTTATCTATGGGGACACGGATCGGTCCGCAGGGCGCTGCTCCACGCGAACACGGCCGAGACCAGCGCAAAGGCGCAAGCAACGAGGTAGGCCGCACCAATGTCCCAACGCCCCGCGATCGCTCCCGCAACCAAGGCGCCTACTGGTGAACCACCCCAGGCCACCATCCTCGCCGTCGTATTCACGCGCCCCTGAAGATGATCGGGAGTCAGGCGCTGACGCGCCCCGATACCGTTGAGGATGGTGATCGTCGCACAGCCCGAATAGGCACCCAGCGCGACAATCGCAACGACGGCGCTCCCGGTGGTCGCCACGAGGAACAACACCACCGGGGCGACGGTCAGCGAGCCGATCGTAATCGACCCGACCGGCCACTGCGCCGGCAAGCGCGGGAGCATGACGGCACCGACCACCCCACCGATGGAGACGGCCGTCCACAGTGCGCCGATCATCGGACTCGACGTCGAAATCCCCAACCTCTCGGACGCGTAGACCACCAGGAGCGCCGTAACAGCACCCTGCGTCAGGGAATTCACGAAGCCGACTCCAGTCAAGTCTCGCAAGAGCCGCGACCGCCAGAGGAAGGTCAGCCCCTCCCGGATATCACGTGCGATGCCGGATTTCGAGGTTACGCTCGCCACCGGCGTGACCGAAAACGACGCACCGATCGAGCCCATCGCCAATGCTGCCACTACGTAGGCCAGTGCGTCGGCCCCCAGAGCGTAAGCGGGGCCGATCGACGCCACGAGCACACCGGCGACCGCCGGGAACGCCACATCGATCAAGGTGCCCGCCGTCCACAGAGCACTGTTGGCCGCCGGTATTCCCTGCCGACCCACCAAGGCAGGTAACGCACCGAAAGCTGCGGCGTCGAACCACACGAAACATGTTCCGATGCAGATCGATACACCGACGGCGTGCCACGCCGTCAGCACACCGAGCGCCTGTGCAGCGGGGATACTCATCAAGGCGATCGCGGCGATCGCTTGCGCACACAAGATGACGGTGCGGCGATTGACACGGTCCGCCACGGCGCCCGCCACCAAACCGAATACGAGATAGGGCAGGACTGTTCCGGCGGCCGAGAGCGAGGTGAGAAACGGTGACCGACTGATGTCGAACACCAGAACGGGCATCGCTACGCCGGTGACCGCCGCACCCGCGACTGCAACAGTGCGGGCCGTGAAGAACAGCCGAAAGGACCTGTCTCGAAATACATGTCGGTGCGTGTCTGAAGTTTGCACAGCGACATAGTAATGGAAATCATTTCCATTACTATGTCTTCCGGACCACCAATGCTGGAATACCCGCCTGGAGCGACTCGGCCGACTCCACCGAATGAAGCCACGTCGGCTGTGCAATCGGAGACTGGCGGATGACGTCTACAGCCCGCGCGGCGATCATGGCAGTCGCTGCCGATTGACTCCGACCGGACGCCCATAGCGTCGGGCCGGTTTCGGTGCGGGCCATGGCAATCCAGCGATCCGAACCCCACATCTTCTTGGGCACCACCTTCTGCAATGGTGGTGCCCACGTCATTGCGGCCAAACCGAGCGTCGCCGCCGACGTATCCAGACGCAAATAGGTTCTCACCGGCACACCGAGATCACGCGTCAAAGCATGTTGATCGGAGAAGTCGGCGCGCACAGCTGGACCCTTCCGATAGCCGGGCACCTCGGCCGGAACGTCGAAGACCTTCATGCCGGTGTAGTTGCGGACGAGTTCACCACTCGGATCACGAAACCGGGCGCCCAACATTCCGTACGTCCACGCCGTGGCCGCGGGGCCGTGAAGTTCGCCGCCGCCAAGACCTACCATGATGTCCACCGGGCCGCTGCCGAGTCGATGTGCCTCCGCCGCAAGAACACTGGTCAATCCCGGCGCTAATCCGACACCCAGCAGCACGGGACCGTCGACCTTTTCCAATGCATCGCAGTACGCCGACGTCGCGGTGATGTCCACAAAGGCCGCTCCACCGCGCACTGCCTGCTGCGCCAACCGGACGTCTTCGAATCCCGACGCGTTGACCACCACGTCGTAGCCCGATACGGCCCGAGCGTAGGCGCCTAAATCGGTCAGATCGACGGCCACGTCGGCGCGATCGGCGTTGCGCCCGGCAGAAAACGCCGACACGGCGGGGTCCGTACGGAACTCCTCCATCAGCGGGATACCCACTGCGCCATAGCCGCCGAGAACTAGGACCTTCATATTCTTGTTCCCCTTCGAGTAGCTAGAGCTTGACTCTAGAGCTAAACTCCAGCGCATGGTGGGGGTAGAAACAGTTGCACAGGTGTCCGCACGATCGAAGATCATCGCAGCGGCACGGCATGTCTTCGTCAATCCGGGTTACGCGGCGGCGACTATCAAACAACTGGCCGATGCGGCCGACGTCTCGGTGCAAAGCGTCTACTTCGTGTTCGGCAACAAGCCGAGCGTGTTGTCGGCGCTACTGGAGGTCGAGGTCGCCGGCGACGAGGCGCGGATAAGCACTCTGGATCGGCCGTGGGTGGCGGCGGCACTCGGTGCGCCACATCCGCTCGGACAACTACGCATTCAGGTTCATCACGGGCGACTCATCCTCGAACGAACCGCAGATATCCTGCTGGCCTTGCGCGCTGCCGCATCCGCGGACGAGGACGCGGCACTGCTGTGGCAAACCAATCTCGCTCAGCGGCGAACCGTGCAACAGCACCTCATGATCGGGCTCGTAGAGAAAGACCCGTCCGTGGACCTCGAGACCGCGATCAACGTCGCGCTCACTTTGACGAGTGCCGAAACCTACACCGATCTCGTAGTCGAATCGGGGTGGACCGGCGAGCAATACGAAGAATGGGTGGTCGGCACACTTGCCTCCACCCTCGGCCTGGACCAAGCGAAGAAGTCCAGGCCGCGCCGCGTGTGATCAGGCGCTTGGTTTGTCCAAGGTATGACGCGGGTTGTTCCACAATCGCTCTGTCAGGTCGTGGAAAACAGCCAGAGTGATTGTGTCGTCGTCACGCCGAAGCAACGATTGACTGACCGTCGCGCGAACCAAAGTGCTGTCGGCGTGAACAAATTCCTTGATCGAACCCGGCTCGGAACTCAACTCGCGGTGAGCCTGCTCTGCACTGACGTCGTCGGCATCCTTGTCGTACATGATGTCCTGCAGACGCAGCGCCGCGACGGCTTTCTTCGGGTAGCCGAGCATGTCGGCAAAGGACGGATTGGCAAAAACAATGCTGCCGTCGCGGTGCACGGCCACCACCGGGACCGGCAACCTGTCGAGCAGGATCAACGGCGGCATCTGCTCGAGATCTGCGATCGGTGATTGCGTCGGCGGCGCAACATTGCGGCGGCGTTCCATAACACGTCCTCTCATGTTGCTCAGTCGCAACAGTTTAGCGTGCCAGCTAATCGTCGGTTGACTTCCGGTTGGGGAATGTCGACGGTCACTGGAAACCACGCCCCCCGCAGTCAGGCCGCGAATACCTCCCGATCGACTGTCAAGGATCCATCAACCACACGATAGACATTATCCATCCGATGCAGGTGTCCGCGGTCGTGTGTCACGAGAAGAGTTGCAGCATTGTGTTCTCGCACGACTCCGATGATCAAATCCATGACCGCCGCGCCACGTTCCTGATCGAGCGCGCTCGTGGGCTCGTCCACCACCAACAGTTGCGGATCATTCATCAAGGCGCGCGCGAGATTCACCCGTTGACGCTGACCACCGGACAGTTGCCCAGGACGCTTCCCGCTGTGATCTGCCAACCCAACCGCATCGAGCAAATCCATCGCTTTCTCTTTCGCAGCTTTACGACGCGCCCGCGACGTGAACACGGACTGCCCCAGATGCGCCATCACCTCGAGCTGTTCGAGGGCCGTCAACGACGACACCAGATTGGATTGCTGAAACACGATGCCGATGGACGTGCGTCGTAGTTCGGACGCGTCGCGGCGGCGCAGTGTCGCAAGATCCGTGGCTTCGCCGCCGGTACGCAGGTAGACATGGCCTGAGTCCGGGCGAATGAGCGTCGACGCCACCGCGAGCAGGCTGGACTTTCCCGAACCCGACGGGCCGGTTATCGCGGCAATCTCCCCGCGATCGAGCCGCAGAGACACGTCGTCGAGGGCTGTGACGCGAGATTGTCCGTCGGGAAATGTCAGGTTGACGTTTTGGATGTCGAGAACGGTGCTTCCGGCTGCAGAGGTCATCGCGAACTCCCTAGTGCTGTGAGTGGATCAGTGGTGAAGAGGAATCGAAGAGCAAACGCGGCGCCGAGCAGGCCGAGCCCGATGAGCGCCACTGCGGGCACCAGAGTTGTGGACGCGTCCAATACGAAGGGCATCGAATCGCCGATCACCGAACCGGCGATCGCAGTCAAGCCGATTCCGAGCGAAACGCCGACAACTAGCACCATGAACGCCTGGCCAAGTGCATCGCGGACCAAAGAACCCGATGTGGCGCCGAGCGCCTTCAACGTTGCGATATCCGGCATGCGCTGGATCGTCCACACCGTGAAGAATGCGCCGATCACGAGAGCTGAGATCGCGAGCAACATCACCGTCATCAAGGTCAACGACCCGTTCTCGGACTTGTACGACCCGATGGCGTCGAGCGAGCCGGTCACCGTCGTCGACGTGGTTGATGCCGCATCGTCGATTGACGACGCATTCGACGCGCCGGACACCGCCAGGATTGTTGCTACCCCGCCGCGCGGATTCAGGTCCTGCCAATCCGCGAGTGTCGTCCAGACGACGGGAGTGTGGCTGTACCAGTCATCGCCGCGAACTGCGCTGACGGTGAACTCACCGGAGCCGATGCCGACTCGGTCACCGGCAGCTGCGCCCAGGTCGCGGGCGGCCCCTTCGCTGAGGACCACCGTTCCCGGAGCGTCGGGCGTCCGGTTGCCGAAACCGCTGTCAGCGCCGAACAGCGCCACCGACTTCTGGTTCGAGCCCACGACACCGGCCTTACCGCGGCCGATGCCGACGGGATCCACAGTCTGTGCGCCTGCCGTCCAGGCTGCGAGTTGATCAGCGGTGAGTGCCGATTCGTCGAACGACGCACCCGCCCCGTTATCGGCGAACACGACGGTATCCGCCGTCATCGACTCGATGGCAGAAACATTCTGATGGCGTAGCCCGGCGGTCAAACCGCTGAGAAAGCTGACCAGAAGTGCAACCAACAGAACCACCGCCGAGATCAGCGCGAAACGACCTCGCGCTGCCCGTAAGTCCTTCATTGCGACAAACACTGTGAATTCCTTTCCTGTGCTTGCCTCTACACTCCCGCTGATCCACACTCTTTCCATCGCACCTCGGACGGACATCGCGGCCAACCGAAGTAGGACCCGCGATTACAACTTTTGATGGATGGCGAGGCGCCGAACCTGGTTAAGCTGGGCGAGATGCACCGATCACCGCTCACACCTGTCTTTGCCGGCCTCCAACTCGGCCTGCACATACTCGTTGTTGCGCTGGCCGGCGTTGTTTTCCTGAGGGCGATCGTCGACGAAACCGCGGCGACGCCGTACATCATCGCCCTGACGGTGATCTTTACCGCGATCTACCTGTTCGGCGTGGTCAAGCGCCTGCAGGGGAATTCCGCGCGCTGGTGGTTGGCCCTGCTGACCCTGGTGTGGATCGTTCTGATGGGGTTGTCCGCCGAGGCTGCCTACCTCGTCTTCGGTTTGTTCTTCCTCTACGTACACCTGCTACGACGCCCGTGGAGTCTGGTTGCGGTGGTGACCGCGACGTCGGTCGCGGTGATCGGAACGGGTCTGCACCGGGGATGGTCCATCGCGGGGGCAATCGGTCCGATGATCGGCGCAGCTGTCGCGGTTGCCATCGGACTCGGCTATCAAGCGCTGTACCGGGAAGCCGCCGAGCGTGGGCGTCTGATCGACGAGTTGATGAACACGCGTGAGGAATTGGCGTCGACGTCACGAGATGCCGGCAAGTTTGCAGAACGCGAGCGACTGGCCGCCGAAATCCACGACACTGTTGCACAAGGCCTTTCGAGCATCCAGATGCTGCTACATGCCGCAGAACGCGCCGATCCGAACAGCCCCGCTGTGCGTCAGATCAGCCTCGCGCGCGAAACCGCAGCAGACAGCCTTGCCGAAACCCGGCAGCTGATAGCGGAATTGACACCCGCGGCGCTCGACGGTCAGTCACTGTCCGATGCCCTTGGCCGAATCTGCGAGCGCGCGTCCAGCGCTCACATCGAGGCCCATTCCGTGGTCGAAGGCGAGCCGATCGCGCTACCGATGCCGCTCGAGGCCACCCTCGTCCGGATCGCTCAGGGGGCGGTGGCAAACGTTCTGCGCCACGCCCACGCCACTCGAATGGCCGTGACACTCACGTATTCCACGGACACCGTCAGCCTCGACATCGTCGACAACGGTGTCGGTTTCGACATCTCGGTTCTCGACCACGGGCCCGCCGAATCATTTGGACTCAACGCGATTCGGCGACGCGTCCAACTGCAGGGGGGTACCTTCGACATCGAGTCGGAGCCAGGGCACACTGCAGTCACCGTGACCTTCCCCCTCGAGATCGGCGACGAATGATCCGTTTACTTCTGGCCGACGATCACGCCATCGTGCGAGCCGGCCTGCGCGCTCTTCTCGAGAGTGAACCAGACATCGAAGTAATCGGCGAAGCGGGAACCGCCGAAGAGGCCATCGCATTCTGCGCCACCACACCAGTCGACCTGGTACTCATGGATTTACGGTTCGGCCCCGGAAAATCAGGCGTCGACGCCACCCGAACCGTCTGCGCATTGCCTCACCCACCACACGTACTCGTGGTGACGAATTACGACACCGATGCGGATATTCTCAGCGCCGTCGAAGCCGGAGCCAGCGGATACCTACTCAAAGACACTCCGCCGCCAGAACTCCTCGCGGCGGTCCGCTCTGCTGCTGCGGGCGACAGCGTTCTCTCTCCCGCAATCGCATCCAAGTTGATGACCCGTGTCAGAAAGCCCGAAACCAGCCTCAGCCCAAGGGAAATCGAAGTACTGAAGCTGGTTGCAGCGGGGCGTTCCAACCGGGAGATCGGCAAGGAATTGTTCCTCAGCGAGACCACGGTCAAATCTCACCTGGTCCATATTTTTGGCAAGCTGGGTGTGAAGTCACGAACCTCCGCCGTCGCCCGGGCGCGGGAGTTGGGTTCAATCTAACCGGCCCGAACTGCCTCTTGATTCGAATAGATGTTCGAGTATAATTGAGTCAGGGTGGGGAGGCCTTGATGACTACGGTTCTTGATTCAACTGCTGTGGGGGATGTTGTAGCCGGTCCGGCGGCGGGTGTGCGTGGCAGGTTGTGGCGCTTGCGTCCGGCCGATGTTCGGGACGTCGCCATCTCGGCGTCTGCGGAAATCCTTCGGTTGGAAGCGATTCGGGTTGCCGCGGTCGACGAGTTGGCGCTCAATCCGGATGAGCAGGTGCTCTGCTACCGCGGTGTGGGGCGCTGGTTGGCGGCAAACACGATGCTGCAGAACGCGGCCGGTAACAAGATCGCCGCCCTCGGCGCCGCACTGCGAGGGTTTCCGGACATTGCTGCTCAATTCGAGGCCGGCGATCTCTCGCTCGATCATGCAGCAATAATCGTCGCGTTCTGCGAATCACCACCAAAAGGTATGCCTACGACTGCTTTACCGTCCTGCATGAAAACCCTTCTCGCCGCAGCGTCCGGGGTGGAAGCCACCACCATCAAACTCCGCTACGCCATTGCGGTTCTGGAGCGGATTTTCGAATCCGACGACACGCCACCCGGTGAGGACGACGATCTCAACGTCTTGCGGATTTCGCCGACGCTCAACGGTCGGGTCGCCATCAAGGGCGATTTCGACGCGTTGACCGGCGAAATGTTGTTATCGGCCCTCTCGAAGTTGTCGATGCCGACACCGGCCGCCGACGGAACCCCCGATCAGCGCTCGGCAGCCAAGCGCACCGCCGACGCCTTCACCGAACTCATCCGCCGCTACCTCGACAATGCTGTCACCGGTGTCGATGGTGGTCAGCGTCCACATGTGAATGTGCATATCACCGCGAAAGATCTTGCCGAGCATCGGGAATGCGCCACCACGCGCAGTGCGCCCGATGTCGACGAGCCTGATCTCGAGGATCTTGACGTCGGCTACATGCCCTGGATGGGACCACTCAGCGTTAGCCGGACCCGGATGCTCGCCTGCGACTGCATGCTCTCCACCGTTTTGATGGACGGCAACGGTGCACCGCTCGATGCAACTCCACACAAACGCCTCGTCACAGCAGAACAGCGGACGGCACTGATCGCCCGGGACAAAGGCTGCGCCTTCCCCAACTGCGATGCGGTACCGGCCTGGTGCGACGCCCACCATATTCAACCGTGGTCGGTCGGCGGTCTGACGGTGATGGACAACCTCACCTTGCTCTGCCGGAATCACCACCGATTGATTCACAGCACCAGCGGGTTCCGCGGCATCTGGGAAATCAAAATGGGCGATGATCACAAACCGTGGTTCATCCCACCGTCGGGGATCGACCCGAAACAACGACGCCGCCGCTCCACCACCCGCCAAGGCCCGGTCCACCGAGACTGAACCCGATAAGCGCGGGACTATGTCCTCCTTGCGACAGCATCTGTCCCCACATCGACAGGCAGAAACCCTATGGTCGAAGCATGTCTTTTTGCGAGCCCGCCCGCGTCGTATCCGTCGTGTCCTTGACTCCGCACATGCGACGGATCAGCATCGAGGCCGAAGGCGACTGGCATTGGCCGACCGGTGGGCAGGGTGACGAGCGAATCGACCTCGCCTTCCCCAAACCCGGCGAAACAGAAGCGAATTACGAGTTCTTCAACAATCCCGACTACGGCAAGGCCGAGCTCGGGACCGAACCGCCGTGGCGGCACTACACCGTGCGCAAAGTGCACGACGGGGGTCGACGTCTCGACATCGACTTCGTCGTGCACCCTGGCGGTATTGCTGCTGATTGGGCCTTGCGGGCCGAACCCGGACACCTGCTCGGCGTCTTCTGGTCCGATAGTTCGCGCTCCCATTACCAAGCTCCCGCCGGCCCTCGCTGGCAACTGCTTGTCGCAGACGCAACGGGGCTCCCGGGGCTGGGCAGGATTGTCGAAGAACTCCGCGAAGGCGATGTCGCACACGCGATCATCGAGGTCGAAACGGAAGAGGATCGACAGGAATTAGTCACTCGCGGCGAAGTCACGTACACGTGGCTCACGGGGAGTGGTCTCGGAAAGGCGCCGAGCGCACTTTTCGATGCTGTCGAGAAGGTGGAGTTCCCTGACTCCGCTTCTGAGAATACCTACGCCTGGGTGGCGTGCGAAAGCGCAACAAGCCGTCGAATTCGTAAGCACCTGAGGGAAGTTCGTGGAATCGCCCGCGACAAGCACAATGTTGTCGGCTACTGGCGAGAGGGCGCCGACGGTCATGTCTCCGGCATGAACAGCGAGGACGTTACCGTCGGCGCCTGAGCGCGGTGATCACTCTGCCGAAGTCTCGGCAGGGTCTTCAGAGGGTGCTTCGGCTGGCTTCTCGGCCGGCTTCTGGGCCAGCAGTTCGAACAGCGCTCGCCGCGCTTCGGCAAGAATCGCCTCAGCCTGAGCTACCTGCTCGGGCGTTCCACCAGTGGCTACCGCAACGACGGCGCCTCGGAGCAAACCTGTCTCGTTACGAAGTGCGGCACTTGCCTCGGTGAACTCCGGGCGACCGCCAAATCCTCCACGGCCACCAAATCCTCCGCGTCCTTCAGGGCCGCCACGGCCGCGTCGGCCTTCGGGATTTCCGCCGCGTCGACCTTCTGGGCGACCTTCAGGCCAGCCTTCGCCGAATCCGCGGCGTTGACCGCGATCCCGGCGCTGGTGTCCACGTCCGCAGTCTTCGCGGCGTTCTTGCATTTCTGGGTTGTTGTGTGGGGCGTACATGTTGTCCTCCTGGACTGTTTGTGTTTGTTTGACGTATCGACGATATATCGACAATAGATCGAACGCAAGGGTTCAAGAAAAAATTCCTTCCACGCCCGGGAACGTAGGCTGACGTCGTGAATCCTGACCCCGCAGCCCAGGCCGCCGACGTCCTCCGCCGGATGGCCCTCGACGAAACACTCAAAGAGCGCACGATGGCCGATCCGGCATCCGCAGCGATTGCGCGCAAAGTCGCCGATCGCTACATCGGCGGTGAAACGATGGACGAAGCTTTCGATCGGCTGCCGGCGATCTTTGCCCGCGGGCACAAGGGCAGCATCGAATACACCGGAGAGAGTGTTCGTGACGCTGATGTCGCGAACGCCGAAACCGACGTGTTTGTCGAACTGGCGGATCGTATTGGCAAGACGGGCGTCGACAGCACCGTGTCATTCGACCTGTCGCACATCGGTCTCGTTGTCGATCCGGAGTTGTGTTACCGCAACGTCGTTCGCCTGGCCGAGGCAACCGAGCGCGCGGGAGCCGAACTGATGATCTCGGCGGAAGGCTCCGACCGTACCGGTCTTGTACTCGATATTCACGGCAAGCTATCGGAACAGTTCACTCACGTCGGTGTCACCGTTCAGGCGAGACTGCACCGAACAGCGCAGGACATCGCGACACTCCTCGATCGCCCCGGACGCATCAGACTGGTGAAAGGCGCTTTCCTGGAACCGGATTCAGTCGCATATCCGCGCGGAAGTGCTGAATTGCGGGACGCATACCTGACCTACGCGTCGAAGATCGTCGAGGCCGGACATCTCGTGGCGATCGCAACACACGACCAGGACATCCTCGAAACACTTCGAGCAGAACATGGTTCGGCGTTGGCTGCGGAACACGTCGAGTTTGAGATGCTGCTCGGCTTGGGAACTGCGCAACTGGACGCTTTGCAGGCCGACGGTTTCACCACTCGCGAATACGTAATCTTCGGGACCGAGTGGTGGCTCTACGTACTCAATCGCATTGCCGAGGAACCGGCGCGCGTCTACACAGCAATTGCCGACGCCGCAGTCTGATCGGAAATGCGCAGTGGGGCCGCACTGGCCCCACTGCGTGTTCTCCTACTGCTCGAGATGCATCTTGATACGCGCCAAGGTGGTGTCGATCCCGGCCGCCATGATGTGATCGCGGTCGCGGCCGAGAACCCCACTGCCGGAAAGCATCCGCACATACAGGGGCGCAGTCGCAAAGATTTCACGAGTCTCGGTGAGTAGAGTCCCCGTTCCCGACGACTCCACCAGAAAGCTCCATCGCGCCTTCGACTCAGCTACTTCGAAGGCGAACTTCTGCCCACCGACAACCTCGGTAATGGTGCAGCGCGTGCTCCACCGCACCGGACCATGCTTGTTGGTGCCCTTGAATGTTGCGCCCACCGTGCCCGGCTTTCCGGAAGTCCATGCACCACCAGTATTTTCGGGACTGAAACGACCCATCCCTTCGAGGTCGCTGACCAAAACCCAGACTGCGTCTGGCGTAGCTTCGATGTACGCGCTCGCGCGATCCACCCGCACCCCTACCGACCCGGAACCCAGGACATGATCTTGATGGCATGGGGCATGATCTTGGCCCACAGCTTGGCCGGAACTCCGCGTGGCCCACCAAGATTCATGACTCGAGTGGTCGCAACCGTCTGCGGTTCGGTGTACTTGATCAGACCTTCGGCGCCGTGCCGGCGTCCCACGCCCGAAACGCCCATGCCGCCCATCGGCGCAGCAGTGCTGCCCCAGGTAGGTGCGTAGCCCTCGTCGACGTTGACGGTTCCGGCGCGCACTCGCGCGGCGATTGCTTCACCAGCGGCTTTGCTTCCCGCCCACACGCTGGCATTGAGACCGTACTCGGTGTCGTTTGCAGCGGCGATTGCCTCTTCGGCGTCCTTGACAGGGTAGATCGAAACGAGGGGGCCGAAGGTCTCGTCGCGGTAGCACTCCGCGTCCTCGGGCACGCCCGTGAGGAGTGTGGGCTCGTAGAACAGCGGTCCGATATCCGGGCGGGCTTTTCCACCGGCAATGACGGTGGCGCCCTTCACCACAGCGTCGTCGACATGCGAAGAAATAGCCTTGACCTGGGCTTCGGAGACGAGGCTGCCCATCTCGGTTCCGAATTCGTACCCGGCGCCGATATTCATCTTCTTGACGCGGTCACCGAACATCCGGATGAACTCGGGTGCGATGGACTCTTCGACGTAGATGCGCTCGATGGAAATACACAACTGGCCGGAGTTGGAGAAGCACGCGCGCACAGCGGCGTCGGTGACCTCACGCAGATCTGCGCCGGCCAGAACGATCATCGGGTTCTTGCCACCGAGTTCTGCGGAGAACCCGATGAGACGACGGCCCGCCTGCTCGCCGAGCAACTGTCCGGTCGCGGTGGAACCGGTGAACATGAGGTAGTCGGTGTTCTCGACCAGCGTTGTTCCGACAACGCCGCCCGGGCCGGGAACAACGGCAAAGAGATCGCGGGGAAGCCCGGCCTTGTAGAGCAATTCGACGCAGGCAAGAGCGCAGTACGGAGTCTGGCTGTCGGGCTTGAGCACAACTCCGTTGCCGGCCAGGAGCGCGGCAATGGCGTCGGACACCGCCAGTGTCATCGGGTAGTTCCACGGCGAGATGACGCCCACAACACCCTTGGGCTGGTATCGCACAACCGTCTTGGTCAGGCCGGGAAGCATTCCGGATACTCGGCGCGGACGCAGCAGCTTCGGGGCGACGCGCGCGTAGTGCCGCGCCGTCATCGAAATGTCGAGAACTTCTTCTTGCGCGGCCGCGCGCGACTTGCCGGTCTCCGCCTGCGCCATGTCCATGAGGGCGTCGCGGTTCTCGAGGATGAGGTCGCGGTAGCGATGGAAGATCGCGGCACGCTCGAGGACGGGGCGCTTTGCCCACTCCTTCTGCGCGACGCGGGCGCGAGCGATGGCGGCAAGTGCGTCGTCGGCGGTGCCCACGGGGATGGTCGCCAGCTCCTTGCCGGTGAACACCTCGGTGATGGACTTCGTCGGGCGATCGGCAGCGTTGTCGATGGCGATCAGTTCGGCGAGCCGCGAGAAGGTCGCAGCGGACGGAGCTGGCATTTCGGTACCCCTACTGGTGAGTAGTTCTTGGAGTTACGTATAACTTACCCCGTCGGTGGTGCCGATCACAGTACGGCGTTTCGCAATCATCAGCGACATCACAGCGGCGATCGCGCACAGAGCGCCTGCCACGTAGAAGGCCGCGTCATACGAGCCGATCTGATCGCGGATCAGGCCCGCCAGGAAGGCCACCAGTCCCGCGCCGATCTGGTGCGAGGCCAGCACCCAACCGAACACGATGGGAGCGTCGGCGCCGAAGTGCTGACGGCACAGCGCGACGGTCGGCGGGACCGTCGCCACCCAGTCGAGTCCGTAGAAGATGACAAAGGCGATCATCGGCGGGTTCACCGTGTTCGCGAGGAGTAGCGGCAGGAAGAGCAGCGAGATTCCTCGAAACAGGTAATAGATGCCGAGCAGTTTCCGCGAGTCCACCCGGTCGGTGAACCACCCCGACGCGATTGTTCCGATCATGTCGAGGATTCCGATCAACGCCAGCAGCGACGCGGCCGTGGTGATCGGCATGCCGTGATCGTGCGACGCCGGAACGAAGTGAGTGCCGATCAGGCCGTTGGTGCTCGCGCCGCAGATCGCGAAAGTGCCCGCAAGAAGCCAGAACACCTTGGTCTTCGAGGCCATGATCAACACGGAAATTGCGCGGCCCCCAGCGCCGCCGCGCTGATGAACCGGCGCAGCGGGCGCGACGTAATCGGCTGGGGCACCGTATGGCGTCGTCCCGACGTCCGATGGGTAGTTGCGCAGGAACAGCAGAACGAACGGCACGACGGCCAGCGCGGCAAAGGAGACCGTGAAGGCGACACTCTTCCAGTCGTAGGTTTCGGCGATCCTTGCCAGGACGGGCAGGAACACCAATTGGCCGGCCGCTCCACCGGCTGTCAGGATGCCGGTGACGAGCCCACGGTTCTCGACAAACCAGCGGTCGACGACGGTGGCGACAAAGGCCAGTGCCATCGATCCGGTCCCCAGGCCGACAAAGACGCCCCACAGCAGGATCAACTGCCAACTCGACGTCATGAAGATCGTCAAACCACTGCCGAGCGAGATCAACGCCAGCGCCGAGGTGACAACAGCGCGGATACCGAAGCGCTCCATCAGGGCCGCAGCGAACGGCGAGGTGAGTCCGTACAGGACCAGATTCACCGATACCGCAGCCGAGATACTGGCTCGTGACCAGCCGAAATCCTCGTGTAGAGGGTCGATCAGAATGGACGGCGCCGCACGGAAACTGGCAGCACCGACCAACGCCAGGAAGGCCACGATCGCCACCGACCAGGCACGGTGGAAGCGCGGCGGGCGCACCCGCTGTTGGCCCGATTCGGGGAGAGCGGTCTCAGAAGTCACAAGAGGATTCTGCTGTACATCGCCAACCCACGACAGTGGCCAGATTGCCAATATATGAAAGAATCAGGCCATGAGCGGACCGCATCGAGTTGTTGTCCTTGCCCTCGGCGGTGTCATTCCCTTCGAGCTCGGCATCCCGGCGCGCATCTTCGGACGCGCGGTCGACGCCGAGGACAAGCCTCTGTACGAGATCCTCACCTGCACTGTCGATGGTCGGCCCGTGCAAACGGATGCCGATTTCAGTATCACCGTCGACCACGGCAGTGAACTACTCGCCACTGCGGACACCGTCGTCATTCCGGCGTCGTACGAACTTGGTCCCGCATACGAGGACGGTTACCTGTCCCCCGAGTTGGCGGCAGCATTCGAACACATCCGCCCCGGAACGCGGCTTGTATCGATCTGCACGGGCTCGTACGTTCTGGCCGCGGCCGGCCTGCTCGACGGCTTGAGGGCCACCACTCACTGGCGCAACACGGATCACTTCCAGCGCATCTACCCCAAGGTGAAGGTGGACCCCGACGTCCTGTTCGTCGACGAGGGCCACATCCTGACCTCCGCCGGAGTGGCCTCAGGCGTGGACCTGTGCCTCCACATCGTGCGGCGCGATCACGGCATGGAAGTGGCGAACACCGTCGCCCGGCGATGCGTCGTACCGCCGTGGCGCGACGGTGGGCAAGCCCAGTACATTCGACGCCCACTTGCCGACAAACCTTCCGAATCGACTGCCGCCGCTCGGCATTGGGCTCTCGAGCATCTCCGGGAACCGATCACTCTGACGGACCTCGCGAATCACGCCAACATGAGCGTCCGCACCTTCAGTCGTCGATTCCGCGACGAGGTCGGGACAACACCGAACCGCTGGCTCACCGCTCGGCGCATCGATCACGCCCGCGAACTACTCGAAGAAACCGATCTCTCGATCGACACGATCGCGGCCCGCACCGGATTCGGGACCGCCACATCGATGCGTCAGCACCTCAGTGACACGCTCGGTGTCTCGCCGAGCGCCTATCGCCGCACTTTCCAGGCACCGGGGTAAATCTGCCATTCCCGGCAACTACCCTGGAGGTATGGCTGAATCGACCCGCCCGAATTTCCTCCAGTACTGCGGATACCTTCTGGGCAAGACACTCCCCGACAGGTACCAGGATTGGGTTCGGAACGATCTAGTCGGACCGGGCGCCCAGGTTCGCTACATCGTTCGCTTCACCGTGCCGGCGACGCTCATCCTCCTGCTGTTTCTTCTGATTCCGGGGCCCATCTGGATCCCTCTCGCAATGATGGCGCTACTGCTCATTCCGCTGGCCTATTTTGTCGTGGCGCTGGGCAACATCTACCGCCGCCACCGACTTCAGAGTCACGGCCTGGACCCCGAACTGATGAACGAGAAAGCCCAGCGCCGCGCCGATCGCACTCGTGAGGACTACGAAAAGCGTCACGGTCGTTGATGTAGCGCTCGACCTTAGCGCGGTCAGCACGCCCCGGGGTTCACCTCTCCGCCCGCGAGCATCCTTGTCGTGAAGTCCATCGCATCGTTGTAGGACGCCGCGATTGCTCCGCGGTGATCGGCACCCTCGTAAGTCTTGAACTCGATGTCCGAGCCTTTGGCGCAGTAATCCTTGACGGCACCGGATGTACTTGCCACCGAGACAAGAACATCCGTGGTTCCCTGCGCGAACAACGTAGGCACCTTCGGGGTCACGGTCGACAGTTCCTGCTCGTTCAGGTTTGCCGTCAACGCCGTCAGATCTGCACCCTCACGGAAGATCTGATCAACGGGGACAGTGGGTACCGCACGCACTGCCGCCAGGCACCCCGTCCGGGCAGCTTCGAGGAGCGGCTGAGCCTGATCCGACAGCAAGTCTTCAGGAACTACAGACGGATCAACGGCCTGGACGCCCAGCAGGATGACCGGAACAAACGGCACTCCCCCAGCCATAGCCTGATTTCCCGTAGCAACCAATTCCGGGATCTGGGCGGTGCCGTTTCCGGGGGCTATCGATACCGCGCCCTTCAGATTCAGTTCCGGTGCCCGATCCTTGCCGATCTGCGACGTGAAAGCCGCTGCCTGCCCGCCTTGGCTGTGGCCCATCGCAAACCAGTCCTTACCAACCTGGTCGTCCACCTGCCGAGCGGCTCGAACGATATCTGTCACGGTATTGGCAGCGCTGGTTCCGTTCATGTACGAGTGCCCGCCGGGAGTACCGAGACCCTCGTAATCGGTTTGGACCACAACGTACCCACTGCTGACCCACTGGTCGAGCGTCTGGTCGACCACCGACAGGTAGTCGTGAACCGGACCGGCGGGAGTATCCGCCGACGGTGCACAGGCATCGGCAACACCGGTTGTGCCGTGTGCCCAACTGATCACCGGCCAGCCGCCCGCCGGCGCTGGCGCCTTGGGGATGGCAACAACACCAGAGACGAGAATCGGTTCGCCCGAAGCGCTTTGGGACATATAGGTAATGCGTTCATTCTTCGCAGCGCTGGGCAGTGCGGCAGATTCGGTGAGGTTGTGTGCGGTGATCAGAGTTCCCGGTGACAGCTGTGGTGCCTGTGGGTCTCCAAAGGACAGTGAACCTTCAGCGGACGCCGGGGCAGAACAGGCCGCTACTGATGCAGCCGCACACAGTGCCAGAGCTCCACTGGACACTCGGATCAGACGTTTCTTGCGGTCGAGCTTCACGAAAACTCCTCCAGATGAGTGAAAGTCAGTGCAGTGAAAGTCAGTGCAGTGAAAGTCAGTGCAACGCAACCGTTGCGCCGATCAAACCTTGCGCCTCGTAGATCTTGGCTGCGACTTCGTCACGCATCGCCACGAACTCGGGGGTCGAACGGATAGCGGTGTCGACGGGTTCGCGATTGTCACCCTTGAACCACACCTTGCGGTCGTAGATAACCCGACCTGGCCTGGCGCCCATCACAATCACTCGGGTTCCGAGGAAGATCGCCTCCTCCACACTGTGAGTGACGAAGAAGACCGTCTTACGACGCTCGCGCCACAAGTCGAGCAGTTCGAGCTGCAACTTCTCGCGGGTCATGGCGTCGAGTGCGCCAAAAGGCTCGTCCATCAGAATAATTCGCGGGTCGGTGATAAGAACACGGGCAATCTGGCAGCGTTGCTGCTGGCCACCGGAAAGCTCGTACGGCTTACGGTCACCATACAACTCCAAGCCGACCATTTCCAGCATCCGATCGGCCTCGGCGGCACGCTCGGCACGAGGAACTCCCCGCATCTTCAGCCCGAACTCGACGTTCTTCCGCACCGACAGCCACGGGTACAGATTTGCTTGCTGGAACACCACACCACGATCCGGGTCCGGCCCCTTGATGTGAGTGTTCCCGACCATGATGGTTCCCTCGGTCGGCGCCTGGAAACCGGCAAGCATCTGCAGGAGCGTCGTCTTGCCGCAACCGGACGGTCCGACGAGGCAGACAAATTCTTCCGGTTCGAAGGTCAAGCTGGTGGGGGCCAGCGCGAGTACCGATTCACCTGCGGTGACGTACTCCTTCCGAACCTCGGTGAGTACGACGCGAGTGCTGAGATCTGTAGCCGTGCTTGTCATGACTGGCCCACTTTCGTCACTGCGTCCGAGTAGATTCCCTCGGCGTAGGTACTGCTGGGGCTTACTGCGTCGATGTTTCCCTGCTGGAGCAGGAATTCCGCAGTGCCGAAAAGACTCTGAGTAAACTCGCCGCCGAGGAAGGCGGGGCCGGCTTGCTCCGCCGCCGAGAGGTACGTGTAGCCCGCCAACTGCGGCTTGATGACGTCGGGGGCAATACCGAGTTGAGCGGACATCGATACTGCAGCACCAGTGGGATCGGCATTGATCCGGCCGGCTGCGTAATCCTGCAGTTTGGTCCACATGAGCATGAATTCCGGATTGGCAGAGACGAATTCAGTGGTGGCACCCGAAAGATCGAACGTGGGCGCACCCTGTGCCGCAACATCGGCGCTACTCATGATGATGTGACCGTCGGCCGTCAGCTTCGACAGCGTCGGATCCCACACCCAGGCCGCGTCGATCTGTCCACCCTGCCACGCTCCGAGCATCGCGTCCGGTTTCAGACTCATGAGGGTGACATCGGCAGTCATGTTTGCCGCTCCGAGGGCTGCAAGCAGACTGTAGTGCGACGTACTACCGAACGGAGTCGCGATCTTCTTGCCCTTCAACCCTTCCAACGTGGTGATCGACGGGTCTTTGACAACCAGCGACTCGGCTTCACCGATCACGTCCTGAATCCACACGACCTGCATCGGGATGTTCAGCGGTGCCGACAACGCCATTGTTGCCGGACTCGACCCCAAGGTTCCCAGATCCAGGCTTCCGGAACCGAAGGCCTGCACTACATCCTGACCGGAACTGAACTTGCTCCACGTGATGTCCGCGTTGGGCATACACGCCTCGAGCAGTCCCTGATCCTTGACGATCAGATCACCGTTCGGAATATCCTGATACCCGATCCGCGCCGACGTAGTCACCGATTCATCCACTGTGACGGGACAACTCACCGAACTGTCCATCGAACGGCTCATCTCACCGCGACCCGTTTCCACACACGCCGTCAAAGTTGTTCCCAGAGCTGCAGCGGAAACCACCGCGATTGCAATACGCCTCGACTGACCGGTCATGCCTTACCCTTCCATGGTGCTACGAGTGTTCCGATTGCCTTGATCGCGGAGTCGAGAACAAGTGCGGCGCAACCGATCACGATGATGCATGCGATCGTGAGTGGTGTATTGAGCTGCGTGCCCGCAAGATAGGCCAACCCGCCGATACCGGGAATGCCGTTGTTGAGTTCCGCGGCCACCACGGTGGTCCATGCAAAGCCGACCGCTATTCGAATACCGTTGATCACTTCCGGCAACGTCGACGGAAAGACCACATTGGTGAGCACCTGAGTGCGGCTCGCACCCAGAGCTCGAGCGGCGTTGATCTGATCGACCTTCACCGAGGTGACGCCGTTGAGTGTCGCTATCGCGATCGGCGGGAAGGCTGCGAGGAACAGCAGCCAGATCTTCGACGTGTCGCCGATGCCGAACCAGACGATCAGCAGGCCGATGTAACCGAGCGGCGGCAACGCACGCAGGAAGTTCAGGTACGGCTCCACGAAGGTTCGGATCGGGACCGACATTCCCATCGCAAAACCGATCAGGGGGCCTACGATCACGGCCGCGCCGACGCCTGCCGCTATGCGCTGCCCACTGGCAATCAGGTGTTCCCAGAGAAAGTAGTTCTGTTCACCGAGCACCTCGCGGTCGACGCCGGGCGCCACCTGATGCCAGGTGTTGGCCCGAATGAACGCATCCCACACCGAACCTGGTGAAGGAAGGAATAACTCGTCGATCACACCGGCTGCGGTAATACCCCACCACACCACGAGGAACACAACCAGGGCCGCAATCCGAACTCCGATGGAGCGCAACCGTTCCGGTGTGAAGATCGGTGTGCGCTTCTTCGCAGACACTGCGGGCGGAAAAGGGGGCGCCGGCGCGACTTCGGTAGAACTTGCTGAAACAGTTGAACCCGGCGAAGCAGTTGTGGTCATGCCGTCCTCCTGTGCACTCGCTGAGCTGAGGTCTGGTCGCGAGCCAGTACAAGCATCGAGTCGACGTTGACTCGGCTCGGTCGGGTCACAACCCAGGCAACGCATTCCGCAATGTCGTCCGCGGTCAACGGATCGGCGCCGGCGTACACCGCGTCGGCGCGCTCCTTGTCGCCACCGAAGCGCACCATGCTGAACTCCGTCTCCACCATGCCGGGATCGATCTGGCAGACACGGATGGGTTCACCGAGCAGTTCGAGGCGCAGAACCCGAGTAAGCGCTGTCACAGCATGTTTCGCGGCGTTGTACCCAGCGCCGCCGAGGTACGGCTCGCGTCCGGCAATCGACCCGATGGTGACGACAGTAGCGTTTCCGCTTTCACGAAGGCGCGGGAGAAGTCGCTGTGTGACGCGCAGTACACCGAGCACGTTGACGTCGAACATCGCGGTCCAGTCGGCTTCGTCGGTGTCGGCGATACTGTCGGCTCCCAATGCGCCGCCGGCATTGTTGACCAGCACGTCACACCGCTCGATCGCGTCACAGAAGGCGTCGACGGATTCGACGTCCGTCACATCGAGAGACAGAGCGCGAGCACCTGTTTCGCGTGCCAACTCCTCGAGTCGGTCCATTCTGCGTGCACCCATCACCACGTCGAAACCCTCTTTGACGAGGTGGCGCACCGTAGCGGCACCGATGCCGCTGCTGGCCCCGGTGACCACGGCAACTGGAGCTTTCATGACGGACATAGTTGTGAACTCCTCGATGAATGATGTTTCGGCCCTGAGAGATCCGCAGACTCGAGATCCCGACGGCAATGAATGAACTGCTCACCAGTGTGCTCGTGATCTGGCACCCACTCCAGTGCCACCTGCGTAGTGAATTTCTCGGGCCAGTCGTAACGTAGCCGTCTCGTGTTAACGCAAGAGTTCCATCGTGTAACTGGCCCCAGGAGATGCCCTCGAATCTGGATCTGGCGCAGGACCACAACCATTCCCCATCCTTGAGTGGACTGAAGAAGTTCCAACCCTCGATCAGGAGGTTTCTGCCATGGCAGCTCCCGCAATCAGCACGTCACAACGCACGTACGAGTTGGATCGCGCACACGTCTTTCACTCATGGTCGGCACAGAAGTCCTTGCAGCCCATGGTGGTCGAGCGCACCGACGGCTGCTATCTGTGGGACGGCGACGGCAGGGAATACCTCGACTTCTCGTCGCAGCTCGTGTACACGAACGTCGGTCACCAGCATCCCAAGGTTGTCGCGGCGGTACAGGAGCAGGCTGCAAAGCTCTGCACCATCGCGCCGGCGCACGCAAACGAGGCCCGGTCCGAGGCAGCCCGTCTGATCGCCGAGATTTCACCCGAGGGTATGGACCGGGTGTTCTTCACCAGCGGCGGCGCAGATTCCAACGAGCACGCAATTCGCATGGCACGCTTGCATACCGGTCGGTACAAGATCCTTTCGGCCTACCGCTCGTACCACGGCGCTACTGCCGAGACGATCAATCTGTCGGGCGATCACCGTCGGTGGCCGAACGATTACGGAAACTCGGGCGTCGTTCATTTCCATGGACCGTTCCTGTATCGGTCCGAATTTCGTTCCGAGACAGAGGAACAGGAATGTGAGCGAGCTCTCGAACACCTCGAAACTCTGATCCGCTTCGAAGGTCCGGCCGCGTTTGCCGCGATCATCGTCGAATCCGTTCCGGGCACCTCCGGAATCATGCCGCCGCCGCCCGGATATCTGAAGGGTGTCCGTGACATCTGCGACCGATACGGCATCGTCTTGATCTGCGACGAAGTCATGTCCGGCTTCGGCCGCACGGGTGCCTGGCTGGCAATCGACCACTACGACGTCGTTCCCGACCTCATTACCTTTGCCAAGGGTGTGAACTCCGGTTACGTGCCCCTGGGCGGAGTCATCGTCGGCGAGAAGATCTACAACTCGTTTGCCGAGCGTCCGTACCCCGGCGGCATGACGTACTCCGGCCACCCACTTGCCTGCGCCGCAGCCGTGGCCACTATCACCACGATGCACGAGGAACGCATAGTCGAGAATGCCGAATTCATCGGTCGCACGTCGCTCGGACCGGGCCTACGAGCTCTCGCCGACAAGCACCCGAGCATCGGGGACGTCCGCGGTCTCGGAGTCTTCTGGGCACTCGATCTCGTCACGAACCGCGAGACGCGGGAGCCACTGTCGCCGTACGGCGGCACCAACGCCGCGATCGGCCAGACGATGGCCGCCGCCCGCGACGCCGGACTGCTCGTCTTCAACAACTACCACCGCATCCACGTCGTCCCGCCGTGCACCGTGACGCCGACGCAGGTCGACGCCGCACTCGCCATGCTCGACACTGCTCTCGACGTAGCCGATTCCTATTACGACGGTCCCCGGTGACAACGTCGGCCGTCCACACCAGTGCGCTCGACGACGCGCGCACACAACTCGCGGAGGCCGCGGCGGCCCTGGGCTACCCGGACGGCCTGCACCGCATCCTCGGGTCCGCCAGACGCGAGACGACTGTCAGCGTTCCCCTGGTCCGCGACAACGGCGACGTCGAAGTGTTCACCGGATACCGCGTGCAGCACAGCATCGCGCGCGGGCCGGCGAAGGGCGGAATCCGATACAGCGCCGGCGTGAATCTGGACGAAGTGCGCGCTCTCGCCATGTGGATGACGTGGAAATGCGCGCTCCTCGATATTCCGTACGGCGGGGCAAAAGGTGGGGTGGACGTCGATCCCCTGACTCTCTCCCCGGCCGAACTAGAGCGTCTGACACGAACGTATACCCAGGGCATCTCACCGGTTATCGGGCCGGACAACGATATTCCCGCTCCTGACATCGGAACCGACGAGCAGACCATGGCGTGGATGATGGACGCCTACTCCGTAACTCGGGGACGCGGTGTGCCCGGTGTGGTGACGGGCAAGCCGCTTGATCTCGGCGGCTCGCTCGGCCGTCGGACGTCGACGTCACGCGGAGTTGCGCACATTGCATTGTTGGCACTGAAAAGAGAAGGTGTAGAACCGCGCTCGGCCACTGCCACCGTCCAGGGATACGGCAAGGTGGGAGCCGACGCGGCCGACTACCTCGCCGATGCGGGAGTCCGAATCATCTCTGTCAGTGACAGATTCGGTGCGGTGCACAACGCCGACGGATTGAGCCTTCCCTCTCTGCGTGCCCACGTCACCGAGCACGGTTCCGTCGCAGGCTTCCCCGGAGGTCAGCCGATCGACCCGGATGCCGTTCTCGAACTCGAGGTCGACCTCCTGGTTCCCGCTGCGATTGAGGGTGTTATCCACGGCGGCAACGCACATCGCATCCAGGCACGAATTGTCGTGGAGGGCGCAAACGGGCCCACCACCGCCGAGGCCGACGACGTACTCGAGCGAGCCGGGGTGTTAGTGGTCCCGGACATCCTGGCCAACGCCGGCGGTGTAGTCGTGTCCTACTTCGAATGGGTTCAGGCGCAACAGGGTTACTGGTGGACTCTCCCCGAAGTAGAACGGGGACTCGATGATCGGATGACTGCGGCCTGGGCTGCGGTACTGGATCAGGCCAGAGCTACCGGCACCACGCTACGGCGCGCCGCGATGACCCTGGCGGTCGGTCGCGTCGCCCGGGCTCACCGAGCGCGGGGCCTCACTCACTGATCCGGCGAGATTCGTCCAGTAGCCGGTGAGCGATTCCGCCGAGCAGAGCGATCCCCGGTTCGATCGAATTCTGGTCTATCGAACCGAAACCCAGTCGCAGGCAGTTTCGGGAACCTGTCCCTGGAAAGAAGTAGCGCGAGCCGTCGGCCACCAGGATTCCCTGCAGGGCTGCACGTTCCGTGAGTTCGGCAGCGTCAAGATCCTCCGGGCCGGTGTACCAGACACTGACACCGCCCGGAGGAAACGACGGCGTCTCAACTCTTGGCATGTACTTGTTGATCGAGTTCGTGATGATTTCCCAGTTCTGCTTGAGCCGACGGCGATGCGAGCGCAACACCTTGTGGTAGTCACCGGACATGATGAACAACGCCAGCGACCGCTGGATATGTCCCGGAAGATGTTTGGTTCGATGGTGCCGTTCCGCTCGAAGTGCCGCAATGACAGGCGGATCTGCCACGATGTACCCGATGCGCAGGCCGGCCGAGAGAAACTTCGAGAAGGAACCGAGGTAGATCACCCGGCGGTTGTCTCCCAAGGACTTGAGGGAAGGAGTCGGCCTCCCACGAAAGCGGAATTCGCTGTCGTAGTCGTCTTCGATCACAAAACCGTTTCTCTCCTCCAGCAATTCGAGAAGCAACTTGCGGCGAGGCAGGCTCAATGTGACGTTGGTGGGGTGGTGATGGCTCGGAGTGAGGTACATGGCATCGAAGACGGTCGAGCGGTCGAACACCGCGCCGCGGCCGTCAACCGGAATGGGGGACAGTTCCACACCGGAGCGCTTGAAAATGTGCATGGCGTCGAGGTATCCGGGGTTCTCGAACCCCACGATCTTGTCGGGTCGCAACAGGACGTCGGCAATCAGCGACAAACCCTGCTGGGTTCCACTGGTCACCAATATCTCGTCGGCCGCTGCTTCGATGCCTCTTGACGGGAGAATCTCCTTGCGCAGCGCCTCCACCAGCAATGGGTCGTCCTGATCGACAGCGTCACGCACGCTGTATCGCAGATGCGGGCCCGTCATCGCCTCACTCGCCGCGCGCAACCAACCGCGGACCGGGAAGGAGCGCAGTTCGGGCTGAGAACTGATAAACGGGTACGGGTAGTCGAACGCGTCGGGATACCCAAGCGTGCGGGTGAACTCGACGCTCTCGCGGGGCTGGAGCAACGTGGACCAGTCAACTGCCGCAGCGGCCGGCGACGACTCTGCCGAAGGTGTTCGAGTGAGCGGGGCCGCCGCGTAAAGACCACTGCGAGGACGACTCTCGATAACTCCGAGCGCTATCAGTTCGTCATAGGCCGCTGCCACCGTGTTTCGGGAAACACCGAGTTCCTGCGCCAGGTAGCGGGTGGACGGCATGGGTCGACCACCGTCGAACACTCCACGTGCAAGTAGGTCTTCGAGCATGGCCCGGACGCGCCGGTACATCGGCGTGTTGGTGGCCGAGTCGAGATACTCCGACCTGCCCTCGAGAAACTCTCCGAGATTTTCGTGTGATCGCAACCGGCTCCTCCTGATTCTGGCCCCATTAATGCTCCCACGATCTGGATCTTCCGTCAGTGCCAGATTGCCCAGAGAATGGGATTGTGATTCTTCTCCTGGTTGCCTGCGTACTTGTTGCCTCTTCGGCGATTCAATCGGCAACCGGCTCGGGTTTCGGCTTGATCGCCGGACCCGCCCTGATTCTGATAGCCCCGTGGCTTGTTCCAGCCCCGCTACTGATTCTCACCATTCCGATGATGCTGATGGTGGCGGCGCGAGAACGCGGGCACTGTGACACTCGCACGGTCAAAATCGCGACCGTCACAATGATTCCCGGTATCGCCGCAGGCCTGTGGTTCATCCAACGCGTCGATACGGCGTCGGTTCAACTCCTGGTGGCAGTTCTCGCGCTGGCAGCGGGAGCCGCGATGCTCGCGGGCAAATCCATCACCGGATCGCGGCGAACCCTGGCAGGCGCCGGGGCCGCGGCCGGGTTCATGGGCGCACTGGCCGCGATGCCCGGTCCGCCGCTGTCGCTGACCTATCGGCCGAACGATGCTGCCGCCCTGCGATCTACGTTGTCGACGATCTTTCTTGTCATGGCCGCGGCGACGCTTATCGCTCTCCAGTTCCAGATCGGTGTTACCGGAAGCGAATTGCTCGCCGCAGTCGCATTGTCTCCACTGCTGGTGTGTGGACATCTGCTCGGCTCGTACCTGGCGCGGCGGATCTCTCTGGCGCTCTTGAGTCGCGCAACCACCTACATCATCCTCGTCGCGGCAACCGTGCTGTTTGCCAAAAGCGTAGCCGGGCTGGCCATGTGAATCCGAGTTTTAACCCTGCGGCCACCTGGACGCCTGTCCTATGGCCACTTACGGACGCTTAGCCGATCTAACTTCCTGTTCGTCGTGCCATATCGGCGCGAGCAGAAAGGAATCATCACATGCGAAGCCCCCGCTTCGGTTTGCTGGCGGCCGCAGGCGCTGTCGGACTCATGCTTGTCACGACCGGCACTTCGGCAGTTGCCGGCGCAACACCCTTCAGTTCATTCGACACAGGTTCTCTCGGCACTGGTTCTATCGAGACAGGTACACCTGCCGTCGGGGGCTTCACGTCCAAGACGCCGTATTCACCAGGACAGACTATCGGCGGACTCCAGGCCGTGCCGGCCGGTTTCACTCCCGTGTACACGGAAAGCGTTGCACGTCATGGTTCCCGCGCGCTCTCGAGCCTGAAGTACGACGACCTGAGCCTGCAACTCTGGGAGATCGCCGAAGCCGAGAACGCTCTAACTCCCGTCGGTAAGGAGTTCGGCCCCGTACTTCGTGAACTCATGGCGGCCAACCAGACGTTGGGCTACGGCAATCTGAGCGGCCTCGGCATCACCGAGCATCGCGAGATGGGTGCCCGTGTGACGGAACGCCTTCCACAACTATTCGACGCAATCGCCAGGCAGGACGGCTCGATCACCCTGACGTCCTCGGGTGTGGACCGCGCAGTGGACAGTGCCGCCAACTTCGCCCAGGGCGTGAGCACCGCCTTCCCGGCCGTCGCCGGAAATATCGGAGCCGTCACGTCTGATCCGGAAGTGCTCTACTTCCACGATTCCGATCTGAACGCGGACTACAAGGAATACGAGGATTCCGATCCTCGCCTCGAAGTAGTGGACGAGCAGATCGAGAACCTGCCTCGCACTCGCGACGTGTCACGTCACATGATGGAGAAGCTGTACTCGAAGGGCTTCGTGGATCGTCTTGTCGCCGGCGAGTTCTCACTCGTCGACCGCGGCAAGGGCTCGGAGGAGATCAACAACGAGGTCGACGCCGCGTACATGCTCTACAACACGTACATCATCACCCCGGGTATGTCCGAGGAAGGCGACTGGAACTTCGGTCGCTTCATCGACCAGGACGACGCTCAGTGGCTGGCGTACACCAACGACGCCGAGGACTTCTACGCCAAGGGTCCGGGATTTGCCGGTGAGGACGTCACCTACCGGATGGCGACGGTGCTCCGCGACGAATTCCTGGCGGGGCTCAAACAACATTCAGGCGCAGATTCCTTGCCCGGAGCCGACTTTCGATTTGCGCATGCCGAGACGATCATCCCCTTTGCAGCGCTGCTGAAGCTACCCGGCAGCACGGTCGCGCAGCCCGAAGGCACCCTGTACACGTACGACAACAACCCGTGGCGCGGCGAGCAAGTCAGCCCGATGGGCGCCAACATCCAGTGGGACGTCTTTGCCGGACCGGACAACGCGCAACTGGTTCGCATGCTCTACAACGAGCGTGAAACCGCGTTTGCCGCGCCCTGCACGCCGGTAGCGAGCGGAAGCTTCTTCTACACGCCGGCCGAACTCGAGCGCTGCCTACCGGAAATCGCTATGCGATAAACCGGCCGATCGTCGGATTGCTTTGGCAGATAGGGCTGCTGCCCCAGTTGATGGAACCGAAAGCGGTCGCAACAACGTTGCCGACACCGGTATTCACCGTCGCCGACAGATAGGGGTACGTCCCCATCAAATCGACGATTCCGGCCTTACCGGTGTCGGTGTTGACCCAAGCGACCGTGACCTGCCCGGCGGCCGGTATCGGTGCTGCCGCCGGGAAGGACTCGAAGCGTATGTCCCCCTTTGCGATCGGCGGATTAGCTTCGGGTCCGGACTGCCCCGTGAGACCGGTCATCGATGCCAGTGATCCCTGGTTGGGGCAACCGATGGTGACGGCAGCACCACCGAACGGATGCGGTGGATCCGCCGAAGCGGTGCCCACGTATGCGAGTGACGCAACGATCGGCAAACCTACGGCTGCCAGGATTCGGGCAGTACGGGAGATACTCATGGAAACTCCTCGGGTCGACAACTCCCTGATCGGATACCCCTGGTACAACACCCGAAACGACCGAACAGTGGCAATTCGACACCTCTAGACAACATGCGTTGTCAGAACTACTCTCGGTGGCACAGCTCACACCGAAGCCATGGGAGTGTTCACATGAAGCGCTACGACCTTCGCACGCGCACGGATCAACTCGATCCCGAAAACGACTACGAAGAGATGTCTCGCATTCTTGCTGCTCAAGAGTTTCCCTGGGACATCAACCAGGCTCTCAGTTTTGCGCTGTTCCGCACCTACGCGGTGCCGTCGATCGGCAATTTGCTCTTCTCCACGGGTGAATTCACCGACAGGGTCCAGAAACGATACGACGACACCAGCCTTATTCTCGATGCAGTCCTCGAGCACGGCCTGAGCAGCGACGAAGGTCGATCGAGTGTTCGCCGGATGAATCAGATGCACGGTTCGTACGACATCTCCAACGACGACATGCGATACGTATTGGCCACTTTTGTCGTCACTCCGGTGCGCTGGCTCGAGTCGTACGGTTGGCGCCCGTTGACACCCAACGAAATAGCCGGATCCACCTTCTATTACCGCGAACTCGGCCGTCACATGAACATCAAGGACATGCCCACCACCTACGACGGATTCGCGACGCTCTTGGACGAGTATGAGCGCGAACACTTTTCGTTCGATCCGGGCGCCAGGGCGGTTGCCGACTCAACACTTGAACTCATGTGCACGTTCCCGCCTAACAACCTGGCGCCGAAGCCCCTGATCAAGGCATTCGCCTACTCACTCATGGACGATCACCTTCTCGAGGCCTTCGGGTACAAGCGCCCACCCGCGGTGGTTCGTGCGCTCTCCCGCGGTGCACTCAAAGCTCGCGGCCGCCTGCTGCGATTCTTCCCACCGCGCACCACCCGGAAATTCGCCCACGATCTTCCGAATATCCGCAGCTACCCAGCCGGCTACAAGGTCGATCAACTCGGCACATTCCCCACGGGGTGTCCCGTCAAGCACGTGAAGTCGAGTGAGCAAGCCCAAGCGTGACGCGGCAGCACTCGTAAGACAAGAATGGGGCGCTTCCTTCGGCACAGATCGCGAAGGAAACGCCCCAAAAAAGTTAGATCGTGGATTCCAGTTCGTACTTACCCAGACCGGGTGCACCGGCGAGAAGTGGTCCCAAATCCTTGATAGCTCCCGGACCCGCGCGCCATTCGCGGTAAGCGGCATCAGCCTCGGCAGACGCCCACTTCTCGACGCACAACCAGTGCGTTTCGTCCTCTGCATCGATCACCACGTCGACGCCTTCGCAACCCTCGAAAGCACGGGTTTCAGCCAAAACTCGCCCGAACACCTCGCGCGCGGTATCAAGGCTCTCCTTCTTCAACCGCACATCCAAAATCGCGAAAATCGTCACAGAACACTCCTAGTCGTCAGCTGCGGTGGAATCGAATAATTCTCGGCAAGATTATCGGAAGGTCGTTCCGAAAACTATGTGTTGGGAGACGTTTCGCACCCAGTCGTAGAAGCCAATTTCTCGCCGGCGACTATTCTGTCGTGCATGACCGAGCCTGTAGCCACTGCTGACCTTGCCGACGAAATTGGACCAGACATCCGTAGCTGCGACACGCAGTTCACCCAGTTCGGTGGACGTGAGGTCTTTGCCGGCCCCATCACCACCATCAAGTGCTTCCAGGACAACCTGCTGGTGAAGCAGACCCTCAGCGAACCGGGCAACGGCGGCGTCCTCGTCGTCGACGGTGATGCGAGTATCCACACCGCACTGGTCGGCGACATCATCGCCGGCCGCGGAGTCGACAACGGCTGGGCCGGAGTGATCGTCAACGGCGCCGTCCGTGACTCCGCAATCCTGCGCACCCTCGACATCGGCGTCAAAGCGCTCGGCACCAACCCGCGCAAGAGCACACAGACCGGCTCGGGCGAAAAGAACGTGCCCGTCGAAATCGGCGGCGTCACCTTCAATCCCGGTGAAATTGTCTACAGCGACCAGGACGGGGTAGTCGTCCGCGAAAGCTAGAAGTGGAGCTCGAGATCAGGCGGGAGCTTCCACCTTGGCGGCCATCCCGCCGATCTCGACTACATCACCGTCACGCAGCTGACGCCCGCGACGGTCCTCCACCTCTCCGTTGACCGACACCATGCCGTCGGCGATGACTTCCTTGGCTTCTGCGCCGGATTCGATCAGGTTGGCGAGCTTGAGGAACTGGCCGAGACGGATCATTTCGTCGCGGATCGGTACAGCGGGAATGTTGGCGCTCATGGCAATCATTCTGCTCCTCACACAAAACCGGACATGAACGGCCACACTGAACAGTGAGACTGATCGACCGGTATGGGAGGAAGCTCGATGGCACCTATCAGCGAGATAACGGATACAACCGCGGAGTTGGTTGAAACTCCGCCGGAGAATCCGCGAAAGGCACGCCGCTTCCAGTCGGGGCGACTGAGCCAGGTCCCGCATATCTCAGGCTTGATCCTCGGAGTCTTCTCCGTCCTCGTCTTCCTGTGGAGCCTGTCGCCGACGCTGCGTCATATCGTCCGGGTCCCACGCGAATACATCGACAACTACTACTTCGACGCACCGGATACGAGCTTGTCGTGGGCGCTCGTCGTCGGTCTTCTTGCTGCCGCACTTGCCAGTCGCAAGCGCATCGCGTGGTGGCTGTTGACGGTCTATCTGTCCGTGATCGCTCTGAGCAACATTCTGTTCACGATCACCGACAAGAATCCGAACAATGCTGTCGCTGCTGTCGTGCTGCTGGTCGTCATCGGAATTCTGATCGCGGCCCGTCCCGAGTTCTACACTCGCGTACGACGCGGTGCCGGCTGGAAAGCTCTCGGCGTCCTGATCGGCGGTTTGACAATCGCCACCCTGTTGGGCTGGGGACTGGTCGAACTCTTCCCAGGCACACTTCCGGAAGATCAGCGTTTTGCGTGGGCGATCAACCGCGTCACCGCTGCGGCGGCGGTCGACAACGAAGTCTTCGACGGTCATCCGCATGCCTTCGTGAATACGATCCTCGGTCTCCTCGGTGCTATCGCACTCCTCGCTGCCGTCATCACGCTCTTCCGCGCCCAACGTTCCAACAACGCACTCACGGGCAACGACGAATCAGCGATCCGCGGTCTCATCCAAGGTTTCGGCGCCGACGATTCCCTCGCCTACTTCGCCACCCGACGCGACAAGGCAGCGATCTTCGCTCCGAGCGGGAAAGCCGCGGTCACCTACCGCGTCGAGATCGGCGTCTGCCTCGCCAGCGGCGATCCGATCGGCGATCCGGAAGCCTGGCCGCATGCGATCGAAGCGTGGCAGGACCTGGCGTCGCAGTACGGCTGGGCCACCGCCGTCATGGGTGCCAGCGAAACCGGCGCAACCGCCTACAAGCGGGCTGGACTCAACGTCCTGCAACTCGGCGACGAAGCCATCCTGCGTACGCGCGAATTCAATCTCAACGGACGCGACATGCGCCCCGTGCGCCAGGCAGTCACGCGCGTACGACGCGGCGGCGTGACCGTCCGGATGCGACGCCACCGCGACGTACCCCCGGTCGACATGTCCGCCGCCATCGTTCGCGCCGACGACTGGCGCGACACCGAAACCGAACGCGGCTTCTCCATGGCACTCGGCCGATTGGGCGATCCACTCGACGGCGACTGCCTCCTCGTCGAAGCCGTGATGGACGAAGGTACCGACGACGAGTCCGTCGTCGGCATGCTCTCGCTCGTCCCGTGGGGGGCGAACGGAGTCTCCCTCGACCTGATGCGTCGTAAGCCGACGGCACCCAACGGTGTTGTCGAGTTGATGGTCTCCGAACTTGCCACACGCTCCGACGAATTCGGCATCGTTCGGGTCTCACTCAATTTTGCGGTGTTCCGCTCCGTGTTCGAGGAAGGCTCCCGCATCGGCGCCGGACCGATCCTGCGTATCTGGCGATCGGTGTTGGTCTTCTTCTCTCGTTGGTGGCAACTCGAGGCTCTGTACCGCTCCAACGTGAAGTATCAGCCGGACTGGGAACCGCGCTTCCTGTGCTTCGAGGACAATCGCGAACTTCCACGCGTCGGATTCGCCTCGGCGATCGCCGAGGGTTTTGTGGTTCTCCCCTCCTTCAGTCGCAGATCGAGCAAGGCCACCAAGCACACCGGAATTCACGAAACGCTGCCTGCGGCACTGGTCACCGCCGAAGGTCTTCACGCCGACGGCAGCCTGCCGGACTCCGCACCCGCGATGGCAGCGCCGGGACCGCGGCGACCCGAGCAGGTTCGCGTCCGGATGAACAAACTGGCGGCGCTCGAGGACGAAGGCATCAGCGCGTATCCCGTCGCCTACCCCCCGACCCACACGATCGCCGCGGCGGCACAGTCGCCGGAAGGCACTCGCGTACGAATTGCCGGTCGAATCCTGCGGGTCCGCGACTACGGCGGCGTTGCATTCGCCGACGTACGCGATTGGTCCGGCGACATTCAGGTACTGGTCGACCAGGATCACGTCGGGCGCGAGAAGTTGACGGAGTTCGCCGTCGAATTCGATCTCGGCGACCTGATCGAGGTCAGTGGAACCATCGGTCGCAGCCGTAAGGGTGAACTGTCGCTGATCGCGCTCGAATGGCGCATGAACGGCAAGTGCCTGCATCCGCTTCCGGACAAGTGGAAGGGCCTGTCGGATCCCGAAACTCGCGTTCGTCAGCGGTACCTCGACATCGCTCTCAACCCGAAGGCCCGCGACCTACTCGAAGCCAGAAGTGCCGTCGTCAAGTCGCTGCGTGATTCACTCGGCAACCGTGGGTTCCTCGAAGTGGAGACACCGATCCTGCAGCAGGTTCACGGCGGCGCCAACGCTGCACCGTTCCTGACGCACATCAACGCGTACAACCTCGACCTGTACCTGCGCATCGCGCCCGAGCTGTACCTGAAGCGGTTGTGTGTCGCCGGCATGGAGAAGGTGTTCGAGATCGGTCGCGTGTTCCGCAACGAAGGTGTCGACTTCAAGCACAACCCCGAATTCACGATCCTCGAGGCGTACGAAGCGCACAGCGACTACGAGGGCATGATGCGAATGTGCCGCGAGCTCATCCAAGCTGCGGCCGTGGCTGCTTTCGGGCGCGAGATCATCATGCGGCCAGGACCCGACGGCGAACTGGTCGAGGTCGACATCTCCGGCGAGTGGCCCGTCAAGACGATGCACGGCGCCGTTGCCGAAAAACTAGGCGTTGACGTCTCTCCGGAGACGAGCCTCGAAAAGCTGCAAAAACTGTGCGACGACAACGAAATTCCCTATCAGTCCAACTGGGACGCGGGCGCCGTGGCACAGGAAATGTACGAGCATCTGGTCGAGGACTTCACCGAGTTTCCGACGTTCTACACCAACTTTCCCACCTCGATGTCGCCGCTCACCCGCCCGCACCGCAGCATCCCCGGCGTTGCGGAGAAGTGGGACCTGGTGGCGTGGGGAGTGGAACTCGGAACGGCGTACAGCGAGCTGACGGACCCGATTGATCAGCGCAATCGCCTCACCGAGCAGTCGATGCTGGCGGCAGGCGGCGATCCGGAGGCCATGGAATTGGACGAGGAATTCCTCCAGGCTCTCGAGCACGCAATGCCGCCGACCGGTGGACTCGGAATGGGCGTCGACCGTGTTGTCATGCTGATCACCGGCGGCAGCATCCGCGAAACCTTGGCGTTCCCCCTCGCGAAACCACGCCAGTAATCGAGGCACTGGTGCCGGGACTGTTCCACGTGAAACCACCGGGCGAGTTGATGACGGTCGGCGGGAACCGTCTGCACGTGCTCGTAGAGGGCGACGGACCCGCCGTCGTCCTCTGCGGCGGACTGGCCGGCAACTGGTTCGACTGGGACGACTGCGCGCGCAACCTCAGTCTCGATCACACCGTGGTCCGGTTCGATCGGCCGGGTTTCGGACTCAGCGAACCCTCGGCCGAAATCCCGACCGTTCACGGCGAAGCGCAGCGCATCGCCGACGTCCTCGATGCCGTGGGAATCACCGAACCAACTGTGGCAGTAGGTCATTCGATAGCCGGATTCTATGCTGAAGGCTTTGCCCGGTTGTTCCCCGATCGGGCGGCCGGCATCCTGCTCCTCGACTCCAGCGCCGAGAAGAACCCGAAGCGGCTCGTCCCGCGCAACCTTCTTCTCACGGCCTCACACCTGGCCGCTGCAACCGCCAGTACCGCTGGGATACAACGGCTTCTGGGCACCACCACCCGAAAGATTCTCAACCAATCCGTGCCCCCGACAGGCCCGTCCCACGCAATGACCGAATGGGTTGGGCACATCTACCGCGAACCGCACTACCTCGAAGCCGCCATGATCGAATACGTCGCCTACACGGATATGGCGATGGAGCTCAACAAGTTACGCGAATCCGAGGATCACCGACTGCCGGACATCGGCATCAGCGTCGTAGCTGCTCACACCGGCCACTCGACCCCGTGGTCGGTATCCTGGATGGCCAAACAACAGCGGCTCGCAACCTACCTGGGTGGGCGCTTCCACGTCCTGCGTCCCGCCCACCATCACGCGATGATCGATCAGCCCGAAAAACTCGCCGAGCTGATCCGATCCGTCAGATGAGAATGATATTCTCATTTCATGGTCCTCGCGAACGGCTCGTCGCCGCAGGTGCTTGCAAGCATGAAAACCTTCACTTCCGACTTCGGGCTGGCCTCGTTCCAGCCGACGCGGGAGCGCTCGCTGATGCGCGCCGACCTCACCGACAAACTGCGGTCACACGGGGGCCAGGCTTCCCTG
Source organism: Rhodococcus sp. 24CO (assembly GCF_050586165.1). Lineage (NCBI taxonomy): Bacteria > Bacillati > Actinomycetota > Actinomycetes > Mycobacteriales > Nocardiaceae > Rhodococcus > Rhodococcus sp. 24CO. The sequence goes on along the minus strand of NZ_JAZFNF010000003.1, from coordinate 148,689 downwards.
GGGGTTCTGGTCACCGTGGCGGATTATGTGACCTCCGACCCGGCATTGGTGGCCTGCCGACCCGATTGGACTGCAACCCAAGACCTCTCGCTGCATTCCGCCGGTCCGCTAACCGAGGGGCCGATCGTCGTCGACAGTAACCTCGTGCGCATCGGCAAGAAGACGATCATCGTCTCCGCCGATGTCTACGACGGCCACGGCCTCACCGACCTCCGTGAGCTGGCCGACGCGATCGACTCGGGCAGCGGACCCACCCTCGCTGCCCGCGGACTCGTCACCTTTGCCCGTATTCCCCGTTCGGCCGCTGGGGACGCGGATTCGTACACCCCGGACCAGTGGATCGGCACAATCAGGGAGCATCCGACCGAAGAGGTCGAAGGAACGATTTACTCCCGGCTGGCAATGCGTGTCATCGATGCTTCGGCCGGCGTTCTCGAACTCGATCTCACTCCGTTCGTGGTCAATCAGATCGGCACGATCATGGGCGGCGCGCAGGCGCTGCTCGTGGAGTCGGCAGCCCAGGCCATGCGGCCCGAGCTGGTTGCAACAGACATGCAGATGCACTACCTGTCGCAAGTCCGAACCGGACCAGCGCGGTCCTACGGCACGGTGATCCGCGACGCCGATGATCACGCCGTGCTGAGCATCCAACTGGTCGACGCCAGTGCGGACGATCGACTGCTCGCATTGGCAACGGTGACTCTCCACAAGCCGCTGCTTACGCAGCCCAACCGTCTTACGCAGCCCAACCGTCCAGAATGACGCTGACTGCGTGATTCAGGCGGAGGGCGTCGCCGCCCCAGTCGGGCACTACCGCATCGTCGGCGATCTCACCACTGAGCAATCGATCCGCGAAACCCACTGACGGCGGCGCCGGTTCCATCACCGAACCGCCACGAAGCCGGAACTCGAATTGTTGCTCTCCACTCGCAGTAATCGTGAATTCATCGCGGTGCAACGCCCGATGGCACGTGCCGCACAACATGATCAGATTGTCCAGATCCGTCTTCCCACCAGCGCGCCAGAATCGAACGTGATGAGCGCGCAAGAAGCGCGTGCGTCCACATCCTGGTGTGCGGCAACACCCGTCGCGGTACATGAGCGCCGTCATCTGCTTTGCGCTGGTGATGCGGGTGCGCCGACCCAGACTGAGCATGCACTTCTGCTTGGTAGTTGCGGCCCGCACCCGTGCGTCACACAGCACTTCGTCGGCATCAGCGTCCTCGAGCGCGGGCCCGCCGGACTTCGGCTGGGCGGGTACGTTTGCCGGCATCCGTTGCTACCGCGACGATGTCAGCCATCGCGACCAGTGCCGGACCGATGTTGCGCAGTGGGCGCCGCACCGTCTTGCGCTGCGAGGCGTCCTCGGAAAACGAAGTCACCGGTATCCGGATCCCAGTGCCATCGGGTTTCGAACCGGTCCAGTTTCGGCTTGCCCTGATCATCTTTCGTTGCCTTACGCAGGCCGGCAACAAGACGGTCGATCTGGCCGGCCGGAGCACTCGTACCGAGGCGCACCATCTGTTGGTCGTTGAGCGGCGTGGCGACGCGAGTCAAAGATCGGACTTTGGAATAGGACAGGCGACCTTCTTCAAACGCAGCACGCATGTTCGGCAGCGTTGTGAGAGCTTTTGCAACCCGGACATATTCGCGCCCGGTATGCTGGCTGAGCCCACACTTCCAGGAAAGCCAATGGGCGCACGAATGCAGGCCAGGCCCCGTCCAGCCGCGAGCCTCGTCGAATCGCGCCACCAAAGTCAGAAATCTGGCGGTAGCTGCCGCAATGTGCGTCGACAGTAGCCGCGGGTACCGACAGGTTTGCCGAAAGCGTCCCCGCGGGGACGTCTCGACCTCGAAACCTCGGACTTCTCACTCAACAAGACTGCCGAAATTCGAACGTACTCAACCTGTTAGAACGGAAGGGTGCCCCACGAATCCCCGAATCTGCCTGACAAAATCTCCCGCGACAGCGAATGGTGGCGCAGCGCCGCGATCTACCAGGTGTACATTCGCAGCTTTGCCGACGGAAATGGTGACGGCGTCGGCGACATCGCCGGAATCCGAAATCGATTGAGCTATCTGGCAGAGTTGGGCGTCGATGCCATCTGGGTCAACCCGTGGTACCCGTCGCCGATGGAGGATGCGGGCTACGACATCTCCGACTACCGCAGCATCGAACCGTCATTCGGCACGATGGAACAGGCCCAGGCCATGATCGCCGAAGCTCATGATCTCGGGATGCGCGTCATCCTCGACCTGGTGCCCAACCACGTCTCCGAGGCACATCCCTGGTTCCAGGAAGCCCTGCTCGCACAGCCCGGATCGCCCGAGCGCGACCGGTTCCACGTCCGCCCGGGCAAAGGCGCGGCCGGCGAAGAGGCACCCAACGACTGGGTCAGTTCCTTCGGCGGTCCCGCGTGGACTCGGATCAAGGATTCGGACGGCAATCCGGGTGAGTGGTACCTACACCTGTTCACACCGGGCCAGCCGGATGTGAACTGGCGCAACGAGGATATCCGCGGCGACTTCGAGACCACGTTGCGGTTCTGGTTCGATCGCGGCGTCGACGGATTCCGCATCGACGTCGCCCAGTCACTGTGCAAGGACCCTGATCTGCCCGACCTGAACGGGCTGACGTACCCCACGCCGGTCCCCGCCGACGGATCCGAACCGGTGGAGCATCCGCACTTCGACCGCGACGAGGTCCACGACATCTACCGTTCCTGGCGGGCGGTGGCCGACAGTTACGACCCGCCACGCGTTTTTGTCGCCGAAGCCTGGGTGGGCAACCCCGCGCGCCTCACCCGCTACCTGCGTCCGGACGAACTCCACAGTGCCTTCAACTTCAACTTCCTGCTCGCTCCGTGGAACGGGTCGACGCTGCGCAGCGTCATCGATACGACAATCACGTCGCACGCCGCGGTGAATGCATCTCCCACCTGGGTACTGTCCAACCATGACGGCGTCCGGCACCTGTCGAAATATGCGAGGCCGCAGACAGATTCGCGCACCTGGTTTCTGAGCCAGATCCGCGACATCCCCGGCGACTTCGAACTCGGCGAGCGCCGGGCACGCGCCGCGGCAATGCTGATGCTTGCACTCCCCGGCGGCGTCTACATCTATCAGGGCGAAGAACTCGGCCTGGCTGAGGTGGAGGACATACCGGACAACCAATTGCAGGATCCGATCTGGGAGCGGACCGGGCACCGCGAACGTGGGCGCGACGGCTGCCGTGTCCCGCTGCCGTGGTCGGGCGAGGCGGCGCCGTACGGGTTCAGCCCCGCGAACGCCAATCAGGCGCCCTGGCTGCCGCAGCCGCAGGGTTGGGGTGAGCGCACCGTCAAGTTCCAGACGGGCAGGGCCGACTCCACCCTCGAGCTCTACCGAAGCGCCCTAGCGCTACGCCGAAGTCTGTCGGCGCTTGCCAGCGAGCCACTGACTACCGCACCACTGACCTGGATGAGCGACGACAACGATCAAGTGCTGGATTTCCGGCGTGGCAGTGCGCTGCGCTGCGTCGTCAACACGTCCTCGCAGTCGATCGCGCTTCCCGACGGTGAGGTTCTGCTTGCCAGTGGTCCGCTACCCGGCGACGGCACGATTCCCGCCGACACAGCCGTCTGGCAAGGTGTCCCGTGTGCAACTACTCCTGATCCGACACGCGCTCCCTGAACTGGCAGAGGTCACCGAGGGTCGCGCTGATCCCGCGCTGACAGACGAGGGCCACGCCCAGGCACACCGGCTGCCTGCGGCGTTGGCCCCGTACCGGATCACGGGACTCTTCAGCAGCCCGCAGAAGCGCGCTCTGGAAACCGCTGCACCGGTATCGGACGTTCTCGGGCTACCGGTCACCGAGCATGCGGGCCTGGCCGAGTACGACGCCGAGCAATCCCACTACATCCCCATGCACCAGGTCTTGGAGCGAGCACCTCAGACCTACGAGCGCATCAAAGCCGGTTGGCTGCCCGAATCGATCGACGCCGACGCCTTCCGCACGCGTGTCCTCGGAGCGATCGACGACATCGTCGCGTCAACGGACAACGACGCCACCGTGGCGGTGTTCTGCCACGGCGGCGTCGTCAATATCGTTCTGCAGGAGCTACTCGGTCTGGAGCGTCCTCTGACGTTCCCGATCGAGTACGTCTCGGTCACTCGTATTCTCGTGTCCCGCAACGGTAACCGACGGGTTGCGTCGGTCAACGAAACGGGACACGTTCGAAACATGTTGCGCGTCTAGCTCATCTCACACGTTGTGGCACGCCACCTGGTGGCCACCGTCGACGAGTCGTAGCTCCGGAACTTCCTCGGCGCAGCGATCCGTGGCAAGAGGGCACCGGGTGCGGAACCGGCAGCCGCTCGGCGGGTTCAGCGGCGACGGAAGCTCGACGACCTTCTGGTCGACGTTCTGCGCCGCGGTCACCGTTGCGTCGGGATCGGGGATCGAGGACAGCAGCAGCTGCGTGTACGGATGCAGTGCACGGTTCTGCATGTCTTCTGCTGGAACGATTTCGCAGACGCGGCCCAAGTACATGATCATCACGCGGTCGCTGATGTTCTTCACAACGGCCATGTTGTGCGCGATGAAGAGCAGTGACAGCCCGTGCCGCTTCTTGGCATCTTCGAGCAGGTTCAGGATCTGGGCCTGCACCGAGACGTCGAGACTGGAGACGGGTTCGTCGCAGATCAGCACCTTGGGATCGAGCATCAAAGCTCGTGCGATGCAGACACGTTGGCACTGGCCGCCAGACAATTCGCGAGGGGTGCGATCCCAGACCACGTCCGGGTCGAGGCCGACCTCGGCGAGGACGGCGCGGGCGCGAGCCTCGATCGCGGCCTTGTCCTCTCCACCCCAGATCGACGGTCCTTCGGTCACGAGCGCCTTGACCTTGCGGCGCGGGTTGAGCGAGGAAATCGGATCCTGGAAGATCATCTGCAGCTGAGTACGGCTGCGACGCAACTCCTCCGAGCCCAGCTCCGTCATCTCCACGTCACCGAGTCGGATGGAACCCGATGTCGGCGAGGGCAACTGCATGATGGCTCGTCCTGCGGTCGATTTACCGCAACCGGATTCACCCACCACGCCCAGGGTTTCACCCGCAGCGACGGTGAAGCTGATTCCGGACACAGCATGAACTGTCTGGCCCTTGCCGACGTTGAACTCGACAACGAGATCTTCGACCGTCAATGCGTCGTCGAGCTTTGCCGGCTTCTTGGTATCGGTTGCTGCAGTCATCAGACCATCTCCTTCACCGCGAGCGAGAGGCCCGCTGCGGTCTTGCCGGCCTTCTCGTTGGCTACCAATGCCGCCGTGCCCTCAGGGGTGTCGACGGGGAAATGGCACGCAAACGAGTGGCCGTCCGACGTATTGTCGCCCGGTCCGCCGAGCGCGAGTGCCGGGTCGCCGGTCAGGCAGTCGTCCTGCGCGTACTTGCAGCGAGCTGCAAAGCGGCAACCGGTCATCGGCTTTGTCATGTCCGGCAGTCCACCCGGAATGGTTTGCAGCACCGTATGCGTCGGCGATTCGAGTCGCGGAATCGCGGCCATCAACGCTTCGGTGTACGGGTGCCGCGGACGCGAGAAAAGCTCTTCCGTCGCCGATGTTTCCACAACGGAACCGGCGTACATGACGGCAACGCGATCGGATCGTCCCGACACCACGCCCAGGTCGTGACTGATGAGAATCACAGCCATGTTGAGCTTGTCGTTGAGCGATGCGAGCAGATCCAGGATCTGCTTCTGCACCGTCACGTCCAGCGCTGTGGTCGGCTCGTCCGCGATCAGCAGCTTCGGCTCGCAAGCCAAAGCCATTGCGATGACAACTCGTTGGCGCATACCACCGGACAACTCGTGGGGGTACTGGTCGAGGCGACGCTTCGGCTCCGGAATTCCCACCATCGACAGGAGTTCCGCGGCGCGGTCACGGGCCGCATCCTTCTTGAGTCCGAGATGGAACTTCAAGGATTCGGTGATGTGCGTGCCGATGCGCTTGAACGGGTTGAGCGACGTCATCGGATCCTGGAAGACCATGGCGATCTCCGGGCCCCAGAAGTGCTTCATCTCCGACTTTTTCATCGTCGACATGTCGCGGCCGGCAAACGTGACCGTTCCGGTGATGTCGAGAGCCGGTCCCTTTTGGAGCAGACCCATGATGGTGCGTCCGAGAACCGACTTGCCGGAACCCGATTCACCGACGATGCCAAGAGTCTCACCCTCGGAAACGTGGATCGACACACCGTCGACGGCCCGCAGTTTTCCTCGGGGAGTCGCGAATACGGTTCGGATGTTGTCCGCTTGCAGCAGCGGTACGCCATTGTTCGTCACAGTTTGCTCCGATACTTCTCACCGATGAGGTTGAAGGAGAACACCGTCAGGAAGAGGAAGACGCCGGGCACCAGGACGATGAACGGGTGCTTCTCCACGATGCCACCCTGGCCTTCTGCGATCATGTTGCCCCACGTGGGATCCGGCTGAGCGATGCCGAGTCCGAGGAAGCTGAGCGATGCTTCCGCGACGATCAGGCCGGACACGGCGACGAGGCCGAGTGCTGCGACGGGAACCAGAACGTTGGGTACCAGTTCTCGCCAGATGACTCGCCATTTGGTCGCACCCATCGCCCGGGCGGCGAGCACGAACTCGCGTTGGGCGACCACTATCGTATTGGCCCTTGCTATTCGAACCATGCTGGGAATGCAGAGGATCGACAGTGCGAGCGTGATGTTGCGCAGGTTCGACGTGAGGACGGCAGCCAGCGCGATCAGCAGAACCAGGGACGGGATTGCGAGCAGCGAGTTGGTGAGGATCCCGACTACCGCGTCGATCTTGCCGCGGAAGTACCCGGCCATGACGCCGATCGTGCCGCCGATGACGATACCGATGAGCACGGCGCAGATCGCGACGGTCAGCGAGGCACGCGCTCCGTACAGCGCGCGGGCCAGGAGATCGAGACCGAAGTTGTTGGTACCGAGCGGATGCTCCGAAAGCAGGCTCGGAGGTGCGAAGCCGGGCTCGGCCAGAGTCTTGACCGTGTCCTTGTATTCACCGAGCGGCAAGAGCGGCGCGACGATGGCCGCAACAACCAGCGCTACGAGCCAGATGCAGGCCAGCCAGTAGGACAGGTCGAATTGGCTTCCCCACTTGCCCACACCGATCTTCCCCAGTCCCTTGAACAGGAACACGAGCGAGGCCAGGCCGATGACGATCCGAACGACCATCATGATGCCGGACCCGAAGAGGGCGGTGCCGAGTAGAGCGATACCGACGACGGTCAGGATCGTGCCGATCAGGACCAGATTCTTCGGCTTCTCCAGCGTCTCTATCGGACCGGGCGCAAGCAGGACGGTCTGCTGCCGATATGTCATCACCTCGGACGGGGCCGGCGCGGGGGCCGCTCCGTCGGGCGTCACTTCAGACATGGACACGACGACTCCTCGGGTCAAGATAGGTGTACAGAACGTCGATCGCACTGTTGACGACCACGTAGATGACGGCGATCACGACCACCGCACCCAACAGCATCGGCGAATCGCCTTGTTGTGCAGCCCGAACGATGAGTGTGCCCATGCCGGGTAGCGAGAACAGTGTCTCGACGATGACGGTGCTGCCGATCATGCCGCCGAGCGCCAGACCCATCATCGTGATGAGCGAGAACGACGACGGCCGCAAGGCGTCACTGAACAGGACGCGCAGCGTGGGCATACCCTTGGCCTTCGAGGCGAGGATGTAATCCTCACGCAAGGTGGTCACGAGGTCGCTGCGCAGAACGCGGGTGAACATCGCCATCTCGAGAAGACTGATGGTGATTGCGGGAAGTATTGCGTGCGAGAGATTTCCGGAGATGCTGTCACCGATACGCACCCACTGCGAGCGGGGGAACCAACCCAACCAGTTCACCGTCACCATGATGAGGAGCAGACCGGCCAGGAAGCTCGGAATCGAGAGAACACCGAACGTTGCGGCGCTGATGACGCGGTCGATGACGCCACCCTCGTGATGTGCCGACCACAGTGCGAGCGGAACGGCGACGACAAGAGCGATGACAAGGCCCATCACTGCAAGCTGAACGCTGACGGGTAGTGCCGAGCCGATTGCCGTGAGAACTTCCTGCTGCGGCGGGACCAGCGAGGTGCCGAGATCACCGGTCAGGGCGCTCGTCAGCCAGTCCCAATAACGAACCAGGAGTGGATCGTTGAGTCCGAGCTGCTGGCGCATTTCCTCGTATTCGGCGGGGGTACGACCCTCACCCAATACCGCGACCGCCGGGTCACCGGGGATCAACGACGCCAGTACGAAGGTTCCGAAACTGACGATGAGGAGCACAATGACGAGCTGGCCCAACTTCTTTCCGATTGCGCCGATGTTCATAGATTTCGTCTCCTTCGGGCAGCCAACTCGCACATCACAGCAATTCCTCGTATCTCATTCGTCTCGGTTAACGTGTCCGGGTCCCGCGGGACCCGGACACGTCTAGATCGAGTCAGGACTTCCAAACGCTGTCGAACAGCATGATTCCGTCGATGCTCTGCTTCAGGCCGTGAACGTTCTCGTTCCACACGTCCAGCGTCGGGACGTTGCCCCAGACGATCCACGGCACCGTCTCGGTGGCGCGTTCCTGAATCTTGGCGAGAACAGCCTTCTTGTCCTCGTCGTTGGTGGCAACACCGAGCTGATCGAGAAGGAGATCCATCTCGGCGTCGGCGTAGTTGGTGACGTTGTTACGGCCACCGGACTTGATGCCCGTGTACAGACGCTCGAACGGATCGGCCTCGGACAGCGAACCGGCTGCGGTGCTCATGTCGTAATCGCGGTCGACGTACATCCGCTTGACCAGATCGCCTGCGCCGGTGACGTACTCGATCTGCGTGTCGAAACCGACTGCATTGAGCATTGCCTGCACGCCGAGAGCGGTCGACTGTGCCGACGGCTCCTGGATGGAGAGGAAGGTGACCTTGCCGTCGAAGCCGTCTGCCTTGGCCGCATCGAGCAGTTCCTTGGCCTTGGCCGGATCCACACCGGTCGGTGCGACGTCGTTGTGCCAGCGGGAGGTGTCCTGGAAGATCACCTGTCCGGGAAGGCCCTTGCCGTTGTTGACGCGGGTGTTGAGCGTTTCGGGGTCGATCGCCAATGCCATTGCCTGGCGCACACGAAGATCCGAACCGGGGCGACCCTCGGCCATGTTGACGTTGGCGATGTAGCCGAGCGACGGGATGTCGATGAAGCCCGGGTTGCCGTTCTCGATCAGATCGAGGATCGGGGTGAGCGTGCGCATGTACGCCGCGTCGATGCCACCGGTCTTGAGAGCCTCGGCGGTGGGCTGAGCTCCGACGATGCTGATGAGCTTGAGCTTGTCGACCTTCGGTGCGCCGCCGAAGTAATCGGGACGGGCAGCGAGCAACAGCTCCTCGTTGGGAGCAAAACGTTCGAGCGTGAATGCACCGGCGCCGATCGGGGTGAACTGATCACCCTGCTGCGCAGCCGGAGCGACGATCATCCCGGGACCGGTCGAGAGCATCGACTCGATACCCGTCCACGGATCAACCAGGTTGAAGACAACCGTCGACGCGTCGGGGGCGTCCATGGAGGCAACCTTGGCTGCCCACAGGCTGGACTGCGCTGCCTTGTTGTTGACGTAGCGGTTGATGCTGTCGACAACTGCCTTGGAATCGAGAGCCGTTCCGTCACTGAACTTGACGCCGTCACGAAGCTTCAGCGTCCACGTCTTGCTGTCCGAGCTCGGCTCGAGCGACTGCGCCAACTGCGGAACGAACGTCTTCTCGATGGGGTCGTAGCGCATCAGTACGTCGTAGATCGCGCTGAGTTCACTACCACCCGTTGCGCCGGCGACCTGGATCTTCGCCGGATCGAGGGACGTCACCGCGGAATAGCCACTGAACGTCAGCGTGCCACCCGTGGTCGGGGTTCCGGGATCGGACTGTTCGTTGACCATTCCGATCTTGAGCGCGGAACCCGACTCGACGGATTCACCGCCGCCGCTCGAACCGTTGTCGGCGCACGACGCCAGGAACATACTTGCGGTGATCGCCAGCGTGACCGCAGCTAATCTGCGATGCCCGCGGCGGGAACTACGACTCATTCTGATGCCTCCAAGGCAGGAAAAACTGTGACTTCTTGTTGAACAAGAAACAGTGTGTGATGCGACGCACAGAATGGTTCGAACGAGTCCCGCTCAGTGGAATTGGTTAAGTTGCGGTCCTCAACGGTTATCTAAATCGCCCTGGCCTGCGCATACCGACAAACCAAAGAGACCTATCGGTCTAGTCCCGAACTAGTCCCGATCAAGCGTCGCTTCCTCCAGATCCAGCTCACGTAGTACCTTCCGTAGGACCTCGTCATCGATGCGGCCGCCATCGCGTTCAGCAATGAACACTGTCCGCTCGGCGTCGATCATCTCGAGACGCAAAGCCCGGAATGCCGCCGACGGGCTCTCCCCCAGATCGTCGTCGCTACGCCCCAGCCGCTCCCACGCCGAATTGGCTCGGTGCGTGTTCCAGGTCCGCAGGATGTCCGCGGCTCGATCCCGCACCGCGGGCACACCTCCGTCCTGCTCTGCAACCAACTCGTCCAGCCGCGCTGCTGCTGCCCGCGCCGCCTTGTCCTGCGCCGCCGCCTCCGCTCTCGCGTCGGACTGCGCTTCCTCCCCCTGAACACCGAGTGTGCGGATCACCCACGGCAACGAAAGACCGTGCAGGAGCAACGTTCCGACCACGACGACAAAGGTCAGGAACAAGATCAGCGAACGCCCCGGGAACTCCGCGCCGCTGTTCACCGTCAAGGGAATGGCAAAAGCCGCTGCCAGCGACACAACTCCGCGCATCCCTGCCCACGACACGACAAAGACCGATCGCACCGAGACGTCCGGCTCCCGCGCGCGGATCCGCGGCGACAACCACCGCGGCAGGTAGGTGAACGGAAAGACCCACGCGATCCGCACAACCACAACGGTCGCGAGCACGGCAATGGACGCCCACACGACCATCGAGGTGCTGTACCCCTGCAATCCGCTGACGACACTGGGTAATTGGAGCCCGATCAACAAGAACACAAACGACTCGAGGATCAGGTCGACGGCCTTCCAGACCGCCGTGTCCTGCAGGCGTGTCGCATAACTGGCCCGGGTAGAGCGCTGTCCCAGGAAAAGTCCGGCCACTACTACGGCAATGACGCCCGACGCATGAATCTCTTCCGCGGCCAGGTAGGTGAAGAACGGCACCACCAAGCCGATTGCGCTCTCCATCACCGGATCGCGAAGTTTGCCACGCACTTTGGAGATCACAAACCCCACCGCAAGCCCGATCGCTGTTCCGCCGACAGCGGCGATCACAAACGTCTCGAACCCGCTCGCCAATGTGGCACCCGTGCCCACGGCAGCCGCCAAGGCAACCTTGTATGCCGTCAGGGCGGTGGCGTCGTTGAGCAGACTCTCACCGCCCAGGAGTGTCATGATCCGACGCGGCAGGCCGAGCCTGCGTCCGATTGCGCTCGCCGACACCGCATCCGGCGGCGCCACAATCGCACCGAGAACCAACGCCGCGGCAATCGAGAACTCCGGCACGATCAGATATGCGACCAAGCCGACTGCGGCCGTCGTCGCGAGCGGCAGACCCACCGCGAGAAAGCCGATGGGCCGCAGGTTCGATCGCAATGCCAGATATGAACTGTCCAACGCAGCCGAGTACAGCAACGGTGGTAACACCACGAACAAAACAAGATCAGGATCGAGCTCGAGATCCGGTACGCCGGGTATCTGGCACGCGATCAAACCGAAGACCACCAGTATCAGCGGCGACGACAATCCGAATCGACGCGCAACCGCTGCGACCAGCAAAGCCGCTACAACAACCCCCAGTAATATGCCGTTCACTCTGGCAGCATGCAGGATCGGCGGTCACCGTGCACTATGGATGGTGATGAAAAAAATCCTGAAGCGCGTCGCCGCCCGCACACCGGCACCCGAACCGGTGGCAAGCGGTTGCGAAGAATTGGCTGAAACGCCCGAAACCGACCCGGCCGCTTTAACTCCCGGCGTCTGCCAAGAATGCGCCGAGCTGGGCGAGGACAACTGGTCACACTTGCGAATCTGCCTCACCTGCGGCCACGTCGGATGCTGCGACTCCAGCCCGCACCAACACGCCACCAATCACTATCGCGAGACCGGACACCCGGTGATGCGGTCACATGAACCAGGCGAGTCCTGGCGCTGGTGCTACGTCCACGATCTGATGGGCTAGATACCGGAAATACACCGAAGCCGGAGATGCAGTGCGCATCCCCGGCTTCAGCCATGCCCGTATTCAGTTATTCACGTTCCGTCAGTTGGTCTTCCACGCCTCGTCGAAGAACATGATTCCGTCGATGCTCTGCTGGACACCGTGAACGTTCTTGGCCCACACGCCAAGCCACGGCGTGTTGCCGAGGATCTGCCACGGCACAACCTCAGTGGCGCGTGCCTGGATCTTGGCCAGGACCTCTCTCTTCGCGTCATCGGACGTCGCGACACCCAACTCGTCGAGCAGCGTATCCATCTGAGCGTCGGAGAAGCTTGTTGCGTTGTTACGTCCACCGGTCTTGAGGTTCGAGTACAAACGCTCGAACGGATCGGCTTCCGGAAGGTTGGCGGAGCCGGTCGACATGTCGAAGTCGCGGTCGACGTACAAACGCTTGACGACGTCGGCAACCGAGTTGACGTACTCGATCTGGAAATCGAAACCAACGGCATTTGCCATCGACTGCAGCGCGAGAGCCATCGCCTGAGCCGAATTCTCCTGCATTGTCAGGTACGTGATCTTGCCGTCGTAACCGTCAGCCTTGGCCTCGTCGAGAAGCTGCTTGGCCTTGGCCGGGTCGACACCGATCGGAGCCTCGTCGTTGTGCCAGCGTGAGCTGTCCTGGAAGATGACCTGCCCCGGTAGGCCCTTACCTTCATTGAGTCGGTTGTCGAGTGCAACGGGATCCGTTGCCAGAGCCAGTGCCTGGCGCACGCGCACGTCGGCGCCCGGGCGACCCGGAGCCGTGTTGAGCAGCGACAGGTACGACAGCGACGGGATGTCGACGTAGCCGGGGTAGCCGGTGTCGATGAGGTCGAGCACGTTCGGCAGTGATCGCATGTACGCGGCATCTGCGCCGCCACTCTTGAGTGACTCACTCGTTGCCTGCGAACCGACGATGCTGATCATGCGCAACTTGTCCACGTTCGGGGCACCCGCGAAGTAATCCTCACGAGCGTCGAGAATCAGCTCCTCGTTGGGAGCGAACTTCTCGAGTGTGAACGCACCCGCGCCGATCGGCGTGAACTGGTCACCCTGCTGCGCGCTGGGCGCAACGATCATTCCGGGGCCGGTGGCGAGCAGCGACTCGATACCCGTCCACGGGTCGACGAGATTGAAGACAACCGTCGACGCGTCCGGCGTGTCAACCGACGCGACCTTCGACGCGTACAGGCTGGACTGCGGTCCCTTGTTGGTGACGTATCGAGCCAGGCTCGACGACACTGCCGCAGAGTCGACCTGCGTGCCGTCACTGAACTTCACACCGTCGCGCAGCTTGAGCGTCCAGGTCTTGAAATCCGAGCTCGGCGACATCGAGTTGGCGAGCTTCGGAACGAACTTCTGCGACGTCGGATCGTAACGAAGCAGGGTGTCGTAGATCGCCCCGAGCTCCGAGCCGGCCACCGAGCCGGCAATCTGCGTCTTCGAGGGATCGAGACTTGTCACCGCGGAGTATCCACTGAATGTCAGCGTTCCCCCCTTGACCGGATCGCCCTCGTTCGTCTGCGCGTTAACGGGACCGATCGTCAGAGCTGAGCCGGACTCGGGTGCGTCGCCGCTGCCGCCGTCCGCTCCACTGTCGGCACACGAAGCCAAGAACAAACCGGCGGAAACAGCCAGTGCGACTGCTGCGACCTTTCGACTGCCGCGCCTAGAACTGCGACTCATTTACGAACCTCCAGATCGGACCTTCAACTGTGATGTGATGCGAAGCTGTCACAGTTTGTGACCTAAGGCACAAGTATTAATTCTCAGTCCCACTCAGTGGAAAGTGTGTGGCCAGGGCTGTGCGCCTTTCCGGCAGCGGGGGCCACCAGAAAGGCGCACTGGGACGTAGCCCCTACTTCTTCCACACCTCGTCGAAGAGCAGGATCCCGTCGATACTCGGCTGAAGTCCGTGCACATTCTGATTCCACACGTCCAAAGCCGGTCCGGTGCCCCACACCTGCCACGGCAGGGTTTCGTTGGCGCGTTCCTGAATCTTCACGAGGACGGCCTTCTTGTCGTCGTCACTGATTGCAACACCCAACTCGTCGAGCAACTGATCCATTTCGGCGTCCGAGTAGCCCGTGGTGTTGTTACGCCCACCGGTCTTGAGACCCGTGTAGAGACGTTCGGAGGGGTCCGCCTCGGTGAGGTTGAGAGCAGCGGTCGCCATGTCGTAATCGCGATCGGCGTACATCCGCTTGACCAGGTCACCGACGTTGTTGACGTTCTCGATCTGGACGTCGAACCCGACAGCGTTGAGCATGGCCTGCACAGCGAGTGCCGTGGCCTGCGCCGACGGCTCCTGCATGGTGAGGTAGCTGATCTTGCCGTCGTAACCGTCCGCCTTCGCCTGATCGAGCAGTTCCTTGGCCTTGGCCGGATCCACACCGATCGGAGCGACATCGTTGTGCCAGCGAGACGTGTCCTGGAAGATCACCTGACCCGGAAGTCCCTTACCGTCATTGGCCCGGACATCAAGAGTGGCCGGATCGACGGCGTATGCCATCGCTTGGCGCACACGCAGATCCGCTCCGGGTCGACCAGGGGCCATGTTGACGTTTGCGATGTAGCCGAGCGAGGGAATGTCGATGAATCCCGGGTAGCCGGACTCCACCAGATCGAGGATCGGCCCCAACGTTCGTATGTACGCGGCGTCGATGCCGCCGGACTTCAACGCCTCGGAGGTGGGCTGTGCACCGAGAATGCTGACCATCTTGAGCTTGTCGACATTCGGTGCTCCGCCGTAGTAATCGGCGCGAGCGGCGAGCAGCATTTCCTCGTTGGGAGCAAACTTCTCGAGCGTGAACGCGCCGGCGCCGATCGGCGTGAACTGATCACCCTGCTGCGCAGCCGGAGCGACGATCATGCCGGGGCCGGTGGAGAGCATCGGCTCGATTCCCGTCCAGGGATCAACCAGGTTGAAGACGACCGTCGTCGCATCCGGCGTGTCCATCGAGGCGACCTTGGCAATCCACAACCCCGACTGCGGTCCCTTGTTGGTCATGTACCGATTGATACTCGCCGTGACGGCCTGCGCATCGAAAGGTGTTCCGTCGCTGAACGTCACACCGTCCCGCAGCTTCAACGTCCACGTTGTGCTTTCTGCATTCGGCTCGAGCGACTCCGCCAGCTGCGGTTCAAACGTCTGCTCGATGGGGTCGTATCGCATCAGCACGTCGTAAATTGCACTGAGCTCACTGCCGCCGGTGGAGCCACTCACTTGAGCCTTGGCCGGATCAAGCGTCGTCACCGGCGAGTAGCCGCTGAACGTGAGAGTGCCGCCCTTGGTGGGCGAGCCGGGATCGGCCTGCTCGTTGACCATTCCGATCTTCAACGCCGACCCGGAATCAGCCGACTCGCCTCCGCCCCCGCCCTCGTTGTCGTCATTTCCAGCACATGAGGCAAGGAACAAACTTGCGGTGATCGCCAGCGCGGCAGCCGCCGCGCGGCGACTACCTGATCGGGAATTGCGGCCCATCGAAACCTCCAGGTCGGTCGTACAACTGCGGTGTGAAGCGAAGCTCTCACAGTTTGTGACCTGAGACACAGTGTTTCGCAAAATAGCTTAAGCTGCGCAAAACGACGGGGGAAACACATGAGACTGAACCGCATGGGACTGAACCGCATGGGACTGATCAGGGACATCGGGAGTTGGCGACGCGGAGCAAAGCTGCAGCGACGCCTACGCGACCTCACGGGAACCCTCGTGGTTGTCACCGGAGCCGGCAGTGGCATCGGCCGCGAGACCGCGCTCGCTTTTGCCGCCGAGGGTGCAATCGTCGTTGTGTGCGACGTCAACCTCGAAAGCGCCCAGGACACAGCCGCACTCGTCAACTCACCGGCGAGTGCCGGCGGAGCCGAAGCCGTCTTCGGTGGCGGCGCCCACGCGTATCACGTAGACGTTTCCGACGAGCAAGCCATGACTCGATTCGCGGAAACAGTCGCAGCACACCACGGAGTTCCCGACATCGTGGTCAACAATGCCGGTATCGGCTTCTCAGGAACCTTCGCAGACACCACTGTGGCCCAGTTCGAGCGAGTCATGAACATCAACTTCTGGGGAGTTGTGTACGGCTGCCGCGCCTTCTCACCGATGATGATCAAACGCGGCTCCGGCGGACACATCGTCAACCTCTCGTCCGCCGCGGCATACACACCCCAAAAAGCGTTGACCGCATACTCGACCAGCAAAGCCGCAGTCTTCATGCTCTCCGATTGCTTACGCGCAGAACTACTTCCGCACGGAATCGGCGTCAGTACCATCTGCCCGGGAATTGTCGACACCAACATCGTCAAGACCACCGAATTTTCCGGAACCACTGCAGCGGAACAGCTTCGAAATCAAACCAAAGCGGACAACTTCTACCGTCGTCGAAACTTCACGCCCGACCGAGTGGCAAGCGCGATCGTCAAGGCAGTGCGGACCAACAAGGCAATTGTGCCTGTCACCCCCGAAGCGAAACTCGGGTACCGGCTCAGCCGGTTCTACCCGAGTTCCATGCGCGTCGGAGCCCGCCTCAATGCTTTATGAGGCAGCTTTATGAGGCGGCTGTCAGCTTCCGAATGAAAGACTTCCCGTAAATCCTTGCCGGACGTCGTCTTTCGAACGGGGAAGCACTTCATACGTGTCCGCGTACTGCCCACTGAAGCCGGTCACGGTGATGGGTCGACCAACCAGAATCGACGCTGGGTCGAGACCCGCCTGCGTGTTCACGAAGATGACAGTGTTTCCTCCCGCTCCCGACACCAAGATCTTGTGTCCGTACGGCAGATCGTCGACGACCGGCGCGCTGACGATGCCGGACACCGTGACAAGCCGTCCCTCACTGCTCTCGCCGATGGCACTGAGCGGCAACCGCTCCGGCCGTACCGCCGGGGCGGAACCAAGACGCGTGATCGCGTTCGGACGAATGACAAGCAGGCCCTCCTGATCCGCGAGAACACCACTGACCTCGACCTGGTCACCAACAGATACGGCCGAATTATCAGGATCACTGATATAAATGCCCGAATTACCGTTCTGGAGACCAAATCCCTTGTCATAGAAGCTGGATTCGAAATCCCCGGACGACGTGGTCGCGCTTCCCGACACCGTAACCTCGGTGCCGATAGGCAGCGAGCGAGCGACCTCGATCGAATTGACCGCTACCACCGATGGCGCCAGGGGCAAAGGTTCGGCAACTGCAGGTGCGCCTGTGAATAACGCTACTCCCACGGCACCTGCAGCCGCCCAAGACAGAACTCGAACATGATTCATCGGTGAATCTCTCCCGTATGTAGTGAGCAGCCGACAATGACTGCTGACAATACTGAGCTACGGGCAAATATGAGGCAACCGATGGCGAAGCTCGGCAAGAATGGTCAGGAACCCGAGCTACCACTCGACCCGAGTGAGCCCGTTCCACCACCGAGGTCGTCGAGTGGATCGGATCCGTCCAGACCGCCCGGGAACAGGTATGCCGTGGACACCGTGTTGAGCGACGTACCCGACGTTGCGGGCGCCTTGGCTCGCCAATTGACGATCGGATTCAACACACCGAACGGGCCACAACCACTGGCAGACGGAATAGCGAAATCGGTTGTCGCACTCTTGACCGGGCTGACCTTCAACGCGCCGGACGGCGCTACCTCGAAGGCCGGACTGGAGTCAGCCGTGGGCGTGAGATGGAAGTTCACCGGCGCCGCTTCGGATCCCAAGTAGCAGTTGTTGCCAAGGAAGGCGTTGTTGATCTTCATCCGAACCGGAAGGCTGATGTCCATGTTGGTGATCAGGTCGTTGAAGACGGGCACGCCCACCGCCTGCACCTCAGCGGTGACTCCCGCCAACCCGAACAGATTGTTGAACGGCAGATCAAAACCGAGTACTCCACCCGGCACCGTCATCGGCTTGGCGTAAACACCGAAATGACCGTCATCGCGAGGCAGGAGAACAGTGCTCACACCCTCCCCCGCACCGGCTTCTGCAGCAATGATCATGTCGCCGTCGCCGATGGGCAGGTTGAAGCCGTTGTTCTCGAAGGTCCCACTGTTGACTACAACGGATACACAAGATTCTGCGGTTGCGGGACAAACGGCCGCGCCCGGAATCGACTCGGCCACAGGATCTTGCGCCGACGCCATCGGAGCCGATATCGCCAGGACGACACCGACAGTGCCCGCAACTACAGTCGCGCGAATACTTGTTTTCTTGTGAGAATTCCGCACAGATGACTCCCTTTTCGAGATCGATAAATGGACTGTCGCTGCTTGTGTTCTGCTGGGCGACTGGGCCGCAGGGGAATGTTCTTACTCACAAGTAACAACTTAGGGATATATAACACGGCATTTCGGTCCAAAGGAAGAGTGAAAGGAAATTTCCTTAAAACGTACAAACTACCCGGGACGATGTGTAACACTCACTAGCGATGAACACCAGACTTCTGATCGCGTGCCTTGCCGCCGGCGGCCTGCTCCTCGCAGCCTGCGGCAACGAATCAGCAACTGAGACAACAAGTTCCGCTTCCACGGAACCGACCGCCATTGTTGCGGCAGCGTCATCTACGGCAACCTCCGAAACAGCGACGTCCGAGATGGCGCCACCCACTCCTGCGGCGTCGACGTCTGCGGTACAGTCACCGCCGACCGACTCTGTGGAATCGACTCCGGCACAACCGTTGCCGCCGGCAGTTACCGAAGCAGGTGCGCCGATCGACGCGCGCTCACCGGACGAGATTGTTGCCGGAGCCGGTGAACGGGGTCAGCGTTATCTCGCGGCACTGAGGTTGGCGGGAATCCCCCCGAGCGGCATGGACTCCGCCGAGATCCTTTATGCCGACGGAACCTGCAACGCCATCGCCCAGGGCATGCCACGATCCGAGGTGCTCGCAGAGTTCAAGGCAGTTGCCGACGTCTATGCCCAGATCACGCCGATGTCGTCACAGCGAATCGCCGAAATCTATGTGGAGACAGCAGAAAACACGTACTGCTGATTTCAGGCTTTACCAGCCAGCCAGTTGTGCAGCCACGACGTAGCCGTTGTGCCCGAACCGTCGACCACATAACGGGTGTAGTCGGTATGCACCTGTGACCCGTAGAAATCGACCAACTGATCGACGCGTCGGCTGTTGGCGCCGGGATCAAGTTGCGCCATGAGTGCGGGAAGTCCACCCGCAGTGATCAAGTCACGAACGATCACAGCGGCTTCGTCGCGCAGAGCAAGAGCCGATGCCGGAGTGGGATCGGAAACCTGGGCCATGAATCCGGCCAGACGCATGACAAAATCGTCTTCGGGCGTCGAGCAGTACAGATCGCCAGCAGCACACAAAGTGACGGTATCGGCTGACAGCCAACCGAATCCGCCGATGCGAGCACCACTGGCGCCGTTTCCGCCAACCCAGGGACCGACCAACACATCGGACTCGGCTCGACGCGGATCGGACAACAAACCGACTCCGGCAACACGATTGGGCGGTACGACGCCGATGCCTGTCCCGATCTCGGCAGCGAGGTCCCCGGCCGCGTCGGCGCCCTGGCTGTACCCGACTATCGCGAATCGAGTGTCACCGCACGATGCCGCCATTGCGCCGATCATGCCGCGCGCATTGTCGACCGCCTGCTTCTTCGACCTGGCATAGACATTTGATTCCCACGGGAAGGCGGTAGCCGAGTACGTGACGTAGTCGGTTCGCACCGACGACGGGAGGCCACTGGTTACCGGCGCGAGCATGCCTGCACCGGGCGAAGCGCCGGAGGGCTCCCACGTTCCCGGAATCGCCACGACATACAGTTCGGGGCAGGGCGCTGCGGACGCCGTCGGTGCGCCGACGGCCTGCACAACACCTGCGGCCGCAACAACCGACAACATCGCAACAAAGCGCTTCACGCCCATCAAACACCCCACATCCGACCAGGCAGACCCCTGCGGTCACCACAGATATTTGAGCAGCATACTTGGTCAGAGCCCTCCTGCGGCGACCTCAACCAGTACTTTCATCCGGCGACCGGCAGACGCCGCCTCAACTCCTTCGACCACGATGTCCGCAAGGGGGACACATTCCACCCAGTGGTCGAGTGGATAAGCGCCCGCCGCCATCCGGTCGATGACGCTCTCGAATTCCTTACGCGAACACGAGAGCGACGACATCACTCGTGCCTCGGTCAACATCAGCGCATACGGGTTGAACTGGAGCGGTTCCTTGTACGTCGCTACCAGGACGACTGCGCCGCGCGCTCGCACCGATGCCAGTGCACTCTCGACTGTCGCTGCGACACCGGCACATTCGAACACCGCGTCGGCGCCGTTCCCGTCCGTTCGCTGGGCGACGGCCGCAGCCAGATCATCGATACCGGGATCGATCACGTCGAACCCCATCTTCGTGGCCACAGCTTGGCGTAACGGCGAGGGCTCACTCAGCAGAATCCGGTCCACTCCACCGGCCCGGAGGTTGAGGGCAGTCGCGATACCGATGGGCCCCGCTCCCAGGACGAGGGCAAACTGACCCGCCTCCGCGCCGGAGAGCTCTACCGCATGCAGTGCGACGGACAACGGTTCGATCACCGCGCCCTGCCTGAGCGTCACCGAGTCCGGGAGGACGTGCACGGCACTCGCCGGGACTGCAGTGCGCTCGGACAACCCGCCGCCATGCGCGTTGATCCCATGGAAGGCCGCCATCACACACAGATGCTCGAGACCGCTACGGCATCGCGCGCATTCACCACAGCAATAGTTGGGCGCCACCGCTACTCGGTCACCGACTGCCACGTCCACGACACCGACACCGATCTCACAGACGATTCCGGAGAATTCGTGGCCGAGGACCTGCGGTCCACACGCACCGGTCAGGGGATGCGGCTGATCGGAAATTCCGTAGGCGTGAATCAAGCCGAGGTCGCTGCCGCAGATGCCGTTGAACGCCACCTCGACCATCACGTAGCCCGCGCGAAGTTCCGGTTCCGGAACATCCTCGACGCGAAGGTCGTCGATGCCATACAGGACAGCCGCCCTCATGCCTTTGCCGCCAATTCGTCTTCGTACTTCTTTGTCATGTGCGCTATCGCGGCATGTTGTGCCTCGTTGTGACTTTCGCGTACCTTGCCCGCCCTGGTTGCCGCGTCGAATGTGGGCTGCGACTGTCCCTGGAAGTGCGGCGCCACTTGCTGCGCGATCAACTCGAACGAGCGCCGAGTTGCAGCGGGGTTCGCCCAGTCGGTACCCATGATCAGCATCGATCCGAACCCACCTGACTGCTCGACGAGTTTGCCGATCAGTTCCCGCGCCTGAGCCGGAGTTCCGATAACGCCCATGCCGGAGTGGTTCATGTACGCGATCATCTGTTCCATGTCGGCGCCGCCGGAGCCGAAATGCGGGAACGCCGCGACCTTGCCGAAGTAGTCGATCCACTCCCCGAGCCCGAACCGCACATCTTCCTGCGCTTGCTCTTCCGTCTCCGCAATGTGCATGGGGCACACCAGTCGCCACTGGTCACGATCGACGACGGTACCGAACTCGGTGGCACGTTCCTCCATGATCCCGAAGTGGTGACCGAGCGCGTCGAAGCCTTCCGGCGTGAGGGTCGCACCGATCGAGAGCAACCCCAGACCGTGCTTACCGGCCAACCGGGGTCCGGTCGGCGAGGCCACGCCGGCGACCACAATGTCGAACATCGGGTGCGAGTACGGACGAAGCTGCAGTTGCGCGTCGACCAGACTATGCGTCTTGGTCTTAGCGGTGACGCGCTCACCGTTCAACAGTCGTACCACGATGTCGAGGTTGTCCTCGAGCAGTTCGCGGCACTCCGTGGGATCGAGTCCGATCATTGACGAGTCGGTCGGCAGTGAACCTGGACCGACACCGAGCATTACGCGGCCACGAGTGAGGTGATCGAGAAGCACCAACCGGTCCGCGACCCAAAGCGGGTTGTGGTAACTCAGCGACGTCACACCGGTGCCGAGCTTGATCCGTTTGGTGCGTTCTGCCGCTGCGGCGATGAAGATCTCGGGGCTGCTGATAATCTCACTGCCCGCGCTGTGGTGCTCACCGATCCACACCTCGTCGAAATCGAGACGATCGAGATGCTCCACCAGCTCCAGGTCACGTTGCAACGCGAGCGTCGGGTTCTGTCCAACCGCATGATGCGGTGCTACGAAAGCACCGAAACGTAGCCTGCCCATGGAAATACTCCTCAATATCGATTGAACCAGTCGATACGACGCTAGAATTAGTTCTAGCTCAGCACCAGTGCACTTTGGGGGACATCAGTGAGTGACATCGCGTTGACCGCTGCCGAATACGAGCGAGTTTTCGCAGTCCTCGATCGCTGCGATTCGGTGCGAACGGTGACGGAGTTCCGGGACGTCGTAGTCGAGGCGATACCCGCAGCATTCCCGATCCGGCACGCATCCTGTTTCGTAGGCGACACCTTCGAGAGCCAGTTCACCGACCGGAACGCCACGGTGACAGCTGCCGGCTCCGGCAGCTGGGAGACGATCAAGGCGAATTACCAAGATCATTGGGCACGCCACGACGTATTCAATCTCCCGCAAGCCCGGCAGCAGCTCCAATCGACAAGAGTCGCGTCACTTTCCGAGTTGGGCGGGCTACCCAAGCCAGCGGCGGTTTACGTTCACGAATATCTTCATCCGCACCAGATGCATTCGATCACTGCGATGCACCTTGATCTGGCGGCGGGCGGGCATGCACTGATCGGGCTGTTCGATCCCGACAAAGATGCGATAAGGCCGAAAGATCTTCTGGCTCTTCGACTCTTGGCCCGGCAGCTCTCGATACTCACTCGCGGCCTCCAGACCCTGCCCGGACTCGACCTGTTTGCAAAGCTCACGGCGCGCCAGCGAGAGGTAGCAACATTGGTCGCCGACGGCTGCAGCAATGCCTCGATCGCCCAGCAACTGAATCTCACCCAGGACACCGTCAAGAAGTACGTCAGCCGAATCCTTGCTGCGACCGGATGCGCATCCCGCACCGAGCTGGCAATCGATGTTCGACGCCAATCTGTCTGATCAGTCGCCACTCGGATAAACCCGCTTCACGAAAAACCGCACCCCACCGTCGAGGTGGGGTGCGGTTTTGTCTTATCTCGTGCGACTAGCGCTGCGGAGCCGCCGTCGGGAGGATCGGAGCCGGAAGCGCCGTCTCACCTTCGAGGTAGGTATCCACAGCAGCTGCTGCGGAACGTCCCTCGGCGATGGCCCAGACGATCAAGGACTGACCGCGGCCCATGTCGCCGGCCACGAAGACACCGTCGACGTTGGTGTTCCACTTGGACGTGCGGGCGACGTTGCCGCGCTCGTTCAAGTCGACACCGAGATCGGTGAGCAGACCCGGCTTTTCGGGTCCGACGAAGCCCATCGCCAGGAACACGAGGTCAGCCTCGAGCTCGAAGTCCGAGCCCTCGACCTTCTCGAAGCGACCCGACTTCATCTCGACCTCGTGAGCCTTGAGGGCGGTGACCTTGCCGTCTTCACCGACAAACTTCTCGGTGTTGACGGAGAACAGGCGCTCGCCGCCCTCCTCGTGAGCCGAAGCCACGCGGTACATCAACGGGTATGTCGGCCACGGAGTCTGCTCGGCGCGAGTCTCCGGCGGGCGCGGCATGATCTCGAACTGATGGACGCTTGCAGCGCCCTGACGGTGCGAGGTACCGAGGCAGTCGGCGCCGGTGTCGCCGCCACCGATGATGACAACCTTCTTGTCCTTGGCATCGATGGTCGGAGCATCGAGATCACCGAGCTGAACGCGGTTGGCGATCGGGAGGTACTCCATAGCCTGGTGGATGCCGTCGAGTTCGCGGCCGGGGATCGGCAGGTCGCGAGCTGCGGTAGCGCCGCCGGCCAGAACCACTGCGTCGAACTGCTCGCGCAGCTCGTCAGCCGTGATGTCCACGCCCACATTGACGTTGGCCTTGAAGACGGTGCCTTCGGCTTCCATCTGCTCGAGACGGCGGTCGATGTGGCGCTTCTCCATCTTGAACTCGGGGATGCCGTAGCGCAGCAGACCACCGATGCGGTCAGCCCGCTCGAAGACCGTCACTGCGTGACCGGCGCGGGTCAGCTGCTGCGCTGCAGCCAGACCAGCAGGACCACTACCGACAACTGCGACGCGCTTGTTGGTGGAACGAGCGGCGCGAACCGGCTTGACCCATCCCTCGTCGAAGGCCTTGTCGATGATCTCGACCTCGACCTGCTTGATGGTGACCGGATCCTGGTTGATGCCCAGGACGCAGGACGCCTCACAGGGAGCGGGGCACAGGCGACCGGTGAACTCCGGGAAGTTGTTGGTCGCATGCAGACGCTCGATAGCGTCGTGCCAGTGGTCCTTGTACACCAGGTCGTTCCACTCGGGAATCAAGTTTCCGAGAGGGCAACCATTGTGGCAGAACGGAATTCCGCAGTCCATGCAACGGCTGGCCTGGGTCTTGAGGGTTTCCTTCGGGAACTCCTCGTACACCTCTTTCCAGTCGAGCAAGCGCAGTGGAACGGGACGACGGACCGGCAATTCGCGCGAACCGTGCTTCAGGAAACCGCTTGGATCACCCACGAGCTGCCTCCATGATTGCCTCGTCGACGTTTGCGCCGCGAATCTCGGCGTCCTTGATTGCCATCAGTACCTTCTTGTAGTCACGCGGCATCACCTTGGCGAAGTGGGTCACCTGCTGGGACCAGTCCGCGAGGATCCGCGCAGCAACCTCGGAACCTGTTTCGTCGCGGTGCCTTTCGATGACACTCTTGAGCCAGACGTACTCGTCGCCCTCGAGGTCCTCGATATCCACCAGTTCGCTGTTGACGTTGGCTTCGAAATCACGGTCCGGATTGAAGACGAAAGCGACGCCACCGGACATACCGGCACCGAAGTTACGTCCGGTCTTACCGAGAATGACCACCTTGCCGCCGGTCATGTACTCGCAACCATGATCGCCCACACCCTCGACGACGGCAGTGGCGCCGGAGTTACGGACTGCGAAGCGTTCGCCGACGATCCCACGCAGTAGCGCCTCGCCACTGGTGGCGCCGAACAGGATCACGTTGCCACCGATGATGTTGTCCTCGGCGACAAAGCCTTCCGCTGCGTTGAGCGGCGGGCGTACGACGATGCGTCCACCCGAGAGACCCTTGCCGACGAAGTCGTTGGCGTCGCCGTTCAGGCGCAGGGTCATACCGCGAGGCACGAATGCACCGAAGCTGTTACCGGCGGAACCGGTGAACGTGATGTCGATGGTGTTGTCGGGCAAGCCCTCTCCACCGAACGCCTTGGTGACCTCGTGGCCGAGCATGGTGCCGACCGTGCGGTTGACGTTGGTGATCGCGGACTCGAATGCGACCGGCTCACCCTTGTCGAGTGCATTGCGAGCGGAGACGATCAACTGCTGATCGAGCGCCTTGTCCAGGCCGTGATCCTGCGTGCCGGTGCAGTGGACATCCTGATCCATGAACGCGGACTCGACCTGGGTGAGGATCGGCGACAGATCGAGATTGCCTGCCTTGCTTCCCTTCCAGTGATCGAGAGCGCGCGTGGTGTCCAGCATGTCGACCTGGCCGACTGCTTCGAGCAGCGTGCGGAAACCGAGTTCCGCGAGAAGCTCGCGAACCTCTTCGGCGATGAACATGAAGAAGTTCTCGACGAATTCCGGCTTGCCACTGAAACGCTTGCGCAGCACCGGGTTCTGCGTCGCAACACCAACGGGGCAGGTGTCGAGATGGCAGACGCGCATCATGATGCAGCCCGAAACCACCAGCGGTGCGGTAGCGAAACCGAACTCCTCGCCGCCGAGCAGAGCAGCAACAACAACGTCGCGACCCGTCTTGAGCTGGCCGTCGACCTGCACGACGATGCGGTCACGAAGACCGTTGAGCAGCAACGTCTGCTGGGTCTCGGCGAGGCCGAGCTCCCACGGTGCGCCGGCGTGCTTCACGGAGGTCAGCGGGGTGGCACCGGTGCCACCGTCGTGACCGGAGATCAAGACGACGTCGGCATGTGCCTTGGAGACACCGGCCGCGACGGTTCCGACACCGACCTCGGAGACCAGCTTCACGTGGATGCGGGCCTGCGGGTTGGCATTCTTCAGGTCGTGGATCAGCTGAGCGAGATCCTCGATCGAGTAGATGTCATGGTGCGGCGGCGGCGAGATGAGTCCGACGCCAGGCGTGGAGTGCCGAACCTCGGCCACCCACGGGTACACCTTGTGAGCCGGAAGCTGGCCGCCCTCACCGGGCTTGGCTCCCTGCGCCATCTTGATCTGGATGTCGGTGCAGTTGCTCAGGTAGTGCGAGGTGACACCGAAGCGTCCCGACGCGACCTGCTTGATCGCACTGCGACGCGAGTCACCGTTCTCGTCCGGCGTGAAGCGTGACGGATGTTCGCCGCCCTCACCGGAATTGGAACGAGCGCCCAGACGGTTCATCGCAATGGCGAGGGTCTCGTGCGCCTCGGCGGAGATGGAGCCGTAGCTCATCGCACCCGTCGAGAAACGCTTGACGATCTCGCTGGCCGGCTCGACCTCGTCGATCGAGATCGACGGCCGCTTGCCGATGTTGAAGTCGAACAGACCACGCAGAGCCGCAAGGCGCTCCGACTGGTCGTTGACCATGGTCGTGTACTCCTTGAACACCTCGTACTGACCGGTGCGAGTTGCATGCTGGAGCTTGAAGACCGTGTCCGGGTTGAACAGGTGGTATTCGCCCTCACGACGCCACTGGTACTCGCCGCCGACCTCGAGCTCGCGGTGAGCGCGCTCTTCCGGACGATCGAGGTACGCGATGCGGTGACGTGCAGCTACATCGGCTGCGATCTGATCGAGGCCGATACCGCCGAGCTGCGACTGCAGACCGGTGAAGTATTCGTCCGTCAGCTCCTGCGACAGGCCGATGACCTGGAACAGCTGAGCACCGGTGTACGACGCGAGCGTCGAGATGCCCATCTTGGACATCACCTTCAGGACGCCCTTGCCGGCCGCCTTGATGTAGTTGGCAATGCCCTTCTCGAGGGTCAGACCCTCGAGTTCCTTGTTCTGCAGGAACTCGTCGATGGTCTCGAAAGCCATGTACGGGTTGACCGCGGCAGCACCGAAGCCGATGAGGAGCGCCATGTGGTGCACCTCGCGGGCGTCGCCGGCCTCGACGATGAGACCGACCTTGGTGCGCGACTTCTCACGAACCAAGTGGTGGTGCACAGCCGAGGTCAGGAGCAGCGACGGGATCGGCGCGTAATCCTCGGTGGACTCGCGATCCGAGAGCACGACGAGGCGTGCGCCACCCGCGATTGCCTGCGAAACCTGGTACTTGATGCCGTCGAGCGCACGACGGATACCGTCGCCGCCTTCCTTGACGGGGTACAGGCCACGGATGACAACACTGCGGAAGCCGGGGAATTCGCCGTCGTCGTTGACGTGAACAAGCTTCGACAGATCGTCGTTGTGAAGGATCGGCTGCGGGAGCGCGATCTGCTTGCAGGAATCAGCGCTCGGGTGAAGAAGGTCGCCCTCGGGACCGAGCGTGGCGCCGAGGCTGGTGACAACCTCTTCACGAATAGCGTCGAGCGGCGGGTTGGTGACCTGAGCGAACAGCTGCGAGAAGTAGTCGAACAGCATCCGAGGACGTGCGGAGAGCACGGCGATCGGGGTGTCGGTACCCATCGAGCCCAGAGCCTCGGCGCCCGAGAGAGCCATCGGCTTGACGAGCAGGTTGACCTCTTCGCTCGTGAAACCGAAGAGCTGCTGACGCAGAACGACCCGCTCGTGCGACATGTACGTGTACGGGCGATCCGGCAGATCGTCCATGTGGATCAGACCTTCGTCGATCCACTGCTGGTACGGGTGCTCGGCAGCGAGTTCGGACTTGAGTTCGTCGTCGCTGATGACCCGGCCCTGAGCCGTGTCCACGAGGAACATGCGGCCGGGCTGCAGGCGGACCTTCTTGACCACGGTGGACGGATCGATCGGCAGAACGCCGACCTCCGACGCCATGACGACAAGGCCGTCTTCGGTGATCCACAGACGCGACGGACGCAGACCGTTGCGGTCCAGCACGGCGCCGATGACGGTGCCGTCGGTGAAGCACACCGACGCCGGTCCGTCCCAAGGCTCCATGAGAGCCGAGTGGTATTCGTAGAACGCCCGACGAGCGGGGTCCATGCTCTCGTGCTTCTCCCAGGCTTCCGGGATCATCATGAGAACTGCGTGCGGCAGGCTGCGGCCGGCGAGGTGCAGCATCTCGAGCACCTCGTCGAAACGAGCGGTGTCGGATGCGCCCTGGGTGCAGATCGGGAAGATCTTCTCGAGGTTCTCGCGGCCACCGAAGACGTCGCTGTCGATGAGGGACTCGCGAGCGCGCATCCAATTCTCGTTGCCGGTGACCGTGTTGATCTCACCGTTGTGAGCGACCCGACGGAACGGGTGCGCCAGCGGCCACGACGGGAACGTGTTGGTGGAGAAACGCGAGTGGACGAGGCCCAAAGCGCTCTCGACACGATCGTCCTGCAGATCCAGGTAGAAACCCTTGAGCTGCGGGGTGGTGAGCATGCCCTTGTAGACGAACGTCTGGCCGGAGAGGCTGGGGAAGTACACCGTCTCGCTACCCGGGCCGCCCTTACCGGCGCCCGCGCTGCCGAGTTCGTGCTCGGTGCGCTTACGCACGACGTAAGCACGACGCTCGAGGTCCATGCCGGTGAACTTGTCACCCTCGGAACCGATGAAGATCTGACGGAACGTCGGCATCGCGTCGCGCGCCAGTGCGCCAAGCGACGAGTCGTCGGTTCCGACCTCACGCCAACCGAGAACCGTCAGGCCCTCTTCGACGACGATCTTCTCGACCGCGGCAGCGGCCTCGTGAGCTTCGGCATCGCCCTGCGGCAGGAATGCGATACCCGTTGCGTACGCGCCTTCGGCGGGCAGCGAGAAGTCCACGACAGCTCGGAAGAACTTGTCGGGAACCTGCAGCAGAATGCCCGCGCCGTCGCCCGTGTTGGGTTCGGATCCGGCAGCACCGCGATGCTCGAGGTTCACCAGAGCGGTAATCGCCTTTTCGACGATGTCGCGACTACGGCGACCCTTCATGTCGACAACAAATGCGACTCCGCAGGAGTCGTGCTCATTGGACGGGTGATAGAGGCCCTGGGGGCCTGGAAGTTGCTTCATACCCAGCCTTCGTATGCCATAAATATGCACCGACGACCAGCAACGCTGATGGCCATCAACTTGCAATGCAAGTCACTGCGCACCGGCACGACGATGTGTCCGGCACAGTCGGTTGAAACTACTGTGAGTCAACCGTGTAACAAAAACGATAATTCAGAACCCCAGCATCCGCGCAACTAAGGTAGCCCTATGTTTGCTCTGAACTGCGGCGATGCAGGACGCTGGAGAGCGCCTCGGGAAGATTCAGGGCTGCGTTCGTGCAGAAAAGTTCCGCTTCACAGGATACCGAATCCCCAGGCAACCGGCCTAAAAGTGCGATAAATGCAACAACTGGCCGCAGCGATAAAGATCAGCTGCGGCCAGTGTGTCTGAAACTGTAGCAAAAGTTGATCGATCAACCAAGGGCCGCTGCGGCATCAATTGTTAACGGAATCTCATTGGTGTGATTTCCCTACGCTCCCTGTGATTTACGTACGCTCAGCCGCATGACAACAGCGGTGGTCGTGGGCAGCGGCCCCAACGGCCTGGCGGCGGCAATCGAACTCGCCCGACACGGCGTCGCGGTCCACGTCATCGAAGGCGCCGACAAGATCGGCGGCGGCACCCGCAGCAGTGAGTACATCGTCGACGGACTCATCCACGACGACTGCGCGGGCTTCCACCCCACTGCACTGGCATCACCGTTCTTCCGCGGACTCGACCGGGAATTCGGTTTCGCCGATCACGGATTGGAGTGGCTCTGGCCAGAAATCGATCTCGTCCACCCACTCGACGACGGGACCGCCGGGGTCCTGTGGCGCGATATCGACCGAACTGCCGACGAGATGGGCGTCGACGGTAAGCGGTGGCGCTCGGTATTCGGGTATCTGTCGGAACACTTCGACGAGTTGGTGGAGGACGTCTTTCAACCGGTCGTCCACACCCCGAAGCACCCGCTGATACTGGCCAGGTTCGGCGCCGGCGCGATTCTTCCGGCAATGAGTTTCGCGCGGATGTGGAAGACCACACAGGCCCAGGCACTGTTCGGTGGCAGCGCCGCGCACATGTTCGGGGCGCTGACTACACCGCTGTCCAGTGCGGGCGGACTCATGCTCACCGCCGGCGCCCACGCACACGGCTGGCCAGTCGCCCGCGGCGGCTCCGGCTCTATTGCCTCTGCTCTGACCTCCATTCTGCGTAGCCTCGGCGGCACCATCGAAACCGGGAACCGGGTCAAAGACTTCTCCTCGTTGGCCGGCTACGACATCGTCATGCTCGACCTCGCACCCGACGCCGCGGCACGACTCCTCGACGGTCGTCAGCCCGATCGAATTGCGCGGGCCTACCGCAAGTACCGCTACGGACCCGCCGCCTACAAAGTCGACTACGCCGTGCGCGGTGACTCCGACGGAACCGTCGTACCGTGGACGAATCCACACGCCCGAAAAGCCGGCGCCTTGCATCTCGCCGGGTCGATGGCGGAAATCGGCGCCGTCGAACGTCAGACTGCCCGGGGTCAAATGCCTTCTGCACCATTTATTCTCGTGGGTCAGCAGTTCCTGGCCGACCCATCGCGATCGGTGGGAGACACACACCCACTGTGGTCGTACGCACATGTCCCGCACGGATATTCGGGGGATGTCACCGAGTCCGTCACTCGGCAGATCGAACGCTTCGCGCCGGGTTTCCGGGACCGGATCGTGGGCGTGCATGTTCGCAATGTCCCGCAAATGGAGGCCTACAACCCCAATTACGCGGGTGGGGATATATCTGCAGGAGCGAACACCCCGAGGCAGCTCATCGCCCGCCCCAGATTCGGGTTGGATCCTTATGCCACCGGAGTTCCTGGTGTCTTCCTCTGCTCGTCCGCAACTCCCCCGAGCGGCGGCGTCCACGGGATGTGTGGCTACAACGCGGCCCAATCGGCTTTGAAAACCAGGAGCTGAAACGTCCCCGCGGGGACGTCTTTTCGGACAAATACGTCGCCACCAGAGGATGGTCGCCTAGTCGTCCGGACACCACTTCAATGTCACAGGCGTCAGCTCACCCGATTCGGGATCGAAAGGGACTATGCGGAAATATCCTGAGTTCGGATCAACCTCGTCCTTAGCGTTGAATTTGATTCCCGACCAGATACCCATCATTGTCGAACCTGCGTGAGCGAGTGCATGTTCGACTTCGCGTTGGGTCACCAGAACAGCAGCGCCAAGAGTCTGTGTGCCTTTGGCTTCCAGGTACAGGAGCTCTCCGTTCTTTTCGGCCGTCGCGTCGAAGGGACTTCCAAGCCTGGTATCCGTTATCTCCCAGCCGCGCGAACGATAGTGTTCCATCAGGCGCTCTTGTGCAGCATCTTCGATCTTCTTCCGGAGCACCGGGTCCTGCAGCCGCCCCTGAGTTTTCCCGCTGCCCGAGCGACCTTCCGCCTCGACATCAAGACTGTCACGGTGTGCCACCCACAACATTTCGAGATTCAGCGCTGCGTTCGCCGCCAGCATGATGCCGCCGCCCTGAGGCCGCCAATGCTGTTCAGGCATAGCCTCTTCCAAGGACTCGGTCGGTAGTAAATCTTCTACAGCAAGGACTGCGTCCCATCTGAGGTCGACATAGTTTGCCGGACGCTTGGAACCATCCCAATGATTGCTCTCGTAAATTTCGCTGGTCACTCTTCCGCTGGCAACTATTCCTCGTCCCTTAGTTCCCTGACGAAGCAAAAAGACCCGGTCACCTGGGCCGACCCCGCCCTTCCGTCCACCGGTAGACCAGCTGTCCTCGACCTTGACGCGTTTTGCTGTTTGGTCGATGGCATCGAGATAGGCGGCACCCCAATCCCATTGATCCGGATTCCACGTAACTATCAATGCGGCATGCATGGCCAGTACCTCCTGCGCAGACTGGTCCGTACCAAGATTCGTCCACGATGCTTGGTACGGATATTGACTGATGGCCAATAGTAGGGTTCTGACGCACTTAGAGTTCGACTACGAGCAGCATCTGTCTGAAGTGCGTAGATTCTGATCGAAACGTCCCCGCGGGGACGTCTTTTCGGACAAAGCGGGAGGCAACGGCATTGGACGATCCACCCGAAGAGGCATACGGACGAGTGACGAATCCGGAACGATTCACCCCGTTGATACCTGCTGCCGAAGAGCTGATCAGCGATCTCGCCCGCAGGTTCGACGTGACTATTGCCCGCGATCCGGCGTCGCCGTCGAAATCGAAAACTATCGCGACGCTGGAGTCGGTGCGGATAACTCCGGTTCACCCGGACCAGGCACCGCTCACGATCACCTTCACGTCGTTTCCCGGGCTGTATCTCGACGTCGGTGCGTGGCAGCACATCGCGCTCCCCTCATGCGGATGCGATGCGTGCGGTGAGGACGCAGAAGACGCCATACGGGAATTGGCTGAATACAAAGAGGCTCTGACCGCCGGGCAACTTTCCGAACGCATCACCGGCAATCTTCGGCCAATGCTCGAGCATTCATGGAAAGGGAACGGCTGGGGTCGTAGCGGCAATACGCCGCTATCGAAGGAGCGAGCCGCTGAGCTTCGGGCAGGACCTGTGCAACCGCCGGCGGATGGGCGTTGGAAACCGTGGTCAACGACAGTGCCCTCCTAACGACACTGCCCTCCTAGACTGAAATCTCAGACGCGAAAGACAGGAGGCTGAGGTGGCCGATACAGGTGGGGTGGCCGATACGACGGTGGCCGAGGTGATGACCGAACTGGCCGAGCTCGAGGATCCGAGGGCCCGCGCGGTGAACGAGAAGCACGGCGACGACCACGGCGTGAACCTCACCAAATTGCGTGCCATCGCGAAGCGGCTGAAGACGCAGCAGGAACTTGCACAACAGCTTTGGAAGACGGATGACACCGCCGCTCGCTTACTGGCGATCCTGATCTGCCGCCCGAAGGCGTTCGACCGCGAGGAGTTGGACGCAATGTTGCGCGAGGCGCGCACGCCCAAGGTGCACGACTGGCTCGTGAACTATGTAGTGAAGAAGAACCCGCACTCCGAGGAATTGCGTCTGGCTTGGTCAGGCGATCCGGATCCAGTAGTCGCGAGTGCCGGCTGGGCACTGACCACCGAACGCGTGGCAAAGAAACCCGAGGGCCTCGACCTAGCGCGTCTGCTCGACGTCATCGAGGCAGAGATGAAGGACGCCCCCGATCGCTTGCAGTGGGCAATGAACCACACCCTGGCGCAGATCGGCATCGAGCACGCCGAATACCGCGCCCGGGCAATCGACATCGGTGAGAGGTTGCGGGTACTCGAGGATTACCCGACTCCCCCGAACTGCACGTCTCCGTTTGCGCCCATCTGGATCAACGAGATGGTGCGTCGCCAAGACGCTCGGTAACCCGAAGACCGTCCCAGACGCCAAAAAACGAGGCCACAAACTCGAAAGAGTTTGTGACCTCGTCTGTGGTGGGCGAAGGGGGACTTGAACCCCCACGTCCCGAAGGACACTGGCACCTGAAGCCAGCGCGTCTGCCATTCCGCCACTCGCCCGAGCAACGTCGAAACATTATCACGACAACATTTGAAACTTCTATTCGTCCTGGTCAAGGCATGAAATGAAGAACACAGGGTACTTCAGTGGGAGGAACCGATATCATGCAGGAACCAGAGCCAGGTACTGCCGAACAGCCGTTTGACAGTACCGTGGAACCTGACAGTAGTTCGAACGACACGCGAGTGGGCGATGCCGGCGCTAGTTGCCGACCATTTTTCCATTGGTAAATGCGAAGCGAGAGGAGACCCCGATGGGCATCGTTCAGCGTTTTGAGCGAAAGCTTCAAGGAGCTGTCGGCGACGCATTCGCACGTGTCTTCGGCGGCGGCGTCGTACCGCAAGAAGTAGAGGCGGCGCTCCAACAGGAAGCGCGCGACCGCGTCGAGCATCTCGGCGGCGGAATTCTCCTTGCCCCCAACCACTATGTGATCACGATCAACAATTCGGATCACGAGGAGTTGGCGGCCGACCGCGACCTCACTATCAAGGCTTTCAGCCGGCATCTGCAGGATTTCATCCGAGATCAGGGCTGGCAGACGTATGGCGATATTTCGGTGACTTTCGAGCCCTCGCCTACATTGCATACCGGTCAGTTCCGCACCCGCGGCACTGTCGACCCGGACGACGATGCCGATCAGGCACCGCCCCGGTCCAATGTTCCGCAGGTATCGTCTCGACCGCCACAATCACCTGCACCTATTGTTCCCCCTGTTTCGAATCCAGTCCCGTCACAACCAGGAGCCGGCACCATGACGCAGAACTCAGGCTACGAATCCAGCCGCGAACCGGCTGGTCGCCAGCCCGATCAGCAGCCGGCACGCAACGGATACTCACACGACGACAGCAACTACCCCGCGCCGCGGGGCCAGGAAGCGCCGCCGCAGAACGGGTACGACCGCGGTGACGGTTACCGCACCGGTGACGATCAGCCGCAGCAGGCGCCCTACGACCAGGGCGGCTACAACCAGCAGGGTTACCAGCAGCAGCCGAACAACAACCAGCAGGCGTACCAGGGTGGTTACGACCAGCAGGGTTACCAGCAGCAGCCGTACAACGATCAGCAGGGCGGCTACCAGCAACCCGCCTACGATCAGCAGTCCTACGACCAGGGCGGTTACAACCAGCAGGCATACCAGGGTGGTTACGACCAGCAGGGTTACCAGCAGCAGCCGTACGACGCTCAGTCCTACGATCAGGGCAGCTACGACCAGCAGGCGTACGCCCAGCAGCCCTACGAGGGTCAGTCCTACGACCAGGGCAGCTACGACCAGCAGGCATACAACAATCAGGGCGGCAACTACGACCAGACACAGTCGTACGCCCAGCAGGGCTACAACCAGGGTGGTTACGCGCCGGCAGCCCCGCAGGTTGCTGTGACAGCAACGCTCCAGCTCGAGGACGGCAGTGGACGCCACTTCCAGCTCCGTGACGGCAGCAACATCATC
The DNA here is from genome assembly GCF_050586165.1 of Rhodococcus sp. 24CO. Classification (NCBI taxonomy): domain Bacteria; kingdom Bacillati; phylum Actinomycetota; class Actinomycetes; order Mycobacteriales; family Nocardiaceae; genus Rhodococcus; species Rhodococcus sp. 24CO. The sequence continues at coordinate 113,357 of NZ_JAZFNF010000003.1, read as the reverse complement.
GGCCGCGGCCAGGAAGCACAGTTCCGTCTCCCCGACACCGGTGTTTCACGTCGCCATATCGACATCCGCTGGGACGGCCGGACGGCAATGCTGTCCGATCTCGGTTCGACGAACGGCACCACCGTTAACGGCGCACCGGTTCAGGACTGGCAACTCGCTGACGGCGACATCATTCGCGCTGGTCACTCCGAGATCTTGGTCCGTATCCTCTGAGTGTGACAAAGGTTGCTGGCGAATATTCCGATAACAATCGAACATAGGGCGGTCCGTCGGCGCGCCTCCGGCACTCCATGTCAGTATCGTGATCTTTCGGGGCCCCGTGCCCCATATGATGCTGCCAGTCGACAACGCTCGAACCCTTGCTGCGGCGGGGATCGAGCCATAGAAGGAGGTGGACAGCCGTGCAGGGCCTGATTCTGCAACTCACACGGGCAGGCTTCCTGCTCCTCTTGTGGCTGTTCGTCTGGGCAGTCCTGCGCACGCTGCGGTCGGATATCTACGCCGGATCCGGAGTGCGTCTTCCCCAGCGGTACACCCGCTCCGGAAAAGTCCTCCCCTCCCTCGGCAAAACGAAGGTGCCTCGCTATCTGGTCGTCACACAAGGCGCTCTCGCCGGCACTCGCATCACGTTGGGTTCGCAACCCGTCATGATCGGTCGCGCCGACGATTCCACGCTGGTCCTGACAGACGACTACGCGTCGACGCGCCACGCACGGCTCTCCCAACGTGGGGCCGACTGGTACGTCGAAGATCTTGGTTCCACAAACGGCACGTACCTGGACCGCGCCAAGGTCACCACGGCTGTTCGGGTCCCGCTTGGTACCCCGGTTCGTGTCGGCAAGACGGTAATCGAGTTGCGCCCGTGACCCTTGTTCTCCGCTACGCGGCGCGCAGCGACCGTGGTCTGGTGCGCTCCAACAACGAAGATTCCGTGTACGCAGGCGCTCGCCTCCTGGCTCTGGCCGACGGTATGGGCGGCCACGCGGCCGGTGAAGTCGCGTCGCAGTTGATGATTGCGGCACTTGCCCATCTCGACGACGACGAGCCCGGCGAGGATCTGCTCGGCAAGCTCGAGGTGGCAACGCGTGAGGGCAACGACTCCATTGCCGATCATGTCGAGGAAGAACCTGAACTCGACGGCATGGGGACGACGCTCACCGCGATCCTCTTCTCGGGCAGCAAGCTCGGCCTGGTGCATATCGGTGACTCGCGCGCGTATCTGCTGCGCGACAACCATCTGACGCAGATCACCCGCGACGACACTTTTGTTCAGTCCTTGGTCGACGAGGGCCGGATCACGGCGGAACAGGCACACACTCATCCGCAGCGGTCGCTGATCATGCGCGCGCTGACGGGCAACGAGATCGAGCCGACGCTCACCATGCGCGAAGCCCGCGCCGGCGACCGCTATCTCCTGTGCTCCGACGGTTTGTCCGACGTGGTCAGCGACGAAACCATCGAGAACACGATGCGCGAGGGCTCGCAGGAAGAGTGCGCGGACCGACTCATCGAGTTGGCCCTGCGCAGCGGCGGTCCGGACAACGTCACCGTGGTGGTGGCCGACGTCATCGACCTCGATTACGGGCAGTCGCGTCCCATCGTCGCGGGCGCCGCGTCCACCGAGGAAGAAGAGTTCACTCCTCCTCCCAATACCGCTGCCGGACGCGCTGCCGCGATGCGTCCACCGCGCGCAACACCCAAACGTGTTGTTTCCCAACCTGAGCCCGAGCCGAAGAAGAAGCGGAACCGGTTGTGGTGGGTGGTTATCGCCGTTGTGCTGCTCGCGGTCATCGGAGTGGGTGCCGTCATCGGGCGCACCGTCATCCGCAACAACTATTACGTCGGAGCCGACGAGGGCCGCGTCACGGTGCTGCGCGGAATCCCCGGTTCCGTCCTCGGTTATTCGCTGCAGGAAGCTGACTTGATCGGATGCGTCGGCAACGACGACGTCCTGACGCTGGTCTCCCCGAACGAGATTCCGAGCGATTGCAACGTCCTCGAGGTCACCGATCTGCAGCCGTCGGCGCAGGAACAGGTCCGGGCCGGGCTGCCGTCGGGCAATCGTACGGACGCGCAGAGCCAGATGATCCGACTCATCGGCGGCGACCTTCTGCCTCGTTGTGAATCGATTCCGTCCACCACGACTTCGGCGACTCCCACGCCGCCGGTCGGAACAGCGGTGGTTCCGACTACCGAAGCGCCGCCGCCGCCGGTTGAGCCTGTGCCTCCCGTGGCAACAACCACCACTCCGACACCGACACCGACCGGAATTCCCGGTCAGACTTGCAGGACGGTCAACTGATGTCGTCCAACGCCACTGCTGGGACGGCTTTTCCGAGCCCGCCCGGAGGATTTGCTCCGGCGCCGGTCCAGTCGACTCGGCGCAACATGGAACTGATGCTGCTCGGGTTTGCCGTCATCATCACCACGGTGTCACTGCTGCTGGTTGAGGCAAGCCAGGAGCAGAAGATCACTCTGGATCTTGCGAAGTACGCGCTCGCGTACACGGGTCTGTTCCTGATCGCGCACTTGGCGATCAGGCGATATGCGCCGTACGCGGATCCGTTGTTGCTGCCGATCGTGGCGTTGCTCAACGGCCTCGGCCTGGTCCTGATTCACCGTCTGGACCTGGCCGACCAACAGACTGCGCTGTACAACGGCGTCGAAGCACCATCGCCGGACGCTAACCAGCAGGTCATGTGGACGGCCTTGGCGATTGCGGGTTTTGTTCTGCTGCTGGTGTTCTTGAGGGACTACCGGCTGATGGCCCGGTTCAGCTACACGCTGGGTCTTGCCGGACTGGTGTTTTTGGCGATCCCGGCAATTCTGCCGGCGAAGTTCTCGAGTGTGAACGGCGCGAAGATCTGGATTCGCCTACCCGGATTCAGTATTCAGCCTGGTGAGTTCGCCAAGATCCTGCTGATCATCTTCTTTGCGTCGGTCCTGGTTGCCAAGCGCGATCTGTTCACCACGGCCGGCAAGCACTTCCTCGGCATGGACTTTCCGCGTGCCCGCGATCTCGGTCCGATCCTGCTCGCCTGGATCGTGTCCGTCGGGGTCCTCGTGTTCGAGACCGACCTCGGTACGTCGTTGCTGCTGTTCAGCACGGTGCTGGTGATGCTGTACATCGCCACCGAGCGCGTGGGGTGGCTCGTGATCGGTGGCGGACTGCTCGCCATCGGATTCTTCTTCGCCTACAAGATGTTCGGTCACGTCCGCGTGCGCGTCGACACCTGGCTTGACCCGCTCGGCGACTACGCCAACACCGGTTATCAGATTTCGCAGTCGCTGTTCGGCCTGGCCACGGGCGGTATCGCCGGTACAGGCTTGGGCAGTGGCCGGCCCAATCAGGTGCCGTTCGCCAAGACCGACTTCATCATCGCGACCATCGGCGAAGAGTTGGGGCTCATCGGCCTGGCTGCTGTCCTGATGTTGTTCCTGATCCTGATCGTTCGTGGCCTGCGCACCGCGTTGGCTGTGCGTGACAGCTTCGGCAAACTGCTTGCCGCCGGATTGTCTTTCACGATCGCGATCCAGATCTTTGTCGTCGTCGGCGGTGTCACCAAGCTGATTCCGCTCACAGGTTTGACGACGCCATTCATGTCGTACGGCGGTTCGTCGCTCCTCGCGAACTACCTCCTGATGGCCATCCTCATCCGAATCTCCGACGCGGCCCGCGCGCCGGTAGTTGCCAAGAAGAAGGGTCCGCCCCCTATCGCCGACGCCAATACCGAGATGATGCCGCGCGTATGAACACTCCCCTACGCCGCGTCGCGATGGCCGTCATGTTGATGGTTGTCGCACTCCTCGCCAACGCGACTTACGTTCAGGTCATCAAAGCCGATGACCTGCGGGCCGACCCTCGTAACTCTCGGGTGCTGCTCGACGAGTACTCACGCCAACGTGGTCAGATCTCGGCTGCCGGTCAGGTACTCGCCTCGTCCAGCATCACCGAGGATCGGTACAAGTACCTGCGTGAATACCCGAATCCGTACCCGTACGCACCGGTGACCGGCTTCTACTCGATGCAGTACGGCAGCACCGGCCTCGAGCGCACCGAAGATCCGATCCTCAACGGTTCGGACAACCGGTTGTTCAGCCAGCGATTCTTCGACCTGGTGTCCGGACGCGATCCGCGCGGCGGAAACGTCGTGACCACTCTCAATCCGGCAATGCAGCAGGTTGCCTACGACCAGTTGACCAGCAAGGGCTACACCGGTTCCGTCGTTGCGATCGAGCCCAGCACCGGCCGCATCCTGAGCATGGTGAGCACACCGAGCTACGACCCGAACCTGCTTGCGGGCCACGACGGCGCCGAGACCACGAAGGCGTGGGACGAACTGAACGCGGACCCAGCCGATCCGTTGGTAAACCGGGCTATTTCCCAGACCTACCCGCCCGGTTCGACGTTCAAGGTGATCACCACTTCGGCCGCGCTCACGAACGGTGCCACCCCGGACGATCAGCTGACCGCGGCGCCGCAGATCACGCTGCCCGGAACCAGTACCACGCTCGAGAACTACAACGGAAGCACCTGCGGATCCAATCCGACGGCGTCGCTGCGTGACGCGTTTGCGCGTTCCTGCAACACCGCATTCGTCGAGCTGGGCATCAAGGACGGCGCCGACGCAATCAAGGACGAGGCCAAGGCGTTCGGCATCGGCCCCAACACTCCCGCCATCCCGTTGTCGGTCGCCGACAGCACCGTCGGCGACATCCCCGACGACGCGGCACTCGGACAGACCAGTATCGGTCAACGCGATGTCGCTGTGACGCCGCTCGAGAATGCCGTGATCGCCGCTACCGTCGCCAACGGCGGTGTGCGGATGGCTCCCAATCTGATTTCCCAACTGCAGGCTCCGGACCTGACCGAACTCAGTGCACCTGCCCCGGTATCGATGGGTCAGGCGATTTCACCGACGGTGGCGGCAACTCTGACCGATCTGATGATCGGTTCGGAGAACTTCACCGGCGGCGAGGGCAAGATCCCCGGCGTCCAGATCGCATCCAAGACAGGCACCGCCGAGCATGGCGTGAATCCGCGCGAAACACCGCCGCATGCCTGGTACATCGCGTTTGCACCGGCTCAGAATCCGACGGTTGCAGTCGCCGTCATCGTCGAGAATGGTGGCGACCGCGGACTTGCCGCTACCGGTGGCTCGGTGGCTGCACCGATCGGTCGAGCAGTTATCGCAGCCGGAATACAAGGGGGCTGAACCATGGCGTTGAACAATGGCGCTTTGATCGCCGATCGTTACCGACTGAACCGTCTCATCGCTACCGGCGGTATGGGCCAGGTCTGGGAAGCCACGGATTCCCGGCTCAATCGACGCGTTGCCGTCAAGGTACTCAAGTCCGAGTTCTCGTCCGATCCGGAGTTCTTGGAACGTTTCCGGTTCGAGGCGCGCACCACAGCGCAGCTGAATCATCCCGGCATTGCCGGTATTTACGATTACGGCGAGACTCGGGACAGCTCAGGCGATTCCACTGCCTACCTGGTGATGGAACTGGTCAACGGCGAACCACTCAATGCCGTGTTGGCGCGCGTCGGACGTCTTGCGGTTCCGCATGCGCTGGACATGCTCGAGCAGACCGGTCGGGCGCTGCAGGTTGCGCACGATGCAGGTGTGGTTCACCGGGACGTCAAGCCGGGCAACATCCTCATCACACCCGCGGGCCAGGTCAAGATCACCGATTTCGGTATCGCGAAGGCCGTCGAGAGCGCGCCTGTCACGCGCACCGGAATGGTGATGGGCACCGCCCAGTACATCGCTCCCGAGCAGGCCCTCGGCCAGGACGCCACATCGGCCAGTGACGTGTATTCGCTGGGAATCGTTGGTTACGAAGCACTTTCGGGCCGACGACCGTTCACCGGCGACGGTGCGCTGACCGTCGCGATGAAGCATGTCCAGGAGATTCCGGCTCCGATGCCGGCCGACCTGGCACCCAACATCCGCGAACTCATCGACATCACGTTGACCAAGGACCCGGCCGGTCGTTATACCAACGGCGGCGAATTCGCCGACGCCGTCGCCGCCGTCCGCGCTGGAAGGCGTCCGCCGCCACCAGGATTGGGCCAGGGCGGCACGCTGCCGCCGACGGGCGCCACTCAGATAATGCCCCCGACCGCCGGATACGCGGGTCCGGCCGCGATGGCCGCGGACGATGCGGCCGCAGCAGGTGGACTGACCAGTGGACAGAAGGCGATGGCGTGGGCCGGCGGTGGATTGATCGCTCTGGCGTTGATCATCGGCGGCGTGTGGATCGCGACGGACGGACCTGACAATTCCTCGCCTGCCGTCGTGACGTCGTCGACGACCACGCGGCCCACCACGACGACAACGCGGCCGACAACAACAACGACGCGACCCACCACCACAACCGTCGAGCCGACCACGACAACAACCCGGCCGACGACAACAACGACCGAGCCGACCACCACGACAACAACGGTGCCGACTACGACGACCACCACCGAGCCGACCACCACAACGACCACAACCACCACCACGACAACTACAACCACCACGACAAACGCTGCAGAAGAACCGCTAGGACAAGACGAATGACGACACCTCGTAATCTCTCCTCCCGATACGAGCTGGGTGAGATTCTCGGCTTCGGTGGAATGTCCGAGGTTCATCTGGCACGCGACCTCCGCCTCAGCCGAGATGTAGCCATCAAGGTCCTGCGGGCCGACCTCGCGCGCGACCCTACGTTCTACCTGCGGTTCCGTCGTGAAGCACACAATGCTGCCGCGCTGAATCACCCGGCGATCGTGGCTGTCTACGACACCGGTGAGGCCGAGACCGACGCGGGACCGCTGCCGTACATCGTGATGGAGTACGTCGACGGCGACACCTTGCGTGACATCGTGCGCAGCAACGGCCCGATGGCACCGCGTCATGCGATGGAAGTGATTGCCGACGTCTGCGCCGCACTCGACTTCAGTCACCGCAACGGCATCGTCCACCGTGACGTCAAGCCGGCCAACATCATGATCAACCGCGCCGGCGCCGTGAAGGTGATGGACTTCGGTATCGCCCGAGCGATCTCCGACGCGTCCAGTCCGATGACGCAGACGGCTGCCGTGATCGGCACGGCCCAGTACCTCTCACCCGAGCAGGCTCGCGGCGAACAGGTCGACGCACGTTCGGACGTCTACTCACTCGGCTGTGTGCTGTACGAGGTCCTGACCGGTCAGCCGCCGTTCTCCGGCGACTCTCCCGTTGCCGTGGCGTACCAGCATGTCCGTGAGGATCCGCCGACGCCGTCGGAGATCAACCCCGACATTCCGCGCGAGCTGGACTCGATCATCCTCAAGGCGATGAGCAAGAACCCCGCCAACCGTTACCAGAGCGCGGGCGACATGCGCAGTGATCTGGTTCGGGTGCTGGGCGGTCAGCGTCCGAGCGCACCGATGGTGATGAACGACGAGGATCGCACCACGATCCTCGGGGCCGTGGGCAGCGAGACCGGAAATCTCCGCACCGCAGCCGATCCCGTTGCTCCCGTCACCGCCGCCGCCGCGAGTAGGCGGGCACCGGAACCGCCGGCCAAGAAGAAGGGTCTGCGCTACGCGTTGATGGGCTTCGCGGCCGTCATCGTCATCGCGTTGATCGGCGCCTTCCTGTGGCAGGTGAACTCGCCGAAGACGGAAACCGTCGCCGTGCCGACGGGGCTGACCAATCAGCCTGCCGATTCCGCGGAGGCGACGCTCCGCAACGCCGGCTTCAACGTCGAGCGGCAGAACAAAACCGACAAGGTTGTTGCGCCGGGCAATGTGATCACCACCCGCCCGGTCGGCGGAGTCAACCTCGAAAAGGGCAGCACCGTCACGCTCGACGTCTCCACCGGACCGGAACAGGTCGCCATCCCGCGCTTGACCGGATTGAGCCAGGACGACGCCGAACGCAAACTCAGCGCGATCGGCCTGCGACTCGATCCCACGATCGGTCAGGCCGCGTCGACGATCGCCGAGGTCGACAAGGTTGTCAGTCAGGATCCGGCGGTCGGTGTTTCGGTCGTTCTCGATTCGGCTGTCTCGATCACCATCGGCTCCGGTCCCGAACAGGTCCGCGTTCCCGACGTCACGGGCCAGCGTGAAGAGGTGGCGCGACCCAACATCGAAGGTGCCGGATTTGTCGTTCAGATAACCGAGATCGACTCAGGGTTGCCTGCAGGCCAGGTCGTCTCCACTGATCCCGTCGGTGGAACCTCTGCCACCAAGGGTTCGACGGTGACGCTCCGGGTGTCCAACGGCAACAAGATCGCGATGCCCGATCTGACCAACAAGACTGTCTCCGAGGCGTTGACGACCCTGCGTGCAGCCGGCTGGGCCGGAACGGGAGGCCAGTTGGTGCAGACGCAGACCACCACATTGATACCGGAAATGGTCGGCAAGATTCTCTCGCAGACTCAGCCGGCCGGGTCCGAGATCTCCAAGGACGCGGTGATCACGGTCAGTGTGGGAGCGTTGGGGATTCCCAACCGATAGGTCAGAGTCGGTAAATCAGAGTATTGCCGGCAGGGCTCCACCGAGCGCCGACGCGACCTCAGCTTCGAGGGCAGCGACAAGCGCTTCCGGTGGAGCCTCGCCGCATACCGTCAACCAGTTGGCCAGCATCCGATGCCCACCCTGCGTGAGGACGGATTCGGGATGGAACTGCACGCAGTGAATGGGAAGTTCGCGGTGGCGCATCGCCATCACGACGCCACTCTCGGTGTGCGCGGTGATTTCCAGTTCGTCGGGAATGGTGTCCTCGAGAACCGTCAGCGAGTGGTAGCGCGTCGCAGTGAACGGATTGGGCAGTCCGGCTAGAACACCGACGTTCGTGTGAAGAACCTTGCTCGTTTTTCCGTGCAACAACTCCGGTGCACGGTCCACGGTGGCTCCGAAAGCGGCGCCGATCGCCTGATGGCCGAGGCAGACCCCGAGTACCGGCGTCTTGGTATCGGCACATACCTTCACCAGGTCCATGGTCACTCCCGCACGTTGCGGAGTGCCGGGGCCGGGGCTCAGGAGAATGCCGTCGAACTGCTCTGCAGCTGCGTGCAGCCCGCCCGGTGCGGTCAGTCGCGGATCGTCGTTGCGCCACACCACGGCTTCGGTTCCGAGCTGACCCAGGTACTGAACCAGGTTGAACACAAAGCTGTCGTAGTTGTCGACGACGAGAATCCTCATAGGAGCAGGGTAAACGCCCGAGCTAACCGCCGGTGTACGCGGGCACTGTGATCTCGCCCGAACTCGCCTGCGTGTAGCCGAGGCCGAACCTGGTGGCGTACTGCTTGAACACCCGAATTCCCGGTTCGCCGGCCAACGCCGCCTCGAGCCGTTCGGTGTCACCGATCGCCCGCATCACGTACGGCGGGCTGTACGTCCGGCCATGCAGGAGCAGCGTGTTGCCGATACACCGCGGCGCCGACGTGTTCACGATCCGCTGATCCTGCATCCCGACCGCTTCGGCTCCACCCGCCCACAGTGCGTTCAGGACACTCTGGACGTCCTGCTGGTGCACCACCAGGTCGTCCGGGGTGGCGTCGACGGGATACTTGCCATCCGCGTTACGCGGAGCGTCGGTCATGGTGACGACTACACCGGGACCGGTCATGGCCGTCAGACCCGCGTCGACGGACATCGCGTCGAGTTGGGCAAGTGCTTCGGCAACACCGTCGTCGGACCGCGCGGCCTCCACTTGAAGTGCGTTCAGCTGTGTCGAGAGTTCGTCGCGGGTCATGGAAATGCCGTCGGCGTTTTCCTGCGCGCTGCGCACAAGATCGGAGAGCCGGGTGCTGTCGGTGACCTGAAGCTGATTTTCTTCGGCCGAACGCGAAGCGGTGGCGACCATCAGTCCAGCCACGAGGCAGACAACAAGGACACCGATGCGCCAGAAGGTGCGTGACCCGGTGGACCTGACGGTTTGTCCCACGTCACTCTCCTAGTTCCTGTCCCTGGTTCTTCCACAGTCATGCCCAGTCGGCCCGTGACCGGCCGGACCCAGCTACGTTAGCGTGTAGGTACACATATGCAGGTCACACCGTAAGAGCGAGGACGTTATGCCCAAGTCGAAGGTACGCAAGAAGAACGACTACACGATCAACCCGGCGAACCGCACTCCGGTCAAGGTGAAGATGGGTCCGTCGAGCACGTTGTACGTGTCGGTGATGCTCGGTTTCATGCTCGTCGGATTGGCATGGTTGATTGTGTATTACTTGGCAGCAGATTCCATCACATGGATGAACGACTTGGGAGCGTACAACTTCCTGATCGGCTTCGGATTCATGGTTGTCGGGCTCATCATGACCATGAAATGGCGTTGACCTGCGCGTTCCCGATTTCGACCTGATCGTGACCGGCTTTCAATTACATGGGTGTCATTCATCCCCAGTGTGGATAACTCCTGTGGACAACCTAGGAAGTTATCCACATGCTCGAGGATGAATTTCATCCACAGCCTCGTGACAACGGCTCGGACGTGGTCTCGTGGGCCACTCCGATGGGTGCTGTCTACGCGATGTTCGCCGGTGGAATCGCGCTTGCGATCGCCGCGATCGTGGTGCCGACTGAGACCGCAGGACGGTTCCTTCTCGCACTCGCCGTGATCGGATTGTTCGTGATGGCCGGGCTCGCTCTGAAGCAGCGGCCACGACTCGCCGTGATCGACGACAACGGCGCCCCAGCTATCGCCGTGCAGCGGCTACTCGCGCGCCACGTGTTTCCCCGGCCGCAGATCGACCGGGTGCGCCTGGTGCGCTACCCGCGTCTGGGTCGACGCGTCCCCATGCTCGAGATCGACATCGTGGACCGTGCGACCGACACGGAGAAACTGTTGATCTTCGGACGCTGGGATCTGGGTACCAACCCCGAGGATGTCCTCGAGGTACTCACAGTCCACGGCTTGGTGCCGCCCGAGAAGTAGAGTCGAGCGGTGAGTAGTCCAGAGAGCGCGGAGCGCGACCGCCTTCTCGACCTCGCGGCCGACTACGTGCTCGAGTTCGGCGTCTCCTCTGCAACACTCCGCGGGTTGAGTCGCGCCCTCGGCTCCAACAATCGCATGCTCCTGTACTACTTCGGAAGCAAGGCCGGTTTGCTCCTCGAGGCGCTACGCCGCGCCGGGCTTCGTTTTCCCGGAATAGCTCACCTCCTCGATCTGATCCGCGATTCCGAGATCCCTGTCGCGGACCGTCTCCACGGCGCGTGGGACATCCTCGCCGACCCCGAACTTGTTGCGTACCATCGGCTCTTCTTCGAACTCTTCGGGGTGGCCGCATTCGACTCGGAGCAGTACCGACCCCTCCTCGAGGGCGTCGCCAACGAATGGGCCGACGAAACTGCCCGTGCCATAGCCGAAACCGGCGTCGACGCCGAACTTGCCGAAACTCTGGGACACGAAATCGTGGCCGCGTGGCGAGGCTTCCAGATGACGCTGATCGGCGCGGGAGACAGAACAATGGTCGATCGCGCCGCCCGGCATCTGACGGAGTCGATTGTTGCCACCATTCACTCTGCTGCGACGCCGATTACATAGCCAGCGCCGCAAGGTCCGGTTGCACGATGTCGAGGGCTTGCTGTGGAACCGCGACTGCCTCGGTCGACCATCCCCAGATCGAGTACAACTCACGGTTCGGATCGGTGTATCCGTCACGGCCGTGCAGCACGCGGTAGTTGTCGATGCAGATCATCTCGCCGGCCTCGGCGCGGAACATCGGTCCGCTGTCACGCACGTGAGTCACCGACTCGCTCCATTTGCGGACCATCGGCCACTGCGTGTCTTCGGATTCACCCTCGATCGGTGCGAGGAAGGGGTGGTATCGCGCCTGCTCACGACCACTGGCAACCGTCCGCGCGATAGGCGAGAACGTGGACTGCTGAAAGTTCGGTTCGGAATGGTCGATGTCCACGCTCCAGCAGAAGTCCGCGAGCTCGGCCGTCGACGGATCCAATGCCAGCAGCCTGGTGAGCTTGACCGCATCGATCAGGAACGAATCTCCACCGCTGGGAAGCGCCGGCTGCTTGCACCACAGGAACAGATAATCGGGAGCGTAGTCACCAAAGGCAAAGCCGTCGTTGTGCGCCGTCATTCGGTCCGGCGACATGTCTAAATACCGCTTGCGGCCACGCTGGTCCACCGGCTGCTCGTCCACAACCGCAGCTTCCGCGTCCTGGCTGCGGGCTGTTGCCTCGAACTGGCGTCCGACGCGGATGTACTTGTCACCGAGGAGCTTCGACGCAAACGCGATAGCGTCGGCCTCCGTATGCAGTCCACCGAAGACCGCGGCGCCGTCAAGAGCGATAGCTGCCCGAACAGCTGCCACGGTGTCCACGCGCCGGGGAACGACACTGGCCGTTGTCAGTTGAGAAGAGAACATTCGTGACTCCCTACGTCGAGTTGAACCAAGTGGTTCAACTTCAGATTAGGGAGGTGGGATTTCGCCGATGTAACTCCGGAAACCGATTCGGTTACGGGCGGCGGGCTATCTAGCTGCTGGTAAGGAACAGACCCTGCTCGCGCAGTTGCACGACGCGCATCACGATGATTCCGATCGTGACCACGGTGACGGCGCCAAAAGCGATCCAGCCGATCCGGACTGCTTTCAGCCGATCTTGACCCGCACCCAACCACTGCGGCACGTACAGGAAAGCAGCAGCGGCCGCAGCGCCTGCCACCAGACCACCCGCGTGTCCCCAGAACGAGATACCCGGCAGTGAAATGCTGATGATCACGTTGATCGCGATCACCGAGATGATCGGGACCGGGCTACGACGCAGACGCAGCAGCAGAACCGCCTGCGCGCCCATGATGCCGAAAATCGCACCCGACGCACCCGCGGTCCACGACAGAGACGTCACCGACGCAAAGACCGGTTGAAACGCCATCACCGACGCGCTGCCGCCGACCAACGACACAAGATAGATGCTGATGTACCGGGAGCGGCCCATCACGATCTCCGTGTCGCGGCCCAGGATGTAGAGCGCATACATGTTGACGGCCAGATGCAGGATTCCGAAATGCAGGAACCCCGATCCGATCAAACGGAACCACTCGCCGCCCGCAACCAGTGCGGGATTGAGGGCCCAGTTCGCGAAGATCGACGAATCGACCTGATTGTTCATGATGCTGCGCGACTGCACGAGCGTCGCCAGGAACGCCAGGACGTTGAGGCCCATGAGCGTGTACGTCACGACCGGTACCGGCCGCGCCTGCGTCACGGTATTACCCGCGACGCCACGCACCGGGCGAATATCGCGTTGACCGGCAGCTACACAGTCAACACATTGGTAGCCCACCGCAGCCTCACGGAGACAATCGGGGCACGCTGGGCGGCCGCAACGATTGCAGGCGAGAGCGGTGGGTCGATCTGGATGGCGGACGCACCGCGGTTGGGGCGGGAGGCCCTCACTCGCACCGCCGCCCCAACCGCGGTTAGTCATCTTCGTTGTTTACCTGTTCAGGAGATGGTGATGCTGTTGATGACGACCGGCTCGACCGGGCGATCGGAGCGATCGACCGCGGTGGAGGAGATAGCGTCGACAACCTTGCGGGACTCGTCGTCGAGAACCTCACCGAAGATGGTGTGGCGACGGTTCAGGTGCGGAGTCGGGCCGGTGGTGATGAAGAACTGCGATCCGTTGGTGCCCGGGCCGGCGTTAGCCATGGCGAGCAGGTAGGAGCGGTCGAACTGCAGTTCCGGGTGGAACTCGTCGCCGAACTGGTAGCCCGGGCCGCCACGGCCGGTTCCGGTGGGGTCGCCACCCTGGATCATGAAACCGTCGATGACGCGGTGGAAGACTGCGCCGTCGTAGAACGGTCCGGTCTTGGCGCCGGATGCGTTCTCGGTGGAGTATTCCTTCGAGCCGTCGGCCAGGCCGACGAAGTTCTCGACGGTCTTCGGCGCGTGGTTGCCGAACAGAGCGATCTTGATGTCGCCGCGGTTCGTGTGCAGCGTTGCGGTTGCGGTCTGATGAGTTGAAGTCACCACCCCATCGTGCCATTGTCTGGCTTCCGATGGATGTGAGGCTGCCAAACCGGGGCAAAAGCCAGCGTTCAAGCTTTCCCAGGCGATCGCCAGTTTCGCGGAACCTCGCTACCAGGGAGCGCTGGAATCATTCGAGATGCGCACACCATGGACCTGAGCTACCTGACTAATCTTTTCGGCGCCTTCACCGACCTCTTCAGCGCCCTCGATTTCTTCAGCGGATCGCTCGGCTGACACCACACCTGCACTGACCACGCACTGTTGAGCTGTGGGGCTGCGCTCCCGCCCGACTGTGGCCCCACAGCTCAACTACCGCAACAAGATCTAACACATGGACGTGAAATCCATTGGTGCGGATGGTAAATGGCGTCCCCTCGGAGTGTCGTCCACCAGAATCCCGTCATCGACGACGACGTGACCACCGACAACAACGGTCATCGGCTTTCCGCGCAGCCGCCGACCTTCGTAGGGCGTGTAATCGGTAGCCATGTGCAGGTCCGCGTCCGACACGGTCCATTCCAGATCGGGGTCCCAGATGGCTACATCGGCATCGGAACCCGGCATGATCGAACCCTTGCGCGGATAGAGCCCATTGGTGCGAGCCGGATTGGCAGCAGTCAACTGCACAAAACGGCTGGGCGACAGACCCTTGTCCGCAACAAACTTCGAGAATACGACGGGCAGGCGAGTCTCGACGCCCGGCAAGCCGTTCGGCATATGACGAACATCGTGGCGGTGTTGACGCTTCTGCGCGGTGTCGTAGCAGCAGTGATCGGAACCGATGGTCGTGATGTGACCGGTGAAGAGGTGCTTACCCAATCCGTCGACGGTATCCGGTGAACGCAGCGGCGGACAGCACACAAATCGTTCCGGTTCTGAGCCTTGGTACACCGAATCATCCAGTGTCAGATGATGTGCCACAGCCTCGGTGAAGGCTACCAACCCACGCTTTCGAGCATCGGCAACCAGTTCGACAGCCGCCGTCGACGATTGATGCACAAAGTACACCGGCGCCTGCTGCGATTCCGCAATAGCCAATATTGCTGCTACCGAGGCTGTTTCAGCCAATTCCGGACGCGTGGTCGCCATACCGGCCGCATCGATCTGCCCACAACTGGCGGCGGCATTCTGCGCGTCACCGACAATGGCGTCCGATTCGCAGTGAATGATCACCATGCCACCAAGATCACGCGTGGTTTGCATGGTGCGCAGGATGGTGTGCTCGTCGGCCATCGACTCGCCGGCATAGGTCGTGAACATCTTGACCGTGCGGATTCCGTCGGCAGCCATCGTTGCCAGTTGACCGGCCGTCGTATCGTCCCACTCGACGACACATCCATGCAAAGCCGAATCACACAGACCCTCGGCGGCTTTGGTTCGTAGCTTGTCCGCCGCATCCAACGGATCCTGACCCGGCCGGGGAATCGCAAAATCGATGATGGTGGTGGTGCCGCCGAAAACAGCGGCGGTAGTGCACTCGGCGCACGAATCGAGCGACGTGAACTCGCCCGACGTGAATCCGACGTGACAGTGCGGATCCACGCCACCCGGCATAACCAGCTTCCCCGTAGCGTCGAGCACCGTCGCACCGTCCGGAATCGGCCCGCCCGGCTCGGCTATTGCGATGACCTTGCCGTCGCGCATCACCAGATCGGCGAGCCCGCTCCACGACGACTCCACCACCGTTCCGCCCCGCACCACAGTAAGTGGAGAGGTGGTCACGACTTACTCGCAAGGTACGCACGCCAGCCGCCGCGGTCGCTGATGTCCACCACTTCGGGACGATCCAGCCACTCGGCCCGCATGCGCATGGACAACGACCCTCGTCCGTCGGCAAGAAGAATCACTCCAAGTTCCAACTCCTCCGGCTCACGGGGCAGCAGTTCGAGCCGCAGGAGGTCGTAGTCGACCTCGTACAGCTCACCGGGAACGGTGAATCCACCTTCGGCCACTGGGTGTAACCCGGGGAATTCGTCTCGCACGGAGAAGAACTGGTAGTTCGGCGCGGTATCGACCGCACCCAGGAACGTTGCCCCTGCCAGCGCGTCGTTCAGTGTTCCGCCGGACAGTGCTTGCCCGTTGACGAACATCGTCACGGTTGCCATCTTGTCTCCTCTAGTTCGAACAACGTTGGTATCAGTGCGAGGCGGTCAGTCGCGCCGGCGCGAAGGAACTGACATCGACAGCCGGTTCCTTGCCCTCGACCAGAGCCGTGAGGACGTCGGCCCACAGCGACGCAAAGGTGAACGAGTAGGTTCCACCGGCAACAAAAACGCCTGGTGCACTCTCGAGTTCACCGATGATCGGCAGTTCGTCGGGTGTGGTCACAACCGGGCCGGTCCAGACGTCGGACAGCTCGATCTCACCGAGGCCCGGCAACAACCGCCCGGTCTGGGCGAGATTGCCCGCGATGCTCTCCTCACGGATCGGTGCCGCACCTTCCGGCCGGAACTGTCCTGCGGGCCAACCGCCGCCGAGAACTATGCGATTGCGCCTGTCCTGCTTGATCGAAATACCCTCACCGACGTGCTGTACCAACACATTCAAGGTTTCAGGCGGGGCGGCAAGGGTGTGCATTTGCAGCGACAGAGCCCGTAGGTCCAGTCGCACGTCGACCATCGCGGCGACCTCTGCCATCCACGGGCCCGCAGCATTGATCACGCGGGGTGCCTGCCACGTCCCCTTCGCGGTACTGACGTTCCAGGATTCACCGATCCGCTCCATTGCCGTGACCTTGGTATCGGTAGCCAGCTGCGCACCACGAGCAACCGCTTCCGCCAGGAGAGCCGGGCCCGCGATATCGGGTTCCGCGTAGCCGTCCAAACCACACCAGCTGGCACCGGCAATGGTCGATCCGAGCAACGGAAGCTCTTGGCGTGCTTCGTCACCGGTGAGCAGACGGGTTGGAATTCCAACTTCCCGTTCCCATTCGTGCTTCTGTGCCAGAGTGGCACACTGCTCCTCGGTCTCAGCCACCATGTAACCGCCGCACCGGACCAGTCCGACACCGCCGGGAACGTCGTGCTCGAGCTGATCCCACAACTGACTCGCCGCCAGCTGCAGTGGCAGCAGACGACGCACATCCAGTGCCACACCCTGACCTGGTCGACGTGTGTGAATCGTCTGAATGTGCAAATTACCGGCCGTCGTTCCCGATCCGGCGCAATTGGGTACCGATCGATCCAGCACCACGACACGGAAGCCTGCATCGGTCAGTCGAAATGCCGCTGCAGCTCCCACAATTCCGGCACCGATGATGACAACATCGACCTCGCTGGTCATGAGCCCGGTTGTCATGAACTCAGTGGACATGTGTGAACTCCTTCGACGTGTGTTCTGTGGCTTCAGCTATGCCGGATCGATCGATGATCGCCTGCAGAGCTTCGATGATGTTCGGGTCGGTGACCGGCAGCAGCGGTTCCCGCACCTGACCGCCTGGCTGCCCCAGCAGGTTCATGACCGCTTTGAGCTGGGGAATCGGTGACGCGTGAATGCCGCTGTAGTCACCGTTGATCAGCGCACCGGACAATGCACGGTAACGGTCGGCCCATTCCTGCGCTGCGGCCGCATCTTTGGCTGCAACAGCGCGATAGAAGGGGACCCCGAAGGGAGCGCCGACGCCGCCGCCGTCGATATTGCCGTCACCACCGAGTTCGAGAAGCGCGGCCAGTCCGCGGCGATGCAGGAAACTACCGAAAACCCGTACCTGCGAAGAGAACTGCTCGACGGTGTCGAGCATGTTCAGCCAATCGCCGGTGCTGTCCTTGATCGCCACCACATTCTCGAGATCCGCGATCCGGGCGAATAATCCGGGAATCTTGCCCATGTCCACCGAGACCCCGCGTGGCCAGTTGTACGCCATGAACGGTAGATCTGTTGCTGTGGAAACACTTTCGTAGTACGCAACCGTCTCGTCAGCCGACGTGTGAACGTACGGCGGCGGGGTCGCAAGAATTCCGTCCGCGCCGGTGCTCGCCGCGTGCTTCGCGAGTCGCCGTGATTCGTCAGCCGTGTACGCGCTCACTCCGATCAGGACGGGGAAGCGACCACTCACGGCGCTCACTGCTACCTCGGCGACGAGTTTGCGCTCGGCATGGGTCTGAGAAAACCACTCACCGGTGCTGCCGTTGATCAGAACTCCGTCGACGCCCATACGTGCGTAGAGCTCCATGAGCTCGGCAAGTGCATCGACATCCACCGCTCCAGCAGCGTCGAACGGGGTGGGAGACGCGGGCCAATAGCCCGACCAAGCGACATCGTCGCGATTCATAGAAGTAGACCTCTCGATGGAGATGCACAGACTGTGTGCGATGGGATCGATTCCATACATTGCTCCGAAGCGGTAAAATCGTCAAGCCAGGAAACAGACTCGTAACACGGGCATAGTCGAATTAAGCAACCACGCAGTCAATGAAGCCAAGAGGACACGATGACAGTCACCCTGATCGATGTCGCAAACGCCGCCGGTGTTTCGCGAAGCACTGCATCACGCGCATTGAGTGGATCGACGTTGATCTCTCCGCAGACCAGGGCAGCCGTGCAGGAAGCCGCGCGCAAGCTGCAGTACCGCCCCAATCGCGCCGCGAGCGCGCTGCGGTCCCGGCGGTCACACCTCATCGGTCTCGTGATGAACAACCTGCTCAACGCGTCGTTCCACACGGTCGCCGAAGTAGTGCAGAAAAGAGCGTCGGACAAGGGTTTTCAAGTCATCCTCTGCATCACAGACGCTGATGTGTCGCGTGAACGTGACGTGCTCGAGATGCTGGCCGAGCACGGCGTGGACGGGACGATCGTGATCGGTAGCGGCCGTAACGCCACCGCGACCAACGACCTGCTCTCGGGAAGCGCCGTCGTCAACCTCATTCGGACTGTGGAAGGCAGCAAAGCACCCAACGTTCTTGCCGATGACATCGACGGTGCCATGTTCGCTACCCGTCATCTACTCGCACTCGGCCACCGCAACATCGGCTATATCGGCGGCACCGACGACGCGACGTCCGGCCGTGAACGGTTCGAGGGATACCGCCGCGCGCTGGCAGAGTACGGCGTCGAGGTGGATGAATCACTGGTCAGAAAAGGTTCTTTCACAACGTATTTCGGAGCCGAGGCAATTGGTTCCCTGCTCGATCACGCGCCGAAGATGACTGCGTTGTACGCCGCCAACCACGAAGCGGTTTTCGGCATTCTTCCCACCCTCGTCGGCCGTGGCGTGAGCATTCCGAACGAGTTGTCCCTGGTGTGCCACGAGGACATGCCGTGGCTAGAGATGTGGCAACCCGCGATCACCACGATCGACAACGGTGCAGTACAACTGGCCAATGTCGCAATGGATCTTCTTTTCCAGCAAATAGATTCGGGGAAACTCGGCAAAGAAGACCAGGGCCGTACCTACCGGATCGGCTCGACGCTGATCGAGCGAAATTCCTGCGCGCCACATGACGGAGGTCACTGAAAACAGCAACGATCGTGGCGCACGACACGCTGTTTCGTTAACAGTTCGTTTCGTCGGTATCTCTCGCGTTAACGGCGTTGACCCTTCATCAATCGCGTGCCAAGCTCAGTGCAATCGATCCCATGAAACTGATTCGGACGATTCAGAGCCTCCCGAAAATGTGCTTTGGAGCCCGAAAAAATGTAGGCGGAAGCCACTCCCGAAAGGCAACTCGAAAAATGCGCAGAATCCTCGCAGTCGCAGCCGCCACCGCTTTGGCAGCCACCCTCACAGCCTGTGGATCGGGAAGCGACGACACTGCCGCTCCCACCGACTGCACCCCCACACTGGGATCATCGGACCTCGCAGAAGAAGGCACCCTCACCATCGCCACCAACGCCACGCTCCCACCGATGCAGTACGTGGACGAGTCGGGCAAGGTCGTCGGAATGCGCGTTGACCTGGGCAAGGAGATCGCAAACCGCCTGTGCCTGCGCGCCGACTTCGTCAACATTGAGTTCGACGCCCAGATCCCCGGCGTGCAGAGCGGCCGTTGGGACATGATCGACACCGGGATGTTCTACACACCCGCTCGCGCCGAGACCATCTCGCTCGTTCCCTACGAGGTACAGGCGGTATCCGTCTCGGTGCCGGCAGGAAACCCCGAGTCCATCTCGTCCGTCGACGATCTGGCCGGTAAGACCATCGCCGTCGAGGCACCGGGATACGAGTTCGACACGCTCAACGCATTGAACGAGACATTCAGCGCCGCCGGCAAGCCGACCATGAACGTGCAAACATTCAAGACGAATGCTGATGCTTACCAAGCACTTTCGGCAGGACAAGCGGACGGGGCGGCGATCGTGAGCTCGGTAACCTCCTTCTATCAGAAGGACGGCCGCTTCGAGACGGGCGTCGACGGTATCAACAACTCACCCTTGGCCCTCGGATTCTCCCAAGGCAGCAAAACTGCCGTCGAGGTGGCGCGCGTCCTCACCGACATGCGTGCCGACGGCTACCTCCCCGCTCTGTTCGAGGAATACGGCGTCGACGGTTACGACGGCGATATCTCCGTCAGTACCGGCCCGCTGCAGCCCTGAGCTCCGCTCATCGTCAGCCCTGAGCTCCGCTCATCTTCAATGCTGAGCTCCGCTCATCTAGCCGAAAGGTAACCCCATGTGGTCCTGGGATGCATTCTTCTCGATCTTGACCAGTAAGCAGCTGCTCGAGGGCGCATGGGTCACCATCTGGCTCACTGTCGTCAGCATGGTTCTCGGCCTGATGCTGGCCGTCGTCGTTGCTGCGGCACGCTCCTCCCGCTGGTGGATTCTGCGGGCAATCGTCGGCTTCTACGTGTGGTTGATGCGCGGCACTCCCCTACTGGTGCAATTGGTCATCATCTATACCGGCTTGCCTCAGGTGGGAATCAAGCTCGGAGTCATCGAGTCCGCCCTCCTCGGGCTTGTTCTCAACGAAGCCGCCTACCTGTCCGAGATCGTCCGGTCCGGACTGATGTCGGTGCCGGCCGGTCAGACCGAGGCGGCCCGGGCGCTGGGCATGTCGCCGTTCAAGGTATTCCGAGTTGTAGTGCTACCCCAGGCATTTCGCGTCATGATCCCTCCGCTGGGCAACAGCTTCAACGGATTACTCAAGACCACAACCTTGGTATCGGTCATCTCGGTCCAAGAGTTGTTGCGGCGCACACAGTTTCTGGTACAGGTCAACTTCCGAGTACTCGAAGGCCTGTGCGCGGCGGCCCTGTACTTCCTCGTCCTGACCACTGCCTGGGGAATGATTCAGCGTGTCCTCGAATCCCGCGCCGGCCGGGGATACGACCGTAACTACAAGCGCAAGAACACTTCCGGCGATGCAAATGTCGCCGAGTCGGCTCAGCTAGCGGAAGCAGTGAACAGATGACCACCACCGACATTGCCGCCGCCACAACGGTTGTTCGCGTCGAGAACATGATCAAGTCCTTCAACGACGTCCGGGTACTCGACGGCATCGATTTCAGCGTCGCCGAGGGCGAAGTTGTACTGCTGCTCGGACCGTCCGGTAGCGGCAAGAGCACCCTCCTGCGCACCCTCAACTGCCTCGAGATCATCGACTCGGGGATCGTCGAAGTATGTGGCGAATCGATGGGCTACGTCGACAGCAACGGCAAACGGCGCTTGCGCAGCGAAGCACAGATCGCGAAACAACGGCAGGGCACCGGGATGGTGTTCCAGAATTTCAACCTCTTCCCGATGATGACCGCCGTGGAGAACGTCGCAGCCGGCCCACGTCACGTACAGGGAGTACCCAAGGACAAAGCCCAGGCGCAGGCGCGCGAACTCCTCGCCCTGGTCGGGTTGTCCGACAAAGCCGAGAACTACCCCTCCCAGCTCTCCGGCGGACAACAACAACGCGTGGCCATCGCCCGAGCACTGGCCATGAAGCCGAGCGTCATGCTTTTCGACGAGCCGACCTCGGCGCTCGACCCGGAAATGGTCAAGGAGGTGCTGGACGTGATGGTCAGGCTTCGCGACGAGGGTATGACCATGGTGGTCGTGACTCATGAAATGGCATTTGCCCGCGCTGCCGCGGATCGCATCGTTTTCATGAGTGACGGCAAGATCGTCGAAGACGCGGCTCCGGATCAATTCTTCGACAACCCTCGGAATCCTCGTACCCGGGCGTTCCTGGGACAGATCCTGTGACAAAGTGGAGTCATGACACGAGTGACCGAGTCCCTCAGCAGCCAGCTTCCCGACACGTTCGACCAGGCCTTCGCCCGCGTCGAAGACTCTTTCGAGGAAACGGCAACCCGCATCAAAGAATCCGACGCAGCCGATAACGCCCGTCGCATCGCCGCTGTGGTCGCCACGGCAACTGCCCGTGGCGCCGGACAGATCGGCCTGTTCCTGGGCCGTCAGAGCGCTGTTCTCGCCAAGAAGGGCGTGGAGTGTGCAAAGGCCCTCCCCGCCAAGTCAGCGGCGCGCGCAGAGCGTGAACCGAAGCCTCGCGGACGCAAGCGCATCGGCCTGTTCGTCATTGCCGGTGTGGCAGTGATCGGCGGAGCGGTCTTCTATAAGAGCCGCCACCGCGAGCACCCGCCGGTGGCGTCGGCTCCGCCGCGAGTTGACGAGCAAACCGCGTAAATTTTGAAGCAAAGAGGCCCGGAACACAGTGTGTTCCGGGCCTCTCTTCGTCTGTGTGCGGCCGTCAGCAGTTCGACGGCGCCGGAACGTTGTTGAATCGATCGATCATGTAGCCGACGGATTCCGGTGTTCCCGTGATGTACGGGGCTAGATGGCCCAGAGCCACACCCGGAGCTACGGAGGGCAGCTCGTTGACGGAGAACTGCACGCTCGCGCCCTTGCTGCACCACTCCCGCGCAAGTTCCTGTCCCTGGCCGAACGGCACGATGTCGTCAGCTCGCCCGTGCTGGATCAGAACCGGCGACGTCGGCGTCAGGTTGCCGATCTTCTGTTCTGCCAGGATCCCCTGTGCAACGGGCAATCGATCGAGCACAACCGACAATGATTCGCCCGATTTCGTGAACTCCGACGTCTTCTGGAAGGCAAATTGCAGGCCCGTCTCGCCGACGCACTGATTTTTGGTCGCCGCGAGCATCGCGCGTCCACGATCGTTGATTTCAGCGTCGAGTAGCGGCTCCACGTCGGGGTACTGAGCCACGATTCCGTTGAGCGCGTATCCGATCAGGCCGGTGAGAAAAGTACCGTCGATCTGCTCGAGGGTGGCTTCCAGATCAGCCGGAGGAGCACCCGCGTACGTGCCCTTCAGATCGAGCTCCGGGGCGTACGACGGCTTCAGCTCCGTTGCCGCAGCGGCAGCGCCGCCACCTTGCGAGTAGCCCCACAGGCCGACGGGCCCGTTGTCGGGAATGCTGGTGTTCGGCAGTTGCTGCGCAGCCCGCACCGAATCGAGGACGGCGTGCGCTTCGGCGGCGCGGTTCACGTACGTGTGGTCGCCCGGCGTTCCCAGCCCGTCGTAATCGGTGACGACAACGGCAATGCCGTTGAGCAACAACATATTCACCCAGATGGACTCGTAGCCGACCATTATGTCGGTCGGGAATCTGTATTCCAGTCCGGTGTTGAACAGCTTGGACGGGGCACACTGATCACCTTGTCCGTGAGTACCTACTGCGCTGGCAACCAGTGGACGCGCCCCCTGCCCGGTCCACGGGTTTGTCGGCTCGAGGTACGTGCCGGTGACCGCAACGGGAGCACCTGTGGCGTCCTCGCTGCGGTACATGATCTTGGTGGCGGTAGCCGGCCACGGACCATTCGATCCCGGCACGCTGAGAAGCAAGGGCGTCGGCTCACTGCGAATGAGGTCGCCGTTGTCCCCAGCAGGCAGTTCCGCCGGCGGAGTGTAGAAATCCGCCGGTTCAGCCGCTGCGAACGGCGCCGTTGCAGCACTGACCACCAGTGCTGCAACGGACAGGCCTGCTGCCCACCACATTCGGTTCTTCACGTTCACGTTCTCCCCACGTCGTTTGCACTGTGCTCTGACACACAGTGAACGCAGGGTAACATATACCGCAAAACAAACTTACCGGTAAGGAAAGAACCTTAGAGTGCTTGTCGTACAGCCACTTTCACCTATTTTGTCGGCTCCACATTGTTTGTCAGGAGCGCGCGCAACTGCTCGGTGTTCTCCGGCGTCCATGTCGTCGGATGCAAGATGTTGGCCCACATATCCGCGGCATCTTCGCCGTAGTTGTGCCCATGACCCGACGGAACATCCGCCGAGAACACCATGTCGAGCGTGACCTGCCAGAACGTCACGAGAGGAATCCACGTCATCCCCGGATCCACGTCGCGGCCCTCCGGCTTTTCGCTCAACCAGTCCGGCTTGTTGAGCAAGAGATCGAACGACCACCACGTGATGGGGTCACTGGCGTGCTGCCAGTAGACGATTCGATCGTCAGCCCAGTCGGCCTCGAGTTCCAAGTCGATCGGATCCGCGGCAAAACGGATCGACTCGCCGCCGTCGATCACGGGAAGAATCTCGCGCGAACCGGAGTCACGATTGTTCGTGATCTCCTGCCACTGCTCCGTGAAATTGGGCGTGCCCACCCACAACGCTCCGTCGACGCGCGTCATCATGTCCTGGTCCCCGGCAAACGCAGCCTGACCGCCGTACGAACCGAGGCTCTCACCGAACACGACCAACTCGGGACGCGTCTGCACGGGCAGGTTGATCCACTCCGCAAAAACAGCGTTGAAGAGTGCCCGGCCGGCGACCATCGGCGTTTCACGGTCCGCGATGAAGGCCAACGGACTCGGCAGGAACGAATACTGCATCGACGCGATGGCGGTGTCACCGTCTTCGACATATTCAAACGCCGACGCCACATCCTCGTTGACCCAACCACGACCCGTCGTTGTCACGACGGCCAGCGTTCCACGGTCGAACCCGCCGGTGCGCTTGAGTTCGTCCACAACCCGGTTTGCCACGCCGCGAATCGAATCCGAGGACTCACGCCCGGCATACACGCGGATCGGCTGCTTCGCCTCACGCCCCGTCAGCGCCGTGATCTCCGCCGCGGTGGGGCCACTACCCATGAAGGTGCGCCCTTCCTGCCCCAGCGTGTCCCAGGCTTCCGCAGACATCGGTGAACCACTGCGTTCGGCAATGAGCGGCTGTTCGATACCGTCCGGAGTTTCGGTATCCGCGCCAGAGAAGCTCCAGTTCGCGAACGCGATCAACCCGTTGTACAGCGCACCGTTCACGACAAAGACAGCCAGAGCGAGAACCACAACAAGGCTGGCGACCTTCGCTGCTTCCTTCGGGACGAACCGCAATGCGAACTGCGACAGACGGTTCGTGGAATGGCGAATGCCCCGCGACGCCTCGAGCAGGATGAACCAGATGAACAGCGAAATAAGCGCAACCAGAAGGTAGTTTGCCGCACTGTCACGCGGCATACCGACAAGTTCACGGACGATCCGCTGCCACCGCGCTCCCAGAATCAAGAAGAGGGGAACCACGATTACGGCCACCACCGCCATCGTCCGCCACGCGATCTTCTTCGTACGCTCCGACCACTGCGGTTCGACGCCACACTTGCGAACCGTCCACGCGACCAGAGTTCCGATCGCATAACCCATTGCCAGCGAAATGCCCGTCGCAACGCCCTGCAAGTACCACACTCGGGGCAGCAGCGACGGGGTCATCGACCAGGTGAAAAACACCAGCGCAAAGGCCAGGCCGACAGGATGAAGCGTCCCGCAATAGCGGCGTAGGCGGTCCCACACAGATCTCATGCGGGAATCGTAAGCGCAGAGCGTCCGATTTCAGGCACCGTACCGCCCAGTCGGCATGCTAATTCTCACGATCTGGGTGCGCACATACAAAAACACCCTCCCAGTTTCCCGGGAGGGTGTTTTCTTACTGTGGAGCCTAGGAGATTCGAACTCCTGACATCTGCCTTGCAAAGGCAGCGCTCTACCAACTGAGCTAAGGCCCCGTTCGGTTTTCCGACCGGAGTCAGAGTACCTATGTTCTAGCTTGTTTCCAAATCGTGCCAAACCTTGTCTCCGCGCTGACTTTTGATCAACTTGGTGACTACGAGAGACACCAGAATGCTAGCCCCGACAAGCAGGAAAACCTTCATTCCAGCAACCCTTCTTCGGCACAAGGAGTGGGCCTAGGAGGACTTGAACCTCCGACCTCTTCATTATCAGTAAAGCGCTCTAACCACCTGAGCTATAGGCCCCTGAACCGGTTTCAAAGATTACCCCACCGGCCCGCTAACACCAAAACGGGTCCGGCGGGGCACTGTTTCCGCAGGTCAGTCGCGATCTGCGAGAGTTACCTCGACGCCGCCAACCAAGTCACTGCAGAGGTTGTAGATGAACGATCCGATGGTGACGAGCGCGGTGAACAACACCATGTTCGCCAAACCGATCACTGCGGAATAGCCGAAGACTTGCCCAGCTGTCACCAGTCCGTCGGATCCGCCATCGGACACGATGTCCGTAAAAGCGTTGTTCAGACGGTCCCAGACGCCCATACCGTCCAAAACGACGTACAGAAGACCGACAGCCACCATCCACACGAAGAAAAGTGAAACCGAGATCACAGAAGTGATCTTGAGCGTGGACCACGGATCGATACGACGGATCTGCACCGTCGCCCGTAAAGGCCCCCCGCTGGACGCAGCCGCAACGGCAGCGACGTGATTTTTGTCACCAACGGCCGCCTGCGGTAGGGGATGCTTCGCCTCGGAGAGGTCCGGCATGTCCTTCGGCAGATCCTTACGGCTGATATGCCGAGTCGGACCGTCGATCGCCGCAGCTTTGGCCCTGGGACCGGCCGGAGCATTTCCGGCCGGTGCGTTGGGCCCGCTCGGCGGCGCCACCGTCTTATTCGCCACCGTCTTGTCGGCGACGGTCTTGTTCGCGACGGTCTTGTTGTCGACCGCGTTGCTCATGGCCGCGCTGTTCATGACCTTCGGGGCAGCCGTTCCCGTGACCACCGGCCGAGCCGGTGGCTGCGACGGGGATCCAGGACCTGTTGGTCGCTGATTCGGCGGACCGACCGGCGGTTTCCCGGCAGCAGGTGCGGGCCCCTTGCGAACATCAGGTCGCGGCGCAGCCGGACGGGTGATGTTGGTCTGGGGTTCGCGCTGCTGCGCCCCAGGCTGCTGAGAAACAGACTGCTGCGCCCCGGCCTGCGGTGAAACAGGCTGTTGCGGACCTGACTGCTGCTGACCACGCTGCCACGGCGGCGCCTGGTTGCCGCGTGCCTGATTAGCCGGTGCCTGATTAGCCGGTGCCGGTGAACCAGAGGCCGTCGGTGCGGCGGGTGCCTTCGGGGCAGCGGGAGCAGCCGGTGAACTCTTCCCAACCGCAGGCTGTGCCGACTTGTCGGCCACAGCCTTGGAATCGGCGGCAGAGCTGCTTGGCTTACCAGCGGCCGGAGGTTTCGAAGCCTCAACGGGAGACTGCGAGCCCCCTGCACCCGCCGGAGCAGCTGGCTGCTCCGGCTTTGGGGGCGTCGAACCGGAAGTGCTCGTGCTCTTCTGGTCACTGCCCGGCTGGTTGGGAGTGCTCACTAGGACTCCTTAGCTCCATCGGCATTGTCTGCGCTGTCGGTGTTGGCGGCAGCGATCTCTTCGGGTTCGTCGGCGTTGCGCGCAATTGCGAGCAAGGTGTCGCCTTCGCCGAGGTTCATCAGACGCACGCCCTTGGTCTGGCGTCCGGCCTTACGAACCTGCTTGGCAGCTGTCCTGATGACGCCGCCGCCCGAGGTGATCGCGTACAGCTCGTCGTCGTCGTCGACGATGAGCGCTCCGACCAGAGTGCCACGTTTCTTGTCGTACTGAATGGTGAGCACGCCCTTGCCGCCGCGGCCCTGGACCGGGTAGTCCTCCATGCCGGTTCGCTTGGAGTAACCACCGGAAGTGGCGACCAGCAAGAACTTGCCTTCACGGACGACGTTGAGCGAGAGCAGCTCGTCCTCGCCGTTGAAGCGCATGCCCTGGACACCGGACGTAGCGCGGCCCATGGGCCGTAGTGCTTCGTCGGTGGCCGAGAAACGGATCGACTGGCCCTGCGCCGAGACGAGAAGCAGATCGTCATCGGCGGAGCACAGAACAGCTCCGACCAATTCGTCGTCGCCGCGCAGGTTGATGGCAACGATGCCGCCGCTGCGGTTGGAGTCGAAGTCCGTGAGCTTGGACTTCTTGACCAGACCGTTGCGGGTGGCAAGTACCAGGTAAGGCGCGTCGTCGTACGTCTTGATCTGGATGACGGACTGGATGCGCTCGTCCGGCTGGAAGGCCAGCAGGTTGGCGACGTGCTGACCTCGAGCGGTGCGGCTGGCCTCGGGCAGTTCGTATGCCTTGGCGCGGTAGACGCGGCCCTTCGTGGTGAAGAACAGCAGCCAGTCGTGCGTCGAGCTGACGAAGAAGTGCGAGACGATGTCGTCCTGCTTGAGGCCGGCACCCTGAACACCCTTGCCGCCGCGCTTCTGCGAGCGGTACAGGTCGGTCTTGGTGCGCTTGGCGTAGCCGGTCTCGGTGATCGTGACGACAACGTCCTCACGGGCGATGAGGTCTTCGTCGTTGACGTCGCCGTCGGCGGCGATGATGCGAGTACGACGGTCGTCGCCGTACTTGTCGACAATTTCCTTGAGCTCGTCACGAACGATTGCGCGCTGACGCTCCGGCTTGGCCAGAATGTCCTTGTAATCGGCGATCTCGATCTCGATCTCGGCCAATTCGTCGACGATCTTCTGACGCTCGAGAGCAGCCAGACGACGCAACTGCATCGCGAGAATCGCGTCGGCCTGAATCTCGTCGACGTCGAGGAGGTTCATCAATCCGGCACGGGCGACGTCGACGGTCTGCGACGCACGGATCAAGGCGATGACCTCGTCCAAGGCGTCGAGAGCCTTGACCAGACCACGCAAGATGTGAGCGCGCTCTTCGGCCTTACGGAGCAGGTACTGGGTGCGACGGACGATGACCTCGAGCTGATGCGTCGTGTACAGACGGATCATCTGGTCGAGGCGCAGAGTGCGCGGCACACCGTCGACGATGGAGAGCATGTTGCAGCCGAAGCTGGTCTGCAGCTGCGTGTGCTTGTACAGGTTGTTCAGCACAACCTTGGCAACAGCGTCACGCTTGACGGTAACGACGATGCGCATGCCGACGCGGTCGGAAGACTCGTCGTGAATGTCGGAGATGCCGGCGATCTTGGCGTCACGAACCTGATCCGCGATGGAGGTGATCAGGTTGTCCGGGTTGACCTGGTAGGGCAGCTCGGTGATGACAATTGTGGTGCGGCCCTTGGCATCTTCTTCGACCTCGACCACACCGCGCATACGAACGGAGCCGCGGCCGGTGGTGTAGGCGTCCTGAATTCCTTGGCCACCCACGATGAGGCCGTGCGTCGGGAAGTCCGGTCCCTTGACCCGCTCCATGACGGCAGCGAGAGTGGATTCCTCGTCGGCTTCGTAGTTGTCGAGTGCCCAGTAGATGGCTTCGGCAACTTCGCGCAAGTTGTGCGGCGGAATGTTGGTGGCCATACCGACGGCAATACCGTTGGAGCCGTTGATCAGCAGGTTCGGAACACGGCTGGGGAGAACCGTCGGTTCCTGCGTCTTACCGTCGTAGTTCGGTGTGAAATCGACTGTGTCGTGGTCGATTTCACGCAGCATCTCCATGGCGAGAGGCGTGAGGCGGCACTCCGTGTAACGCATGGCGGCAGCGCCGTCGTTGCCGCGGGAACCGAAGTTACCCTGGCCGTCGACGAGGGGGTACCGCAGCGACCACGGCTGGGCCATACGGACCAGGGTGTCGTAGATCGAGGAGTCGCCGTGGGGGTGGTAGTTACCCATGGTCTCTGCGACCGGACGGGCAGACTTCACATATCCGCGATCGGGGCGATTGCCGGTGTCGTACATCGCGTACAGCACGCGGCGGTGCACGGGCTTGAGGCCGTCGCGCACATCCGGCAGAGCACGACCGACGATGACGCTCATGGCGTAGTCGATGTAGCTGCTCTGCATTTCCTGCTGGATGTCGACCGGTTCGATGCGGTCGTGCTGCGGTCCGTCCGGTGGCAACGTGGTGTCGGTCATGAGTTCACTTTCTTAAGAAGAAGATGGGGGCGAGCCCTTGTGCGCCTTTGTGGTTGTCGGAACTACCGGAAAGGCGCACAGGGCTGCAGGCCCTACACGTCGAGGAAACGGACATCCCTGGCATTGCGGATGATGAAGCTGCGCCGGGCCTCGACGTCCTCACCCATCAACACGCTGAACAGTTCGTCGGCGGCAGCGGCGTCGTCCAACGTCACCAGACGC
Source organism: Rhodococcus sp. 24CO (assembly GCF_050586165.1). Classification (NCBI taxonomy): domain Bacteria; kingdom Bacillati; phylum Actinomycetota; class Actinomycetes; order Mycobacteriales; family Nocardiaceae; genus Rhodococcus; species Rhodococcus sp. 24CO. The sequence goes on along the minus strand of NZ_JAZFNF010000003.1, from coordinate 83,125 downwards.
AGAACGCGCACCGACGGGTCCATCGTGGTTTCCCACAGTTCCTTGGCGTTCATCTCGCCAAGGCCTTTGTAGCGCTGGATGCCGTCGTCCTTGTTGATCTTCTTGCCGGATTCGAGACCAGCCTTGACCAGGACGTCGCGCTCACGATCGGAGTACGCGAATTCCGGCTCGCTGCGCTGCCACTTCAGCTTGTACAGCGGCGGCTGGGCCAGGTAGACGTGACCGTGCTCGACCAGCGGGCGCATGAAGCGGAACAGCAGCGTGAGCAGCAGCGTCGCGATGTGCTGACCGTCGACGTCGGCGTCGGCCATGAGCACGATCTTGTGATAGCGCAGCTTCGCGATATCGAACTCGTCGTGGATGCCGGTGCCGAAGGCGGTGATCATCGACTGGATTTCGGTGTTCTTCAACGCGCGGTCCAGACGGGCCTTCTCGACGTTGAGGATCTTGCCGCGCAGCGGCAGAATCGCCTGGTACATCGAGTCGCGGCCGGACTTGGCCGAGCCACCTGCGGAGTCGCCCTCCACGATGTAGATCTCGGACTTCTCCGGATCGTTGGAGCGGCAGTCGGCAAGCTTGCCCGGCAGGCCGCCGAGATCGGTAGCGCTCTTACGGCGAACCAATTCGCGGGCCTTACGAGCAGCGATACGGGCCTGCGCCGACGAGACCGCTTTGTTCACGATGGTCTTGGCGTCGGCGGGGTTGGCCTCGAGCCAGTGCTGAAGATGCTCGTTGCATGCCTTCTGCACAAAGGACTTGACCTCGGTGTTGCCGAGCTTGGTCTTGGTCTGGCCCTCGAACTGCGGCTCACCGACCTTGACGGACACGATCGCTGCGAGACCCTCACGGATGTCGTCACCGTTGAGGTTCTGCTCTTTTTCCTTGAGCAGCTTCTTGTCGCGGGCGTACTTGTTGACGACCGTGGTGAGCGCCGCGCGGAAGCCCTCTTCGTGCGTTCCACCCTCGTGCGTGTTGATGGTGTTGGCGAAGGTGTGGACGGACTCCGAGTAACCGGAGTTCCACTGCATTGCTACCTCGAGCTCGTGGCCCGTGCCCTTGGCCGTGAATCCGACCACCGAGTTGTGGATGGGGCTCTTGGATTTGTTGATGTGACGGACGTAGTCCTCGAGTCCACCCGGGTAGTGGTAGACGCGGGTCTTGGCCTTGCGCGGAGCTGCAGCAGCCGCTTCCTGCGTCTCGGCTGCCGACTTGGGCGCCTCTGCGACGTCGATCGATTCCTCGTCGACGTCGATGACCTCGGCGCGCTCGTCGGTGAGCGTGATCGTCAGACCCTTGTTGAGGAAAGCCATTTCCTGCAGGCGACGCGCAACGGTCTCGAAGTTGTAGCGCGTGGTCTCGAAGATCTCGGGATCCGCCCAGAAGCTGACCGTGGTTCCGGTCTCCTTGGTGGCGGGACCTTGAATCAGCTCGCCGGGCTTGGAGTCCGTGTACGTCTGATGCCACTCGTAGCCGTCGACCTTGATGTCGACGTCGAGCCTGGTGGAGAGCGCGTTGACCACCGAGATGCCCACACCGTGCAGACCACCGGAGACGGCATAGGAATCGGAGTCGAACTTGCCACCGGCGTGCAGCTGAGTCAGCACGACCTCGACGGTGGGAACCCCGGAGGCGTGCATTCCGACTGGAATGCCGCGGCCGTCGTCGACGACGCGAATGCCGCCGTCTTCGAGGAGGGTGACCTCGACCTTGGTGGCGTGTCCGGCCATCGCCTCGTCGACAGAGTTGTCGACGACCTCCCAAATCAGGTGGTGCAGACCGCGTTCACCGGTGGAACCGATGTACATGCCTGGGCGCTTGCGTACCGCTTCCAGTCCTTCGAGGACTGTGATGGACGAGGCGTTGTAATCCTTGCTGGAAGTGCTTGTATCTGACTTCTGGGCAGCCACGGGTTGGTAGCTCTCCTTCTCCGTCAATACTCGAGCGCAGCCGCCAGCAAGCCCTTGCGGGTGTCGTCGGAGCGGGTTCGAGAATGTTGCCGCTAGTTACCGGAGACCATCTTACTGGTAAGCACCGACAGGAACCGCCCAATGACACCCCTGGCTGCGCCACAGGCGAATTATTTTGGTCCTGGGAGGGTGAATCGCTAGGAAGTTTGCTTCTCCCGGCGACGCTCTCTCAGGCTCGCGATAAACGCCCGCGCATGTTCGGCAACCTCGTCGGCGTGTGAAATCGGCGACCAGTGACCGGCTGAAATTTCGGTTCGCCGCAGGTCGGAGACCCATTTCTCCGTGTCCTCGAAGCCCACCGGCCGAACTGCCTTGTCGTACTTGTTCAGGATCAACTGAACGGGAACGTCCGTGTACCGTTCACGCGGTTTGCCCAGAGCAGGCCGAATATTTGCCCGGTACAACTTGAGACCGTTAACCATGTCGTCGGCAATTGTCGGCGCGGTCACCACCGATTTCGGGTCCAGACCGTCGAAAAATCCCAGAAACGCCGGCCAGTGCCTGGAAAACCACAGCCGCAACGGCACCGTGCACAGACCCGGAATCTGGAACAGCACCGTGTACGCCGACGCCACAGCTTGCGCGGCCGGCCCACCGAAACGCCGCTTGGACGCACTGGAACGGATCCATTTACCGAGGTGGTCGAGATTCGGTCCTGAAATGGAACTGAAGGATGCGATCTTTTCCTCGGCGCCCGGCTCGCAGACGGCTTCCCAGGTTTCGACAGACCCCCAGTCATGAGCAACGACGTGAACCGGCTCGTTCGGACTGACGGCGTCGATCACGGCAAACAGATCACCGGCCATCGCACTGAGTTGGTAGTCCTGCACTCGCGACGGGATCGTGCTCTCGCCGGCGCCACGGCTGTCGTAGGCGACAACGCGGAAATTGTCGGCCAGCAGCGCCGCGACACGATTCCACAGTTCGTGAGTGTCCGGCCACCCGTGAACGAGGACAACCGTCTCACCGTCCGCCGGGCCCTGCTCGAATACGGCAAGGCTGACGGCACCGTTGGTGACGCTGCGTGCAGTTACGGCGTGGAGAGGCGCGTGCTTGGTCATCTGCAGACCCTTCGTAGGTGAGTAGAACTAGAGATCGAGAATCAGTCGTCCGCCGTTGGAACGCGACACACAAATCAGCATCTCGTTTTCCCGTTCGGCATCGGTCAGTCGGTTTTCGCGGTGATCCGGAGTGCCGGCGAGGACCTTCACCCGGCAGGTCCCGCAGAACCCTTGCTGGCACGAGTAGCCGACACCGGGCAGGGTTTTCCGGACAACGTCGAGTGCCGACTGGTCGGCATTCACGGCCAATACTTCACCGGAGCTGACCAGTTGCACTTCGAACGGAACCCCGCCAAGTACCGGCGGTGCTCCAAATCTTTCGAAATGCAAAGCCGTGGAAGAGGTTTCACGAAAACCTGTGCGCACTGCGTCGAGCATGGGCGTCGGGCCACAGCAATACACGGCTCCACCTTCCGGAGCCTTCTCCAGAAGATCTGTGGCAGTGGGTAATCCGAATTCATCGTCAGGCCGCACGAATACTCGTTCCGGTTCCCAGGTTGCGATCTCCTCGAGGAACGGCATGGACTCGCGGGAGCGGCCCGAGTACACGAAGTGCCAGTCCATGCCCAATTCCCTTGCAGCCCGGACCATTGCGATGATCGGAGTAATTCCGATACCGCCGGCAATGAAGAGTGCACCACCCTCACCGACAAAGGGAAACCCGTTCCGTGGCCCACGAACTGTCACATGCTCGCCCGGCTGTAGCGCATGCATTTCGACGGAACCACCACCGCCATCAGGAATTCGGCGCACAGCGACGGTATATCCCCAGCGATCAGCGGGGTCCCCACAGAGCGAATATTGTCGACGCAAACCCGAAGGCAGATGAAAATCCAGATGAGAGCCGGGCTGCCACGGCGGAAGCGGTGAGCCGTCTACAGACTCGAAGCGCAGGCGAACAACATTCTCGTCGGTTGCCACCACCTCACGCGTACTGACCACCATGTTCAGCGCGGTATCGGGGTTGTGACCGGCGATCTTCGGGTTGTAGTCGTAGGCCGTCAAAACGCGAAGGTACTTGTCCGCCAACAACTCCGTGATACGCATGGCCCGATCGGCGCGCGCGCGACCCGCGAGATCCGGCGGCGCCGGGTGCCGCGGAAGGCCGTCGTGCCCGATCAGGACGTCCTTGATCCTGGCAATCGACGGAATCACCGTGCCGCCGCCTGCGCAGCCGGCGAGGACGCCAGGTACTTCACTGCCTGAGCCGTCGAACCTTCTTTGCCGGGGTGATACGACTTGGAGAAGTACGTCGACATTCGCTTGACCAGCTCGAAGGCGGTGGGGACCGTGCCGCGCTTGCCCGCTGCCACAAAATCCGACAAGTGCGGGCGACGCCGACCCGGCGCCTGGTTGGCAAGTTCGGGATCGTTGCGCATGAGGAATCGGGTGCCTCGGATCCAGAGCCATATGATGACGGGCGTGACCAGGAGCTGAGTGCGGATACGGCGGGTTTCACGCTTGTCGAAGTAGCGCATCACGTCGTACGCAACGGATCGGTGTTCGACTTCCTCGGCTCCGTGCCAACGAAGCAGGTCGAGCATCGTCGGGTGCATTCCGGCCCGGTCCAGACCGTCGGCGTTGAGAGCCCAGTCACCGAGAAATGCGGTGATATGTTCGATGGCCGCGATGATCGCCAGACGCTCGACCAGGTGATTCTCCGCTCGCAAGCCAGTCAGGGGACGCGGTCCGAGCAATTTCGAGAAGGCCCATTCCATCTGCTGCGTGTACGGCGTCGGATCGAGCCCGTTTTCTTTCAGATGGACCAGTACACCGGTGTGAGCGCCGGCGTGCATGGCTTCCTGGCCGATGAAGCCGACAACGTCGTCACGAAGTTTCTCGTCCTCGATGAGAGGGAGCGCTTCCTTGAACGTTGCGACGAACCACTCTTCACCGGCCGGGAGCAGCAGGTGCAGCACGTTGAGTACGTGAGTACTGAACGGGTCACCCGGAATCCAGTGCATAGGCAGGTCGGACCAGTCGAATTCGACATTGCGTGCCTGCAACAAGATGTGATCAGGCTCAGCATGTACCTTGCTCGGCATCTGACTACCCCTTCATGCTCTGTGACACAGTTCACCCAGTAACGAGGGTAACTGTAACATGAAGTAATAGGTACAACCAGGCCCTACTCAGCCGTATGTATCGCGAGGTCCGCGGCCTTTGACGTGCCTTTCGCCTTTACGCCAACTGGGTGCGCTCGGTCCTGTAATTCGTAGTGTCTTCACGACGCCGTCACCCACCGCGACTGCGATTTTCGCAAGAATCTGAGACTGCATCATCCGCAACTGCGTCGCCCAGGCCGTCGACTCCGCCGAGATGCTCAGAACCCCTTCACGAAGGGAAATGGGTTCGGCGTGCGCAGAAATGTCTTCACCGACAACCTGCGGCCAACGGCCGAGCACTGTCCCTTCCGATACTCTCGGCGACCAGCCGCGCGATTTGGATACCGCGCTGGTCAGCGCACCGAATGGTTGGGGATCGCGGGCATCGGGGCCGGGACCGGACCACCCTCCGCGTCGACGCGGCCGACCGCTACCGAACTTGGGCGACGACCGGCCCTGGCCGACAGCTTTGCCGTTGGCTTTAGCGGCAGCGCGGGCCTCCTCGAGGGCTCGGCGCGCCAAATCGATACCTCGAAGTTCGGGCTCTTTTTCGTCAGTCACGATTCTCGACCCCCTCGGACAAGTCCGTCGTTGCAGACCAGTCTTTCGAGACTATCCGTGAAATACGACCTTCGGGTGTTTCCGATGCTTCGACGCCGAACTTGGCTGCCTCGAGCTCGTCCGGAACGTCCTCCGGAACTGCGGCAGTGACAATGACCTGCTCAGCGGTGGCAGCGACCGCCGCCAGCGCACGACGACGGCGCCGATCCAACTCCGCGAATACATCGTCGAGCAGTAGTACCGGGTCACTGCCTTCTGTTCGCAGCAATGCAAACCCCGCGAGCCGCAGCGACAACGCGAACGACCACGATTCCCCGTGACTGGCAAAGCCCTTTGCCGGGCTGTCCCCGAGAATCAACTCGAGGTCGTCACGATGCGGACCGACCAGACACACACCCCGATCGATTTCCTTGGTCCGCATCACCGACAGTTCGTGATGGAAACGCTCCTCGAGGTACGCGACGTCGTCGATACCGGGAATCCTTGTGGGATCGGTAAATTCAGGATCCAACGACGTTCCGAGGCTGCTGCGGTATCGCATCGAAGCCGGCCTCGATTCCGGTGCTATCGAGCGATACGACTCGGCAAGGTGCGGAGCGAGATCGTGAACCAGCTCGAGGCGCCCGGCCAACAATTGTGCGCCGTGCGCAGCTAAATGCCCGTCCCACACCTCGAGGGTGGAGAGAACATTCTCGCCACTACCGGAACCGCGTCGAAGTGCCCCGCCCGCAGTTTTCAGTAGAGCTGAGCGTTGACGCAACACTTTGTCGTAATCCGCACGCACAGCGGCCATTCGAGGGATGCGGAACGTCAGCAGTTCGTCGAGATACCGCCGGCGGTCACCAGGATCACCGCGTACCAACGACAGATCCTCAGGCGCAAACATCACGGACTGCAGGATGCCGAGAACTTCCCGGGGACGCCGCGCCGGCGACTGATTTATCCTGGCTCGGTTGGACTTTCCCTCGATCAATTCGACGTCGATCGTGAGTTCACGACCGGAGTTGACCACCCTCGCACCCGCAAAAGCGCTAGCCGAACCGTTGCGAATCATCGGGGCATCAGAAGAAACCCGATGAGACGACAGCGTCGACAAGTAACCGAGCGACTCGAGGATGTTGGTTTTACCGTGCCCGTTGGAACCGAGGAACACAGTGGTTCCCGGTACCAGATCGAGTGTCAGGGAATCCCACGAACGGAAGTCCCGCAACGAGAATCTACGAACGAACACTCATGCCGCCCAACAGCAATTATCAGCCTGGAAGTCGAACCGGCATCAGCAGGTAGGTGTATTCGCTCGAGGGCGCAGCGAAGTTACCCGACTCGTCCGGCGTCGGATCTTCGTCGGTAGCCGGACGCAGAACAGCGGGACGGCTGGGCGTCGTGAAGCCGAACAGGACGTTCTCGCTGTGCAGCGAGTTGAGTCCATCGGTGAGGTATCCGGGGTTGAACGCAATGGTCAACGGCTCACCCTGGAACGTCGCGTTGAGAGTTTCCTCGGCGCGGCCGGCGTCGTCGCCGCCAGCGGAGAGCAGCAGACCCTCGGAAGTGAACTGCAAACGCACCTGAGCGCCACGCTCTGCCACGAGAGCCACACGCTTGATGGCTTCGATCAGCGGAACAACCTCGACGGTTGCCATGGCTGTGTGCTGCGCCGGCAGAAGCTGACGGAACTTCGGGAACTCTGCATCGAGGAGACGAGTCGTCGTGCGACGGCCGTCGTTGACGATGCCGAGGAGGCCGTCGTTTCCGATGCTCGAGCCGGAACCGAGAGCCAGCTCGACCGGCGAACTTGCGTTTCCGGCAAGCGTTTTCGCGGACTCGGACAGTGTCTTTGCCGGGATGAGAACAGCAGCTTCGACATCGGGGTTTGCCGGCATCCACTCGAGCTCACGGACAGCCAGACGGAAACGGTCGGTCGCAGCCAGAACAATGGAATTCTGGGCGATCTCGACGCGAATACCGGTCAACATCGGCAGCGTGTCGTCTTTACCAGCAGCGATGGCAACCTGACTGATCGCTTCGGAGAAAAGATCTACCGGGATGGAACCTGACTGCTGCGGAAGCGTCGGAAGCTGTGGGTAGTCCTCGACCGGCATCGTCGGCAGGGAAAACTTTGCGCTTCCGCACGAGATCAGAACGCGAGTGCCCTCGAGGGTGACATCGACAGGCTTGTTGGGCAAGGACTTGGTGATGTCGGCAAGGAGTCGACCGGAAACCAGGACCTGACCGACAGTGGTGACATCTGCGGAAACGCGAACCTGAGCGGATACCTCGTAGTCGAAACCGGAGACCGTGAGTCCTTGTTCGGTTGCATCGAGAAGAACGCCACCGAGAACGGGAACCGGCGGCCTCGAGGGGAGGCTACGGGCAACCCATGCAACTGAATCTGCGAACTCTTCCCGGGATACGCGAAACTTCAGGCTTCCAAGCTCCATCGCCGGGTAATTCCTCTCGGTAGGCATGTTCTGGTGACAGCAAGTCTGGCACAGACGTCAGATGACAAGTTTGGCACAACGGGGTGCGACGCCAACCGTATGCCCTCGAGGGGCGATCAGGAAAGCCGAGACGGGGACGAGCGAGGCCCGCTCCGAGGTTCCTCACAGGAGTTGTCCACAAATCTACTTTTAAAGAGCTTTTCCTAGAAATTTCTCAGTAGTAGTAATAAGTCCTGTGCAATCTGTGGAGCAACGGTTGTCGATGCAGGTCTGCCCCCTCGAGGGCCTGTGGACTTCTCGAGGACAGACTCGAGGAGCGATCAGGCCCCTCTGTGCACAGACAAGAAGTTTTCGGATTACTCCTCGAGATCTCCACAGACTTTCGAAGTTATCCACACAGTTATCCCCAGATGTGAATACTTTCCAGAAGAAACGAAAGGTTTAACTAAATCGGCGTGTCGAACCCCGGCGTGTCGTGGGTCTGGAGGATTACCACGCCCTCGAGGGAGGCAGTCGACACAGCGATGCCCCTCGAGGGCAGGACTCTCCCCCCTCGAGGGGCATCGGCAAAAAATGCAGGTCAGCGCTTGGAACGCTGCTTGATCCGAGCCGTCAGCTCTTGTACCTGGTCGTACACCTTGCGACGTTCGGTCATTTCCTTACGGATCTTCTTGTCCGCGTACATGACGGTGGTGTGGTCACGCCCGAACGTCTGACCGATCTTCGGCAATGACAAATCCGTCAGTTCACGGCACAAATACATGGAGATCTGACGTGCCTGAGCGAGCGGACGAGCCTTACCCGGCCCACAGAGGTCGTCGATCGACATATTGAAGTATTCGGCCGTCACGGCCATGATCGTCGCCGCATTGATCTCGAGGCTCGACGAATCAGGCATCAGGTCCCGAAGGACAACTTCCGCCAGCGTGAGATCCAACGGCTGCCGGTTGAGCGAGGCAAACGCGGTGACACGAATCAACGCGCCCTCGAGCTCGCGGATGTTGCGCTCGATCCGGCTGGCGATCAGCTCGAGGACGTCGTGCGGCACCTCGAGGCGATCCATCCGCGCCTTCTTGCTCAAGATCGCGATACGCGTCTCGAGTTCCGGCGGCTGAACGTCGGTGATCAGGCCCCATTCGAATCGCGTTCGCAGACGCTCCTCGAGGGTTGCCAACTGCTTGGGTGGCCGGTCCGAGGAGACGACGATCTGTTTGTTCGCGTTGTGCAAGGTGTTGAAGGTGTGGAAGAACTCTTCCTGGATACCTTCCTTGCCTTCGATGAACTGGATGTCGTCGACGAGGAGGACGTCCGTCTCGCGGTAGCGACGCTTGAATGCCACCTTGCGGTCGTCACGAAGACTGTTGATGAAGTCGTTCGTGAATTCTTCCGTGGAGACGTACTTCACGCGCATACCGGGAAAGAGCCGCTGCGCGTAGTGGCCGGCGGCGTGCAGAAGGTGCGTCTTGCCGAGCCCGGACGCGCCCCAGATGAAGAGAGGGTTGTAAGCCCGGGCGGGCGCCTCCGCGATCGCGACCGCGGCAGCGTGAGCAAATCGGTTGGACGAACCGATGACAAACGTGTCGAACGTGTATTTCGCGTTGAGGCTGTTTGCACCGGAGTTCGACGAGGACGGCGTCGACGGCGGTTTGGTGAAGTACGACGGCCACGATTCGTGAACGCTCGCCAATGCTTCCCGGTCGTCGTCGACCTCTTCGCTCTCGGCGGTTTCGGAGTCGGACGGTTCCCCGTCGCCTTCGGTGAATCGGCGTCGACGGTAGGCGCCGGAACTGCTGACCGATTCGAACTGCCGGCTACCTGTGCGCTCTTCCGGTTCTGCCGAATCTTCGTCGGGAGGAGCGATACGGACGCCGAGGCCCTCGACCTGTCCACCGAGATGTCGTCCGAGTGCTTGCAGAATCGGTTCACGCAGATCGCGTTCGATGGTCTCCTGAGCGAAGGACGACGGAACCGAGAGGAGTGCAAATCCTTGCGCGAGTGTGAGTGGTCTCACCAGGCGGACGAATGCCTTCTGCTTACTACTCAGTATCGGAAGATCGTTTCCGGGGTCATCACTCGTGAGTTCTGCAACCACGTCGACCCAGGCACGTTCGAGCGCGTTGGGATCGTCGTTCACGTGGTTCCTTCCGTGTTTCACCGACAGCGAGTGCGCTGGCGCTACCGAGCACGTTGCTGCGGCTTGGATGTTCGGTGGTGGGGATGTGCGCTGGTGTGACACTTTTGTTGTGTCTGTTGGTGTGTCTGCCACCTGAGGCGAGAAACCTCGTAACAGCCTACGAATATGCCACCTGAACTGTGTTTCCACACAATTATCCACAGATGTGGACAAACGTGCACCGAGTCGGTTTATTTGTGGGATTTTTCTTGCGAATCCAAGCCGAAGTCGATCTACCTGGTCTTTTGTGGTAACTCGAGGCGTTGGACACTCGGCGGTAGCGGTGCGTTGATACTCACAGCCCTGTGGATGAATGTGAAAACTCGGGTTTCCGCGTCGCAACCCGAACCCCGGACCGAACGTGCAGATGAGGCCTTGTCGAGTGGTTCTCTGCCGGAATTGCGTACGGCGGGTTTCGTATGCTCTGAGCACCGTTGCGAAACTGTTGCCAAGGTCACACTCAGTGCCTCGCTCGAGGTCAACGACCTATGCACATCCGGGTTCGAAAATCGGGGATTTGGGGACTTCCGGCGTGTCGCTTCTGCTTCGGAAGAGTGTCCGCCGAATGCGCTGGTTTGACCTTGGCAACGGTGGTAAGTAACCTCGAACAGTCACCCGCTGGTGGTGATCGTTTCGTGCTGACTACATATGTCGGGTCGGAAGGATTATCCAAGCCGCTAACCGGGTGGAGAAGACCGTTAGATCCAAGGCGCTCAGGTGGCGCCGATCAATTAGAAGGCGCCGGGAGGCGCCAATGAACTTCGAGGAGTGTTGACCGTGGCCAAGGGCAAGCGGACGTTCCAGCCGAATAATCGCCGCCGCGCGCGTGTTCACGGCTTCCGTCTTCGTATGCGTACCCGTGCGGGTCGTGCAATCGTTTCGGCGCGTCGCCGTAAGGGCCGCGATTCCCTGACAGCCTGATCTGATTCTGAGATCAGGAGCTCGGGGTGTTGCCTGAGCCGTACCGGTTGCGCCGCCACTCGGATTTTTCCGTGGCGGTGCGACGTGGTCGTCGTATGGGAAGACGCGACCTTGTCGTGCACGCGTTTGATCGCGAGCAGGTAGAGGCGTTGGTAGTAACAAATCACGGTCCCCGATTCGGGCTGATCGTGAGCAAGGCTGTCGGGCCGGCGGTGATTCGACATCGAGTCGCGCGCCGGCTTCGTCATATATGTGCAGACCTCGCGCAGCAGGTTTCACCGGAAACAGATGTGGTTATTCGTGCACTTCCGGGTAGTGCGAGCGCCAGTTCCGATGAGTTGGCCAAGCAGTTGCGCGCAGGTCTGGGCAAAATGAATCTATTGGTGTCGGTAAGTGAAGAGCCATGAGTACTCCGCTCGATGAGCAGATTGAAACTCCCCCAGCCTCCCGTTTTCTGACGGTTTTGAAGGCTGTGCGTCGCGCTCCCGCCACTGTTCTTATCTTCGGTATCGAGTTGTACCGGACGTATGTGTCGCCCCTGAGGATGCCGACCTGCCGGTTCACTCCCACCTGTAGCGAGTATGCGGTGGATGCCCTCCGTACGCACGGGGCGATCAAAGGCCTTTTCTTGACTGTGGTGCGGTTGGCGAAGTGTGCCCCCTGGCATTCTGGAGGGTGGGACCCCGTTCCGCCCCGTCGTGGCCGTGATGCGGGTTGCCGCCACCGCGGTCCTATGGACGAACAGAGGAGTACTTAGAGCCGTGCTCAATTTCATTTACTATCCGGTATCCGCGATTCTGTGGGTCTGGCACAAGGTATTCGGGTTCATTCTCGGCCCGGACAACGGAATCGCCTGGGCGCTCTCCGTGGTGTTCCTGGTGTTCACCTTGCGTGCGGTTCTGTACAAGCCGTTCGTGAAGCAGGTCCGCACGACCAGGCAGATGCAGGAACTGCAGCCGCAGATCAAGGCGCTGCAGAAGAAGTACTCGGGTGATCGTCAGCGTCAAGCTGTCGAGATGCAGAAGCTCCAGAAGGAGCACGGATTCAACCCGATCATGGGTTGCCTCCCCGTCTTGGCTCAGGCGCCCGTCTTCATCGGTCTGTTCCACGTTCTGCGGTCGTTCAACCGAACTGGAACCGGTATGGGTCAGCTGGGTATGACCCCTGAGGAAAACCTCAGCACCCCGAACTACGTCTTCTCGGCGACTGACGTCCAGTCGTTCCTGGATGCTCGTCTGTTCGGCGCGCCCATCTCGGCGGCAATCACAACCCCGGTTGCGCAGCTTCAGGCTTATGTCACCGAGAACGTTCCCGAGCTTCCGTCACGACTGAACATCATCCTGGTTGCAGCTCCGCTGATGATCATCGCCAGCATTGCGACGCACTTCAACTCCCGCGCATCGGTCGCTCGCCAGTCCGAAGCTGCCGCAGCGAACCCGCAGTCCGCGATCATGAACAAGCTCGCGCTCTACGTTTTCCCGCTCGGTGTTCTGGTCGGTGGACCGTTCCTGCCTATCGCAATTCTTCTGTACTGGGTGGCCAACAACATCTGGACCTACGGTCAGCAGCATCTTGTCTTCCGCAAGATCGACGCCGAAGAAGAAGAGAAGAAGCAGGAAGCGATCTCGCGTCGAAACGACAATGCCCCCAAGCCTGGCGCTCGCCCGAATCCCGCCAAGAAAAAGGGAACTCCGGCGGCGCTGAGTGCGACGGAATCATCAGACGAATCCGAGTTGCCCGGGGTATCCCTCAACAAGGCCGACAAGCCAGCGACCAAGCCCACCGGTTCCGGGGGTGGCGGCGCTTCGTCGAAACCGAAACAGAACCGGCCACAGAGCAATCGCGGTAACTCCCCCAAGCGCAATAAGCGGCGCTGATCGAGGAAAGAGAACGACCAATGTCCAGTGAAGCTGACACCGCTTTGGATGGAGAAAACGCAGACGTGACCACTGAAATCGCTGCGCCCGTTACCGACGCCGACGTCGAAGATTCAGACCTCGACGACTCTGACGACGACCTGATCGAAGAAGGCGAAATCGCCGGCGATTACCTCGAGCAGCTGCTCGATGTGCTCGACTTCGACGGTGATATCGACCTGGACGTGGAGGGCGATCGTGCGATCGTCAGCATCGACGGCGGGGACGATCTGACCAAGCTGGTTGGCCGTAAGGGCGAGGTTCTGGATGCTCTCCAGGAATTGACCCGTCTTGCCGTCCAGCAGTCCACCGGCGAACGTAGCCGCTTGATGCTCGATATCGCCGGGTGGCGTGCCGGCCGTCGCGAAGCACTCAGTGCCCTCGGTGCCGAGGCTGCTGCACGTGTTCTCGAAACCGGTGAGCGTGAAGAACTGGCGCCGATGACGCCGTTCGAACGCAAGATCGTGCACGACGCCGTCGCCAAGGTGAAGGGCGTATCGAGCGAAAGTGAGGGCGCTGAGCCGTCACGTCGAGTGGTTGTCCTGAAGGACTGACACTCCCCAGCAGTACAAGAATGCGAGCCTCGGATCTAATCCGGGGCTCGCATTCTTTTGTATTCTTCGGTAGTCGGTTTCACGTGAAACGGTCGCCCAAACGCCGCGTTGACGGGGCACTTGACGGAATGTCGCTTCGCAACCGTTGACAGTCGCTCCCGGATGCAATGACGGGGCCGTGTCGATGACTGTTCGCCTGACGGCGTCGAGATCGATCAGGTCGTCTTCGGGACCGATCTGGAGAATCGCCAGGCCCCCCGTCCGCGATTGCACGCGAGATCACCCGTAACGGCGGGCGCGAGGAGTACCGGGCGATGGACGCCGATACTGCGGCCGATTCTGCGGGAAACCATTGCGGCCAAACTCCATCAATAGTGGTCTCCACAACAGATATCGGTCTGGCTCCGGCGAGAGTACCCCGACAACCCGTTGATGTGGATCTCACATGAGACGATATGCCGTTGCTTATACATACCGTCGCGAAAAGTGTTCGACAGTACTACATTTCACGAACTGCGTACCGATCGGCCGAGGATGCGCTGATCGCCTACCCGACACTGTTACCCGGTGCTCTGCTGCGCCAATTACTGCAAATCGTAAACTGGGGGTTGCAGACCGAATCAGAGCTTGTTGTCGTTGCTGCCCGCCCAAATCGGACTATCGGCTACCTTCCGAAACCTGGGCGATCCGCCGATGGAAGAAATTTTGAGCATCAACCAATTCCAAATTCTCACAGCGACCTCCATCTAGTGTTTCACCGTCAACACTAACCGACCGTAAGGACTCTTCCGGGTACCGTCATACGTATCGTTGGTGATGCGTTGCCCCGTTGAGGCCAAGCTCGTCAAGGAGAACAGACTTCGAATCACACTCGACTCCGGCTGAGGTACCCGCGGAGGGCTGTCGCTGTAGTCGACCTCCCAGCCGAAGTCACGAACACAACCTTGTTGCTAACCCCTGCGAGTGCCGACGTACAAAGGTCGCCGGAACCGTTCTTCGCGGACGGTAGACAAGTATCGAGGAACAAGGGGGCGACTGCCCCGGCCGGATGCTGGCGATTAAGTCCCCTCCCCCAGTCAACTGTTCCTGACCGTCGTGAAGTGAGTTCGGCTTCTCCCCGGTCCGCGAGACATGCGTCGCTAGCTGTCATCGGCGGAATGTATCCGGCAGGATTTAGGTGTCGGATGGTTTCACGTGAAACCTCCGGCGTGAAATCAAAAGAATTGGATCAATTTCGCGGTGAAATCGCCCTATGTAGGAACACTACCTAGTTTCGTCACTGTGATGATTCTTCGGCAGATGTTCGTTGTTTTAATGAGTATGTTTCACGTGAAACCTGGCGCGACTGCGAATGAGTTGGCAGACTCACAGCGAGTCGACGCGTAGAAGTGAACACTTGTCGGCGATAAGACGGATAATAACTTTGGTCTTGATTGTTGATTTCGCGGTATACGCGGGAGGATGTTTCACGTGGAACAAAATGGTGCGGCGTCGGTTGACTGGGATGAACAAGCGACTGCGCGCGCTGTGTTCGGCGATCGATACGACATTGCAGAACGCTACTACCAATCTCTGGCGACGGACGGTGTTGAGCGCGGCCTCATCGGACCTCGCGAGGTGCCGCGACTCTGGGAACGTCACTTGCTCAACTGCGCTGTCATTGGCGAGTTGATCGCCGAAGGTGAGTCAGTTGTCGATGTGGGAAGTGGAGCCGGGCTGCCGGGAATCCCCCTCGCAATCGCGCGACCGGACCTCAAAGTGACTCTGGTTGAACCGCTTCTGCGACGGTCCGTGTACCTCGCCGAGTTCATAGAATCCAACGGATTGGATGTTCTAGTTGTTCGTGGCCGCGCCGAAGAATCTGGCGTTGTGAAGGAAGCGGGCGGCGCCGATGTCGTGACGTCGCGTGCTGTTGCGCCGTTGGAAAAGCTGGCCCGTTGGTCACTCCCCCTCATCCACGAGCACGGTCGGATGCTTGCGCTGAAGGGTTCGAGCGCTGCAGAAGAGATCGAGCGAGACCGCACCGCGTTGACCAAACTCGGAGCGGGCAAGTTCGAAATACTCGAGTGTGGATCCAAATTTCTCCGGACGCCCACCGTCGTGGTCAAGGCCGAGCGTCTCCCCAAACGGCGTCAGCGATGACCAAGGAAGTACACATGATGAGAGCACGTAGTGGTCGATTCGCAATCGAAGGAGCAGTCAATGTCGGGTCGATCTGAAGCCGTGGCTACACCGGAAATCATTACTACGTCCGAAGCCGGTCCGTCGCCGGAGACCTCTGTTTCACGTGAAACAGCGACATCGCAGCCAAGCGTGAATGCGGATCCGGTGATCAATGACGACGAGAATTTCACGGCTCCCTATTCCGAGATCTCCTCGGAAGAGACTCCGATCGGCGCTGCCGCTCATCGAGCAAGCCAGGTGTTGCACCCGCACTCGGTGACACTGCCCAAGCCGGCTTTCCGTCGAGTCATCACGATTGCCAACCAGAAGGGTGGCGTCGGCAAGACAACAACAACCGTCAACCTCGCTTCTGCGCTCGCCCTCCAAGGGCTTACCGTCCTCGTGGTCGATTTGGACCCTCAGGGCAACGCCAGCACCGCTCTGGGCGTCGTTCACACCTCGGGTACCCCTTCTAGCTATGAACTCCTCATCGGCGAAGTGAAGGCCGTTGACGCGGTTCAGACAAGCCCGCACAGTGAACGGCTTCTCTGCATCCCCGCGACTATCGACTTGGCCGGCGCCGAGATCGAACTCGTGTCGATGGTGGCTCGCGAGAATCGACTCAAGGGCGCGCTCAACGAGAAGGTGCTCGCGGAGCTGGATGTGGACTTCGTGCTCATCGACTGCCCGCCGTCACTCGGCCTTCTGACCGTCAACGCGATGGTCGCGGCCAAGGAAGTTCTGATCCCGATTCAGTGCGAGTACTACGCGCTCGAAGGTGTTGGCCAGTTGCTGCGAAACATCGAATTGGTGCAGGCACATCTGAACCCCGATCTGCATGTCTCGACCGTTCTGCTGACGATGTACGACGGCCGCACCAAGCTCGCCGACCAGGTGGCCGAAGAGGTGCGTAAGCACTTCGGCGACACCGTTCTCCGGGCTGTGATTCCCCGAAGCGTCAAGGTTTCCGAAGCTCCGGGCTACGGCATGACCGTTCTCGATTACGACCCGGGTTCACGCGGGGCTATGAGTTACCTCGATGCCGGCCGTGAATTGGCCGGACGCTCTGTCACCACTACGACGCAGGAGCAGTGAGATGAGCCAGGCACGTAAAGGCGGATTGGGCCGCGGCCTTGCCGCACTGATTCCTACCGGTCCGGCCACTGCTCCAGGGTTGGGTGCGGCAGCAGCGGACCTCATCATCGGCGGTGAAGTGGGAAGCGGTGACATTGGAAGCCGTGAAACCGGAAGCCGTGAAAACGGCGGCGAGAAGGCCAACCCCTCCCCTCCCCCACCGAAGACGGCGGCCCCGAAAACAGCAAAATCCAAAGCTGCCGCCGCCAAGACTGCAACGCCGACCGCGGCTGAACTCGAATCTGAACTGACATCCGCCGGCGCTGTCTACCTCGAGATCGAACCGAGTCTGATCGAGACCAACCCGAAGCAACCGCGTCATGTTTTCGACGAGGAAGCACTTGCGGAGTTGGTGCATTCCATCCGTGAGTTCGGTTTGATGCAGCCGATCGTGGTTCGCCGCAACGGTGACAAATACCAACTTGTCATGGGTGAGCGCCGCTGGCGGGCGAGTCAGGAAGCTGGCCTCGAGAAGATTCCGGCGATCATTCGTGAGACCGATGACAACTCGATGTTGCGTGATGCGCTCCTCGAGAACATTCATCGAGTTCAGTTGAATCCCCTCGAGGAGGCTGCCGCGTATCAGCAGTTGCTCGAAGAATTCGAAGTGACGCACGAGGAATTGGCGAACCGTATCGGTCGCTCGCGCCCCGTCGTGACCAACATGATCCGTCTGCTGAAGCTGCCGGTGGCTGTCCAACGACGCGTCGCTGCGGGCGTCCTGTCGGCCGGGCATGCTCGTGCATTGCTCTCTCTCGAGGCGGGTGCCGATGCTCAGGAAGTGATGGCGGCGCGCATCGTCGCGGAAGGAATGTCGGTCCGAGCGACAGAAGAAGCTGTCACTTTGGCCAACCGCGCGGACAGTGAGATCGCTCCCCCACAGAAGCGGAGACCCATCGTGATGCCGGGTCTGCAGGATGTGGCAGAGCGGTTGTCCGACTCGTTCGACACCCGCGTGACGGTCAGTTTGGGTAAGCGGAAGGGCAAAATTGTGGTCGAGTTCGGCTCGGTGGATGACCTTCAGCGCATCGTGGGCATGATGGAAGCGCAGAAATCGAACAAGTGACGAAACGTCGACATCCAGCCACACCACCTAGTTTCGTCACTGTGACAAAA
This sequence comes from Rhodococcus sp. 24CO, assembly GCF_050586165.1. Classification (NCBI taxonomy): domain Bacteria; kingdom Bacillati; phylum Actinomycetota; class Actinomycetes; order Mycobacteriales; family Nocardiaceae; genus Rhodococcus; species Rhodococcus sp. 24CO. Next base: position 65,016 of record NZ_JAZFNF010000003.1, on the reverse strand, counting down.
TGTTGATGCTGGACGGTTCATGAAAGTGAAATACATTGAACCGCAACAGTTTTGATTTGGCGGGTGCAGCGGAAGCGCAGACGGAGTTGTGGTGGCTTATTCTGGAGAAGGAAAACGCGTCGGGTGGGGCAAAAATGTGCGGCGAAGACCTAAATGTTCGACAGATACCAAAATTGAGATCGCGACCTACGGAAGTGAGTTAGCCAGTGTCGACTCACGCCATCACATCGCTGCGGCTTGACGGTCTCGATCAACTCTCGGCACACGCTCGCCGTTGCGTGTTCTGGGAGATGGATCCGGCGGCCCTTCACGATGCGCGAGGATTCTGCGATCAGGAATTCGAAAAGGAAGCGTGGCTGTCGATGGTCATGCTCGAGTGGGGATCTTGCGGCCAGGTCGCGGTCAAGGACGGCAAACCGCTCGGCAGCGCTCTCTACGCCCCTCCCCGTACCATTCCGCGCTCGCAGATGTTTCCCACCAGTCCCGTCAGCTCCGACGCGGTTCTGCTGACCAGTCTTCGGTTGGAGCCGTCGGGCGTCGAGGAAAGCCTCGGGCCGGCCCTCATTTCCGCTGTGGTGACCGATCTCGTGCGACGCGGTGTTCGTGCCCTCGAAGCTTTTGGTATCCGCGCACATGAGCAGGAGTCGGCGTCGGATATCGCGTCGGCAACTGCAGCATTGGAATGTTCACCGGAGGAATGCATGATCAGCGCAGATTTCCTCGAGGATTACGGCTTCGAGGTTGTTGCGCCCCATCATCGGTACCCACGCTTGCGGCTCGAACTCAATCGGGACCACGAGTGGAAGGTCGACGTCGAGGAAGCCCTCGATCGACTCCTACAGGCAGCAGCGCTCGAGATGATTCAGGTCGGTGAACTGACACGCGTGTGAGAAACGCGCGTGTCAGTTGCGGTCGGATACCGAAAGTTCTTCTGCAAGAAGTTCGGCAAACGTGAACGTGCCGGTGGGCTGATCGTCCTGCCCCAGCAGGTACAGGCGTTTGACCGAAATCAGGATGGCCTCGGCGATGGTGTCACGCATGCGCGGATTGGTAAGCACCGCAGCATCATTCGCGTTGGAGAGGTACCCGAGGTCGATCTGCACCGTCGGCATATTGGTCAGTCGCAGCAATTCCCACGTTCGGCCATGAGTCCTGTTGTCCTGCAACGGAGTTCGGGCAACGATCTCGCGCTGGACGAACCCGGTGAGAATCTGTCCGATCTTCGAGACCGAACCGTGTGAATTTCCGAAATGGAAACTCGCCACACCGTTTGCGGACGGGCTGGGATTGCTGTCGCACCGCAGCGAGATCATCAGGTCTGCGTCGAACGCGTTGGACGTTGATGCGCGATCGGCCTCGGACGGATCGACATTGTGCGGGCGCGAGAGGAATGTCTCCATTCCGGTTGCAGCCATACGCCCCTCGAGGCGCATCGCAAGATCCCACAGGACATCGGACTCGGAGATACCGTTCACGATCGCGCCGGTGGACGGCCCGCCCAGACCGGGATCGATGACGATCCGCTTGCCGCCCAGCTGGGGGCCCTTACGGCGCACCAGTTCTTCCTCGCTGATCGCGTGGGGTGAACCGCCAGTGACACGAGTTCCGAGAAGGTCGAGCGAGCGCAGAGTCTGGGGTCCGCAGATGCCGTCGGCGGCGATGCCGATCTCACGCTGGAAGGACGACAACGACTCGTGCGTCATCGGCCCGAAGAAGCCGTCGACGCGCCCCGAGTAGAAGCCGAGATCCTGGAGTTTGGTCTGCAGCGCTGCCACGTCGTCGCCGTACAGCGGAGCGGACAGCTGGTAGATCAGAGTGCGGGCGCCTAGGCGGTACGACGCCTCGCGAATGGACCGATACGTTGCCGGGCCCACGATGCCGTCGACAAGTAGCCCACGTTGCTGCTGGAAGGCACGAACGGCGCTGTCGAGGTGATGATCGAAGATGACGTCCGGGGCAACCCAATGGGCACCGTCGCCGCTTTCACGTCGAATGCTGGACGGGATGTGGTGCAGATATCCCAGCTTCGTCAATGTGCCCCGAATCTCGGCGACGGCCGGGCCGTGATCACCGTGTCGGAGTCGATGCATGCGTGAAAACCTCTCGGATCGGCAAAAGAATTCGATCGATGTGCCTGGAAGTGGATCTGATCAGGCACATCGATCGATTATCTCAGAAAACCTGGGGATTGCGAGAATCCCCTACGTTCACAGGGTACTCAGAGTACGTCCGAGAGTTCCTTGAGCAGCGCTGCCTTGCCCTTTGCACCGACGATGGTCTTGATGGGCTGTCCGTCCTTGAACAGGATCAGCGTCGGGATCGACATGACCTGGAAGTCGCGGGCTGCGGCCGGGTTGGCGTCGATGTCGAGCTTGGCGATGGTCAGCTTGTCGCTGTTCTCACCGGCAATTTCCTCGAGAACCGGGGCGACCATCTTGCACGGGCCGCACCAGGTTGCCCAGAAGTCGACGAGAACGGGCTTGTCGCTGCCCAGGACGTCCTGCTTGAAGGAATCGTCGGTGATGGTGACGGTATTCGACACGGGTTACTCCTCGAGGGTTGTGAACGAGCTGGGATCAGGGGGCGCCGACGACGTCGACGGTATGACCGGCGGCATCGAGGGTGTTTGCGGTGATGTCGCCGCGGTCGGCGAGCCAGCGTTCGGCGTCGATTGCAGCGGAGCATCCGGTGCCGGCAGCGGTGATGGCCTGACGGTACGTGTGATCGACGAGGTCGCCGGCCGCGAACACGCCGTCGACGGACGTTGCGGTGGATCCGGGGGCAACGCGGACGTAGCCGGCGTCGTCGAGTTCTACCTGGCCCTTGACGAGTTCACTGCGCGGATCGTGGCCGATGGCAACGAACATGCCGGTGATCTCGAGGGTGGACGTTTCGCCGGTCACAGTGTCGCGGACCACGAGGCCCGTGACACTGTTCTCGCCCAGAACCTCGATGGGTTCGGCGTTGGTGAGGAAGCGGATCTTCTCGTTGGCCTTGGCGCGCTCGAGCATGATGCGTGAGGCGCGGAACTCCTCGCGGCGGTGCACGAGGGTGACCGAGCGGGCGAAGCGGGTGAGGAAGGTAGCTTCTTCCATCGCGGAGTCGCCGCCGCCGACCACGACGATGTCCTGGTCGCGGAAGAAGAAGCCGTCGCAGGTGGCGCAGGCGCTGACGCCGCGGCCGAGGAGACGTTCTTCACCGGGAATCCCCAGGTAACGCGCTGCGGCGCCCATCGCGAGGATGATTGCGTGCGCGGCGTAGGTTTCGCCGTTCGCGACGACCGTCTTGATCGGGCCGCTCAGGTCGATCTCGTCTACGTCCTCGGTGCGGATGTCGGTGTCGAAGCGCAGGGCCTGCTCACGCATCTGTTCCATCAGGTCCGGTCCCATGATTCCTTCGCGGAATCCGGGGAAGTTCTCGACCTCGGTGGTGGTCATGAGGGCGCCACCGAACTGCGTTCCCTCGAACAGCAGGGGCTGGAGCTCAGCACGCGCGGTGTAGACACCAGCGGTGTAACCGGCGGGGCCGGAACCGACAATGATGACGTCATGGACCGTGGGCTTGTTATCCAGCGGGGTGGTCATGCGAGCCTTCCAGTAGTAGTGCAGGCTCGTCGATTCTCGAGAGCCGTACCGATCAACACCAGGATAAGGGGTGTTGTTCCCGGGCCCGATGCAAAAGTGGTCAGGCGCTCAGCTGGGGTTGTGTGCATACGGTGCGACCAGGGCTGCAGCACTGCGGCGCACCTGATCCGGATCGGTGCCGCGTTCGATCTGGCGGACACCGGTGTGAACTATCGCGTTGATCAGTTCGGCCATGACGGCGGGGTCGCTCGTGCCGAGTTCTTGCAGCGTGTGTAGCAGCGGAGTGACAAGATCGCCGTGCAGCGCCCGGCTCTTCTCATCGAACTTCGGGCCGGGTGCGATCTGGCTCAGCGACGCCGCGATCGCGTGCTCACCGTCTGCGGCCAGGGTCAGATTGGCGTCGACGTACGCGAGGATGCGACCGGCGGGGCCGTCGGCCTCTGCCATGGCCGCAGTCAACTTCTGCGACCACCGCGGGAATGAATCCTCGACCAGTGCGTCGAGTAGGTCCTGCCGGGAGTTGAAGTACTGATAGACGCTCGATCGGGCCAGTCCGGCGCGTGCGGCTATCTCACCGAACGACGGAATGTCCGCGGTTCCCTCGGCAAGCACCTCGCGGGCAGCGTTCAGGAGTGCACGACGCTGCGCTGCGCGATGCTCGCCGACGGTAGGGGCGTTGATGCGTGGCACGTGAACTCCTTTCGTACGCTGCTCGGTTGTCGAACAGCCTAGTGGGGAGTTAGCGTCTACGTGGTCGCCGGGCGCAGAGCCTCTCGGACGACGCAGCGCGTGCCGGTGTAGATGGTGGGCATGCACTTGTTGCAGTGGACACACAGCCCTTCGGAAACCGATTCGGACTGAAACTTGTTGACCAGCTGCGGATCTCGAAGTAGTGCGCGAGCCATGGCTACAAACTCGAAGCCTTCACCGAGTGCGCCCTCGATGGTGTCGACGCGATTGATGCCGCCGAGCAGGATCAGCGGCATACTCAGCGCCTCACGGAATTGTCGGGCGAAGGGAAGGAAGAACCCTTCCTCGAAGGGATACTTCGGAAAGAGTATCGGGCCGTACAACCGGAGACCGTAACCCACGAGTTTGGGCTGGGACGCAACAAATTCCGCCATCGGAACGTCGCCGCGGAAGAAGTACATTCCGTTGAGAAGTGAACTGCCGCCGGTCAATTGCATGGCATCGAGATGGCCGTCGGCCTCGAGGATCTTGGCAATGGGCAGACTCTGATCGAGCCACAGACCCTTGGGAACCCCGTCGGACATGTTGAACTTCGCCGTGACGGCAACCGACGGTCCGGCTGCCCGGCGGACCGCTTCGATCACCCGACGCGGATATTCGGCACGCCTGGCGACGGTTCCGCCGTATCGATCGTGGCGTTTGTTCAGATTGGGGCTCATGAACGAACTGAGCAGATAGTTATGGCCGAGATGCACCTCGATGGCGTCGAAACCGGCGTCGACGGCAATGCGCGCGGTGCGCTCGTAGTCGGCGACAACGCCGTCGAGTTCTGCGAGTGTCGCTCCCTTGACGAGACCCATCGCGGGCGGACTCAGGCGCGTCGACGGGGCCAGGGTTTTTGTTTTGTTGGAGAGAGTGTTGGCGACCAGTCCGGCGTGGCCGATCTGTGCGGCGGCGAGTGCTCCTTCGGCGTGGACAGTATCGGTCAGACGGCGCAGACCGGGCAGTGACTGTTCGTTCATGACGAGGGTGTCGCGGTGGACGCGGCCACCGGGTGAGACGGCGCAGTAGGCGACGGTGGTCATGGCAGCACCCCCGCGAGCGATCTCGGCGTGGAAGTTGATCAGGTCGTCGGAGATTGCTCCCCGCGGCATCACGCCTTCGAAGGTGGCAGCTTTGATGATGCGGTTCTTCAAGGTCAGCGGCCCGAGACGGGCCGGTTCGAAGATCGTGGGAGTCATGTTCTTCTTCCTGCTTCGGCGGATCCATTACGATGCCAGTGGTCTCGTATATACGACGATATAGCGCCGACGCCAAATCTGTTCGACAATTCGAGACGATGAACACCACAGGATCTGGTCGCCCCCGAGACCCACGCATCGACGACGCAGTCCTCGAAGTCACTCGCACCATGCTGCTCGAGGTCGGCTGGGAGCAATTGAGCGTGCGCGCCATTGCCGCCCGAGCCGGAGTCAGCAGGGCGTCGATGTCGCGTCGATGGTCGTCCAAAGCGCACTTGGTTCTCGGATCGATTCTCGGCGCCACCCCGGACTTGACGCCCTTCGAGGGAACGGACCGCGACGGGTGGATTCGCTGGGTGGTGGCCGGTAGCGCGCAGTTGTTCGCCCGCCCCGAGGTTCGTGCCGCGGCGCCCGGACTGTTGGCGGCGCTGCGCGATCACGACGATCTGCGCAATGAACTGTGGCGTGGTTTCAGTGGGCCGAGTACTCAGTTGTTTCTGGAAGATTCGGAAGACCGCGATGCCGCACTGTTGGACGCCAAAGCTGTGCTGGTGATGGCGGCTGGAGCTGCGATGTTCTCGAGTCTCATTGCGGTGGAAGATGATACGGAGGAACTCCGCGAGCGCATCCTGGCATTGCTGTTGCCGGTCGCCGAAAAGTGAACTAGCCGATAGTGTTGACGGACAACATGTTCGGGTTGTCAGCGTCGCACTGCGGGCCGACGGCAAGGATGGTGATCTGACGTGGCTGGGTGCCGCGCAGTAAGAGCACCACGGCTGCGTTGCCGTCGACGGTGACCTCGCCCGATCCGAGAAGCGGCTCGTCTTGCGAGAACCCGTTTGCCTGCAGGCAACCTGCCAGTTTGAGTGGATCCTCCAATGGGCCAAGATCTTTGGACCCGATCAGGGTGAGGAATCTCTCGGGAGTCGGGTTCTCGACCGTGGTGTTTTCGCTGACTGTGTTCTCGCTGACGGTGGGAGTAGGTTGCGCGGTGATGACGGAGTTCGATTCGGTGGGGCGTACCGCAATCAACACAGCGACAACCGCTACGGCTGCCGCAGCAGCGGCACCACTCATCAGTAGCCGGCGCCGCGAGCGATGGATGGGGATTACATTCGAATCGGAATGATGTTGCGTCTGTTGCTGTTTCCACTCGTCGTCCAAGGCGCTGTGGATGCGCGCTGCCAATTCGGGCGGCATGGGCTCGTGCGGGGCGACGCGCTCGTCCCACGTGCGCAGTGAATGACTGACGTTGTCGAGTTTGCTGATGAACGCCAGTGCATCCGGATCGTCCTCGACAAGAGGCCACAAGGCGGCACTGGTTTCCGGGTCGAGAACACCACCGTGAAGATCGGCAAGCAGATCTTCGGAGAAAGGTGGGGTAGGAACGTACGAGTTGTTCACGATCCTCCCCTTTCTGCGCGCGGCTACCTGTTCTGGTGGTCACAAAGATTAGACGCGCCTACATCACGATCGGTTCCCGCTGTCGCCGAAATCGCAGCGGTTTGCACCGAACAGCCCGTGTGGTTGGAGAAGTTGCCTGGAACCGAGAACTGCCGGACCGCGTTACTGTGCGGAAACCGCGCGCGATGGCTCAGTCTGCGGAGATTCGAATGACAAACGCTCCAGCGCCATTCTCTGCAGCTTCACCGAAGGACGGATACCCTTCCGCGCGCGCATTTTGACAAGCCCGCGAGCGGCGATAATTCGCTCGTCGCGGGTCCGTTCCCTCATTTCGTGGGCTGCACTCACGTTTCACCGTCCCTCAGGTTGCCGTCCAAGTCTGACATAGAAATCAGTGGTCCGTGTTGTCATCGAGAACAGGCGTCGACCCAGGGACGGGAGGAAACTCGAACTCGAACTCGGCACCTTCTTCTACGATCAGTTCGTAAGCGAGTTCTACGAACTCGCGGTCTTCGTCATCCAACTCGGACTTGGACGACAGTGCGTTGAGCATCTGGATTGCAAGCACCCTCGTTGTTGCGTTCGAAGAGTTGCTCGCTGTGAGTGCCCACTGCACCCGCTCCCACCATGCCGCTGAAAGGATTTCCCGCTGATGCTCAGTCCGCTCGTTCTCTGCGTGTAGATCCCGCTGGCGTCGGTCCTCGTTGCCGTTATACCAAGCAAACGCCGCTGCACCGAGAGCTGCGAGTCCGGCAAAACCTGGGGTCTTGACAAAGCTTGGAATCCAAACGACGAAGAAAGCGTCGAGCCAGCCCAACCCGACCGCACGGCCCAAGTAGAACCCAAATAGTGCAAGCCCAACCCAGGTGACGACGTACGAACAGCGCTGTCTAACAGTCACTGCGGTGGCCTTTGCGCCAAGGGTCGAGATGTGTCGACATCACGATCGGTTCCCCCGGCCGCCCAACTCGGCCAATTCGGCCGCAAGACGCTTGCGGGCGCGAGCGCAGCGGCTTTTCACCGTTCCCACAGGGATGCCCAACCGAATTGCGGCCTCGGCTACGGGATAACCCTCCATGTCGACCGCAACGACGGCAGCGCGCTGCTCAGGCGGCAGAAGGGCCAAGGCTTGATCGACGGTCATCTTCAAGTCCACGGCTTCGACATGATCGTGAGAATCGCGAGGTTCCTCCACATTGTCGGCCGAGAGCGAAAAGGCTTGGCGTGACTTGTTTCGCCGAATTCGATCCAGGCACGCGTTGACAACTATCGCGTGGAGCCAACTTCGCACAGCGGCATCGCGGCGGAACTTGGACGCGTTGCGGTGCGCGGACAGCAAGCCTTCCTGCAAGGCGTCACTGGCGTCCTCGTCCGAATAGCTGGTACGCCGGGCGACGTGCCATAGATGATCCTGATGCCGGGTCAGCAGTTCACGGAAAGCATGTGGATCGCCCGCCACATGTGCTGTCAGTAATTCGACATCCGTTGCCTCGCCCCCGGTGCCCCCCCGATAAGTGTGCACGGGCGGATGTTAGCCCAGGAGAGGGGCATCGGGAGGGGTCAGGGAAGGGCTACCGAGCGGCGTTGAACGTTATGTCCGAGATGGATGTTTGGTTTTGTCCGGATTGCGTGCTGAGTTCGGTAATCCAGATGAGAACGTACTGACTCGGGCTGTCGGTGGTGACCGGAATATCCGTGACACCGTTCTTCAATGTCCCTGTCCCGATTTGCTTCGTTTGATCGAGAGTTGTTCCGGCAGAAGGGGCAGAACGGATTTCCACGACGCTACCCGGCGAATCGGACGTGATGGCAACGTTTTTCAGAGTCGCGGCGTCGTCCAGCGTGACCATCAGGCCGACGCCGTTCTTCAGCGCCGGGAAGGGCTGGAAGTACGAGTCCGTAGACCACTCCGTAGCGGGGTTCCCGTCGATGGCGTTCTTGGCCGTAGCCGGCTGATCCGGGGTGCCCTGCGGCGAGAACACCGCGACAGCCGACGCGCCGACAGGGGCCGTGGCAACCTGCGGGGCGGCGGGCGCCGAAGTTTCCTCGGGCGCAGCAGCTTCCGAGGTCAAGCCGAAGCTCTGTTCACTCAAGGGAGTGTTGGAACTGCTGCCGGAGAGGAAGCTGGCAACCCACACGCCGAGCAGGATCAGAACGATGACCGTGAAGACGCCCAGTGCAGTCAACGCGGCAAGCATGCGCGTCGACTTCTTCTTCTCGGCTTCGATGGCCTCGGGATCTGTCAGAGCATGTCCGGAGTTGCCGGGGTCCCGATGTCCGAGGCGCAGGGCGGGAATCAGTTCCGTCTTGTCGTTGACGACGGACGCCTGATCGAGAATGTGTTGCACCGTTGCGGCAGTGCGGATTCCGCTCTCTGCTTGCAGTGCGCGCGTGGCAACGGCCGAGATGTCGAACGGCACCTCGGGACGGATTCCTCGCACCTCGACGGGATTTCCGGAAGCGTCGCGGCCGGCCGGGAGCAACCCGCCGACGGGTCCGGCTGACGGCTTTGCCAGCGGCCACCGAGCCGTGATGAGGGCGTAGAGCATGGCGCCGAGACCACGAACGTCGCTGGTGGAATCGGCGTCGGCGAGCGTTGCGGGGAACGCGAGTACGGCGTCGCCGTTGATGCTGATGCGCACCCGATCCGGGTGATCGATGGACAGCGCGCCACCCGAGCGGTGGGCTGCCTCGGCAGCGGCCGCGAGACTGCGGATCGCGCGTGCGGCGCCGATGGGCGACGGCGTCGTCTCGGCCATCTCACGCAGTGATCGGCCAGGCGTCCACTCTGCGACGACGATGCCGCCCGAGCTGCCGCGGACGACGTCGAGGACCCGGGCGAGGCCCGGCGAGTTGATTCGACCGAGGCGCAAGGTGCGGGAGAGCACGGCTTGCGGACCGGACTGGGCGTTGTCGTCGCCGCGCTGTTCCGCGTCGACAAACGTCAGGGCTACTTCGCGATCGAGTTTGACGTCGAGTGCTTCCCAGAACTGCAGTCCACGAGTTCCACCGTGCGGGGCAAGCAGACGGTAGCGACCCCCGGCGACGGAGGCGCCCGGAATGAGCTTCGGTCCGCGGGGGGCTTGCCGGGGAGTGGAGGTGGGTCCAGCGGGCGGCGTCTTGGCAGAGCCGGCGGCGGGCACAGGGTTGGGAGGTACGGCCTTGTTCGGCGCAGCCTTGTTCGGAACCACCTTGGGCGGCTCGGACTTGATCGCCTGTGTCTGCGGCGCCTGCTGTGATGTTTGCTTCCGGGGAGCCTCTGCTCGCGGCGCACCCGTAGGCGCTGCCCCAGCCGACGCGGACTCTTTCACGGCAGAAGTTCCGGCATTTTTGTCGTCGGAGACCTTGTCGTCGCTCACCCTCGCTCCTTCACTTTCGGTTGCCCATCCCCGTGTCTGTGCGGGTTGCGACCTTGTGGTTCCAGGACCAGGGTACGGCAGCGCACCTGGTCGTTCGTGCTGGTTCGGTTCCGCTCGCACGGCGGGGATCAGCTCGGTTACAGCATCGTCGTCGCGCTGTGCCGAATCGCCGGTGGCCGACTTCGAGGCCGGTTCGGGGCGACCCAACACAGAACGAATCTTGCGGGAGACCGCAACCGTTACCGAGCGCACTTCGGGGATCCTCTTGAAGTACAGGATCGTGAAGGTGATGGCGAGCATGAGAATGCCGCCGACAGCTACGCGAATGAAGGATCCGGGACCGCCCAGGTTCTCGGTGAGTTTGTGGAATCCGAGCACCCGGTCGACGGCAATCATTGTCAGTGAACCGGCCAGGGAGGCCACTAGGACGGACCATACGGTCTTGCCGACGTTGGCCATCTGAAGGTTTCCGAGGCTGCGGTGCAGGAGGTACCCGCCGATAATCGCGCCGGTGATGTAGCCGAGTCCGTTGGCCGCACCGAGCAGGATCACGACCTGATCGGTATCGGATGCAACCAGTGGAACCAGAGCAGAGAACGCGATCTTCACGGCGGTGATTCCGAGAACGATCCACGTCGGTGTCCACGCTTGTTCGCGGGCGTAGAAGACGCGGAGTTGGATCAGCACCAAGGCGTACGGGATGAGAGTGAAGGCCGACCAGCTGACAGCCGTACCGAGGCGCTCGGCCTGTTCGGGGCCGAAGCGGCCGTAACCGTAGAGCGCTTCACCGACCTGGGGACCCATGAACGTCAGGAACATGATGATCGGGACGAGCGTGATCATGGTCAGACGCGTCGCGACGGACAGATCGTCGACGACGGCCGGGGTGTCGTCGGCTGCGGCATTGCGGCTCAGGCGCGGCATGATCGCGGTCAGAACCGTCACACCGAGGACGCCGTACGGCAATTGCAGCAACAGCCAGGCCTGGCTGTAGATCGCGGGGCCGGCTTCGTCGGCGTGTGAGGAGATACGCGTCGCGAAGATCATGCCGATCTGGCTGATCAGGACGTACAACACGATTGCGACGGCCATGCCGCCGAACTGACGCAGGCGGTCGTCGAGGCCCCACAACGGCTTGAGGGAGATGTTCTCGCGTCGTAGCGCGGGAATGAGGCTCGCAGCCTGCACGATGACGCCGACGGTGATGCCGATGCCGAGGGTGAGCAGTTTTGCGTCGCCCATCGAGACCGGATTCAGCGAGATCTCACCCGGAGTCAGGCGATAGATCACGAGCACCACGAGGACGACCATGTTGTTGAGGACCGGCGCCCAGGCTCCGGGTTTGAAGACTTGACGGGTGTTGAGGAACGCCGTGAACAGCGCAGACAGTCCGTAGAACAGGATCGCCGGCAGCAACAGATAGGAGAGGGCTGTCGTCAGGTCGGTGCTGACCTTGCCGTCTTCGGACAGGAAGACGTATTTGGTGAGCACTGGTGCCGCGAGGGTCGCGAGTAGCGCGGCCATGCCGAGAAGGACAAGGGACGCTGTGAAGAGGCGTCGGATGAAGGCTTCGCCCTTGTCCTTGTCTTCGCGTTCTGCGCGGACAAGGACCGGCACGACGATCGCGGTCAGAACTGCGCCGAGAACCAGTTCGGCGATCATGTTCGGGATCTGGCTGGCGACGGTGAACGAACTGGCGATGGCCGGACCGAGGACCATCAGGATCATGAGCTGCTTCGCGAATCCCGTGATGCGGCTCGTGAGCGTCGCGATGGCGATGGAACCCGTAGCAGCGAGAAGGCGGGAGTTGGATTCCTTGCGGTCTCCTGGCAGAACATGCGAGTCGGGGTCGACGTCACCGGACTCGGAGACGGGACGGTTCGCCAACTCCATTTCCGCTTCCCGGTACCGCGGGTAGTCGCGGATGACCGGAATGGTCATGGTGGGTGAATCGTCGAAACGTGCGTCCGGGTTGACCGGCTGGATCGGGTACCCGCGTTCCCACGGTGGCATGCGCGGATGTGACGCGGTTGCGGTGTTCCGGCGCGTGATCGCGGACCGTTTGCCCTCAGGCGGATTCCCGGTCATGAACGTTTGTACCCTTCATCAGCTGGGTCGGGCTGACCCCGATATCGATGCCACAGCCGTCGTCCGGCCAAGAACAACAACAATCCTCCTGCTGTGGCTGTCACAGCGGCCAACGGACGACCGTATGCATTCGACCGTACGGTCACGCTGGTCGGGCTGCCCAATTGGAACCCGTCGGTGGTGGTGAGCGAGAAGCTCACGACCACCTTGCGGGAATCGTTCATTTCCGCTGGCACAGTCAATTGTCGGCTACCGCGCGGCGGTAATTGTTTGGGACCGATGTCACTGATCTTCATCTCCGGCGGAGCGTCCACCCGCAGGTTGACGTTGATGGCGATCGGCAGTTCGTTGCGGGCCACGAGGAGCAGCGGGCTTTGCCCGGACGCCAGTGTGTACACGCCGCCCGGCGATACGACACTGACGGCTTGATAGAGCCCGTTGACGCTGTTGGTCACGTTGCTCGCGCGAATGCTCGCAGCACGTTCGGCGTTCCGGACGGACAAGATATCGGTATCGCGCCGATTGGCCGAGCTCATCGCGCGCAGCAGATCCTCACGCAGCGGGGCGGTGAAGGAGCGCGGAGTGAGCAGAACCTGCGGGTCGTCGACGAGTGAGAGTTCGAGCGCATCGATTCGGGGCAGTTGAGCCTGTGCTGTGTCGATGACCGCTGTTTGCGGACCGTCCTGAGTTGCCCGCTCCGGATATTCGAGAGTTGCCGTGTCCGTGGCGCCGGGCTGTGTCCCGAGCAGCGCGGGAAGGGACTGTGGTGTTGCCAGGCCGGAGCGGATGAGCGTGGCGAGCATCGACAGCATCGCGCCGGCGTCCCCCGCGTCGGCGCTCCACAGCTGCGGCGGCGCCAGAATCTGATTGCGCGGCACGGCGGTGGGAGTCAACGCGGACCACGCCATGGCACCGAGCGCGTCCTGGCGTCGGGCAACCCGCGATTCCGTCTCGAGTTGCGGCGCGGTGTCTTCGTCGATGTACGACGGCGTCGACGGGTTGGATCCGGTCGCGGCAAAAGCTGCGGCTGCCGCCGTGTCGAATGCAAGTGCGTCGACGGTGTCGGTGATGCGGGAGGACAGTTGTGCCTCGCTCGAATCTACGGACGAGGCCGCGACGAGGGTTGTTGTCGGCCTGGTGCTCAGAGTGTCGACGGTGACGGAATCGAGGACTCCGGAATCCGGCCACACGAAATTGCGGAGCGAAGTCACGCCGAGGATGGTGTCGACGATGTCGGCCGGCCGGTCGATGGCCGTCGCCGTCAGTTCGGGATGGGCGACGGTACCGACTGCCGCGAGATCTGCCTGCGCAAACGGAACAGACGTTGTGCACATCGATGCTGCCAACGTCTTGATTCGCGACAACCAATTGGACGCCGCATCCTGTCCGCGACCGTCGTGGGCGGGACCGGTGGGGTCTGCCGCGTTGTCGACGACCAGGTAACCGCGGGTCATGTTGTCGACCGTGATCACGAGGTCGGGGTCGATGGCGAGGCACAGTGAATCCCGCACCTTGTTGTCGGCGTCGCTCTCGGGTTTCGTGGCGTTTTCGACGGCGTCGACAAGCGCGTCGAGGCGTCCACCGTCCGAGAGTTCGGTGGCGAGGTTGTCGTTGATCAGTCGAACGGGGTCGTTGACGGATCCGGGGATTCCGCCAACCAGGCTGGGAGCGGTAGCGAGCGGCCACATCATCGTCACGCCGACGGGATTGGACGTGTCGGGTGCGACGACGGCTGTGGCCGAAGTGCTTGACGTTCTTGCGCTGGTCGCACTGGGAACGCCCAGAACCGGGAGGAGGAAGCGCGCGTCGTCGAGCCGTGCTGCGCCACCGTATTCGGGGGTGCCGTTGACGTTGACAAGCATCGGGTAGACGCCGGGCTCGGAGATCTCGAGTGAGGTTCCGGTAGTGCTGCGCAGTGGCAGCGAGAGGGTGAAAGGTCTGGACTCGCCCCGCTCGAGGCTGGTGGCTACGGTGTCGAACTCGCCGACCGTGTCGAAGATGGCTTGGTCGAATTCGAGGGCATCGCGTACGTCGGCGGCGTTGTCGATGGCCGGCGCTCGTTGCAACCGGACTCCGACGTCTTCGACGGGGCGGTCGCCGACGTTCTTGACCGTGCCCTTCACCACGACGGTGGGAGTGCTGGTTGTCGTGACGGTGGTCGGTGTCGTGGATTCGATGGACAGCTCGAGGAACTTGCCGTCGGTGCTGGTGCGCGGCGCCTGAACGTGTTTGTCGTGCGAGGTGGGGAGGGCGTGTGCCGGGCCGGCCCCGAGCGATCCCGTCACACCGACAGCGGCCATCACCAGAGCGGCGATGCCCGCTCGCCGTAGAGCCATCTTCATCCTGCGTCCGGTTCCTTCGGAAGCAAGGGGGAGTGGGGCATCTCGGCGATCATCTGTGCGGCAAGTTCGGCCAGTTTGCGCTCGTCGGCGTACGCGAGGCGTGAGTGCAGTTCCGCGAGCGGTACCCAGGCCACTTCTGTGACCTCGACGTCTTCGTCGGACAGTTCGCCGCCGAGGAATCTCAGGAGATAGTGGTGCACCGTTTTATGGACGCGTCGGCCCTCGGTGACAAACCAGTAGTCGATGCTGCCGAGTGGCGCGAGGACGGTTCCCTGAATGCCCGTTTCTTCCTCGACCTCACGCATCGCCGTCTGCTCGGCGGTCTCGCCCTGCTCGATGTGTCCCTTGGGCAGTGACCACAACAGACGACCACGGCGGTCGGTTCGTCCGATCAGTGCAGCACACAGGCGTTCCGGCGGGCCGCCCCAGCCGTCGACGACCAATCCGCCTGCTGAAGTTTCGCGGACCGTGCGCATCGGGGATCGTTCAGGATTGCCGACGGCAGGACGACGCCGCGAGTTGCGGCGGCTCCTGTTCGTTCGTTCGGCACCTGACACCCCATCGATACTAGTTGGCATCGCCTGGTTGGCCGGTAACCCGCGCAAACCGGGTGCTCGCGTTGATATGCGCGTTCTGCTATTTGCGCACCTTAAGTAAGCTCAATCGACGTGACTGCCCCTACCTCCGATGCCGATCGCCGTGCACGGCTCCTTGCCGACGCTTCCGACACATTGCGCACGCTCTCCGATGTGTTGACCCCACTGGGTGAGCGCTTCGCAGCGGCCAGCCACGAGCTGTACCTGGTGGGTGGCAGCGTGCGCGACACAATCCTTGGCCGGTTCAGCGGTGATCTCGATTTCACGACGGACGCGCGCCCCGAGAAGGTGCAGGCTCTGCTCAAGGGCTGGGTCGACAAGCAGTGGGATACCGGGATCGACTTCGGCACGATCAGCGCCATCAAGGACGGCCAGGAGATCGAGATCACGACGTTCCGGGCCGATGCCTACGATCGTGTGTCGCGTAATCCGGTAGTCCAGTACGGCGAGAACCTTGCCGACGATCTGGTGCGACGCGATTTCACGGTCAACGCGATGGCCATGGCGATCGGCGCCGACGGTTCGTTCACGTTTGTCGATCCGCTGAACGGCATGGACGCTCTGCTCGCCGGGGAACTCGATACGCCGTCGGCTCCCGAGAACTCGTTCAACGACGATCCGCTGCGGATGCTGCGCGCCGCGCGGTTCGTATCGCAGCTTGGTTTCACGTTGAACAATCGCGTTTTCGACGCCATCAAGGACATGGCTTCGCAGATCGAGCGGATCACGGCCGAACGCGTGCAGACCGAGCTCAACAAGCTGATGCTCGGCATGTACCCGTTGGACGGCATCAACGTCATGGTCGATTCCGGTTTGGCGGATTACGTGCTGCCCGAGATTCCGCAGATGAAGCTCGAGATCGACGAACATCACCAGCACAAGGACGTCTACCAGCACTCGCTGACGGTGCTGCAGCAGGCCATCGACCTCGAAGATGGTGACCCCGACCTCGTATTACGTTGGGCTGCACTGCTTCACGACATCGGCAAGCCGGACACCAAGCGTAACGAGCCCGGCGGCGGCGTCAGTTTCCATCACCATGAGGTTGTCGGTGCCAAGCTGGTGCGCAAGCGTTTGCGTGCGCTCAAGTTCTCCAAGCAGATGGTGGACGACATCTCGCAGCTCGTGTTCCTGCACTTGCGTTTTCACGGTTACGGCAAGGGACAGTGGACGGACTCTGCCGTGCGGCGGTACGTCACCGATGCCGGTGAACTACTCCCCCGGTTGCACAAGTTGGTGCGCGCCGACTGCACCACCCGCAACAAGCGTCGGGCCGCGCAGTTGCAGGCCACCTACGACGACATCGAAGAGCGGATCGCCCGCATCGCCGAGCAGGAAGACCTCGCACGGGTACGACCGGACCTCGACGGCAACGCCATCATGGAACTGTTGAACATTCCCGCCGGTCCACAGGTGGGCAAGGCGTGGTCCTTCCTCAAGGAGTTGCGTCTCGATCGTGGTCCCCTCGACCGGGACGAGGCCGAGGCTGAGCTGTTGAAGTGGTGGGCTGCTCAGCAGTCCTAGCCTTCTCGCTTTGTGCGGTTGACCAACACCGCGGACAATCCGGCGGCGTAGACGCCCGCACCGGCAAGGGCCAAGCCGACGCTCTTTCCGTCGGGTGCGATCACTGTCGACGCGGCGGCGATCGCACCGATGAACGCGACGTTGAACACGGTGTCCTGCAAGGAGAAAACCTGGCCACGCCGGTTGTCGTCGATGTCGATCTGCATCGCGGCGTCGCCGGCCAGTTTCACGGTCTGACCGGCAATACCGAGTAGGAATGCGGCGATCAGGAGTGATCCTTGCGTCAGTGTGGTGACAAAAACGAGTTGGATGATCACCGCGGCCGTCAGTGCGTAGGTGACGGTTCGCGGGCGACCGAGCCGCGGGATTACGAACGGTGTGATCAGTGCGGCGATCAGCATGCCGATGGCCGTAGCGCCCACGGCAACACCGAATCCCGCCATTCCGCCAGGGAGCGCTGAGCCGTTCGTCGTGTCCCGAAGCACCAACACCATGATCAGAGTGTTGATGCCGAAACAGATTCTGTGCGCGCCGATTCCGATCATCGTGGTGGTGACGCCGGGAGCCTGCCAGACGGCGGTGGCTCCGGTTTTCAGACCAGTCAGAACGGAATGCAGAGCACCCGTGTCGACTCTTTCGGAGGTGGTGGGGCCAAGGGACCTGGCGGTGAACCGTGCTGCCGCCACAGCTGCGACGGCCGATCCGACAGCAGCGCACGCAACGGCGATTGCGGACGCCCGATCACCGGCACCCACAATCCCGATAATGCTCACCGCCGCGGTTGCGCCCAGAGCCGACACCACCGAACCTGCGGTTGTGAGAACGGAATTGGTAGCCACCAACCAGGATTGCCGTACCACTTTCGGTAGTGCAGCAGAGACACCGGCGCCAACAAATCGGCTGACCCCGATCGCCGCCAACGCGCACAACAGCAGCGGCGTGTCCCCTCCCCCGGTGGCGAGCAGAACAGCGGTCGTCAGGATCAACAGCCCACGCAGAACACTTGCCCACAGCAGGACGAGGCGCCGGTCGAGGCGATCGAGTAGCGCACCCGCGAACGGACCGATAATCGAATAGGGCAGTAGCAGTACGGCAAACCCCGCCGCAATCGCCACCGGATCCGTCTCGCGTTCCGGGTTGAACAGGATTGCGCCGCCCAGCGCGGCTTGGAACAGCCCGTCGCCGAACTGGCTCGAGAAGCGGACGAGGGCCAACCGTCCGAGGCCCGGGGACTCGCGCACGGTGTGGAGCGTCCGGGACCAAGCCTCGCGGCGGTTCGAGGCTGGGGTCATGTAGTGAAACTCTAGCGGGAATCGGACTATCGGTCGGCGAACCGCTCCCGCAGCGCATCGAGGCCAACCAGGTACACATTGTCGCCGAAGGCGTTCTCCACGACGGGGATGATCTCGTCGCCGCCGTCGTAGGTGGCGGTCCATCGAACTTCACACCCGTCAGGCGTGGGCACTACTTCGATGCGGGCAATGTAATTCTTGACCGGAAGTGGTTGGTCGAGTAACTCGTAGCTGTAGGTTCGGCCGCTGTTGTCATGCTCGATCAACTTTTCACGTGCCACGACGTTGCCGTCGACCATGAATCGGCGTACGGCACCTGGCGTGGTCGGGTCTGCGTTTTCTTCCATTTCGGAGGGTGGAACACGCGGGTGCCAGGATGCGAGTTCGTCGAATCCTTTGATCACAGACCAGATCTGGTCCGGTTCGATGGGCAGAGTGGTTGTTCGTAGAAGCGTGGGCATAAGTACCTCTCTAGTGCTTCGCTCGGTGTGACGTGGACACTAGGGAGCTCGTGCAGCGTGTGGGAACGCAAATCCCATTCATCGGAAAGGTGCGTGCTCGTCAGGCTGCAGCGACGCCGGCCTGTTCTGCTCGCCACCAGCCGACGGTTTCGCGTGCGGCCTGATCGAGCGGGGTCGGCGCGAGTCCGAGGAGGGTCTCGCTGGCAGTCGAATCCATCACGAAAGGCTTGGTGAACTGGTAGTTCATTTCTGCCAGTTCGCGGGTATCGGTGTGCACCTTGCCGAGGGTGTCGAGAACCCAGGCCGGGAGTACGCCCACCTTGGCGGCTGGGGCTCCTGCGGCGTCGGCAAACGCCTCGGCAATGGTGCGTTGGGTGAGCGCGGGTGCGGTGGGCGCGTGCAGGACGGAGTTCCACAGCTGCGGGTTGTGTGCCGCGGCGATCATGGCTGCCGCGAGATCGGGAACGTAGGTGAAGGAGTGCGGCTGATCTGCCGATCCGATTACCCGAATCTTCTTTCCTGCCATCACTTTCGGAACCATGCGTTCGCCGGCGTGAGCGGTGCGCACGTACGGGCCGAAGAAGTCCGACGCCACCACGCTGACGGTGGGTGTGGCAGAGGCTTCGCGGGCACGCAGTAGCGCCGCGCGCACTCCGCGCTTACCGCCGCTGACGTTGCGGGGGTCGGATTCCGTCATCACGGTGTCGGAGTTGTAGGCGTAGAGGCTTTCGGGGAACACCACAACGGCATTCAGCGAGGCCGCGACGTCGAGGACGACTTTTTCTGCTGCGGGGAGTTCACGTTCCCAGTCCGCGGCGTTGTAGGCGGCATGAATGCAGTGGTAGATCGCGGTGGCGCCCTCGGCGGCAGTACGCAGTGCGTCTCGATCCGACACATCGACGCGCCGACGCTCGATCCGTGGGTGCTGCGGTCCGCTTCCGGATCTGGTCAGGAGGCGGACGTTGATCCCCTGCTCGGCGAGTTGAAGCGCCACGGTGGATCCGACAGGTCCTGCGCCGGTGACGATTTCGAGGTTCGACATGATGACTCCTACCTAGATTCATGGGTGCGAGAGCACTGCTCTCGATTTCTAGGATGCGCTTCGATGATTGCAATGTCAAGAGCACTGCTCTCTTTTATTGACACTGCTCTCGTTTGTTGGCTCTGCTCTCGGAATTGAGGCAAGCTGTTCCCATGGCCGGTACCCCCCGCGAACGCGCGCGTGAACAGACCTTGCAGGACATCACCCGGATCGGCCGCGAACATCTGGCGGCGGTCGGGGCTGCGGCTCTGTCGCTACGCGCGGTGGCGCGAGATCTGGGCGTCGTATCCTCGGCGGTCTACCGGTATGTGGCAAGCCGCGACGAACTGCTCACCCTTCTTGTCGTGGATGCTTACACGGAGCTGGGCGCCGAAGTGGATGCTGCGATGAATGCTGTTGCGGCAGATGACTATCGGGAGCAGTTTCTGGCGTTGGGCCGTGCGGTGCGGGTTTGGGCGATACGCGAACCCGCCAGGTACGGATTACTGTTCGGCAGTCCGGTGCCCGGCTACCGCGCCCCCGGCGAGCAAACCACTGGGCCGGGCACGCGGGTGGTCACCAGGTTGATCGCGATAGTCGACAGCGCGTATCGGGCGGGTGCTCTCACGTCGTTCCCCGACGCAGCAGTCGGTGAACCTTTGAGGTCGGATCTCGAACGTGTGCGTGCGGAGATGGGCGTCGAATTGCTGCCCGCCGCAATCACCCGCGGAACCTTGGTGTGGGTGTCGCTGTTCGGTTCTGTGAACTTCGAGGTGTTCGGGCAGTATGGATCGGACACCTTCACCGAACCGGCCGAGCTTTTCGAGCGGCACCTCGCCTTGCTCGCGGGAATGGCGGGCTTGGAGTGAGATGATGTAGGTGTGTCGCACGCAGAAGAACCCGAAGACCGTATGGCCTGGATCGAACCCGAGGTTGGGCCAGGCAGCTTGTTGGTGTCGTCTACCGACCTCGTTGAACCTGCGTTCCGCCGCACCGTCATCTACATGATCGAACACAACGACGCGGGAAGTCTTGGCGTCGTGATCAATCGGCCGAGTGAGACTACCGTGCAGAACGTCCTTCCGCAGTGGGCGCCGCTGGCCGCCAATCCGTCTGCCCTGTACGTCGGCGGGCCGGTGAAACGCGATTCCGCGCTGTGTCTCGGCACTGCGCGCAACGGGGCAATCATCGACGGTGTCGCCGGTTTGCGGCGCGTCGACGGCAAGGTCGTGATGGTGGATCTGGATTCCGATCCCAACGTGATTGCTCCGCTGGTCGAGGGAATTCGTATCTTTGCCGGGTATTCGGGTTGGACTGTGGGTCAGCTTGATTCGGAACTCGAGCGCGACGACTGGATGGTGACTGCCTCCCTGCCGTCGGATGTTGTGACACCGTCGCGGATCGATGTATGGGCGCGGGTGCTACGACGCCAACCCTTGCCGCTGGCCATGCTGGCTACGCATCCCATCGAGGTCGAGCGGAACTGATCTAGCCAACTCTGATCGGATCCCGGTTCGCGAAGCGTTGCGCCAGCGCGGCACACACGATCAGCTGGATTTGATGGAAGATCATCAGCGGCAACACGATCAGGCCGACGGGTTGACCCGCGAACAGGACAGCCGCCATCGGTAGACCCGTCGCCAAGGATTTCTTCGATCCGCAGAAGATGATGACGATCTGATCGGGTAGATCGAACCCAAGCCTGCGCCCCGCGAAGGTTGTCACAGCAAGCACTACCGCGAGGATCACGCAGCAGACCACCGTCAGGATCAGGATCTGCCAGATCGTGATAGTGCTCCAGATGCCTTCCTTCATGCTCTCACTGAACGCCGCAAAGACAACAAGAAGTATGGATCCGCGGTCGACGTACTTTGTTGGCTCTGCGTACTTTTGAAGCCAGCCGATCACCAGTGGCCGGATCAGCTGGCCGATGATGAACGGGATCAGCAACTGCACGACGATGTCGAGGATCGACGAGAAATCGACGGTTGCCTCGCCGGTGGTGTTCATCAGCAGCACCACCAGGAGCGGTGTGATGAAGACGCCGATCAGGTTGGAGAACGACGCACTGACTATCGCGCCAGCAACGTTTCCCTTGGCAATTGACGTGAAGGCGATCGACGACTGAACCGTCGACGGAACCAGGCACATGTACAGGATGCCGGTGTACAGCTCGTCGCTGATCAGCGTCGGCGACAGGAATCGCAATGCCAGGCCGATCAGCGGGAACAGGATAAACGTCGACGCCAAGACGACGCTGTGCAGCCGCCAGTGTTTGACGCCCTTCCAGGCTTCCTGCGGCGAGAGGCGGGCGCCGTAGAGCAGGAACAGGAAGCCGATGGCGATCTTGGTGGCCCAGTCGAGCACTGTCTCAGCGGTGCCCGATACCGGGAACACACTTCCGAGCACGGCGGCGATGATGATGCCGAGGATGAACCCGTCGATGTAGAACCTGCTGAGAAACTTCACCTGGCTAAGGATAACGACGTGCGGCGCGGGCGTTGAAGGTCATCACGACCAGGCACAAGAGTGATCCGATGATCGAGAGTTCGATGATCGCGGTCTGCATCCCTTGGACGGTGATGGCGATGCCCGCGAGAATGGACGGTATCGCCAAACCTGCATAACTGACCGTGAAGAACGCAGCGAGGATGGCGCCGTGGCTTTCGCGGGCGTGTGCTCGCGCCGCGGCGTTGACTCGTTTCATGCCGCCGGCAAAAACCAATCCGTGCCCGGCGCCGACCACAATGGTGACAACACTCAGCAGTGCGAGGCTCGGAACGATGTCGACGACAAGTAGTCCGATCATCCCGAGCGCCAGAATTCCGAGGCCGACGATCGTGGACGCACGAGGGTCCATCCGGCTGCCGCCGAGTTGAGCGATCACGGAGCAGATCATCACCAGTGCGGCAGCGCCGCCGGCAAGCAGAAGATTGTTGATCCCGAGCAAGCTGGTCATCCAGGACGGGACGACGGATTGGAAAAGACCAACGGCTCCCCAGGAGAGCGCGACCGCCAGTGAACTGAGCCAGAACGTCCGCTGGATTACCGTGGGAACGCGGGGAATCTGGAACAGGCTCTTCGGGCGAGCGGTTCTTGTGCCGCGCGGCAGCAGCAACAGAACGATCAGGGCGGGAACAAACGCGACAAGGAAAATCAGGTACGGCAGGCGCAGTGGTTGGGGCAGGTACTGCGCGATTGCGCCGGAGACGAGTGGCCCCAGTGCGCCGCCGAGTGCGCCCGTCACGGTGGAGACGAGGGCTGCACGACGGTGATCGAACGTCGGTTCCTGTTCCACGAGCGCCGCACTGCCGGCCGCGCTGACCGCGCCCACCGCAATTCCTTGTGCGATCCGACCGAGAAACAGCCAGACGGTGGCGTCGGCAAAAGCGAGGACAAGCGTTCCGACGACGCTCAGAGCCAGCGACATCAGGAGCACGGCGCGTCGGCCGAGGAAGTCGGAGAGTGGGCCGAAGAACAGCAGGGCCGGCACCAACCCGGCGACGTAGACGCCGTAGATGAGCGTTTGGATCGTGGGCGTGAATCCGAACTCGCTGCGGTAGAGCCCGTAGACGGAGGTGGGCATGTTCGCGCCGAGCAGGATCACGGTGAGGACGTAGCCGACACCGTAGAAGTGTCGATTGGTCCGGCGGGCGGCGCTTTGCGCGGTGAGTGCTGTCGTGGACGTGGGAAGCCCCTCCTCAAATACATGGGTCGTCCTACGTATCGTAAGGGAGCGGAACGAATGGCGCGAATGGCGCAAATGCTGTGAGGATGGGCAGATGACTGTGGTTCGCAAGGAATCGGCGTACGAACAATCCCTCGAGTGGATGCGTGCGCAGATCGCGGATGGTTCGTGGACCGTTGGCAATCGCATCCCGACGGAGCCGGAGCTGATGAGCGTCCTGGGCGTCGGGCGGAACACTGTCCGTGAGGCAATCAAGACCCTGACATCTACGGGTGTGCTCGAGATCAGGCGGGGATCGGGCACTTTTGTCCGGGCGCGGACGGATATCGGCGGTCTGCTGGGCCGGCACGCCGGCGTCGAGGAGATGACGTACGTCTTCGAGGTGCGTCGGGCGCTCGAAGTCGAGGCGGTTCGATTGGCGTGCGAGCGGCGCACGGACGAGGACGTCCGGATCCTGCGTGAGCTGGCGGAGAAACGAGATCACGCCGGGGCCGATTTTGTCGAGGTCGATCTCGGCTTCCACATCGCGGTAGTGGAGGCCGCACACAATCCTGTTCTGAAGGACCTGTTTGCCGGCATCCTCGAAACGGTCCGCGCTACCTACGACGTGACGGAAGGTGTGCACCCGCCGTCACTGACGTCGCTGCATCACCGCGGTGTCGCGGCAGCCATCGAGGATCGAGACGTCAACCGAGCCCGCAGTGCCGCGTGTGGCTATCTCGAGAAGACGAAGGAAGCGATCGGGTCGAGCGCGATCGATTAACCGATCCGGGCGTCGGCGAGGCTGTTCAATGCGCCGGCGATGTCGTCGGCTTTCGGGGTGGTGATGGTGAGCTTGTCGCCGCCCGCAAAAGTGATGACGACTGCGGGGCCGGTGCGTGTGACGATGCCGTAGTTGCGACGCCCTTTGCTCTTGAGTCCCCAGCCGCCGAAATCCGCAAATGGCTTGATCTCCGCGACCTTGGCACCGACAACCTCGTCGACGCCGTAGGTCATGGCAGGCATGCCCATGTTGAACACCTTGATCTCGGTGGCGTCGACAACAACGCGGAAGCGAACGAGGGTCACGCAGAACACTGCAAGCACGAGGAACAGCGCCAAGAACCAGGTGGAGCTGATCAGGCCGAGGATGATTCCGGGCGTCGCCATGATCAGTCCGAAGATCACGGAACCCTGGGTGGAGAACCCGACGTCGTCGGTGATGGGTAGTGAGGCGTCGCTTCGGGGCAGAGCGCGGTTAGGAGCTTCGGTCGCCGCAGTGCGTGGGCGATAGTCGCGTAGCAACGACGCTCCGAGCAGGCCGACGACGCATCCTCCGAGCGCTCCGGCCGCGAGGGCTCCGATGGGTGCGGGAACGGACGACGGGTCGGCCACATCGAGTTGAGCGTGCAGCGATGCGAACTGACCACCGGTGATGAGCCCCACCACGATCAGGCCGACCACGATCATGAATCGACGCATCATGAGCATCGCGGGTGCGAGAGCTGCGATTGCCGAGAGTCCGCCGCCGAACAGAATGGTCAGCAGAGCAAACGTCCACGCACTGGTGATGGGTGCCGCAAAGCCGTCGGCCGACGTCATGGACCAGTGCGTAGCGATTTTCTCGGGGAGGCGGGGTTCCCATATTTTTGTCAGTGCAACGCCGCCGAGCGCGCACAACACGGGAATCACGAGACCGAAGAATGCTCCGGCGGGATCAATTACACGATGTTTCACGTGAATCAATGAGTCGGCTGGCAAGCATCCTTGAGCGAGCAGGCACCGCAGGAACCGGTGCCGCAGTCGGCGGCATTTGCCTTGGCTTCGGGGGTTTCCGCTGCGGGTTCTTCGGTGTGTCCGCAGTTGCAGTCGTTACCGCAACCGCTCTGCTCGGGCAGGGCTGCGGCCGCGCGGGCACCGATGCTGCCGCCGAAACCAGCGGTGAACACTGCGCCCACCACGGCGACGAGGGCGATGCCGAGACCCATGGCGGTGCTCATCGTCAGTGCGGCGATGCCGCCGAGAACGAGGAGGCCTGCCGCAGCGGCCATCGTCGGGCCGGCCACCTTGTTGGCGAGCGCAAACGATTCTTCGCTTCGCAACGTATCCGGGGTACGGATACCCGCCCAGCGGTTACGCGGAAGCTTGCCGATCAGTCCGGCAACAGCGACTCCACCAACGGCAAGAGCGAGCACGAACAGCACTACAGCAACAACGATCACCCATACAGGATAGGCGCGAGTGGAGTTGATGGTATGCCCGGGTGGCGCAGGCTCTACCCTGGTTAACGGTATTCAACGGCAGCCAAGTAGATAGCGACCACAGTGACCGAGTCTCCGCAGTCCCCCGATTCACCAGTCGACGCCACCCCGCAGCACCGCTACACCGCGGAGCTTGCCGGCCAGATCGAGCAGCGCTGGCAGGACCGCTGGAGCGAGGAGGGCACGTTCAACGCGCCCAATCCGGTCGGTCCGCTGTCCTCCCCCGACGGCGTGCCCGCCGACAAGCTGTTCGTTCAGGACATGTTCCCGTACCCCTCGGGTTCGGGTCTGCACGTCGGCCACCCGCTCGGCTACATCGCCACCGACGTCTTTGCGCGCTTCCATCGCATGCACGGCCGCAACGTCCTGCACACCCTCGGCTACGACGCCTTCGGTCTGCCGGCCGAGCAGTACGCCGTGCAGACGGGCACTCACCCGCGCACGACCACCGAGGCGAACATCGCCAACATGAAGCGCCAGCTCCGACGCCTGGGCCTGGGCCACGACGAGCGTCGTAGCCTCGCGACGACGGACGTCGACTTCTACCACTGGACGCAGTGGATCTTCCTGCAGATCCACGGCGCGTGGTACGACAAGGCGGCCGGCAAGGCGCGTCGTATTTCCGAGCTGGAAGCCGAGTTCGATTCCGGTGAGCGCACTGTCGAAGACGGCCGCGACTGGGCTTCGCTGACGGTGGCCGAGAAGGCCAAGGTTGTGGACTCGTACCGCCTTGTCTACCAGTCCGATTCGATGGTGAACTGGTGCCCCGGTCTGGGTACCGTGCTGGCCAACGAAGAGGTCACGGCCGACGGTCGTAGCGATCGTGGCAACTTCCCCGTCTTCCGCAAGCACCTCCAGCAGTGGATGATGCGCATTACCGCGTACTCCGACCGCCTGGTCGACGATCTCGAGTACCTGGATTGGCCCGACAAGGTCAAGGCCATGCAGCGCAACTGGATCGGCCGCTCCTATGGTGCCGAAGTTACCTTCGCGGCAGGCGAATACGGCGTTGATGTGTTCACGACGCGTCCTGACACGCTGTTCGGTGCCACCTACGTGACGCTGGCTCCCGAGCACGATCTGGTCGACAAGCTTGTTGCCGACGAATGGCCCGAAGGCGTCGACGCACGCTGGACCGGTGGCGCGACTACTCCCGCGGAAGCTGTTGCGGCCTACCGTAAGTCGATCGCCGCGAAGACGGATCTCGAGCGTCAGGAAAACAAGGAGAAGACCGGCGTCTTCCTCGGTTCCTACGCGATCAACCCCGTCAACGGCCACAAGGTTCCGGTCTTCATCGCCGACTACGTGCTGACCGGATACGGTACCGGCGCGATCATGGCTGTTCCGGGACACGATCACCGCGACTGGGAGTTCGCCAACGCTTTCGGTCTCGATATTGTCGAAGTTATTGCCGGCGGCGATGTTTCGGAGGCCGCCTACTCCGGTGACGGCGCTCTGGTGAACTCCGACTACCTCGACGGCCTGGATGTGGCGGAGGCCAAGGCCACCGTCATCAGCAAGCTCGAGGAATCCGGCCACGGCAAGGGCACCATCCAGTACAAGCTGCGCGACTGGCTCTTCGCGCGTCAGCGTTACTGGGGCGAGCCTTTCCCGATCGTGTACGACGCTGCCGGAAACGCGCACGCTCTGCCGGATTCGGCTCTGCCCGTGGTTCTTCCGGAGGTCGAGGACTACGCACCCGTGTCCTTCGATCCGGACGACGCCAACTCCGAGCCCTCTCCCCCGCTGAACAAGGCAACCGACTGGGTCAACGTCGAACTCGACCTCGGTGACGGCCTGCAGACCTACCACCGCGACACCAACGTCATGCCGCAGTGGGCCGGTAGCTCGTGGTACCAGCTGCGCTACATCGACCCCACCAACCAGGACACGTTCTGCGATCCGCAGAACGAGGCCTACTGGACGGGTCCGCGTCCGGAACTGCACGGCCCCAACGATCCCGGTGGAGTCGACCTGTACGTCGGTGGCGTCGAGCACGCAGTGCTGCACCTGCTGTACTCGCGGTTCTGGCACAAGGTGCTCTTCGACCTGGGCTATGTGTCCTCGAGCGAGCCGTACCGTCGCCTCTACAACCAGGGATACATCCAGGCCTTTGCGTACACGGATGCCCGCGGCGTCTACGTGCCCGCCGAAGAGGTCGTCGAGCGTGACGGCAAGTACTTCTACGACGGCGCCGAGGTCAACCGTGAATACGGCAAGATGGGCAAGAGCCTGAAGAATGCCGTTGCACCGGACGAGATTTGCGCAGAATTCGGTGCAGACACTCTCCGTGTCTACGAGATGTCGATGGGTCCGCTGGACACCTCGCGTCCCTGGGCGACCAAGGACGTCGTCGGTGCTTCGCGCTTCCTGCAGCGCGTGTGGCGTGTTGTCATCGACGAAGAGTCCGGCAAGCCCCGCGTCACCGACGAGGCCCCGGGTGAAGAGACGTTGCGTGCCCTCAACAAGGCGATCGCCGGTGTCAGCGAGGATTACACCGCGCTGCGCGACAACACGGCGGCCGCAAAGCTGATCGAGTACAACAACCACCTCACCAAGGCCTTCCCCGGGGGCGCTCCGCGCTCCGCCGTCGAACCGCTGGTGCTGATGCTCGCTCCGCTGGCCCCGCACCTCGCAGAAGAGCTGTGGTCACGCCTGGGTCACACGGAATCCCTTGCGCACGGCCCCTTCCCGGCCGTCGAGGAGAAGTGGCTCGTCGAGGACACCGTCGAGTACCCGATCCAGGTCAACGGCAAGGTGCGTAGCCGCATCAGCGTCCCGGCCGACGCCGATCGCAAGGCCGTCGAGGAGATCGCGCTGGCCGACGAGAAGATCGTTGCCCTGCTCGAGGGCAATGCACCCCGCAAGGTGATCGTCGTGCCCGGCAAGATGGTGAACATCGTTCTGTAGGGCCTTCGGCCCCGTGCGCCCTTTTGGTAGTTCCCACTACCAGAAGGGCGCACTTTTTTGTCTCGCGGCTCTGCAAGTACTGGTTGGTCGGTATTCAGCCGTCGGCGGCGACCCCTTCCCTCTCGACATCGCCAACCCGAACCGGTGAATGGTAGGAACCCGACCGTGCGTTTTAGTTTGAGCTGAAAATCGTTGCCTTGGCTCACAATCCGGCCTCTGCTCGGCTCGCGGGTGAAGCTGCTTGTCAGTCATTGTCCCGATTGTCCCGCTCCGCGGAACATGCCATAGCGCGCGTTCGACTCGAGGACTGTGATGCACATAACACGTTGCCGAGATCGGTAGCTGTCGTTCCACTGCACTTCCCAGCAAGGCCCCGGTCGTCGGTATTCGTCAGGGGGTCAATCGAATTCGCAGGTGTCCTCGAAAGGAATCTCCAGCCATGGCGTCTGAAGTCCACAGGTCCGGTTCGTCTCCCGGTGTGCCCGAACCGACATCGATACCGGAGCGGTGGACTCCGCGACTGGTGTTCTCGCTGGCGTCGATAGTTCTGCTTCTCGAAATGCTCGCGGTGAGCTACATGATGATTTCCACTGCGCTGCCTGCAATCTCGGTGCACTATCAAACGACGCAGGGAGCCTGGCTGCTCACGTCGTTCCTGCTTCTGGGTGCGGTCGCGTCCCCACTTCTCGGCAAGCTTGCAGACATGTACGGCAAGCGAAAGATCCTGCTCCTGGCGGTTGCAGGTGCGGCCGTCGGATCCTTCATCTCGGCGATAGCGCCGAGCTACGCCGTCCTGATTCTGGGCCGGTCACTGACAGGTCTGCTCGTTCCCTGCCTCTTCCTGAGCTACTCCCTCATCCGAGATGTGTTTCCGCCGAAAACCGTTGCGCTGGCTGTCAGTATCGCAACGTCCGGTATGGGTCTCATCGCTATTCCCGCGCCGTTCCTCACGGGTTGGTTGATCGACAACCACGGTTTCCGGAGCATCTTCTGGTTCTTTTTCATCGGTTTGATAATTCTTGGCGGCATGATCTTCGCTTCGACGGCGGAATCTGCTGTGCGACTACGCTCGTCGGTCGATCTGATCGGCGCGGCGCTCCTCGGATCGGGTATTGCAGGAATTCTGGTCGGCGTCAGCTTCGGTCCGACCTGGGGCTGGAAGAGTGGTTCGACTCTGGCCTATCTGATCGGCGGCGTCGCGCTACTGATCGCGTGGGTTGCCTCTGCCCGCGCCATCCGTGAGCCGCTGATCGACCTGCGCTACTTCGGAAAGCGTTCGGTGATGCTGACCGCCGTCGGCGCAGGGTTCTGCTACGGCGCTTCGGGCGTATTCACGATTCTGCTACCGATGATGGTGATGACCCCGGCAGTTCTCGGGTTGGGATACGGATTCGGTGTCACGGCAGAAGGATTCGCGATCTTCCAGGCACCGCTGGGCGGCATGGTGGTGGTCGGTGGCTTGATCGTCGGCTTCCTCGTGGGCCGTAACATCCGACCTCGTCTGCTGATGATCATCGGCATGACCCTCATGGCGGTCGGATTCACCTTGACAGCGACCATCCACGACAACAAGCCGCTGCTCATCATCTTTGCCGGAATCTTCGGCGTCGGTATGGGTATGGGCTACGCCTCCATCCCGAACCTGCTCATCGAAGCGGTACCGCCGCAGTTGCAGGCCTCCACGGCAAGCATGGTCGCGGTCTTCCAAAGCATCTTCCCCGCGGTGCTTCCCGTCATCGCCTTCACGGTTTTGAACTCGCATATCGCGATGGCCATGGAAGGTGCGGTGTTCTACACCGACGAGGGAATGCGAATCGCGTTCCTGATCGGTGCTGTCGCTGCCGCTCTCGGTGCGATCGCAGCTGTGTTCCTTCCGAAGCGGATCGTTCAGCTCGGCGCGGAGGACGGAGTGCCGCAGGAAACTTCCCTCCTGCCTGCTCACTAGACCTTCGGCCCCGTGCGCCGTTCTGGTAGTTCCCGCTACCAAAACGGCGCACAGGGCAGAGCCCTGGGTTATCCTCGCGAATAGAACCTGTTCTAACTACGAGGGGTAGACCATGGCACCGTCCGCAGAGGTAATCCGCAAGACCGTCGACGCCTACATCGAGACAGTTGCCACGGGCACTGCCGCCCAGGTTGTCGCCCTGTATGCCGAGGGTGCAACCGTCGAAGACCCGGTAGGCACCGACGTGCGCACCACCCGCGAGTCCATTCTCGAGTTCTACTCCGTGATCGAGAACTTCGACCAGGAAGCTCACCTGCACACCCTCCGCATTGCCGGAAACGAAGCAGCATTCCACTTCTCGCTGATCACCAAGCTCGGCGAGCAGACGCTGACCATCGCACCCATCGACGTCATGACCTTCGACGACGACGGCAAGATCCTGTCGATGCGCGCGTTCTGGAACCAGGAAGACATGATCACCAGCTGACATGACAGTACAAACGATCGACGTCGACGGATTTCGTTGGCAATTCGATGATTCGGGATCGGGAACAGCTGTAGCTTCCGCAGCAACGGTGGTGATGTGTCACGGCTTTCCCGGCCTCGGGTACAGCTATCGGCATCAGTCGACGGCCCTGGCAGACGCGGGTTTTCGGGCGATTGCGCTCGACATGCCGGGTTACGGCGGTACTACACGCCCCGATGCGATCGACGAATACACCAACGACGCGGTTGCAGCCCGGCTGATCGCGTTTCTCGACGCTCTCGGAATCGACAAAGCCGTGTTTGTCGGTCACGATTTTGGCGCGCCGGCCGCGTGGACGACCGCTCTGCGCTACCCGGATCGTGTTGCAGGGCTGGTCTCCTTGGCAGTTCCCTATGCGCCGGACCGGTTTCCGGCCAAGCCGTCGACAATCTACGCCGCCATGGCACGCAAGCACTTTCTGCACATCCACTATTTCCAGGAACCCGGTGTGGCGGAGCGGGAACTCGACGCCCAGCCGCGTGAATTCCTGCAGCGACTCTTCCACGCCTTGTCCGGTGCCTACCGATACCTCGATGTCTGGGATCACCCGGCCGAGGGAAACGGTTACCTGGACGTACTTCCCGAGGCGCCCGCGTTGCCGTGGTCGTGGCTCACGGAAGAGGACTTCGATGTCTACGTAAAGACCTTTACTGCAACAGGATTCACCGGTGGGTTGAACTGGTACCGAGCGTACGACGCCAATTGGGAACGCAATGAGGATCTCGACGGCGCCCACATCGGTGTTCCGATGCTGTTCATCGCCGGCGCCGAAGATCCGGTCATCACGATGAGTGGACCCCAGGCGCTTGACCGGATGAAGGACACCGTGCCTGACCTGCGGGGCGTGCATCTTCTGGGCGGTGCCGGGCACTTCGTGCAACAAGAGCGCGCGGATGAAGTCAATGAACTTTTGATCTCGTTTCTTCGGGGTCTCTAGGCGTAATCCGGCAGAAGGTCTAGCGTTGCGCAGATGCGGACCAGGATCTTCGATCACGGTATTCGGATAGGTATCACCGGCGCTCTGGTTGCCGGTTCGCTTCTGGCGCTGGGGGTGTCCGGCGCCGAGGCTGCTCCCCTCTGTCCGGGATCGTCGCCTGCGGTCCTGCGTGCGCAAATTCCGGGCGCCGCCCTCGAGGGCGTCACCGTGGACGGGCAGGGCCGCCTGTACACAACAGACTTGGTGAGCGGGCGCATCTTTCGCGTCGATGCGCCGGGTGCGGCGGCAGTCCCGATTGCGACGGTTCCGGGTGGCGCGGGTGGGTTGGCCTGGGATACGGACGGTTCGCTGCTGGTGGGCACGGGAGCAAACGCGAGCGTGTTGATCGGTGATCTGACGCGGGGCGCTTCGGTTGCGCGTGTCGATGTGAATTCGGGTGCCGTGACGCCCATTGCCGACGGTCTGAGCGCTGCAAACGGTCTTGCCGTGGCACTTGACGGAACGATCTATGCCACCAATGATTTCGGCTCTTTGATCGGAAAGGTCAGCCCCGACGGAGCCGTCGACCCGGCGTGGGCGAGCCTCCCGAGTGCTAACGGTGCCGCGCTGAGTTCCGACAATCGCTGGCTCTACGTGTCGCGCACGTTTGCCAATCCGGGGGTCAGCCGCATCTCCGTCGACAATCCAGCATATTCGGAATCGTTGGTCGATCTCGGTGGGCTCGAAACCTTCTCTGCACCAGACGGTTTGACCTTGGATTCGTATGACCGGGCGATCGTCCCCACGGACATCAGTGGCGAGGTATGGCGTGTCGACGGCCCCGGTCAGTACTGCGCACTCACCCGCGGACTGCAGGCGTCGAGTGTGTTGACCTACGGACGCGGCAATTCCGGATTTGCGGCCGGACATCTCTACCGGGCCGGGTTCGACGGCCGGATCTTCGAGATTCCGGCCGGTTTCGACGCGGGTGCGGAGGCCGCGACACCGTAAACCGCGTTCACCTACTTCTCGACTACTGCTGCCGGGAGTGCCCAAATCGGCCATACTGGTCTGCATGGTGGAAACGAGTGCGATCGACGAGGCCGAGAGAGCGGGGACAACCCTGCCTGCGGTTCCCCAACCACTGCTGACACCGCTCACGGAAGCTGCGATCTTCCTGGTTTTCACCATCGACGAGGGGGGTGAGCAGGCAGTTCACGACGTTTTGGCGGATATCTCGGGCCTGCAGCGCTCCATCGGATTTCGGGTTCCCGCCGGTGGCTTGGCCACCGTGGTCGGGATCGGTTCGGATGCGTGGGACCGGCTGTTCGAGGGCCCGCGACCGGCGGAATTGCATCCGTTTGTCGAGCTGGCCGGTGACAAACACCACGCTCCACGCACACCAGGCGACTTGCTGTTCCACATCCGCGCCCGTCAGATGGATCTGTGTTTCGAGTTCGCTTCGGTTGTGACGACGCGGTTGGCCGGGGCGGCTTCCGTGGTCGACGAGGTGCACGGATTCAAGTATTTCGAGCAGCGTGATCTGATGGGATTCGTGGACGGCACCGAGAACCCGTCCGGGCAAGCGGCATACGTCGCGGTCACTGTCGGAGACGAGGATCCGGAGTTCGCGGGCAGCAGCTACGTCATCGTCCAGAAGTACCTTCACGACATGTCGGAGTGGAACGCCCTGCCCGTCGAGGAGCAGGAAAACGTCATCGGACGCTCCAAGCTCGAAGACCTCGAGATGGACGACGACACCAAGCCTGCCAACGCTCACACCGCACTCACCGTCATCGAGGACGAATCCGGCGAACAGATCCAGATTCTGCGCGACAACATGCCGTTCGGCCATGTCGGCTCGGCGGAGATGGGCACGTACTTCATCGGCTACTCGGCATCGCCGACGGTGACCGAGCAGATGCTCCGCAACATGTTCATCGGGAATCCGGTCGGCAACTACGACCGCATTCTCGATTTCTCGACTGCCGTCACCGGAATCAATTTCTTCGTTCCGACGGCGGATTTTCTCGACGATCCCCCGGACGTGCCGTCCAGGCTCGTGCCTGAAGCGACGTTCACAAAGCCCATCTCTGACGGTTCTCTCGGAATCGGAAGTCTCAAAAGGAGTGCCCAGCAATGACAAACCTGCACCGCGACCTAGCACCCATTTCGGCAGCAGCCTGGGCCGAGATCGAAGAAGAGGCCAGCCGCACCTTCAAGCGTCACGTTGCCGGCCGTCGGGTCGTCGACGTCGAGGGTCCGTCGGGTGACGATCTTGCCTGTGTTGCGTTGGGGCATCAGGTTCCGATCAGTTCACTCGCGGACGGTGTGATTGCGCACGCTCGTCAGTCGCAACCGATCATCGAACTGCGGGTGCCGTTCACCGTCAGCCGCCAGGCGATCGACGACGTCGAGCGTGGCGCAAAGGATTCCGATTGGCAGCCGGTGAAGGACGCGGCGCAGAAGATCGCGTTTGCCGAGGATCGTGCTGTCTTCGAGGGATACCCGGCGGCAAATATCACGGGTGTGCGCGCGAGTGGTTCCAACCCTGAACTGAAGCTGCCTGCCGACGCCAAGGATTACCCCGAGGCCATCAGCCAGGCCCTCACAGCGTTGCGTCTGGCCGGTGTCAACGGCCCGTATTCGTTGCTGCTCAACGCAGATGCGTTCACGCAGATCAACGAAACCTCCGACCACGGCTACCCGATTCGCGAGCACATCAGGCGGGTGCTCGACGGCGACATCATCTGGGCCCCGGCTATCGACGGTGCGTTCCTGATGTCCACGCGCGGTGGCGATTACGAGTTGCACATCGGCCAGGATCTGTCGATCGGCTATCTGTCACACGACGCCGAGTCGGTGGAACTGTACTTCCAGGAGTCGATGACATTCCTCATGTACACCAGTGAAGCTGTTGTCTCACTGACGTAGCAGCCGTCGATACCAGGGCCGGCGAGGCAGTTCATGGATGTCCTGCAGGTGCGCGACAAACGCTTGGGCGTCGGCATGTGACGACGTCTTCGGTCGCCCGACTGCCCAGGCCGTGAACAACTCGAGATAACGATCGCCGAGAGTGTGGCGCACCATCGGAAGGTGGTGCGCCACTTCGCTGCCGCGCTTGCGGATCAGGGCCGCCGACGCCACTGCAGTGTCCTCTGTGTCGAATCCCGGCGGCAGTTCGCCGCCTGCCACCAGCGCCCGCACCAGCGCTTCCTGACGCGCTCCGAGGCTGCTCATGCGCGTGTCCACTGGGTGTCCGCGGTGATGCGTCGCAGTCCCGCAGCGTCGGCTACGGCGTCGAGTTCGCCCAGAAGTTCGTG
Source organism: Rhodococcus sp. 24CO (assembly GCF_050586165.1). Classification (NCBI taxonomy): domain Bacteria; kingdom Bacillati; phylum Actinomycetota; class Actinomycetes; order Mycobacteriales; family Nocardiaceae; genus Rhodococcus; species Rhodococcus sp. 24CO. Next base: position 29,866 of record NZ_JAZFNF010000003.1, on the reverse strand, counting down.
CGCCGGTGGGTAGTTGCCGTCTCGCTCGAGCATGATCGCGGGATGGTGCCCCGCTGCGGTGAATTGCTCGAGTAGTTCCACCACCTGCCGGGGAACGGGATCGGTGTGGGTGTCGTGGTACTTACCGTCGTGCACGCTGCCGCCAGCGATATGGCAATACGCTATGTGCTCGAGGGGTAGTCGGCACAATTCCGTCCACGGATCGCGGTGCCGGTTGAGCGCATTTGCGTACACATTCGCGATATCGAGTACCAACCGAATCCCGGTGCGTTCGATCAGTTCCGAGAGAAACTCGCCCTCGGTGAGTTCGTCGTCCGGCCAGTCGAAGAGTGCCGCGATGTTCTCCACCGCGAGTGGTACGGGAATACTGCCCTGGACTTGGGTGATGTTGCGCGCCAGGACGTCCAGGGCCTCGTAACTCCGGGGAACCGGCAACAGGTGCCCCGCTTCGATGCCGCCGGCGCGGACAAACGCGATGTGTTCACTGACCATCGGCACGCCGCTGAGCCCGCCTAGCTGGGCCAGGTGCTCGACGCGCCGACGATCGAGTGGGTCCGCGCCGCCAAGCGACAGGGAAATGCCGTGTGGGATAACCGGAACGGCTAGCCGTTCCAGTTCGGGCGGTAGTGAACTGTCGAGGGATTCCGCAATGACCTCACAGAACGCAAGGCCGTCCAGCGCAGCGATGATCCCCGAGATCTCGGGGCGCCAGCCGATTCCCAGGCCGTTGAGAGTCATCCGCCGCACCCTCCGCCGCCACCACCACATCCGCCACCGCCACCGCCGCAACTACTTCCGCTACCGTCGCCACCTCCACTGCTTCCTCCGTCGGCGCCGATTCCCGCTGCGGACGCCAGCGCCGGATTGATCATCAGAAAGGCTGATCCGGCGAAGAGAGCCGCGGACATGCCGGCCAATCGTGGTCCGTAGGCGGAGAATGCGGGGTTGTTGCGAGGTGCGAGGTAGTCGTGAGACTTCGTCAACGCAGATCGTGTCGCATTGCCTGACGCGGTGCGATCAAACGTCAACCCGAGGAGGGGGATCGTGAAGCCGGTGGCTATTACTGCGAGAATCAAGAACTCGAAAGGTTTGTCGCCCAGTACCCCGAACACGATTCTCACAATTCCGACTGCCATCAGAATCTTCAGTGGCAGAGTGGCGAGCCAGATCGACCGCCGAGTAGTGGGCGGCGTCAGGTATCCCTTGTCCATCAGTGAGTTCCGCAGCTGCGCCGATTCCACGGTCATTCTCTCGGCGAGTTGGCGTCGACGGTGGGGTGAGGCTTGCTCAGCCAGTTTGTAGTAGACCGTGCGGGTGTACCAATCGAGTGTCGCGTCACCTGGTCCCAGCGGCCGGAGTACCGCGCCGTCGATCGTGATGAGATCGGCGCTGCGCAGGATCGCCAACGATGCTGCGATAGCGCGGGCCTCACTGGTGAGCATTCCGACTTCGGGTGGGGTGAGCTGATCGATGAACTCGACAGCGACCTGGCGGGCTCGAAGCGTCAGGCGCCACAAGAAGGTCAGAATTGCCAGCGTGATCGCGACGATGATGTAGCCGTACAGGAATTCTCGGCTGGGGATTCCCCACGTATCGGCGGCGTAGGCGTTCATCCTCCGCACCCCCCGCCTCCACAACTGCTGCCGCTACCGCCGCCATCCGAGCCGGATGAGGAGCCGCAACTGTAGTAGCTCGAACCGCCGCCGCCGGGGCTGTACGCCGCGCCGGCAGCCACCGCCCCGGCCAGTGCCGGATCAACCAGAACCAGTGCGCCGGAACCGAACAGCGCTGCCGACAACCCGGCGAGAGAAGGCCCGTAGCTGGTGAACGAGGGTCGCAGTTTCGGTGAGAGATACGAGTTCTCGTGCTTGAGTCGGCGCAGTTCGCTTTCGCCTAACGCAGTGCGTCGACGATTGATACGTAACAACGGAATCAACGATGCCAACACGATGATCGTCAGGAGCAGAAATCCGACGGGCTTGCCGCCGGCCACGCCGAAGATCAACCGGACGACACCGAGGCCGATGACCGCGACCAGAGGGGTGGTACGCAGTAGTGCGTCGACACCACGCTGCGGGCGCTGCAGGTAGCCGGCATCGATCAACCCTGTACGGAGTTGCGCGAGCGCGACATTCATCCGCCCGAGCAGGCGCACCTGACGCAGCGGTACCGTGCCACTGCCGAGTCGCTTGTGGAGAGTGCGGGTGAACCAGTCCAGGCGACCCTTGTCCTCCTTGGTCAGGACGCGTGCGGCTTTCCCGGCGGTGGTGATGAGTTCGGCGCTGCGCAGCATTGCCATCGATGCGAGGATTGCCTGGTAGTCGCTCGTCAGGGCCCCGACTTCGGGGGGCGTCAGTGGCGCGCGGACGGCGTCGACAACTGTTGGTGATCGCCGGGCCGCCATTCGGCTGTAGAGAGACAGGCCAACTGCGACTGCGGCGGCTAGGAGGTACCACTGCAGAAAGGTCTGGCTGGGGATTCCCCAGGTGTCGGCTGCGTAGGTGCTCATCCTCCCCACCCCCCGCTGTCGGTCAGGATGCCCATTTCTGCCGGCGTCAGGGGGCGGGCGATCGCCAAAGCGCCGTGAGTTGCGGCGACGTATCGCGCGCGGGCGGGCTCAGTGGAAAATCCCCACTTGTCCGTATGATTATTCATTGCGCTCCACCTTTCAACGTCCTTGTCCGACAACTGATGTCAGTATCGGGGCACGTTGCGAGAAAGCGATATCCGGGATTCGATCGTCACCATTCTGTTACCGTCGAACAGGAGCTTTACCGGCCGGTAGGTCGGAGAACTACCTCCGTCGGATGTGCGTCGGCAGGAGTTTCGACGGCAGTGCGTACCGCGCGTGCCACGGTGGAAGCCTTCAGGAAGCTGCTCGGGTCGTAGTTTCCGCCCTCCCCGGCAACAATCTCGCGCTGCATGTCGGTGTCGATTCTGCCCGGGTGGATGGACGTCACACGTAACGACGGTTCTTCGAGTCGCAATGCGTCGCCGAACGCTCGGAGTGCAAACTTGCTGGCTGCGTACGATCCCCAGCCGGCATTGGCGCGCAGTCCCGCGCCGGAGTTGATCAGCACGACGTGACCGCCGCCGGCGCGCAGAGCGGGAAGGAGAACGCGAGTCAGTTCGGCTACGGCGATGACATTGGCCTCGAACGTGCGCCGCCACTGATCGGCCGAGGATTCCTCAATGGTCCCGAGATCCGCGATACCGGCATTGTGGACCAGGACATTCAGATTGTTGACGGGAATGGATGCGGCGACGGCGTCGTAATCGGTGATATCGACGGGCCACGGCGTGGAGCCGGGCAGTTCGGCGGTGATCGCCTCGAGGGAAGCCGCAGAACGGGCGCCGAGCACCAGGTTGTGTGTCGGTGCGAGTTCGCGCGCTATCGCAGCTCCGAGGCCGCGGCTGGAACCGGTGATCAAGGCAGTAGGACGCATGGGCTGAGCTTAACGACCCATGATTGTTCGGGTACCCAAACTTGTCTATTTGATAGCCCTGATATTAGAGTTTTACCATGACGACTCGCGACGCGAAAAACTACCGCCGCCTGGGGATTGTTGCTCTCGCGGCAGTGTTCCTCGCTGGATGCTCTGCGGTGAACTCCGCCGACGATGACCGCCCGGTAGTACTGACGACGTTCACCGTCCTCTCGGACATCGCGCAGAACGTCGCCGGCGACAATCTTCGCGTCGAGTCGATCACCAAGGCCGGAGCCGAGATCCACGGATACGAACCGACTCCCGGCGACATTCGTCGTGCCAACGAGGCCGATTTGATCCTCGACAACGGGATGAACCTCGAAGCCTGGTTCGCCAAGTTCGTCGACGGCCTGGACGTGCCGCACGTCGTGGTGAGTGAGGGCGTCGAGGGGATTCCCATCGCTGGTGACGCCTATGCGGGCAAGCCCAATCCGCATGCGTGGATGTCGCCGTTGAACACACAGATCTACGTCGACAACATGGTGGCCGCGTTCAGCGATCTCGATCCGGACAATGCCGCGGCGTTTGCCGAGAACGGGGCGAAGTACAAGGCGGAACTCCAATCCGTGCAGGATCGACTGGTCAGTGGCCTGGCAACGCTGCCCGCCGGTCAACGCGCGCTGGTGAGCTGTGAGGGCGCGTTCTCCTACCTCACCCGCGACGCCGGGCTCAGCGAGGCGTACATCTGGCCCGTCAACGCCGAGCAGCAAGCCACTCCGCAACAGATCATTGCGGCTATCGACTTCGTCCGGGCCAACGCCGTTCCCGCGGTGTTCTGCGAGTCGACGGTCTCGGACGCCCCGATGCAGCAGGTTGTCGGCGCAACGGGAGCAAAATTCGGCGGCACTCTGTACGTCGACTCGTTGTCCGAAGCAGACGGCCCCGTGCCCACGTACCTGGACATGATTCGTCACGACACCGACGTCATCCTCGGCGGACTCACCGGAGGCGCATCATGAGCGAAGCGATCCGCGTCGAGAACGTCAGCGTCCACTACGGAGACGTGCATGCGCTCGAGCATGTCGACCTGACGCTGAACTCGGGCAGCGTGTGCGGTCTGATCGGGATGAACGGCTCGGGAAAGTCGACGCTGTTCAAGGTGATCATGGGAATGATCAAGCCGGACAACGGGTCTGTGCGTATCGCCGGCATCGAGGCGTTGGTGGCCCGCAAGAAGGGGTACGTCGGATACGTTCCGCAGAGTGAGGACGTCGACTGGAGTTTTCCGATCAGTGTTCGCGACGTCGTGATGATGGGCCGGTACGGGCACATGGGGTTCACCCGGCGTCCGCGACGCGCTGATCGAGATGCTGTTGCCCACGCTCTGGAGCGAGTGCAACTGACAGAATTCGCGGACCGCCAGATCGGGCAGTTGTCCGGTGGTCAGAAGAAGCGCGCGTTTGTTGCGCGCGGCATTGCGCAGGACGCGTCGATCCTGTTGCTCGATGAGCCTTTTGCCGGCGTCGACAAGCGTTCCGAGGCAACTATTTCCACACTTCTTCGGGAATTGGCGGCCGACGGACGGTCGATTCTGGTCTCGACGCACGACCTCCACGCGGTTCCGAAACTGTGTGACGAAGCGGTACTTCTCATGCGGAAAGTACTCGTCCATTCCGACCCGGATACCGTGCTTCGGCCGGAGAACCTTGCCCTCGCCTTCGGCCTCGACGTGATGGACAGGACCTGATCGATGAACATCGTGGAACTACTTCTCGATCCGCTCGAATACGGATTCATGGTGCGCGCCTTGGCTGTTGCCGTGGTGGCCGCAGTGGTCTGCGGCGTACTCAGCTGCTGGTTGGTGCTCATCGGCTGGTCGCTCATGGGCGATGCCGTATCGCACGCCGTTCTGCCGGGAGTGGTGCTGGCTTACGTCGTCGGAGCACCGTTTGCTATCGGCGCCCTGATCTTCGGGTTGATCGCCGTTGCGTTGATCGGGTTGATACGCAACACGAGTCGAGTAAAGGAAGACGCCGCGATCGGGATCGTCTTCACCACACTCTTTGCCTTCGGGTTGGTGTTGATCTCGGTCACGCCGAGCCAGACCGATCTCAACCACATCATCTTCGGCAACCTGCTCGGAGTCAGTTCGTCGGATCTTCTGCAGGTGGCCGTGCTCGGTGCGTTGGCCCTTGGTGTTCTACTGGTCAAGCGCCGCGATCTTACGCTGTTTGCCTTCGATCCCGTCCACGCCAACGCAATCGGGCTCTCGCCCAAGCGGCTCAGTGCGTTGCTGTTGGGAGTTCTCGCGCTCACCGCCGTGGTCGCGCTGCAAGCCGTCGGCGTCGTGCTGGTGGTTGCGATGCTGATCATCCCCGGTGCAACGGCTTATCTTCTGACCGACAGGTTTTCGCGGATGCTGGTGATCGCGCCCGCCATATCGGCGGTATGCGCGATCACCGGCATCTACATCAGCTACTACCTCGATACCGCATCCGGCGGCATGGTGGTGATGACGCAAGGGATCGTCTTCACGCTGGTCTATCTGTTCAGCCCCAGCCACGGCGTATTGGCCAAGTGGATTGTGCAGCGGCGCAGGCGGTCGCTCAGTGCGCCTGCAGGCGCCCGTCAATCATCTCCAGAACACGATCGCAGTGACGAAGCACTTCATGATCGTGGGTGACCATCACAGTGGCGACACCGCTCGAGTGAGTTTCCCGGGCCAATAATTCGACGATGTCGTGGCTGCGTTGGCGGTCGAGCGCTGCGGTGGGTTCATCCACCAGCAGTACGGAAGGATCGCTGATCAGGGCGCGCGCAATCCCCACTCGCTGACGCTCACCACCGGACAGTTGACCCGGTCGTCTGTTCGCGCGGTGGGTCATCCCGACGGCCTCGAGCAATTCTGCCGGCGTCTTCGATCCCTTTCGGCCGGTGATCTTCTCGACCAGACGCAACTGATCGGTCGCGGTCAACGCCGGAATGAGGTTGCCGGATTGGAACACGAATCCGATGTTGTCGCGGCGAAACTCGGCCAGTTTCTTCTTGGACAGGCCGGTAATGGTGGTGCCGTTCACGGTCGCGGTGCCGCCTGTCGGGGTTGTCAGTCCACCGGCAACGGCAAGCAGACTGGATTTTCCGGCCCCGGACGGACCGACGACGGCAACGATCTCGCCGGGCAACACGCTCAGGTCGACGTTGTCGAGTGCGGTGACATTGTTGTCGCCGTCGCCGAAACAGAGCTGCGCCGCAGCAAGATTCAATCCGAGCGTGGTAGTTGTGACGGTCATCGGTTTTCTCCTAGCGCGGCAAGGGGGTCCACAGACGAGATGCGGGCGATCGCAACGACGGCACCGACCAGACCGAGGACGATGAGTAGTGCTGCGCCGCTGAAGACAGGGCCGGCCTCGAGGGCAAACGGCATTCCGGATCCGGTGAGCAGGCTACCGAGACCTAAACCTATGAGCACACCGGCCAATGCGGATGCAACGAGGACGATCACAGCCTGCATCAGGCCGTCTCGCAGCAGAAATCCGGTGGACGCTCCCATGGCGCGCATGACCGCGATTTCACGGCTGCGTTGCACCGTCCAGATGGTGAAGAACGCACCGACCACCAAGGCTGATATTGCGTACAGGAAGGCCTTGATCATCGTCATGGTCATCATCTCGGCGCTGTAACCCGGTGAGGATTCGAAAGATTCGGTCAACGTCTTCGCTGCGGTTCCCGCAGCCGCGTCGCCAGCACTCAGATCGGGCAGTGCACCGTCGATGCCTTGGATGGCAATAACGCTGCCCTCGTTGTAGGCGTCGGCGCGCGGCGCCTCACCGGCCTTGGTGCCGGCATGGATCTGTTGCCATGTGCTCAGCGGAACATACGCGACGTCGACGTGACCGAAAGTTCTTTGGTCGCTGGTGAAACCGACAACTCTCAGATCGGTGCCGAGGCGGTCGACGGTGACAGTATCGCCGAGTTTCACACCCTCGTCGCGGGCGCTGTTGCTGACGATGACGGTGTTCTCGCCGCTCAGCGCGGTACCTTCTGCGGCCGCCGGTTCGAGGAACGACCCTGGCTCGATCCCGAAAAGTGTGAGATCGACGGGAGTGCCGTTCTGGGTTTTTACATTCACGATCATGTTTCCGAACAGTGCTGCATTGGCTACGTCGGGACGCTCACGCCAGGCTTGGGCCTGCTCTTCGGTGACCACCGAACGGCTGAATGCGGAATCGGATTTGGTGCCTTCGGCAAAAGCAAAGGCTTGTGCCGGTGTGCGTTGCAGGCCCGATACGCCGTCGTTGACGAGGCCGGAAGACAGTCCGGCCATGATTACCATCAGGATCGAGATGAGGGCGATCACGGCGCCCATCAGCAAAAATCGAGTTCGCGCGAACACGAGTTCGCGCACGGCCAGAAACATGATGCCTCCGAAGTGTGTCGGCGGCATGGCCGACGGTTATTACGACGCTTGGGTATTACGACGCTTGGGTATTACGACACTGTGTCGTAATCATATCGACACCCTGTCGGGAACATATCGACGGGGTGTCGGTAAGTGCCGGAATAGACGTCAGATCAGCGCATATACCGTCGCCGGTGACCCCGAACCACCTCGATTGACGGTGCCTCCCACAAGCACGTACGCACCCGTGGTGGGGAGCGCGCTCAGGTTGGCGAGATTCTCCAAACTGATCCGATGGGCGCCGTACAGCAGGGTGGAGACGGCGTAGTTGTCGTCCATCCCGGCGTCGGGTCCGAAGGTGTCGGTACCCAGGGCGCCTTGTCGGCCCAACCGTCCGGAATCGAGGAGCCACCGAACGGTGTCGACGCCGAAGCCCGGTTGATGAGTACCGGAGTCGTCGATATTCGCGTACAGATCTGTGCCCCAACGGGATTCCCAGCCGGTCCACAAGATCACCGCCGCGCCGTCCGGTATCCGACCGTGCCTCGATTCCCATTCGGCTACATCGTCGACCGTGAGAATGTAGTCGGAATTCCGGGCAGATTTCTCCCGGATGTCGATCTTCACTGCGGGCAGATACAGGTCGGCTGGATCCAATTGATCCGCGGTGAGTCCGCCGAGTTCAAAATGTGCCGGTGCGCCCCAATGTGTTCCGGTGTGTTCACCCTGCTTGACGTACTGCAGGTAATAACCGTCAGATTCGACGGTGGTGGCCGTCTCGAGTGTGAACTCCGGATCGCCGGGAAATATCGGCGTGGATGCGGGGTCGTTGACATGTGAGAGGGAGACGATGCGATGTGGTGCATCTCGATGTGGTGTGCCAAAGCTGTTGCTTTGCAGCGATTCCCACGACGACCACCGTACGTTGCGTACCGCGATCACCTGCCCGTTCGGGCGGGAGTCGACATATTGAGAGTACTTCGAAGCCAGAGCGTCGATCGCCCTCTCCGCCTCGTCGGTTCCCGGCTCCAGAATTTCGGCATCGCCGTCCGCCCGTACCCACCACAGCTGAGACCAGTCGTCGTCGTAGCGATCGACCAGCAGGCTGACGTGGCCCGTCGCAGCTATGTTCTTCAGCCGCCGAAGTGCGGTTGTGGTTTTCGGTTTGTGGTCGACACACGAGTAGACGGTGCCGCCGACAACAACAAACACGAGCGGCACGATGTGGGGAACGCCGTTGGTATCGGCGGTCGCCAGTCGTGCCACTCGTGCTGTGGAAAATCGTGCTCTCGGATCGTCCATAACCACAGCGTAAGTGGATCAGGGGTTGCCGCGAGCCGCTGCTGACGGAACAGTGGACCCATGGAACCGGATGAAGCGCTTCGGGAGATCGCCTACTGGCTCGAACGATCGCGGGCAGAGACGCACCGGGTGAAGGCCTACCGTCGCGCTGCTGAGGTCTTCACCGGGCTGTCGGACGACGAGAAGGAGTCGCGTCGCAAGGCCGACAGTTGGAAAGCCCTCACCGGAATCGGACCCAAAACAGCGACGATCATTGCGCAGTCGTACGACGGCGTTCCCGAGTATCTCGCCGAGTTGCGGGGACAGGCGCAACCTATCGGCGACGGTCCGCTGCGGCAGGCTTTGCGCGGCGATCTGCACACGCACTCCGATTGGTCGGACGGCGGCAGCCCCATCGAGGAAATGATGCGACGGGCTGCCGCGTTGGGCCATGACTACTGCGCGCTCACCGACCACTCACCGCGTCTGACCGTCGCCAACGGGCTGTCCGCGGATCGCCTGCGAGCTCAACTCGACGTCATTGCCGCATTGAATGCGGAACTGGCTCCGTTCCGAATCCTTACGGGTATCGAGGTCGACATCCTCGAAGACGGTTCCCTCGATCAGGACCCGGATCTGCTCGACGAACTCGATATCGTGGTGGCGAGTGTGCATTCCAAACTGCGATCCGAACGCGAGGCAATGACTCGCAGAATGCTTGCCGCGGTGCGTAATCCGCGGGTAGACATTCTCGGCCACTGCACCGGCCGGCTTGTCGAGGGTGGTCGCGGTACTCGTCCCGAATCGCAGTTCGATGCCGAGAGAGTATTCGAAGCCTGCCGCGAATCCGGTACTGCTGTGGAGATCAATTCCCGGCCCGAACGTCGTGATCCACCGTCGCGGTTGATCGAGTTGGCCCTCGATCTCGACTGCATGTTCTCCATCGACACCGACGCCCATGCTCCCGGTCAATTGGCATGGCAGGGCTACGGGTGCGAGCGCGCCGAAAAGTGCGGCGTCGACGCCGATCGGGTGATCAACACGTGGACGGCGGACGCGCTCCTCGAATGGGCTGGCAACTGAGAGGGCTGGAACGCAGCGGTGGTCCGCTGCGACCGCGCCGAAGACCGAGGGCTCCTACTGCTTTCCATGTTGATTACGACGGCTGATCTCAATCAACTCGGGTCAGGTAGCGGTGGCCGATCAATGAAACGGCGATAGTGATGCACGCACCGATCAACAACGCGAGCGCGACGTGCAGCAACAGAAGTAGTGCTCCGACAATTGCGCCGACGAAAATGGTGACGATCGCGCCGACGCGCCGATTCCACAACGCGGATCCCGTTCCGAAGAACGTCTCACTTGCAAGCGAGGTCAGGGTCGAAGTGACCACGACCGTGGTCATATCCTTGACCGCGAGAGCCCTTGCTACCGCTGCCTGCTCGCCCATGACCAGTGCAATAACCGCTGCGAAGACGATCTGTTGGACTGCCGACATGGTGTCGCCGACCACGAACATCGATACGGCTAAGCCGAGGAGAACTATTCCACCTGTCGCGAATAGTGCTGTGGTCCGTGTGTGCCATCCTGCAGGCGACCCGCGAAGCAGCAGCCCGCACGTACACGCCCCAAAGGTAAAGGCAATCAGTGCGATTGCTGGCCCCAGTACGGGAAGCTCGTCGGCGCCGGCAACGGCCATACCCAGTATGACGATGTTGCCGGTCATGTTGCCGGTGAACACCCGGTCGAGGCCGAGGTATCCGACCGCGTCGACTAGTCCGGTCACGAAGGTCAGGGCCATCATCGTTGCAACGCCGATGCTTTCGTGGTTGAAACTTGCGCTTGCGGTGGTGCCATCGGTGTTTTGCTTGTACGAGATTGTCATGAAGTTCCTGAGAATACAGCTGAGACCGGGGAGTGTTGTCTCCCCGGCAACAGGAGACGGGTTCAGAATATGAGAACCGAAACAATGGTCATCAGCACGAGTCCTGAACAGACGGGGATGAAGCATTTACGGGCGAGATCGAGGACTGACACTCTGGCGAAACCTGCAACCGCGATAAGTGATGACCAGGCAACGAGAGTTCCCCCGCCAGACCAGATATTGCCCATCTGGCCAATTGCTGCGAGGGTTGCCGGATCCATTCCTACTGCCGGGCCGAGGGCTCCGGCCAATGACCCGGTAAGTGGCAGGCCGCTGAAGCCTGAGCCTTCGAGTCCCGCGATCATTCCGATGATCAGGATCGCGAACGATGTGACAAACGGATTCTGCGGTAGATGGGACTGGCCTGCATTCACGAGATCGAAGAGTAGCGTCGGGCCTGCTGTATCGGCTGGTAGAGCAAGTATCTGGGCAGAGAAGTCGCCGTTCCCGATGAAAAAGAATCCTGCGATGGGAAGCACTATCCCCATCGCCTTGAAGGCGAAAACGAGACCGTCGATCAGATGCTCGGAGGTCGTCTCGAAGAATCCTTGCTTGTCATTAGTGGCCGCGGCCGCGAACAGAATGAGCGCGGCGATACCACCGACCATGGCCGCGGCGTCGCCACCCTTGAGGTCCGGGACGATGTCAGTGAATTTGCCGATGAGTAGGTACACAATGAATGCAAGGTAGGCGAGCGGCACCAGAACTGCGAATGTACGTGCGGCCCTGATGCTTTTGAATACGTGGTCGACGGTTGCCTTCATCGACGAGTCATCGGTGTCGACGCGTTCGGCCACCGACACACCGACATTCGCTCCGGCCGTCACCAGAACTTTCGACCCGCCCGCCGCTCCGGTACCAGGCAGGGTTCCGCTCGGTACCGGAGTGCTGCCGGCGGAGTCGCCGTCAGCCTGGGTCGAGCGGCCGTTCTCGTGCTCGGCTCGCGATTCCCATTCCGTGAGAAGTTCGGGCGATGGTGCTCGCATATTGCGGCGCTGCGTCAGCCACGTGATGATCAATGCGGTGAGTCCCACGATCAGTGACATGACAAGAGCGCGGTCGGCAACTACATCTGGATCGACACCGGCGGCAGTTGCGGACAGGCCAGGCGCAACCTTGATGATGTAATCGGCCGAGAGCGCCATTCCCTGCCCACAGATGGCGATCGACATACCGACTGCCATAGGCGAGAGACCCGCGCGGATCGCGACCGGAATCAAGACCGCCCCAATGAGCGGAACCGCCGGTGTGGGCCAGAAGAACAGCGAGATCATGTACGTCACGGCGGCAAGAACGAGAAAACTACTTGTGCCACCGCGCATAACTTTCCGGAACGGCGCAACCATGAGTCGATCGGCGCCCATCTGACGCAACGCTCCGAGCATCGCAGTTACCAGAGCGATGATCAGGAAGATGTTGAACAGTTCTTTGGCGGCGACGAGACTTGCGTTGAAGATTGATGCGAGTCCAGTGACAAGGCTGTCGGAAAAGACGAATGCAGTCAGAAATGTACCCAGTACCGCCGGCACGACTATGTTCTTTCTGAGCATCATTGTGGCCAGGATGACGAGTATGCCCGCGAGGTACACCCAGTGTGCGGCAGTTAGATTTACTTCCACGTTGCGCCCCTTATGAGTTCGTGCCAAAGTCGCGATAACTGATTGAGTGATAGTGCGCGGGGCGGTTTCCAGGGTCAACGGCTAGTCTGCACACTCGAGTCCGATCCTAGATGTGCAGGATGTCCCATATTGCGCAAAACTGCGCGGCGATATGACCGTTGAGTTAAGAATTGTTGCGCGACTGCGCTTTTCGATGACATTCTGGCCATAAAATGTGGGTACCCTAACCTTAGCTGGGCACGTGGTTCCTCTGTGCCTTGCCTTCAAACCGCAATGGAACGGATAGCATGATGAGTGCAACTACGGGCGTGACCGCATCGAGGATGAATGCGGGAGTTGACGGGGGCACATCACCCGCACTTGCCGCACTGCTGGTGGGAACTTTCGTCGGGACGGTCAGCAACAACATCGTCAACGTCCCACTCACGGCCATACTCGACGATTTCGAAGCTCCATTGAGTAGTGGAATTTTTGTTGTCGTCGCATTCTTGTTGACCTTCGCAGCGGCGATGCCCCTGGCAGGCTGGATTGGTGATCGGTTCGGGCGCAGGCGGGTTTACTGCGCAGCGTTGATCGGCACTGCGATTTGCTCGCTGGGCGCGGCATTGGCACCGTCACTCCCGGTGCTGGTGATGTGGCGCTCGTTCGGAGGTGTTGCGGCGGCCGCGTTCGCGCCCGCCGTCATGGGTCTCATTGCCTGGCTGTTCGGCCCGGCGCGGCGGGCCAGAGCAGTCGGGGCTTGGGCTGCAGTCAACGGAATCGGGCAGGCCATGGGACCTTCACTGGGCGGTGTGGTGAGCGACTTGATGGGCTGGCGATGGGTATTCGTTCCACTCATCCCAGCGGCGCTCATCGGCTACTTCGCCACCATGAAGTTCATTCCGCGTTACCCCGCGAAGAAGATGCAGCTGGACTGGGTGGGTGCGATCACGCTGACCAGTGGCGCCGGTTCCATCGTCCTCGGGATCAGTCTCGCTTCGCAAGGGAGCCGAAGTGCTTGGCTGAGTGGAATTCTCGTTGTTGCCGGAATCGCGCTGGTTTCTGTGTTCGTTGCCTGGTGCCTACGGGCGAAGGACCCGTTCGTTCCGATAGATCTGGTCCTCGAATCACGTTTCCTGCGAAGCGCACTCGCGGCTTTTGCTCAGATGTTCGCGCTGGGAGCCACGTTGCTTGCGTTACCGCTCTACCTGACTTCAGGCGGCAGCTCCACGACCTCGGCTGGACTTGTTCTCTTTGTACTGCCGCTATCGATGACCGTTTCAGCGCCGGTAGTCGGACGCTACGTGGACAGGCTCGGCGGCCGAATGACGATGCGCTGCGGTTTGTCGATCTTGATCGTCGGATTATGCGTTCTTGCAACGATTCTTCAGCTCGACGTCCGGAACATGTGGTCCTTGAGCGCGGTGCTGATTGTTGTCGGAGTCGGAGTCGCGATGGTGCAAACGCCTGCTGCAGCAGGCTCGACCCGTTCACCTGCCGGCGCAGTAGGTACGGGGCTCGGTCTGTTCAATCTGATCCGTTTCGGCGGGTCTGCAGTGGGCGCCGCGTGGGTCGGAATCGCCGTTAACGTGGCAGACAGTCCGTTTGCCCTCCTATTCGGGATCACCTCGGCTGTTGTTGCCGTCGGGTTCGCGGCAACCTTTGTCGGCGAGGATCCAATCGCGGCGTGATTTCAGGTGTTCCGCGTCTCTCGGTCAACCCCCGCCCGCACCGTGGCCAAAAGATCCAACCTCAATGCCAACCAGATCGTGAATTGATTTTCGGCTTGCTTGATATCGAGACCCATCGACCGAGAGATCCGATCAAGCTTGGAGATCATCGTATTTCGATGCAAGCCAAGTTTGCGGGCCGCAGCATTGATGTTTCCGGCTTCGGCGAGATAAGCAAACAGGATTTTCTCGAAGTCCGGTGGTCCGCCGAGGCCTCGTAGTGGCCCAAGTATGTCGTCGATCAACCGACGGCTTTCGTCTGACTCGGCCGCAACCGCAAGCACCCCGAATCCGCGGAGATCTCGGTACGAGACCGAACCCGACAGTTCGAGTCGTGCTGCGATACCGAGTGCAATTCGAGCGTCACGGTAGCTTGCGGCGATATTCTTCGCTCCGTGCGATCGTCGGCCATGAGTCACCGGAATGCGCTGTCCCAAACGCTTTTCCAGATCAAAGGACATGGCATTGGCATAGTCGTCGATCTCGTCCTGACTCTCGCTTCGCAGTGACCTGACGACAATAAGAAAATCGCCGATCACGGTTACGTGGGAGGCGACATCCACCTGGGGCAGTACGCCTGCCGCGTACCGGGCGAGACGCACCATACTTGCACCCGGATGCGGGCCCGTCCGGTCGACCAATCCAGGTGCGACGAAGACGATGTAGTCGAGGTCGAGATCAATTTCGTGGAGTTCGGCGCGAGTTTTGAGGTCGAGGTCACTGGCGAAGTTTCCGTGGACAAGGGCTTGAACGAAGTCGCCCTTGGCGCGCTCTTCAGCTTCGTCGACGCTTCGCTGCCGTAGCATCTCGGCACCGATAATCGAGCCGGCTTGCTCCACGACTACCTTGTACTGAGCGATGTCGTGCCGCCGTGGTTTGCCGGCGAGCGTAAGGACGACAACCCATCCCTCATGCCGACCGGCGAGATGCATGGCAGAGGCAACTGCTGTCACGGAAACTGAATTCGAATGCGCCGGAGGAAGCTCGAGAACATGCACTTCATGTGCGTGGAGAACTTCTTCTTCCGTCCTGCTCGGAAGGGCTGCCGTCAGGGACTGCACCAGCGCCGCAGTCGCTTCGCTGTCTTCGGCGGGTAGTCCGGACTGGACGATCAACCTTCCCCGGACGTCGAGGGCGAGGGCGGGGCGAGAGGTGAGAGAGCTTACTTCGCGAACGAGCATCGGTACGCCGGCGCCACGGTGAAGTAAGGCAGCAAGAGACTGATGAACCATCACCCCGTACCGCATCACATGAGCTTCCTGAGTGAGTGCGCGCTCGGCGAGGAGCTTGTTCAGCACGGTAAATCCAACGGGGAAAGCCAATTCCACCGCCGGTAGTGCCTTCGGCCAGACTGTGCTGGAAGGAGCCGTCCCGTCGACGATCACAGCACTGGCACCACGCGCGAGTAGCGATTTCAATGCCAGGGCGGCGCCCGAAAGAGCATCCGGACGGGTGTAGACAACGACGCCTACCAGCGAATCCGGCCTGCTCAACACCTCGTCCCACGGTAGGCACCACGTAACCTGGGAGTCCATCTGGTCGTAACCTGACAGCACGTGCGCCTTGTCGAAGATCGGTTCCTCGAGGAGACCCCGTAGCGATAATCGTTCGGCTTCGAATTGCTCCGAGTCCGTCATGTTCTCGGTCTGTCGATGGTTCATGACTGCGCTCCTCGCGGTGGATCAAGTGTGCAGTATGACCTACGGAACCAGCCCATGTCATGTGCAGTATGACTATCACAGTGCTGCTCGTCCGGGTTCTTTTGACCATCGTGCGGAGGGATCAGGGCTGGTAGAAATCCATCTATCAGCCCAACCAACACGACGGAGACGATATGCACCAAGTTCACCGGATCACACTCGACGATGCTTTACCGCTGCTTGCCGCCGGACGTGCGAAGGCAGAAGAGATCGGCGTCAAGCAGACACTGTGTGTTGTCGACGACGGGGGCAATGTGCTTGCACTGCACAGGTTGCCAGGTGCACGTTTGACCGGAGTCGACATCTCGATCGCCAAAGCCTTCACCGCCGCAGGACATGAGCGCGCGACGCACTTGTTCAACGAGGCCCCGGATGGTCCAGCCCTTCCCGGCAACGAAGCATTCGGCATCAGCCACATGCTCCCCGGTAAGTTCGCCGTATTCGTCGGCGGATTCCCCTTGCTGTACAACGGTCAGATTGTCGGGGGAGTGGGTATCAGCGGCGGAAATGGCAAGCAGGACAAAGCAGTAGGTGCCGCCATGCTTGCGGAGTTCGAGGCGCTCACGTCTGCCAACGTCTGACAAACTCGTTCGAAAAGTGCACAGTGCACTCGAAAGACGTTGATATTCGGATCTTTTGACCATAGTGAACCGCCGCAACGCCTATTACCGTCGGCAACGAATCATCTTCTAACATCAAGAAAGAACGAGGCAGATCATGACCGAACTCTTGAACCGCGAAGATTTCCGCGCAGCTCTCGAAGGAGCGCTGGTTGGCCGCGAGGCCGCAAACGCTTCCTTCAGCAAGGCATGGGCAGATGGAAAGCTCGAGAAGCGCCACTTCGCGCGCTGGGCCGAAAACCACTACCACTACGTCGGACCGTTCGCCGACTACCTCGCGAACATCTACTCGAATACTCCCGACACGTTCACCAATGCCAAGGACTTCACTCTCCAGAACATGTACGAGGAGGAACTGGCAGATATTCGCCATACCGATCTGTTGATCAAGTTCGGTGAGGCATGCGGCACCACTCGTGAGCAGATCGAGAATCCGTCCAATATGAGTGCCATAACTCGCGGACTACAGTCCTGGTGCTACGCCGTTTCCCAGCGTGAACACTTTGTTGTCGCGACGGCAGCGCTGGTTGTCGGGCTGGAATCACAGGTCCCGAGTATCTACAAGAAGCAGATAATTCCGCTTCGAGAAGTATACGGATTCACCGAGGACGAGATCGAATTCTTCGAACTGCACATCACATCCGATGTCGTGCACGGTGAGCGCGGCTACCAGATCGTGCTCGACCACGCAGACACCCCGGAGTTGCAGGCCCGCTGCTTGCAGCTGGTCAAGTGGGGTGCGGAAATGCGATTCAGCTACACCAAGGGACTCTACGACACCTATGTGGCGTCTGACCTCGAACTCATCACTGCCTGAAGCTGATTGATTGTCCCGGCGGGTGGCGGAACGGTGACTCCGCCATCTGCCGAGTCGATCGAATTCTCGAGTTGTCGAAGGGAAGACATGGATACGAACTGGACCGCCGTCGCGGCCCTGCGCGACCTCGGAAGGCGCACCAAGTTGCGCGTCGAGGTGGGCGCGACCGCGATCGCACTCTTTCAAGCCAACGGGCGTATCTATGCGTTCCGTGACCTGTGCATACACGCCGATCGCTCCCTCACAAAGGGCACGATTCTGCATGGGCGGGTGATCTGCCCAGGACACCAATGGGCTTTCGACCTCGAGTCCGGCTACGAAGAAGACCAAGACCTCTGCCAACCGACCTATCCCGTAACCGTCGCAGACGACGTCATCTACGTGGATTTGACACCGCGCACCGTTGTGGCGTCCGAACGAGAACAGGCCTTGTCATGACCGCAACCCTCGACACCATCGTCTCCATCGGTGCGGGACAGACTGCCGCAGTTGCAGCACGTACGCTGCGCCGCAGGGGATTTGACGGCCGTATCGTGTTGATCGGCGACGAGAACCATGCGCCGTATCAACGGCCACCTCTGTCAAAGGAATTTCTTGCCGGTACGGAGTCGCTCGACTCCCTCATGCTGCTGCCGCCGTCCTGGCGTGAAAAGAACCACGTGGAATTGTTGACCGGCACTGCGGCGAGTCGCATCGACACAGGCGCGGGCGTCGTCGAGTTGGCTGACGGCCGTACGATCGCGGCGGACGCGGTGCTCATCGCAACCGGTGGTCGGCCACGTACGATGGCCGTCACCGGACCTGCCCCGGAACGCACGCACTATCTCCGCACTATCGACGATGCACAGCGCTTGTCGACCCACCTTCGTCCGGGAACGCACGTAGCGCTCATCGGCGGCGGATTCGTGGGTCTCGAAATTGCCTCGACAGCACGAAGTCTGGGTTGCGAGGTTACGGTCATCGAACGAGCGCCGATCCCGCTCGCTCATATCGTCGGCGCAGAAATGGGCGCCGTCTGCACCCGATTGCAGCGCGACAATGGAGTGCACGTCGTTACCGGCGTCGACGTCACGGCGGTCCACACCGAACAGTCGGAGGTTCGCATTTCGCTGAGTTCGGGTGAGATCGTGAGCGCCGATGTTGTTGTCATCGGAATCGGAATCGAACCGAATGTAGAGATCGCACATGCATCGGGACTGGCCGTCGACAATGGAATAGTTGTTGACGTGCAAGGACGTACAGCAACGCCTAACGTTTTCGCAGCCGGGGATGTCGCTTCACGCTATTCCGACAGGGCGGGACGCCATATGCGGGTCGAGCACTTCGACAACGCCAGCAGGCAGGGCGCAGCGACGGCAAACCTGATGCTGGGTCGCGAAGGTGTCAACGATGCACCGCACTGGTTCTGGTCCGACCAGTTCGGCGTCAATCTTCAATTCACCGGCCGTGCCCAACATACCGAGATCGTCACGAGAGGCAACGTGCACGACGGAGGGTTCACAGCATTCTATCTCGATGACGGAATTGTGCGTGGGGCATTCGCGCTCGACCGCGGCGACGACATCGGGGCAGCGCGTGAGCTGATCGGCAAACAGTGCAGCGCAGACCGGTTGCGAGACATCGACATTGACCTTTTTGATCTGCTGGATGACGAAGAATTGGCGGCGAGCAACTGATGGGCCTGAACTATATCGACGGTAGATGGGTCGCTGCACAATCCGGCGCGACGTTCGAGCGTCGTAATCCGGCTGATCGATCCGATGTAATTGGCACATTCCCGGACTCCGGACACGATGACGTCGAAATTGCCGTCTCCGCATTGATCAAAGCAGCCCCGGCGTGGGCTGCGACCGCACCCGAACGTCGTGCAGAAATTCTGGAAGCTGCTGCGGCGAACCTTGAATCGAATGCGGCGGCTCTCGTCGATGAACTCGTTCGAGAAGAAGGCAAGACTCGCGCAGAAGCGACCATGGAAGTCGGGCGTACCCCGATGAACTTGCGCTTCTATGCGGCCGAGGCTGTTCGCACTACCGGAACCACATACCCGTCGCCGGGGGAAGGTCTGGTGTTCACCGTCCGTGAACCGGTCGGCGTTGTTGGGGCGATCACGCCGTGGAACTTCCCGCTGAACATACCGTCACGAAAGATCGGACCGGCACTTGCCGCCGGAAACGTGCTGCTACTCAAGCCATCCGAGTTGACTCCCTTGATGGGGCAGCGTCTTGTCGAGGCACTACTTGCCGGTGGGTTGCCTCCCGGGGTTATCGCGTTGGTACAAGGATCAGGAAAGGCAGGTGCCGCCGTGGTTGCAGACAGCCGCGTCGATGCCATCACTTTCACGGGGTCCACCCAGACCGGACGGGCGATCCACGCCGCTGTCGGCCCGGAACGGCGCAGTCAGCTCGAGATGGGCGGCAAGAATCCGGTTGTAGTGCTGGAGGGTGCCGATCTCGACAAGGCAGCCTCATTGATTGTGAAGGGCGCCTTCGGGTTATCTGGCCAAGCCTGCACCGGAACAAGCCGCGTTGTTGCGGTTGAGGCCATCCATGATGACCTACTCAGCAGAGTTGTTGTACTGGCACAGAAGTTGGTCGTCGGGGCCGGTGGCGACGAGGGCGTCACGATGGGTGCGTTGGCAAGCGCAGGACAATACCGAAAGTTCTTGGACTATGTTCAGGTAGCTCTGGACGATGGAGCTGAATTGATCTGCGGTGGAGGACCGCACGATGACGATGCTGATGGTTTCTTTGTTACCCCAACGGTTTTTTCAGGCGGAACACCCGAAATGCGCATCGTAACCGAAGAAGTATTCGGTCCACTATTGGTCTTCTTGCGCACCGAAAACTTCGACAGTGCAGTCGACCTCGCAAACAATAGCGAATACGGATTGAGCTCTTCGGTCGTAACCAACGACATTGCAACAGCGTTGGCTTTTGCCGCTCGGACGAAGACGGGACTGGTGAAGATCAATCAACCCACGACAGGCATGAGTATGAACGCGCCGTTCGGTGGATTCAAGGCGTCGAGCACGCAGACCAACAAAGAGCAGGCCGGCGAATCGATGATGGGTTTCTACCAGCGCGAGAAGACGATTTACCTGAGCGGGCTCGCATGAGCGCCGCCGACCACAGCACAATCGTAGAGGGGACCGTCATGGAACCAGAGAAGACCGCAGCAGATAATGTCGAGTTCGTCCGCGTAGCTCGGTCGGGTCAGGTGACGGAAGGACTTGTCCGTCGATTCTTTTCGGGCGAGCACGAATTCGCCGTCGCCCGACTGGACGGTAAGGCGTACGCGACGTCCAACTACTGCACACACCTTGACTGTCTCCTGTCTTCCGGCAAACTCGTAGAGGACGGCATAGGTTGTTCATGTCACGGCAGTGTCTTCGATCTGGAGACGGGTGAGCCGGTGTATCCGCCGGCCACGGTGGCTATCAAGACATACGCCGTCGAAGAACGAGAGGGAGACATTTTCGTCGGGTTCGACCCATCGGACACGACATCAGCGCCCCGCCGACGTGCAACCCGCGGCCTGACATGACCACAAGGCCACCAACCCTCTCGACAAGGGGCATGGTCTCTTCCAGTCATCCGGCAGCCAGCACGATCGGTGTGCAGGTTCTCGCCGACGGCGGCAATGCGATCGACGCGACACTCGCCATGGCGGCAATGACATGGTTGGCGCTGCCAGGACAATGCGGAATCGGTGGAGACGCCTTCGCGGTAGTGCGTGAGCCCGACGGACGAGTCTGGACGGTCGGAGGAAGTGGATTCGGGCCAGACGGTGGAGAGACGGATTTCTACACAGATCAAGGTTTGACCTCGATTCCCTTGGACGGACCCCTCGGCGTTGCCGTACCAGGCGCCCCTGCGGCCCTGGCAGCACTTCATGCCAATGGGGCGACACGTTCTCTGTCTGACTTGTGGGAACCGGCGGCAGGTAGCGCCGAACGAGGATTACCGTGTTCAGCCAAGACCCTCCTAGATATCCGGGAAGCCCATCTGGCGATTGCGCTGGATCCCGGCCTCGCCGCTGTCTATCTTCCCGGCGGCGGGTTACCTCATGTGGGACAACAACTCCCCCAAATTGATCTAGCTCGAACGATTCGCTCACTGGCGTCCGATCCTGCGGACTTCTATCTCGGATCCTTCGCTCAGAAAGCTGTGTCGACACTGCGTGAACGTGGGGCGCCTTTCAGCGGTAACGAGTGGGCGGATGGATTCAAGGTCGACCCGGAACCCGCCATAGCCGGTACTTACGCGGGTGCGGTGGTATATCAGACGGCGATGCCGACGCCAGGCTGGATGGTTCTTCAGCAAGCCGCTCTGTGCGACCGTGTAGTCGGGTACTCGCCATGGATGGCGGCACCCGCGATCGACAGATTGGTATCGGCGGCCCGCCTCGCCTTCGAGGATCGCTTTGCACTGTGCGGTAGTGACAATGACGAATGGAGAACACTGCTGCTACCCGACACCGTGGCCCGATCGAGAGCATCATTGGATGCGAAGTCGAGGCGACGGGAGTTCAGTGTGGCCGGCGGGGACACCACGTCGATTGTCGCCGTCGACTCAGACGGACGAGCGGTCAGCTTCATTCATTCCCTTGCCTTCACGTTCGGTTCCAAGATCACGGTCCCGGGTACGGGGGTAGTACTGAACAACAGATTCGGTCGTGGTGCGTATCTGATTCCAGGGCATCCAAATTCGGCTTCGCCGCGACGTAAACCGATGCATACTCTCAATGCTTGGATAGCAGCAGACACCGCGGGGGCACTGCTCCACGTGGGTAACACCCCGGGTGGAGACGGGCAGGTCCAGTGGAACATGCAACTGCTGTCCCATTTGCTCGACCACGGACTCGACCCGGCAGAGGCTGTGGCGGCACCGCGATTCACGGTTTACCCGGGCAGTGATTCAGACGTGATCGGTCGGGCCGCTGAGCTTCGGTGCGAATCAAGGATAGGAGAGTCCACGTTGTCCGAATTACGTAGTCGAGGACACGATGTGACGCTCCAGGGAGCGTGGGATGGTGGTGGCAGCGCTCAGGTGATTTCACTCGATCGTGAGCGGGGGCTACTCAGCGGCGCAGCCGATCCTCGACAGGAAGGGATAGCTCTAGGTGTCTGACATTTCGTTAGTGCGAGGGCCCGTGCCGCAGGGACAGTACGTGGCGGCAACAGTTCACGACTCGACGGCTTACAGCGCGGGGATGACACCGCGCATCGACGGAGTCCTCCAAGTGTCCGGAGTTGTCGGCGATTCGGTAGACATTGCGGATGCGGCTACCGCTGCGGGGATGTGCGCTCGGAATGCGCTCACCGCAATTGCTTCGGTCGCAGGAGGGATGGATCGAGTCGAGCGCTGTCTACGCATGACGGTGTATGTGGCTTGCGCGGACAACTTCTTCGATCTGTCGGCAGTAGCCGACGGTGCGTCGGCGGTGATCGCTGAAATACTCGGTGGGGAAGCACTTCCCGTCCGTGCCGCAATTGGCGTCAAGAACCTTCCGTCAGGCGCTCCTGTGGAAGTCGACATCACGGCCGTGGTCGATATGAAGCCTCACGCATAGTCGGTTTGGCTCCGTGAGACCTCGCATCGAGCGAAATATGATGGGTCTACAGCATCAAGGCAGGGTCTGTGGTCAGTTCGATGTTGAGCCACGGTTCGTACGGCAGATCAGCGAGGTGTTTGGCGAACGTGCGTCGTACCGCGTCTTCGTCGTCGATTTCCCATGTATGGGGAGGGACCATGAACATGGCTTCGATGTACAGCTTGCGGCCGACCTTGCTCATCGTCAGGGCTGGTTCATCCAAATCGAATTCATCGCGAACAGCTGCGATCGCGTCGTGGACATGCGCCTGAACCTGTTGGCTGGGAGCACCTTCGAGCAGCTCTACCAGTGCAGTTCGCAACAGGGCCAAGGGTTGTGGGACCAGCATCGCACAGCCGATCAGGACGAGCACCGAGTCGACATATCGATCGGCGTCGGAGAAATCGGTGCGTCCCAGGATCATTGCGACAACAGCGCCTACGGCAACGAGAGCACTGAAGGCGGCCGACGCTCCCCACTGTCTCGCCTCGGCAACCAGGAGATCGGATGTGCGGTCGGCCTTTCCGACGTAGCGCCAGATCAGTACGGACACAGCTGCACTGATCGCGCCGTAAGCTGCGAGCGATCCGGCGGTCACATCGGCTCCGCCGGCCAGGATGACCCGCACGGCCTCCACGGCGGCGTACGCCAGCGTCGCCAGCAATGCCATACCCTGAATTGCGATCACCACCGGAATCAGGGCTTCCTTGCCGAACGGGAAACGCGCCGTCGGGCCTGAATCTGCGATCCGGGAGACGCGCAGCGACATCCAGGTCAGAACCATGCCGATCAGGGCATACACACCGTCGAGCAGGATTACCTGAGACTGCGACATCCACCCCCACACCGCGGCCAGGACTGCCAAGGCTGTCGCAACCATCAGCGAGTAACGCAGGGTCGTGCGCTCGCGCTCTGCTGACTCTTCCTTGATGCCCATGAACCGCAACCGCCTTGTCAGTTGAGTAACTTCTTCCCGTAGGAATACCAGCAAAGTGGTCCAGAGAAAGACTCACCGCGCCACTCCGATGAGCGCAGAAGCCGTACTCGACGCAAAATAGACTTCTATGGCCGACCGTGGATTCACCCCGACACAGCTCGCTGCCCGAGCCGCGTATCTGCTGCGCGGTAATGATCTGGGCACGATGACTAGCGCTGCTCCCAAGCTTTATCCACATATGTGGAGTTGGGATGCGGCGTTTGTTGCCGTCGGATTGGCTCCGTTGAGTGTTGAGAGAGCCGTCGTCGAACTCGATACCTTGCTTTCCGCGCAGTGGAAGAACGGAATGATTCCGCACATCGTTTTTGCAAACGGCGTCGACGGCTATTTCCCCGGCCCGACGCGTTGGGACGTCAACGCGTTGGCTGCACATGCGCCGATCGGCACGGCGACATCCGGGATTACCCAGCCGCCAGTACATGCGATTGCCGTGCAACGAATCCTCGACCATTCGCGCCGTCACGGCCGCACGACGCGAGCGATTGCCGAGGAGTTCTTGGATCGGCGGTGGAATGATCTGGTTCGGTGGCATCGCTGGCTTGCCGAGGCACGAGATCTCGACGGTAATGGCCGGATAGCGCTCTATCACGGCTGGGAATCGGGGATGGACAACTCTCCACGGTGGGACACGGCGTACGGGAATGTTGTTGCGGGACAAGTTCCTGCGTACCAGCGAGCTGACCTTGCTGTTGTAACGGACCTGACGCAACGTCCCAAGGATCACGAATACGATCGCTATCTGTGGCTGCTCGAAGAAATGAAATCGGTGCGCTACGACGACCAACAGCTTTCTACCGCAATGAGTTTTGCGGTCGAGGACGTATTTGTCTCAGCTGTCTTCTCTATGGCCTGCGATGTCCTGGCGACTATCGGCGAGGAACATTCGCGGCCGAACTCCGATGTGCGAGATCTGCGTGGTTGGGCAGACCGGTTCCGTCGAGGTGTCATCGCTACCACGGACGAAAGAAGTGGCGCTGCAAAGGATTTTGATCTTCGGACCGGGCGCTGGGTGAATACCGAGACCATCGCGATGTTTGCGCCGTTGCTGTGTGGTGGGCTTGGTCGCGATGCCGA
Organism: Rhodococcus sp. 24CO; assembly: GCF_050586165.1. NCBI lineage: Bacteria > Bacillati > Actinomycetota > Actinomycetes > Mycobacteriales > Nocardiaceae > Rhodococcus > Rhodococcus sp. 24CO. The sequence continues at coordinate 4,706 of NZ_JAZFNF010000003.1, read as the reverse complement.
ACGTGCGCTGTTGCGAACATTCGAGGGTCCCAAGTTCTGTGGGCATCCGGACATGAGATTTGCCGTGCCGCCGTCCACTTCCCCGGTGTCCGGTGATTTCCGTCCGCGTGAGTATTGGCGTGGGCCCGTCTGGCCGGTGATCACATGGCTCTTCTCGTGGGCATTTGCGCGGCGTGGATGGGCTGAACGGTCGTATGTTCTCCGGGCCGAGGGCCTCAGGCAGGCCAGTGACGGCAGTTTTGCCGAGTATTACGAACCCTTTACGGGTGAACCGTTGGGCAGCATGCAGCAATCCTGGACGGCGGCAGCGGTTCTCGATTGGTTGGGATGACCAAAGTCTGAACAGTTCGTGAAACAACAGACAAATCAGGCATCAGTCCCTACGCTCGGAGAATGGCCGAGCGACGCTGCGTCAGGACCTTAGGCAAACTAACCCCGATCGTGATGGCTGCTGCCGTTGCGTTGACGGCCCCGGGTCTCGCTGCGGCGGATGCTCCCCGCGGGCCGGACGTTTCGTCTTGGCAGCATGTGGATGGAACTGGAATCGACTGGTTCCAGGTTCGGGCGTCGGGGCACGAGTTCGCGATGGTCAAAGCGACGGAGTCACTGAACTACGTCAATCCGTATTTCGTTCAAGATTGTCTACGCATGCGCGTTGCGGGCGTCGCGCGCGGCGCCTATCACTATGCGGACGTGCGAGCGTCACCGGAAGCGCAGGCTGCGTTCTACGCGGCGATGGTCCTCGGTATCAACGGTCCTGGCGATTTGCCGCCCGTCCTCGATCTCGAAGACGCAAAAGGGTTGCCGGCATCGCAGGTGATCGACTGGACGCACCGGTACCTGAACACGGTCCAGGCGCTGACCGGACGGCAGCCGATTATTTATACGTATCCCAACTTCTGGCGCACGCAGATGGCGAACACCACGGAATTCAACCACTACCCGCTCTGGATAGCCGATTACAACGGTCAGAGCGCTCCGGGGCCCTTGCCTGGTGGGTGGTCGAACTGGACCTTCTGGCAGTACACGAGCACTGGGCGTATCCCGGGGATTGTCGGTAACACCGATATCAATGTCTACAGCGGCGCGCAGGGTGACTTCGGCCGTTACTCCAACAGCGTGGGGCTCGGCAGCAGCTAGACGTATGCGACGGCGCACCCTCGTGTCCTTTTCGGGTCCTCTGACCCTGTTCGGTACCGTGCGCGGCCCCTTTCCGCGCCTGATCACGCGTGGCCGATTGGTCCGTATGTAGCTCATCGGTTACGAGAAATTCAACGGAACGGTAGCCGGAATCGTTGAACACTCTGCTAGCTAGATGGGGTCAAATAGTAGCTAGGGTGCGAAATGAACTGAACTTCCACCTGGAGATATTCACAAAACGGACCTGTAGTTTGGTCTGTCCAGGTGGTTATCTACACATGCGACGGACGTATTGAGCCCTCGCCATCCGTCTATCGGGGCTTCTTCCCACTTCGTTACCCCAAAGCCTTGAATGAGTTGGCCGCGATCGTTCACTTGATTTCGGCGCGTTCGGACGGGCTACGTCACGATGATCGATTGTGTGTGTTCTGGGTCGAACTTCCGTCACTGTGGCCCATTCAACAGGGATTATAGATTTTGGTCATTTGTCTAGGTCTAGCGTGCGTCCGCACATTTCAGCGACCCGGTCTATCCAGCTAAAACGCCGCTTCGAGTCGCGTATGACCTAGTGGCGGCCCAATGTAGTCGGATTGTCCGGTTGACCAAAGGTGTCGAGTGCGCCTTGTCCGATCTACGAAGGAAAACGTCAATCGGTCTGCTTTGTCTGACTTTCAGTGGGCAAGCTCCCGGTTATCTGTTATCTTGATCGAGATAACTGGAAGATTGCTCTCGATTTGCATGGATTTCGAGGGCCAAAGTCCTGCACAGGACGGCTCTTCCAACACGCAGGTGTTACCCGAAGAGGAGCTCGAATGGCAGGACCGGCAACAGCGTCCGGTGCGAGGTCGATCAGTCGAGAAGCGGCACACCGACCCGAACCAACCGATCAAACGGGAGTTCGCGCCATCGCTCTCGCATCTCCGTCCACCGAATATCGATCAGGCACATCCTGGGGAGCTAGAAATGCCTAACGACTTACCGCCGACAAGGTCGGCCATATTCACCGCAGGGCTGCCGCCCTGGGTGCGAGCGTGGACGGTGGTGTGGACCACCATCGCGATGATTCTCGGTATCTCCGGCGCGACGGCAGTAGTTGCGTCAGCGCAACCGGCCGCGACGCTCGGCGGTCCCGTTCAGGCTCAGGCGCCGGCTCGCGCCGCTGTTCTTCCGGACGAACAGCCTGCAAACGGCTGCGCGTTCAGTGCCCCGAACACCGGCCCTTTCTCGCAGAACATCTGCTGGATCGACATGTCGGCGCTCAACGAGGCCACGGCTACTTCCGCAGCCGGGCAGCCGATGGAAATTCAGCTCACCGAGGGCTACAAGATCAAGTTCAACGCCTTCCTCACCGACTCGGTGGCAGGAAAGACGCACCAGGGAATCGTAGCGTCGCCTCTTCCCACCTTGGACTACGCGGCTCTAGGGTCGTCCGCGTACACGGGTGTGCCGAAGACGATCAAGCCTGCGATCTACCAGAAGTCCTCCGTGAATGGACAATCCGGTGGAACGGTGTCGCTGAAGAACATCGTTATGACGGGGCCGAACGGCACGGTCCTCAACTACGGCCTCGTGGCCGCTGACGCCGAGTCGACTGACGCGAACACGTCGACCGATAAGGAGTTCCTGACCTTCAACTCGGACAAGCCTCTTCGTCAGATCGCACGCACCGTCGGTGCGGGTGATCCCGACTACCCCGGAATTCGCGCCTGTGACGGTGGACTGACGGCTATGCCCGCCACCACCGTCCGATGCGATTCTTGGAACCTGGTCAACAACCAGGAGTATTCGCCAGGAACTTTGGTTGTTGCATCGACCGCTCCGACCAACTTCGCAGCAACATTCGGTAATACCGTTCTGGCTACCTCACGTCAGGGTCTGGCGTTCGGTGTCCTGCTGTCGAAGGTCAAGATCGACAAGGAACTCACGCGTGTCACCCCCGGTGACGATTTCACTATCGGCATGAGCACCGGGCACCACGCTAACGCAGGTGCCGCTGCAGCGACCGAGATCAAGAGCACCACTACCGGCGCTACCGATACGACGGCATCGACTGGCTGGCGGACGCTCCTCGCAGATACGACACCTACTCCCGTCACGTTCTGGGAGAAGCCCACTACCTCGGCGACCAAGACCGCGAACTACGCGACCTCATGGGATTGCCAGGTAAACGGTGTGACCCAGACTCTCAAGGTCGGTGACGTTGCGCAGGCAGCACTCACCCCGGGTGACAACGTGTATTGCAAGGTCAAGAACACTCCGGTTCTCGTAAAGAAATCGTCGTCACCACCTACCGGTGAGACGGTCAATATCGGCCAAACAATCACCTACACACTCAATTTCGAGAACCCGGGTACTTCCCCGGCAACGATCGACTACACGGACTACCTTGCCGACGTCATTGATGACGGAACGGTTGCGGTCGGTGCTGCTACAGGCGGACTCACCGCCGCATTGAATGGCGCCGACAAGATCAAAGTCGGCGGCACGTTGCCAGCCGGCGGCAAAGGGACAGTCACATACACCGTCACGGTCAAAGACGGTGGCAACAAAGTCCTGAACAACTACCTCGTCCCGGGGACGACAACTCCCCCGACGACGTGTGATCCTGCAACCAATCTCTGCACGACGCATCCCATGCCTGGTTTCACGTTGACGAAGACTGCCGACCCGGCTTCCGGTTCGACGGTGCAGTCCGGCGACACAATTACGTATACGGTCACCGGTGCAAACACCGGTAAGACGGCCCTCGCGCCCACCACGATCACTGACGATCTGGGCGCGGTTCTCAATAACGCCACTGTTGTTCCCGGTTCGCTGAAGGCGACCGTCGACGGTGCTCCTGCCGCTGCTCCGACTTTGTCGGGCAGCACTTTGTCGTGGTCCGGCGATCTCCAGGCCGGTAAGTCGGTTGTCCTGACCTACCAGGTGAAGGTCAACGACGGTGTTGCTGCGGGCACGGTCTTGAACAACAAGGTCACGGGTACTGCAAAGCCGCCGACCGTTCCGGCGATCGCTCCTCCTCCAGTGGAGACCAATCACTCCGTTCCCGGTTTCACATTGGTGAAGACTGCTGATCCGATTTCCGGTTCGACGGTTCAGGCCGGCGAGTCGATCAAGTACACCGTCACCGGCACCAACACCGGTAAGACGAAGCTCGATCCGGTAAAGATCGACGATGATCTGAGTGCGGTTCTCAATAACGCCGCTGTCGTTCCCGGTTCGCTGAAGGCGACCATCGACGGTGCTCCTGCCGCTGCTCCGACTCTGTCGGGCACCACCCTTTCGTGGACTGGTTTTCTCGAAGCGGGTAAGTCCGTCGTTCTCACCTATGAGGTGAAGGTCAACGACGGTGTTGCTGCGGGCACGGTCCTGAACAACAAGGTCTCCGGCACCGCGCAGCCGCCGACCGGTCCGCCGATCGCTCCTCCCCCAGTGGAGACCAATCACTCCGTTCCCGGCTTTACAGTCGCGAAGACTGCGGATCCGGTGTCGGGTACCAATGTTGCTGCTGGTCAGACGATCACGTACTCGGTGACGGGTGCGAATACGGGTAACACGACTCTTGA